>NZ_JAFCVW010000011.1:0-17246 GCF_049897245.1 Sphingomonas sp. DC5200-1
CTGAAGATCAACGGCCTCGCAACCATCAGCGAGGATGTCGTGGAAGCCGCCCGCAGCACCCTCGTCATCGGCGTCACCTAGTGCTGACATTCGTGACATTTACCGCTGAAAGCCACACCCAGCGTTTCCAAGGGTTTGCAGGTGTCACAACCCCGTGCCAGAAATGAAGGCATGGAAATCGGCTACGCCCGCGTGTCCCGAGGCGACTCCCAGGACATAGACCCGCAGCTTCGCGCGCTCCGCAATGCCGGGTGCGATCCTATCTACCAGGAGGAGGCATCGGGCGGCCGAGCTGACCGCCCCGAGCTGGCGCGCGCGATCGGCGCGTTGAAGGCCGGCGACGTGTTCGTGGTGTGGAAGCTCGACAGGTTATCGCGCTCGCTTCGCGATCTAGGGGTCGGTTCCGGCTGAGGGCGAAATGACACCCTAAGGGAATAGCTGTCCTTGCCGTCGCCGCGGCTGCCATTGATCACAAACTGCGTCACTCTCGATGGATAGAACATTCCGTCAGCCACCTTGCAGGCATGACGTTGACCGCTGCCCTCAAAGGTATGCGATAGAAGTTCATCGTTCGATAGCTCCATGCATATGGCACGCAGTGCTTCATGACGGCGGTATGCAGGAAGAACTGAAATTCTTCCGGGGCATGCCGGACCGATTCTAAAAACGAGTGTTGGGTTTGCCGGTCAGCACCGAACTCGTTCAACGCCTTCAATCTCAGATTATCCGCATAAGCTCCGACTGAGAGTAGAGAGCCCGCCAGCGCCACCGCTACAAAAATGGGGCCTCGAACGATCGAAAACCGAGCCGGTATCAAAAAGCTGGTCGCTCCGACCGCGAAGCAAGCGGATACGATCCAGAGCCAGTGAGGCGCGCCCAGTCTATCTGACCAGATCGTCGCGAGGAATACTGGCTTCAGCAAGCTACCGAAGACGAAGCCTGCAATCGCCAGGTACGTAATGCATCCAAGCGCGGCGGTCTTCATCCTGTGCTTTCGTCCGACATCCGGCGCGACGCTCATGCCGCCACCTCGACCTTGTGATCCATGTCCGCCCTGGAGCGTCCGACGATTGCGGCGACAGTATTCTTGCTGAGGCCGAGGTCCCGGGCTATCCAGCGATAGCTGCGCCCCTCGGCAACAAGGGCTAGCACCTTGGGGGCAAGCCGATCCGACTTCGGGCGGACGCCGGTCTGCCGCCCGAGTTTCCGACCCCGCGCCCGTGCCGCGGCGAGGCCGGAGCGAACCCGCTCGCTGAGCATGTCGCGCTCGAACTGCGCAATGCCTGCGAGCATCGTCGCCATCATACGACCGTGCGGCGTATCGACCTCGAAGGTCATGCCGCTCATCGCGACCACCGACACGCGCCAGCCCGACAGCCGGTTGAGCGTATCGAGCAGGTCCTGCGTCGAGCGCCCCCAACGACTGAGTTCGGTGACAAGGATCGCATCAATGTGGCGCGCCTGGGCCAGCTTCATCACTTCGGCACGTGCCGATCGGTTGGCCTTCATCCCCGAGGCGGTTTCTCGAAAGACCTCGACCACCTCATAGCCGCCACGCTCGGCAAAACCGGCGAGGTCGCGAAGCTGCCGCTCGCACGACTGGTCGGCTGTCGAGACCCTGGCGTAGATGGCGGCGCGCTGTCCCAATTGAACCCTTCTGGAATTAGGCCTCGAAAAGCCTTGATCTGCGTGGGGTCAGTGTTGTCCAAAACAGACTTCTGTTCAACAGGGACAAAGCCGCATGCCGAGACGCCATATCCTGAGCGCCCGGCAGCGGTCGTCGCTGCTCGACCTGCCGACCGACGAAGCGTCGCTGCTACGGCATTATATCCTGGCGGACGACGACCTGATCCACATCGACCGGCGTCGCCGACCGGAAAACCGGATCGGCTTCGCGCTGCAACTGTGCGCGCTGCGCTATCCGGGACGAATGCTGGTGCCGGGCGAGGTGATCCCGCTCGCGGTATCCGCTTTCCTCGGCGCCCAGCTCGGCATCGCCGGTGACGTGCTCGTCCACTACGCCGTCCGGCGCCAGACCCGCCAGCAACATATGGAGGTGCTGCGCTCCATCTACGGATACAGGACGTTTCGTGGTCAGGGCGCGCCGGCACGGACGTTCCGTGACTGGCTGTTCGCCGAAGCCGAGCAGGCACACTCGAACGACGATCTCGCCCGGCGCTTCATCTCCCGCTGCCGCGATACCATGACCATCCTGCCGGCGATCACGACGATCGAGCGCCTGTGCGCGGATGCGCTCGTCGCGGCCGAACGCGGCATCGAGAAGCGCATCGCATCGCGCCTTGATCTTGTCGCCTGCACCCGTCTCGACCGGCTGACGACCGAGATGCTGCCGGGGGCAATCAGTCGCTTCATCTGGCTGCGCCGGATCGAGCCGGGCAACAATTCCGCCGCGGCAAATCGACTGCTCGACCGGCTTGAGTTCCTGCGTGCGATGAACCTCGATGCCCGCCTGCTCGGCGACGTCCCGCCGCATCGCGTCGCCCGGCTGCGCCGACAGGGCGAACGTTACTTCGCCGATGGCCTGCGCGATCTCGGTGCCGACCGGCGTCGCGCCATCCTCGCGGTCTGCATCATCGAGTGGGCTACCGCGACCGCGGATGCGGTGATCGAGACGCATGACCGGATCGTCGGGCGCACCTGGCGCGAGGCGAAGCAGCTACATGACGTACGCGCCGCGGAAACCAGAGGTGGGGTCACTGCGACGCTGAGCGGCTTCACTGCGCTTGGCCAGTCGCTGCTCGAAGCGCATGGCGACGGCGCGTCGCTGGAGGATGCGGTCGCGCGTGCGGCGGGATGGGACCATCTCTCCCGCCTCGTCGCGACGGCCAGGGTTCTGACGGACACGCTTGGCGATGATCCGCTGGCGCATGTCGATCAGGGGTATCACCGCTTCCGTCGCTATGCCCCGCGTATGCTGCGCTGCCTCCATCTCCAAGCCGCGTCGGCTGCGCGCCCCTTGCTGGACGCGGTGATCGCCATCGCCACCAAAGACGCGCTCCCGGCGACCGACGATTTCCTGCGCCCACATTCCAAATGGCGGCGTCAATTGCGGGCGAAGGGCGACGATGATGCGCGCCTCCGGGAAGTCGCGGTCATGTTCCATCTGCGCGACGCGCTGCGCTCGGGTGACATCTGGCTCGACCGCTCGCACCGGTACGGTGACCTTCGCAACGTCCTCGTATCGATGGAAGTCGCGCATGCTGCGAAGCTGGCCGTACCGTCCGATCCGCATGTCTGGCTCGCGGACCGCAAGGCCCGTCTCGCCGATGGCCTCGCCCGGCTCGGTCGCGCCGCGCGCAACGGTACGATCCCGAAAGGCAGCATCGAGGACGGGACGCTGCGCATCGATCGCCTGGCCGCCGATGCGCCGGACGGGATCGATGACCTGGTGCTGGACCTTTACCGTCGCCTGCCGCCCATCCGCATTACCGACCTGCTGCTCGAAGTGGACGCTGCGCTGGAGTTCACCGACGCCTTCACCCATCTGCGCACCGGTGTTCCGTGTGGCGACCGGATCGGCCTGCTCAACGTCCTGCTCGCCGAGGGATTGAACCTGGGCCTGCGTAAGATGGCCGAGGCGTCCAACACCCATGATTACTGGCAACTGTCCCGTCTCGCACGCTGGCATGTCGAAAGCGCGGCGA
Organism: Sphingomonas sp. DC5200-1; assembly: GCF_049897245.1. NCBI lineage: Bacteria > Pseudomonadati > Pseudomonadota > Alphaproteobacteria > Sphingomonadales > Sphingomonadaceae > Sphingomonas > Sphingomonas sp. DC5200-1. The sequence goes on from NZ_JAFCVW010000011.1 coordinate 3,666, forward strand.
TCGACCAGGCGCTGGCCAACGTGGTCGCCGCGCAAGGCGCGCTGCCGATGGCGCGGGTCTGGGGCATGGGCACCACTGCCTCGGCCGATGGCCAGTTCTACCCCGCCGCGCGGCAGGGCGAGGCGATGAACACGGTCAATGCCCGCTACGGCAACGACCCCGGCATCAAGGCTTATACTCACGTCAACGACCGCTTCGCGCCGTTCGCATCGCGTACCATCCCCGCAACCGTCAGCGAGGCACCCTATCTGCTCGATGGGCTGACGATGAACGAGGCCGGGCGACGGATCGAGGAGCAGTACGCCGACACCGGCGGGTTCACCGATCATCTGTTCGGGACCAGCGCCATGCTCGGCTACCGCCTCGTGCTGCGCATCCGCGACCTGCCGTCCAAACGGCTCTACGTGTTCGATCCGGACGCCACACCGAGCGAGCTGCGACCGCTGGTGGGCGGGAAGGCGCGTGAGGGGCTGATCGTCTCCAACTGGCCCGACCTGTTCCGCTGCGCGGCCACCATGAGCGCGGGGCAGGTTGCGCCGAGCCGCATCCTGCGCAAGCTCGCCGCCTATCCGCGCCAGAACGATCTGGCAGCCGCACTGCGCGAGGTTGGTCGGATCGAGCGGACGCTGTTCATCATCGAATGGATACTCGATGCCGGCATGCAGCGCCGAACGCAGGTCGGCCTCAACAAAGGCGAAGCGCACCATGCACTGAAGAATGCCCTGCGCATCGGCCGCCAAGGCGAGATCCGCGACCGCACCACCGAGGGTCAGCACTACCGGATCGCCGGACTCAACCTACTCACCGCCATCATCGTCTACTGGAACACCCTGCACCTCGGCCATGCCGTCGAAGCCCGACGACGCGAAGGGCTGGATACCCCCGACCATCTTCTCGCCCATGTCTCACCGCTCGGATGGGCGCACATCCTCCTCACCGGAGAATACCTGTGGCCCAAGGACCCCAGCCCTTAGGGTGTCATTTCGCCCTCAGCCGGAACCGACCCCTGAATCGCGGGAGGGCAGGGCGGTCGCCATCATCAAATCTCCTCCAGAACGATATATGACGAAATCGTTCACAGGAAAAGCATCATCAAGTGGACATGTGAGCTGTGGCGATAATGCCACCATAGTGCAAAACCTGTGCGCCGTACCGGCAACCCCATTGCCATGCCCGGTAAAATGACAAGAGTGTCACCGACATAAGACGGACGCCGCGGCGTCCGATCCGGGGGAATCTACATGGCCGTGAAGTCGTATCGTGCGTCGTTGCGTTTGGCGTTGTCCGCTCTGGCTCTGGGGACGGTACTCAGCGCACTGCCAGCCACGGCGCAGACCCGCACTCCCCCGCCTCCGCCGTCGGGCGGCTATTATATGGCCAACGGCACGCGCACGACCGACTATAACGCCGCGCTCGCCTCGTGGCGCAACGACGCGCAGTTCAAGGTCGATTATTCGAAGGCGTTCATGGGCATGGAATATGCCTATGTCCTGGGCCTCAACGGTGCCGGGCAGACGGTCGGCGTCAACGATGGCGGCGTGCTGTTCAGCCATCCCTCCTTCTCCGGCACCGGCAAGATCACCGGCCTGCGCACCGCGGCCCCGTCCGGCTATGGCAACGACGGCCAGATCAATCCGCGCACGCCGTGGAGCTACCACGGCACGCACGTCGCCGGCACCGTCGCGGGCAACCGCACCGCCAATGGCGTGATGTTCGGCAACGCCTATGGCGCCAATATCCTGGCCGCGACGATCAACTTCTCGGCCGGCGATTTCCTGTGGGCGCGTGACGTCGGCATCGACGGATCGACGACGGTCTCGGCGCCGCGCCAGAACATCGTCGACCTCGCCAACACCGGCAAGGTCCGGATCATCAACAACAGCTGGGGCGTCAGCACCTCGGCGCCCTACACGCTGTCGCTGGCCCAGGCGCGGTCGACCTTCGCGCAGACCCTCAACGGTTTCTACGACCCCGTCCTCAAGAACGACGTGCTCGTCGTCTTCTCGGCCGGCAACGACGCGGGCGCACATGCCAGCCTCGATGCGGTGACGCCGCTCAACGACCTGCGCCTGCGTTCGAACTGGCTGTCGGTGGTCAATTACCAGGCCAGCGGCAGCGCCGATCCGAGCTCCAGCCTGTGCGGCCAGACTGCGACCTGGTGCGTCGCCGCGCCGGGCAGCCAGATCGTCTCGACCTTCAACGTCACGACGCTCGATCGCGCCGGGATCCAGGCCAAGTACACGCGCGCCATGTATCCGACGATCTACAGCGCCGCGACGCTGAGCGCGCTGCAGAATGCGGCGGTCAACGCCTGGATCAACGTCCTCAACGGCTATCTCAACCGCCAGTTCGCCGCGCAGCAGGCCGGCACGAAGTTCGACCTGGATGCGGAAAGCACCTTCCTCGCGCAGCAGGCGGTCGGCATCACGCTCGCCTATGGCGCGCGCTTCACCAGCGCCGATCCCGACGGCTACACCAGCCGCATCGCCGGCATCGTCTCGGCCAACACCGACATCCTCGGCGTCGATTTCTCGAAGCTCGTACTGACCAAAGCCAATGCGCAGCTGCAGGCCGACATGAAGCAATACCTGACCATCACCGGCCCGGGCTATGGCATGCTGACCGGCACGTCGATGGCGGCGCCCAACGTGTCCGGCTTCGCGGCCGTGCTGATGAGCCGCTTCCCGAACTACAACACCGGCCTCATCTCCGACATCCTCGTCTCGAGCTCGAAGGATCTCGACACGCCGGGCGTCGATCTGAAGTCGGGCTGGGGCGCGCCGCAGATGGACGTCGCGCTGGCCGGCCCCACCGCGCTACGCCAGACGCGCGAGGTCACCGTGGCGACGGGCGGCGTCGACATCTGGAGCAACAACATCCAGGACGCGCGCGACCGCTATTCGGCCGAAGTGCTGGCGAGCTTCCCGAGCGACATCGGCGGCCTCACCAAGCGCGGCGGGGGTGAGCTGATCCTTACGGGCAGCAACAGCTACAGCGGCGCGACCCGCGTCGAACAGGGCACGCTGACCGTCAACGGCGCGCTGACGCGTTCGGCACTGACCGCGACCGGGGGCGGCACCATCGGCGGCACCGGCAGCCTCGCCTCGCTGACCGCGGCGAGCGGCGGCATCGTCGCACCGGGCAACGTCGGCGCGATCGGCACGCTGACCGTCACGGGCACCACCACCTTCGCGGCCGGCAGCCAGTATCTGGTCGACGTCGGCCTTCCCGGCACGTCGGACCTAATCGCCACCAATCGCGCGGTGCTGAGCGGCGGCACGGTGACGCTGCGACCGACCGCACGCGATCCGCGCTTCGGCGACAGCTACACGATCCTGACCGCGACCAACGGCGTCACCGGCACGTTCGGCGACACCACGTCGTTCAGCGCGATCCTGTATCCGCTGCTCAGCTATAGCCCGACCGCGGTCACCGCGAGCGTCGCAGCGCGCTCGTACACCAGCGTCGTCGCCAACACGCCGGTGCAGATGGCCTATGCCCGCCTGCTCGATGGCAACCGGTCGGCCGCGTATAATTCGCTGCTGGGCATCTATGGCGGCCTCGACCTCCAGTCGGCATCGACGATCCAGGCGACGCTGGAAAGCCTGGCGCCGCGCGCCGAGACGACCAAGCGCGCGATCGGCACCGTCGCGACCGACAATATGGCGCGCTTCTATCGCGAGCGCATCTCGGCGATGGCGCCCGAGACGTTCCAGGGCGGTTCGATCGCGATGATCGGCAAGCCGATGGAATTCGCCGCCAACGAGATCGCGATGCCGGGCCAGGCCGCGATGGTCAGCGACACGCCGGCGACGACGCTGCAGGAAAACGTCCTGCCCGAAAACGCCGCAGTCTATCTGGCGGGCGGCTATCTCGACGGGTCGAGCGCATCGATGCCCGGCACGGTGCCGCAGACCGGGCGTGACCGGTTCGACGGCTTCTACGTCGCGGCGGGGATCGAGGCGAAGGTCGACGACAGCAGCATGCTGGGCTTCGGCTTCTCCTACACCAAGATCGACGGCAAGCCGAACGCCGGCCAGACCGCGCGCGGCGAGCTGATCCAAGGCACGCTGTACGGCCGCATCGGTGGCTCGCTCGGTCCCTCGCTCGACGTGCAGACCAGCGCCGGCGTCTATCAGTCGCGCACGCGCCGCACCGGCACGTTCCTGGGCACCGCCTTTGACCTGCGCGCTCGCGACAACGCGCTGGCGCTGTCGAGCGAAATCGGCGCGACCTACAATGCCGGTAGCGAGGCGCTGCGCTTCGGCCCGCGCGTTGCGGTACGCACCAACCGCATCGACTTCACGCCGACCGCGGAAACCGGCACCGGCCCGGCGCTCGCCACGTCGAAGGACAGCTATCGCAGCATCCAGGCCCGCGCCGGCCTGCAGCTCGACGGCAATGCCCAGGGCCTGCGCCCGTTCGCCTCGGCCTATTACGTGCACGACTTCCAGGACCGGTCGAACGTGTTCCTGGCGGGCTTCGCCGGCGGCACCCCGCTGCGCACGCCGTTCCGCGTCGCCACGCAGGACCGCGACTGGGGCGAGCTGTCGGCGGGCCTCTCCTACCGCACCGGTAATGCGACGCTGTCGCTGTCGGCCGACACGACCTTCGAACGCAGCGACGTGCGCAACCAAGCCTATCGCGGCGGCCTGAAGCTGTCGTTCTGATCGAACGCGACACGGCATGACGGGGGCGGCGGGTCGATGTATCCGCCGCCCTTTGTCGTTTGGGGCCTGCCGCGACACCCGCCTTGGAATGGCATAAAATCAGAACGTCGCCGTCATTCGACGCACTGACTTGCTGCCATCACGCGCGATGCCTATCTACATTTTGCCGGTTACAATCCGGCAAAATGCGGAGCACAGGCATGAGTGCGGTAGGACGGATACAGACGCTGCTGGGGGGCGAGGCGAACACGGGGCCGCTGCACAACGAGCGCGACGTGATGCGGCTGGTCCGTCGCGGCCTGCCGACTCAGGCCGTAGATCATTTCCTGCGCGCCTCCCGGCTGACGTTCAGCGCGCTCGACCCGCAGATCCTCAACCGGCGGACCTTCAAGCGACGCCAGGACGCGGCCCAGCCGCTCGATCCGGCAGAGTCCGACCGGATCGTGCGCGTGGTGAGCGTAGTCGCCGCGGCCGAGGAGACGTTCGCCGACCCGGACAAGGCGCATGCCTGGCTGACGCGCGAAAATCGTGCGCTCGACGGCGAAACGCCGCTCGCGATGACCGACACGGATCAGGGGGCGCGCGCCGTGGAGGCGCTGCTGGGGCAGATCGCGCACGGCCTCGCGGCGTGATCGTCCATCGCCTGTGCAAGGCAGCGCATGCCGCACTGGACGGCGAGGGCGCGCGTATGTGGGGCGGACGGTGGAATTCGCCGGGACGGGCGATGGTCTATACTGCCGCTACGCCGAGCCTCGCGGTTCTGGAGGTGCTGGTCCACCTCGACCTGCCGCCCGATCTCATCCCCGACGACATGGTGTTGCTGGCGATCGACGTCCCCGATGATGCGACGCTCCACAGCTTGGACGGCACGCCGACGGATGCCGATGCCTGTCGGCAGACGGGGGACGCCTTCCTCGACGCCAGCCAGGCGCTGGGCCTGCGGGTGCGCAGCGTCGTCGTGCCCCAAGAGGCGAACCTGCTGCTGAACGTGCGCCACGCGGACATGAAGCGGGTGAGGGTGGTCGGGACGGACCCGTTCCGCTTCGACCCGCGGTTGCTTCGCTGAAGCAAGGCGGGGCAATCCAGTCAGCCCCCGCTCATCGAAGATCAAATAAACCGCTTGAGGAGAAGCCGCCCATGCCCGTCGCCCTGCTGACCGCCCTGGCGCTGACCCGGGCCGATCCCCTGCTGACGACCCTCCCGGCGCGTTTCTATAACCGCCCCGGCGCCAGTGTCGCGACCCGCGACGCCGACCTCGCCCGCTGCCTGGCGATCGCCACCCAACCGATGGCCGATACCGGCCCGGCGGTGGTCAAGGACCGCAGGCTCACGCCCCCGATAGGCACCGCCCAAGACGTACCGCCCGTCACACCTGACGACCCGATCGAAACCTGCATGAGCAACCGCGGCTGGCGACTCTACGCGCTGACGCTACGCGAGCAGACGGCGTGGGCACGACTGTCCGCGCCAGCCCGCGCGCGCCTTGCCGACACGCTCACCGGTGCCACGCAACCACGCTGGGGACGCCTCGTCCGCCCGGCATCTCGCCTGCGACTGAACGGGGGCAGCCTGAAACACTAGCGATGACCGCCCGCCCGCTGATCACAGGCCTAGCGCTGCGTATCAGCAGGCAGGGCGGGCGACATGGTGATCGTGCAGGGCAGGGGCTTACGCGCCTTGTCCGCGCGCTTGCGGCATGCCTCCAGAGTGTTCCGATTAGCGGTGACGATCCGGTCGCCCGCCGCGATATTCGCGAACGCCTCGGGCCCGGCGCTCCGCATCATGCGCTGTCCGCCCTCCCACATCGGCATGGCGAGCGTGCGCGCCGCCATCTTCTCGGGCCATTGCCAGCCCGCAGGGACGGCACGCGCGACGATGCCGGCGAATACCGCCCATACGATCATGCCGACGACGATCCCGCCGATCGCGGTCCACGCGAGCCAGCGGTTCTGCTCGTCACTGCGCCGTGCCGAGACGGTGACGGCTTGCAAGGCACGCGTCGCATCGCGTAGCTCGCCGGCTGCGGTCTTCACTGCCTGCCGGTCCTCGGCGACAGCCCCGGTGATCCGGGCGGCGACCTGACGTGCGACCGTCTCTTCCTCCGTTGCCTTCCGCAAGATTTCCGCGCGCTGGTAGGTGGCGGTCGCAAGCTTCGTGATCTGCCCCAGCGTCTCGCTATAGTCGGGCGATTCAGGCCGATCGTCACGCGCCGCGATCCCTTCGATCGCGCGCCGGAGCAACGCCAGTTCGCCGCGTACGCCTTCGAACGCTTCCGCCGCGGCATCCCGTTCGTATTCGCCCTCGTCCATGTTGCCCCCTCTTTCCGCACGACGGCACGAAACCCTACCGGCTCATACCCCGGTCGCGGTTCCGGCCCGGTTCGATCGATCGCATCAGCGCGTCACCGATCGCGCGCTCGCGTTGCATGTCCAGCTCCAGCTCCGATGCGCGACGGCGCAGCGCGGATTCGAGCTGCGGATCGCGGGCGAGCCCGGCCGCTTCTGTCTCCATCCGCGCCTGCACCCGTTCGGCGCCGGCGCTATCGCCGCTTCGCTTGAGCCCGGCACGCTGCCGCTGCATCGCCTGCCAGCCGGCGACGAACCGATCAGCGCGTGCCTCAGGATCGAGCCGCACGCGCTGTTCCTCGGCCATCGCCCGCACCGCCCCATCCGTATGGCCGCTCACCGCCTGATCGATCAGCCCAGGCTCGCGCTGCATCGCGGACGCAAGGTCGCGAGCGGCATAGGGGCGGATCGCATCCAATGCCGCGATCGCGCGCCGTGCCGCAGTGTCCTGATGCGGCAGCACCGGCAGGTCCCGTGCCTGCATCCGCCGCACGTCGGCCGCAACGCGGGCATAGTCACGGATTGCCTTGGCTTGGTCAGGACGGTCGGTGCCGATCGCCGCTCCGTCACGCTCGACCGCAGGCTTCGGCCGGAACCCCGCGAACATGCCGCGCGCGCCATCCCGAACCATGTCGCGCACCTTCTCCACCATCTGGCGTGTGCGTTCCGGGAACCGGATTTCGCGCCGATCGGCGAAGGCGCGGGCATGGTCCTGTTCGCTGCGCTCGGGCGCATAGTCGCCCGCCATGTCCTTGCCGCGGTCGCGCGACAGCACACGCGCGAGCTTGCCCTGATCGGCAAAGTCGTCGCGGCCGTAATGGAGCTGCACGCCCTCGCGATGCCGCGACAGTCCGACATAGCCGCTGTGCCGGTCCATCCCGGGTGTCGCAAGAACATGCGCACAATCGACCGTCACGCCCTGCGATTTGTGGAAGGTCGCGGCATAGCCGTGATCGACCGCCGCATAATCCTTCGCCGCGAACGTCACCTCGCGCCCGCCGTCGAGCCGCACTGTCATGCTCTCCGGCGTGACGTGCGCGATCGTCCCCAGCGTGCCGTTCTTCACGCCCAGCGATCGCTCGTTGCGCAGAAACATGCACCGGTCGCCCGCGGCGAAGTCGCGATGCCCGCGGTCGGTCGCGAACGCCACGTCCTCGCCCAGCTCGCCGGTCATGCGAAGCCGGTCTCTCGCCTCCACGTTCAGCTGTCGGACCTCGGCATTGGTGTGGGTGAGGATGATGCGCGTCTGGTCGGGATCGGCCCGCCGTTGGCGATCCCAACTGTCGACCAGTTCGGCACGTGCAGCGTCGCGAGTGTCCACGGCATGGACCATGCCGTGCGCGGCATAGGCATTCAGCGCTTGCGGAGTACGGCCGGTCGCCAGCGCCCGCGTCGCTTCCTTCTGCCAGTCCTCGCGCTGCCGGCGAACCTGGGTGATCTCGGCTGCGCCATGCCGCTCGGCGATCGACCGGAACGCCGCGCCCGCCTCGATCGCCTGCAGCTGCTCGGGGTCACCGACCAGCACGACTTTCGCGCCTGCATCCCGGGCATGGGACAGCACTCGCTCCATCTGGCGGGTGCCGATCATGCCGGCCTCGTCGACCACCAGCACGTCACGGGGTCCAAGCTGGTCACGCCCTTGCGCCCAGCCATGCTCCAGGCTGGCGATGGTGCGCGACTGGATGCCCGATCCGCCCTCCAGATTCTCGGCCGCGATCCCGGACAGCGCCGCGCCGCGCACCTGATAGCCCTCGCGCTCCCATGCCTCGCGCGCGACGCCCAGCATCGCAGACTTGCCGGTGCCGGCATAGCCGACGACCGACGCCAAACCGTCCCGCCCGGTGATATGGTTGAAGGCGTCGCGCTGCTCACCGGACAGTGTAAGCCCCCGCCGCTCCGCCGCCTTCAGCGCTCCGGCCCGCTGCTGCTCGGACACGCTATGCTCGCCACGCCGCGCCAGGTCATCGCCCGCCTTTTCCAGCCGTGCCTCGGTCGCGATCATGTCGCGGGAGGTAAACCGCTCCTGGTCGCGGCCATCCTTCCCCAACGCAACCAGCTCGGGGCTGGCGCGCACCGCCGCCATCACCCGGTCGAATTGCTCCTTGCCGTCCGAATGACGGAACGCGAACGTGGCAAGGTCGCGAGTGGTAAAGGTTGATTGCTGCCGGGTGATGCCGTCCAGCGCATGGCGCGGATCAGCAATGATCTTCTCACCATTCTCCCGCGCGATGCGCCGGTGATCCTCGGCACGCTCGGCATCCTCGCCGCGCTCCAGGCGACGCTTTCCGGCCGGGCCGATCTTGTGCTGCGGCTCCAGCTCAATGCCCTGATCGGCATAGGAGCGATGGTCGATCCGTGCATCTAGCCCTAGCTCTACCATGCGCTCGTTGACATGCGCGGCCCAAGCCTCGCGCCACACCGTTAGAAGCGCAGGGGCATTCCAGTCACGGTTCTTCCGCCCGAATCCGTCCGGTCCAACGTCGCGCATCGACAGCATGACATGCGCGTGCGGCTTCGGGCTGCCGTCCTTCGCCTTGTCCCAATGCACGTTGAGGTCCGCGACCATTCCACGGCAGACAAACTGCTCGGCGACGAAATCGCGGGCGAGCGCGATGCCCTGCTGCTCGTTCATCTCGCGCGGAATCGAGAACTCCACCTCGCGAGCGAGCTGCGCATCCTTACGCTTCTCGCCCGCCTCAACGTCGTTCCACAGCGTGATGCGGTCGCGCAAACGCTCCGGTGCGTCCTGCGGCAACATCACCTCGGAATGAATGACGCCGGTCTTGTTCGAGAAATCGTGCGATCGTCCCAGTCGCTGATCGGGCAGCTCGGAAGCGGAGCGATAGGCGGCAGACGCCACGACGCTGGAGCCGTTGGCGCGGCTGATGACCTTTGCGCTGAAATGATAGATCGCCATCGCAACTATCATGATGCACGCCTTAGCGCACGTCGGCAACAACGTATAAGCGCGCACTCACGATCTGCTTTGCATCTCCTGACTGACTTACTGGCTCTTTTCGATGCGTCCGGCTTTACCCTCACGCCCGGGATGGTATGATATTGCCGGCCGTTACGCGGAAGGGTGAGGCGATGCGGAAGGTTCGTGACTATGATGCCGAGCTTAAGGCACTGGGCGACAAGGCTCGTGCGCTGAAGGCAAAGCGGATCGAACAGCTTGGTCAGCTCGTGACCGCAACTGGTGCCGATGCCCTCGATGCCGAAATCCTCGCGGGCGTGTTGCTCGATGCGATTGGATCGAAGGATGCGGACGTGAAGGAGGCATGGCGCGCGAAGGGCGCGGCGTTCTTTCAACGGCGCCGGCGCAAGGGTGGCGGCAATGCTGCAGACGACGGATCGGGCGCTAAGGCTGAACCGCGCAGCGAGACTGCGGACGGAAGCAGCGCATCGGCGAACGGACAATAGAGATTGGGTCTTGGCGCGTCGCGAACGCACCCGTCACCTGATCGAACTGGGCGGCCTCGTCCAAAAGGCCGGACTGGTCGATCTCACCGACGACGATCGCGCGACGATCTATGGTGCACTGCTCGACGTTGCGGCGCGGGGCCGGGGCGATGATGGCAGCTCCGTTCTGGCGTTGTGGAAGCGGCGTGGGAAACGGGCGTTCGATGCCGAACAGGATGCGGATACTACGCCCGGGGCTGAATCCCTCTGACGCGTGACGATCTTACGGACGCGGCGACCAAGGTTCCGGCGGTGACGCTTGGCTTCTGGGTCATCAAGATTCTGGCCACGACCCTCGGTGAAACAGGCGGCGATACCGTATCGATGAGCTGGCTCGGCGAGACGACACCGAATGCCGGTCAATCAGGGCTCAACGGTTATCTTATTGGCACGGCAATCTTCGGCCTGTTGCTCGTCGGGCTGGTCTGGCTGCAGATCAGGGCGCGACGGTTCAACTCCTGGCTCTATTGGGCCACGATCATTGCCTCAACGACCACCGGCACCACGCTCGCCGACTTCGCCACCCGTTCGCTCGGCACCGGTTATCCGGGCGGCTCGCTCCTAATACTGGGCTGTGTGCTTGCCTCCCTCCTCGCCTGGTATCGGACGCTGGGCAGCGTCGCGGTCGATACCGTCGTCGGACCGCGCGCGGAAACTTTCTATTGGATCACCATCACCCTGTCGCAGACCCTCGGCACCGCGCTCGGCGACTGGATCGCCGACGGCAGCCTCGGCTATTCCGGGGCTACGCTCGTGTTCGGTGGATCGCTGATGGTAATCGCCGCGCTCTATCTGCGCACTCAGGTTTCCCGCGTGATCCTGTTCTGGGCGGCCTTTATCCTGACGCGGCCACTGGGGGCGACGGTCGGCGATTTTCTCGACAAGCCTGTCACCAAGGGTGGGCTTGCGTTCGACCGCCCCGTCGCCAACATCGTACTGGGCGTCACGATCGCGCTGCTTATCCTTGTGCTTCCCCAACGGGCAGGGCGGCATCCGGGCAAGCGATGATCGGTCCGCAGACCTTGCTTCGACTGGAAGGAGAGGCCCCATGAGCGATTTCGATATCGAGGCGATCCGCGCCGAGGTGCGAACGATGGAATTCGTCCGCGGCACGCCGGCGCAAATCGCCCTATGGCAGGAAGACATGGCGGACTCCCGCGCCAATCTCGTGATCGAGGGCATGATACCAACGCCCAACGACGATGCATTTTTCGCCATGATGCTCGACGAAGGCGTGCCGCCTCCTCTCGTCTCGCAAATCCTGCTCCGGCTGCTCGACCATCCCGACGCCGATCGCTCGCTGCCGATCACGCCGATGGCAACGCAGTAAGGGCGTCCGCATCACCGATCGCTGCGTCGCCATGTCGGACTGTCGACACATAGACACATAGACACATGCGAGTCAGAGAAACCTTTGTCCGGCATGATCCTTGAACAGCTCAGCGTTGCGCACATAATCGGACAGGACCTGTACCGATTTATGCCGGCTGACCTCCTGCAGCTTGAAGATCGTCGCGCCCTGTGCCGCGCCCTCGGTGATGAACCCCGCCCGGAGCGAATGCCCGCCGAACTGCGTCGGATCATATCCCGCCGCGGCGGCATGGGTCTGCACCAATCGCGCGATCGCTCGGTCGGACATGGCCGCGTCGGTCAACGCATCCTTGCGCGACAGCCGTCGGAACAGTGCCCCCTCGCCATGCCCGGCCGCCGCCATCCAGGCGAGCAGCAACGCCTTGGGACGGATCCGCGTGCCTTCGGGGATCGCGATCACCGCGCCTTCGCCGGCCCGATCGGTCTTCGAGCGTGCGATCGTCAGCCTCAGACCCTCGGACACGATCCCGACATGCCCCACCTCCAGCGCCACGATCTCCGACCGCCGCAGGGCCGCCGCCATCCCGATCGCCAGAATTGCCCGATCCCGGGTTGCGCGCAGCCCATCCCCCTCGATCGCGGCCAACATGTTCCGCAAAGCCGCGGCGTCCGCCGGCGCCTTGCGGCGCTTCGCCCCGCCGTGTTCGGCGCGAATGCCAGCAAGAACCTCGGTGAGCCGCCCGGCGTTCGGCAAGGCGGTTGGAGCAGGATAGCCTGCGGCACGATGATGATGCCCGATCGCCGCGACGCGACGGTTAATGGTGGCCGGGTTCAGCCCCGCTGCCGCCTGATCCGCCGCGAACACCGCCACGACATCAGGTGAGGCCGGCAAGGCCGCCAACCCGTTTTCCTCGCACCAGGCAGTGAAGATCGCCCAATCCGAATCATACGCGCGCCGCGTCGCGGTCGACCGAGCCGCCTTGGCATAAGCCGCTGCCCGCTCGATCTTGATATCGAGGATCGCAGGCAGCGTCGGCTGGAGAGGGATCGGCATCGGGAGCGCTTGCCTGTCGTCATCGACGGTCGGGGCGATCACATCGGTAAGGAGCCGTTCGTGCGCCATGATCCAGCTATGACAGGATCGATCCAGACGAGCTAGCACTGTGTCCGGGAATCATTGTTATCGGACATGAGACTTAGATCAACGACCTTGCCAAACCGTCCAACATCAACATGGCCGTCGATACGCTGGGTCATTTGCTGACACTTCATGTCACCACGGCGAGCGCCGAGGACCGCGGCGCGGTGCAATCAGATACGGGGGATAAGGGGACCAACGACCTGAGCGGGGGCGATGGCGACGATGGCCTGTTCGGCTTCGGTGGCAACGACACGCTGATCGGCGGAGCAGGCAACGACGTGATATTCGGTGGCGAGGGGACCGATGTCGCGATTGGCGGCTTGGGCAACGATACCTATTTTTTCGATACTGCGCTCGGGTGTTCCAATATCGACACACTCTATGTCTTCACATCCGGTCAACACCGCGTCGTACTGGATCGGAGGATTTTCGAAGGATTGAACGTCGGCACACTTTCAGCGTCCGCATTTGCCGTTGGAACGTCTGCGGCCGATGCCGATAATCGGATTATCTATAGTCCTGCCACAGGGCATTTTTGTTGGACGCCGATGGGAGCGGATCGGGGTGGGGGGGGGGGCAAACCGGCCCGCCCCCGGGGGCGCCAAAAGGGGGGGAGCCCGCCCCGTTGTATTTAAGGGGGGGGGGGGACCAG
>NZ_JAFCVW010000011.1:17256-86416 GCF_049897245.1 Sphingomonas sp. DC5200-1
TCTTCTTCCGCGTTCGGGGTTTTGTTGTGGGGGCGGGGGGGGGGGGGGGGGGGGGGGCCCCCCCCCCCCCCCCCCCCCCGACCCCGTGGCGCTCAACAGGGGGGCAAGCCGGCCCTGTTCTCTTCCTGGCGTAGGGTGACGAAGTCGACGAGCGGACTGGTAGGGCTGAACTCCACGACGAGTTTCAGTAGCAACTCGCGTGCTGCCTCCGGTTCTCCACATTCGATCATCTGCTGAAGCTCTGCGATTTCGTCGCGCAATATGTTCCAGTTGATAAAGGGTTCGTTCGCACGCAGGATGCGCGCATGCCCCGAAGGACTGGGGCTGTTGCCGATCAACAACTCCTCATACAGTTTTTCACCTGGCCGCAGCCCGACATACTCGATCGCAATATCGCCATCGACCGACCCTTCCTCTCGGACACGCAGCCCGGACAGTTCGATCATCGAACGGGCAAGGTCAACGATCCGCACCGGCTCGCCCATGTCGAGCACGAACACATCGCCCCCCTGCGCCATCGCACCGGCCTGGATCACAAGCTGCGCAGCTTCGGGAATAGTCATGAAATAGCGCGTAATCTCGGGATCGGTGATCGTGATTGGTCCGCCCGCGGCAATCTGACTGCGGAATAAGGGAACAACCGACCCGCTCGACCCCAGGACATTGCCGAACCGTACCATGCAAAATTGTCCGGCCGTCCCGTCGGCATGAAGCGCCTGGATGATAATTTCGGCGAGCCGCTTCGTCGCGCCCATCACATTGGTCGGCCGGACTGCCTTGTCCGTGCTGATGAGAACGAAGCTCGCGACGTCGTGCACGCGTGCCGCGGTGGCGACATTCAGCGTGCCGAGAACATTGTTGGCAAGCCCTTCGAGAATATTATGCTCGACCAGCGGCACATGCTTATAAGCCGCAGCGTGATAGATGGTATAGGGCCGCCACGTCGCGATGATCTCATCGATCCTGCGGTAATCGCGCACGGTCGCCAGTAGCGGAACCAGGTGATGGGCGTTTGCCGTGCCCGCAGCCATGCTGCGGAGCAATTCCTGGTGAATCGCATATAGATTATATTCGCTGGAATCGACGATAAGAAGAATTTCCGGCGACAGGCGTGCGATCTGTCGGCAGATCTCGCTGCCGATCGACCCGCCCGCACCCGTCACCAGCACGACTTTGCCGGTGATGTTCCGACGCAGCAGCCCCTGGTCCGGCGGGATCGGCGCGCGGCCGAGTAGATCCTCGATCTCCAACTCCTTGAGGTCGCTGAAGGATACGCTGCCGGTTGCCAGCTGATCGACGCCTGGAACGGCGCGGACATGCATTCCGGACCGTTTCAACTGAGCAATGATCTCGTTTCGTCGGGCACGGCTTGCCTTGTTGATGGCCAGCAGGACGTCGGTCGCCCCCTTACGATCACGCAGGAAATCAATTTCGGTCGGCGAATAGACCCTCTTGCCGTTGATCGTCGCTTTCCACAGTGAACGATCGTCGTCCACAAAGCCGAGGACATGGACCTGACCGCTGAGCTGAAGAGCCGATGCAACCTGCCTGCCCGAAAAACCGGCGCCGTAGATCAACACTCGCGGCATGTCCTTGGCCGTGCTTCGGCCGGCGTCGCCACTGCGATAACTGTGCCCCAACCATCCACCAGCGGTCGCACGAAATCCCACGACCATAAGCAGCAAGACGATAGGCTGTAACAACCCGAGCGTGCGTGGCACGCCGGGAATGCCGATATAAGTATAGATCAGGATATAAGGAATCGAATAGATCGCGACCGCTTTGGTGATGGTGAGCATCGCGGCATTTCCCGTATAACGGAAAATAGCACGATACAGCCCCAGGCCGATGAAGATCGGTAGGGCGAGCAAGATGGCGGTGACGACCGCGTAGGCCGTGGGACCGAAAAGCGGCGCCCACTCGTTCGTTCGCAGATAATAAGCGACATGGACGCTTGTCGCGCAGAGCAATGCGTCACCGGCTAACACGATCAGCTTTTTAGCAGGGCGCGGCAAGGCAAGAATACGCTCGGAAACCGATACAGCCACGGTGACTTTATCCTAAAAAATACATATAGCTTCGTTCGATTTCTACCTGGACAATCAATGTGTCACGCTTTTATCGCCCAGAAGCCTTGCGGCAGTCTTCAGGATTATGGCTAAGTCCATCACTAGGGAGTGCCGCTCCAGATATTCACGATCATAGGCGACCTTAACCGGGATAGACAGTTCGTCGCGTCCGTTGATCTGCGCCCATCCGGTAATCCCGGGGCGCAGCGCGTTGACGCCGGCCTTCTCGCGCAAAGAGATCAGGTCGTCCTGATTGAACAAGGCGGGACGCGGTCCGACAAAGCTCATTTCCCCACGAAGGACGCTCCACAATTGCGGGATCTCGTCCAGGCTTGTCCGGCGCAGGAAACCGCCGATCGGGGTCAGAGCCGCACGGGCGTCCTGCATCAGATGGGTGGCCAGCGCCGGAGTACCGACACGCATGGTCCGAAACTTGGGCATGCGGAAGATGCGTCCGTCCCGACCGACACGATCGGACCAGTAGAGAGCCGGACCAGCAGACGTCCAGCGGACAGCAATCGCGATTGCCAGGGCGACCGGCATCAGGACAATCGCCGTCATTATTGCCAAAGTCAGATCGATGGTCCGTTTCACGATGGCTCCTGCCCCCTAATCCCTATTGCGCAATATTCGGTCGCGCAGTTGAGGGAAAGGGCTGTTATTACGCCAATGCCCGACTATAGCGGCAAGGATGAGGCCGGATGCGGAAATCCTGGTGATTGGTGGCGGCAGCCGGATTGCCGCCCTTCTCGCCGATCATCTGGGCGACCGGGCTGCATGCGTCACACGAAGGCCCACGGGGCGCAACAATGAAATCCTTGTCGCCGATTATGCCGATGTCCCGCCGACCTGCTTTGCCAGCCGGCGATGCGTCGTCAACTGCGTCGGCACGAGCGAGGGCGATGCGGCGACCCTTGAGCAGGTCAATGTCGCCACCCCGCTCGCGATCGCCCGTGCCGCAAGGGATGCCGGTGTGCGGCACATGATCCATATTTCCTCATTTTCGGTTTATGGGGCCGCGCGGACGATCGATCGGACGACCACCGAGCGGCCAACCGGGGATTATGGTCGATCCAAGCTCGCCGCGGATCGCGCACTCCGCGATCTTGCGACGCCCGATTTCGACGTGACGCTTTTGCGTCTCCCCTTGGTTTATGGCGGGCGGACACGAGGGAAGCTCGAACAATTGATCGGCCTGTGGTCGCGCCTGGGTATTTTGCCGGTTCCTGCGGTCGATGTGCGACGCGCCATGATCGGTGTCGACCTATCGGCGCAGGTCGTGCTTCAGCTTATCGACGCACCGAAAACCCATGTGGTGCTTGCGGCGGATCCATCCCCGTTCACCTATTCCGGTGTCGCTCAGGTACGCCCCGGACTTCGCCGCCTACCGCTCGGACGGGCCGTGACCACACTGGTCGAACGCCTTGCCCCTAGTATCGGTAGCCGACTGTTCGCCGACAGCGCTTTGGCGGATAGTGACAACGCCGCCATACGCTATGGCCTGTCGTCGCGATTATATCGTGATATTGCGGCGATCGCCCCCCTCTGACCGAATGATGCGAGCGAGCCGATGCCGAAGCCACGCCTGTGGGTCGTGTCCGAACTTTATTATCCCGAACAGACATCGACTGGCTATTTCCTGACCGAGATTGCCGAAGGCCTGGCCGATGTGTTCGATGTGCAGGTCATCTGCGGCAAGCCGAGCTATAGCGAACGGGGCATCGCCGTCGTCCGTACCGAAGAGCGGCATGGGACGGTCATCCACCGGATGCACGCCACCCATTTCAACAAGGATCGGCTCGTTCTGCGGACCGTCAATGCGTTGACGCTGGCGGTTGCCGCCTCTGTCTTCGCCCTAGTGCGATTGCGACGCGGCGACCGGATGCTGATTGTCACCAACCCGCCCACCTTGCCGCCCATTCTGGCGCTGATCGCCCGGCTGCGCGGCGTTCGCAGCTATCTGCTGGTGCATGACGTCTATCCCGAAGTGCTGGCGGCTACGGGCATGATGAAGCCGAGCGGGACCGCGTGGCGTATCGCAGGGGCATTCTTCAATCGCACGCTGGGCTGGTTCGACAGGATCGTGGTCCTCGGACGCGACATGCAGTCGCTGATCGATCGCAAGGTCGCTGCAGGCCATGGTCGCGCGGCAACGACCATCATTCCCAATTGGGGCGACGTCGACGAAATCCGTCCTATCGTCCGCGCCGAAAATCCCTTTGCGATCGAGCATGGTCTGGTTGACCGCTTCGTCATTCAGTTTTCGGGCAATATCGGTCGGACCCACGATGTCGAACTGCTTCTGGACGTCGCGCGACGTGTCGAGGACCTACCGCATGTCGTGTTCCTTTTCGTCGGCTATGGCGGGCAGGCGGGGACGGTTGCAGCGCGCGGGGGCGCGAACCTGCGCTATCTGCCGCGGCAACCGCGCGAACGGTTGAATGCCATGCTTGCCTGTTCCGATGCGACGGTTATCGCGTTCAAGCCCGCAATGAACGGGGTGTCGGTGCCGAGCCGCATGTACAATGTGATGGCCGCTGGCGTGCCGATCGTCGCGATCGCCGATGCCGATGCCGAACTGTCGCGCACCGTGGTCGAGAACGACGCCGGGTGGCAGCTTGCGTCGGGCGATGCCGATGGCCTTGAGGCACTGATCCGCCACCTGGCCGGACCGGATGGCCGTACCGAGGCAGCGACCCGCGGTTTGAACGCGCGTCGCGCACTCGAACCCCAATACACCTTGCCGCGCATCGTCGCGCAATATCGCGCGCTGCTGTCCGACCCGCAGGCCGGCGCATGAGCGAACTCGTTCGGCGACAGATACTAGGCGGGCTGCTTGCCGGATCGGTCTCGGCCTCGACCGCGACTGGTCCCGGGACGTTCGACAAGGCTGCGTCCCATCCCTGGCTGGCGCTGCTAGCCGCTAGTGCGACGTCGGTCTTGGACTTTATCCCGGAACGGCTTCATGCCACGATCCGTGCCGAGCGCTGCGCCGAGGATTTGGCGCCATATATCAATGCGGCGGTCCGTGCCGTTCTGGCTCAACCGAGCGGGGGCACGCTGTTCTTTCCGCGTGGCGCCTACCCCGTCAGCGAAATCGATGCGACGAACAGCGACCCCGCGCAATTTTCCAAGGCCCTCTCGATCGTCGGTGAGGGGCGCTTTGCCACGTCGATCCGTCCGGCGGGACCAGGGGCGGTCCTGCTGAATGCTGCCGGACGCAACAACATGATGGTCCAGTCGATCCAGTTCCTGTCGGCCGCTCATGAATCGCAGGCCGCCATCTATCTGTGCCGTACGGAGGCCAGCCCGAATTGTAACGGCAATCGCTTCTTCGACGTCCTGATCAGCGGCAATTATCGCGTCGCTTCGGTCGTCTCGATCGCGGCGGAAAGTACGTCCTGGACGATGTCGCGCTTCGAGAATGTCAACACTGCATCGCGCCATCGCTGCTTTGCGACGTCCAACCGGCCTCAAGCCGTTCCGGTGCGCACTCGCGCGACGCTTCGCCCAGTCGCCAGTTCCAATACAGACAATGTCATGACGGACTGTGAATTCTACGCCCCCTTCCCCATGGCGGCCCCGCTGCTGTTCGCCGAATCGGCCGCCTATGTGATGCAAGGGTGCACGGTCATCACGGGCGAGGCGAACGGGTCGCGGCTGGCAACCTATCGGCCCGACGGCACCGTCTTCAACGGCCCCGTCACCTGGAATGCACCGCATTTTGAGGTTTTCGGGCGCGACAACATCGTCCACTTCCTCGATGCGCCCGCCAATGTGTCCTATTTCCGTTCGATCAATTCTTTCGGGGGCAACTATGTCGTCGGCGATGGCACGACGCTGCTCGGCTATGATCGAAGCGGCAACCGGCAACCCGTGTTGATGGCATCGACCTGGGCGGTCCCGTCTGTGCCCTGGAATGTCCATGATATCCGGTTCGAGACATTCGGCCTCTCTCAGGCGGTGATCGATTTCCAGCTGGGGGACGATGTCGGCGCGGTCGATATTACCGGCTATGCAGCCAATTCCCGGATAACGGCCGCGCGGAGAACAATCGCGCGTACTGTCACGAATTCGGGCACCCCCTGAACGATGCTGTCCCGTCGAACCACAATTTCCGGCGTGCGGTACGATCCGCTACGCAAGCATGGAGCATATTCTTGAGCAGGCGTCGTATCGTTGCAGTCAACGCCGGGTGGCTGGTGTCCGACCGCGTGTTCAGGCTAGGCATCAGTTTCGTGGTCGGTATTCTTATTGCCCGCCACCTGGGACCAGACCGGTTCGGCTTGCTCAGCCTTGGCCAGATGCTGCTGACGATGGTGATGCCGCTCGCAACCTTCGGCTTGCCCGATATCTTGGTGCGCGAATTCGCCAAGGCCGAGCGTTCACCTGCGGTGGTGCTCGCCACCGCCTTGCGATTGCGGATGCTTCTGGCGATCGTGTCACTGGTCGTTATGACGCTGCTCGCCTTCATTCTGCGTGGCAGCGATTCCACGACACTCCTCGTAGTGATTGCATACGGCCTGTCCTTCATTCCTCAAGCATTTGACACAGTCGAAAGCCGCTTTCAGTCGCTCAATCGGGTCGGTGCGATCTCGACTATGCGGATGATCAGCACCGGCGTTTTCGGGCTGATCCGCGTCGCGGCGGTCATGCTGGATTTTGACGTCATAACCTTTGCGGCACTTTTCTCGCTGGAAATCGCGTTCGTGTATACGCTGGCCTGGTTCCAGGGACGGCGTTACGACCTGGAACTCGATCTTGGCGCATGGGACCGGGACGAGTCGCGCTTCCTGCTGCGCGAAAGCTTTCCGCTCGCCCTGCGGCTGCTGACCATCGGTATCTATATGCGTGTCGATCAATTCGCGATTGCATCCCTGCTGGGTGATCGCGATCTCGGCGTTTATTCGGTAGCGACGCGGATCTCGGAACTCTGGTATTTCGTACCCGTGTCGATCATCGCGGCCGCAATGCCCAGCCTGACACAGCAATATCAGGTTTCACTGGAACAATATGAACGCAGTCTAGGCCGTCTGCTGAGGCTGTTGATCCTAATGTCGGTCCCTGCGGCGCTCTTCATCTCGCTCTTCTCCGGTTTCATTCTGAATATCCTCTTCGGACCGGCCTATGCCGCGGCTGCGCTGCCGTTGTCGATCCAGGTGTGGGCGGGGGTATTCGTTGCCATGGGGGTCGGCGCGAACCCGTGGTTCATCAACACCGGCCATATTCGCTACGGCCTGTATCAGGCCGTGGCAGGAGCCATTGTCGGGATCGTCTTTAACCTGCTGCTGATACCACGCTATGGCTTGGTCGGGGCATCGATGTCGCTGGTGGCAAGTCAGGCGGTATCTGCCGTATTGCTGAATGCGGTGTTCGGGCGTACCCGGTCCTTGTTCCTGTTGCAGGCGAAGGCATTCATTCTGCGCTGACCAAAGAGGAGCGGGCGCTAGGCGGTTGGCGAACCGAGAACGCTTGTGGCACGGGGCAGCAGCCTCTTGCCGGACATGACTGATGAAGGCCGTCTTGATGCGAAGCGCGATACTGCTGATAACCTTCAACCGCCCGGAACCCACGAAGCGGGTGATCGAGGCACTGCGGGGCGTCCGTCCGTCCAGGATCTATATCGCCTCCGACGGACCGCGCGCCGGGCGTGCCGACGACGTCACCAACATTGCCGCCGTGAGGGCACTGACCGCGACGATCGACTGGGAATGCGAGGTCAAGACGCTCTTCCGCGAACGGAATGTGGGATGTCGCGAAGGACCAGCCAGCGCCATCGACTGGTTCTTCTCGCACGAGAGCGAAGGTATCATCCTCGAAGACGACTGCCTGCCTGCGGAAAGCTTCTTTCAATATTGCGATGAGTTACTCGAGCGGTTCCGCGATGACGAACGGATCGCGCAGATCTGCGGATCCGCATTCGTGCCGTCTCCCGTACCAGACCGGGATTACTGGTTTTCCAAATATGCCGATATCTGGGGCTGGGCGACCTGGCGCCGCGCATGGTCGCAGGTCGATCTCGACATGGCGGACTGGCCGGCGTGGCGCGATCGGGGCGAGCTGGCCCGCCTGCCCGGCGCCACCCCTGCGTTTATCGACTATTGGACTCATCTTTTCGATGTCACCTATGATGGTCGGCTGGCGGATTGCTGGGATTTCCAGTGGATGCTGACCTGTTGGCAGCGTGGTTGGTTGAGCATCGTGCCGAGGGTGTCGCAGATTACCAATATCGGCTTCGACGGCGATGCCACGCACACATCGGGTTACGACCGGCTGAACCCGGCGGTCCGGACGCCGTCAGGCACGCTGACATTCCCGCTGCGTCACAATGACAATGTCCGCACTTATCCCTCGGCCGAACGCGCGCATGGCCGGATCCGCTATTCGCTGAGCGCCGCATCGGAGGGTGCCGCGCGGGCAAGGCAGATACCGATCCTGGGCAATGCCCTGGTTGCTTCTGTCAAGATGGTGCGCGCCACTATCGCAAAGCGAGGCTGAACGCTGTGTTGCTGCTGCTGGTCATCGTCCTGGGCGCCCTGCTAGCTCTTTTGTGGAGTTGGGGCGGGCCGGTGCGTGCACTGCTGATCGCATGGCTGGTGTGTCTTGCTCCGACCGCCTTAGGGATAGTCAGCTACGACTATCTGGTTTTCACCGGAAATAATTATCTATTCGTGATCGCGGCTTCGATCGGTGCGTTTCTCATCGGTGCGGCCATGGTCCAGCTACCTCCCAATCGCTACGGCCAACCAAGTGCGGCAAGTCCGGTCCAAATCGATTTCGCGGCCGATTATGCCCGCTGGCGGCGGATCGGTACGTGGTGCCTGCCCATTGCGGCCATATCGATCATCATGACCGCGCTTAACATCGTGACCAGCGGTCTCGATCTGTCCAACCTGGCGGCGGTGCGTGCCGACGTTATCGACATGACGGGGGCCACGGTTTGGGCGCGGATCGCGGCAGTCACTACATGGGCGTGTTTCCTATGCCTTGGCCTGGGCATTTATTTTCGCAGCGAGATGGGACCCTGGCGCGCGGCGCTATACATGTCGATGGCATCCGGCATCTTTCTGAACATGTTATCGTTGGCCGGGCGCAATGCCGTGCTCCAGCTTATTCTGTTCTGCCTTGCGCTGGAGGCAACGCGCACTTATCGTCGGCGCGCGGCCGGCCACGACAATGCGTCGAGTCTGTCAAGCCGCCTGGCGATCGGGGGCGCCGGGGCGTTCTACATGCTGTTCATCACGCTCAATCGGTCGAGTGATGGCGGCGCGGGTGATCGCAACGCCACCCTGTACCGCTTGTTCAACGCCAACCTGTCTCCGAAGCTGGACGCCGCCCTTGACTATGTTCCGTTCCTGAAATCGACGATTGTCGAATTCATTCTGTACGTTACCCATACCGCGCCCCTATTCGCCATCTCGATGCGGGTCGATTTCGGCCGCCATTTCTACGGCATCTTCTCCTTCCCCTTCCTGCTGCGACAGCTGGAGCCCATTTTCGGCCATAGCGTCGCAGCCGCGCTCGACCTGAAGCGCCTGTATATCCAGAGCGCGGGCGTGATCGGATTTGGCTGGACGACGGCACTGTCCAGCTTCATCATGGACTTTGGCTATGTCGGCTGCATCGTGGTGATGTTCGTACAGGGCTTTAGCAGCCAATATATTTGGCGCATCACACGCGCTGGTGGAAACTTCGCCTTCGTGATGATGAATGTCCTGATGATCATTAGCGCCGCCTTCATCCCGTTTTTGCCGTTCTTTTCGGATACTGGCCAGTTCCTGTTGATGATTGCACTGCTGTCCTTCGCCTTTGCGCTGCGCAACAAGACGGCGGGCGCGCAGGGCTGACGGCGAAGGCGTCTATGTTTCTTCATCTTGTCCAGTTCCTTTTGCGGCTGCTGCCGCCCACCCGGCTGTTCGGGTTCCGTCGTGCGGTGCTACGCGCGGCGGGAGTTGACCTGGCCGACGATGCGCGGGTGTGCGGCGATGGCTGGTTCTACGGGCGGGGAAGCGTGACGATCGGCCGAGGAAGCTGGATCAGTCCGCGTGGTGTCTTCTATTCGCATCCGGCCGCAACGATCGTGATCGGCGAGCGATGCGACATCGGTCATGAGGTCAGCTTCGTGACCGGCAGCCATGATTTGGGCCCCGCCTCGCGTCGGGCGGGCACGGAAAAGGCGTTGCCGATCACGATCGGCGACGGCTGCTGGATCGGAGCCCGCTGCACCGTGCTGGGGGGGGCGACCATCGGCGCGGGGACCATCGTCGCTGCGGGCGCGGTCGTCGTCGGGCCTCTGCCCCCCAATGTTCTTGCCGCGGGTGTTCCAGCTGCAGTCAAGCGCGTGCTGGAAGGATAAGTGATGGACCGCCGCGATCGACGTATCGTGTTCTTCTATTCCAACGCCCTGCCCGAGGCGGTGCGGGTTCGGCGCGGGATCGTCACCGACAGCCCGGCCGCGACGCGCAAGATCCTCGCCATGGGCCGGGCGCTAAGGACCGCGGGCGCGCGCGCGATAGTGGTCAGCATGGCGCGCGGTCCCGGTCGTGGTGGTCGGTTCCATCGCGGCGGCATAACGCGGGTCGGTGGTGTGCCCGTGGTTTACGGGCCTTTGTGGGACGTCCCCGTCGCGTCCCAACTGCTCAGTGCGTTGTGGCTCGCCTGGTTCGCGTGGCGGGTGGCGCATCGCTCGCGCGGGGTCCGCCATCTCTTCTACAATCAGATGTCGCTTTACCTGCCAGCGTTGCACGCGCTGACGCTGCGTCGCGCCGCCATATCGGTCGACATCGAGGATGGCCCGCTTTCGGCCAGCGAGGCCGCCTATTCGCGGCGTGGGACCGATGCCTCGGCGGCATTTGCACGCTATGCAACCCATGGCGCGATCCTGGCCACGACGCGCCTGGCGCAGGGAACGCCCATTCGGCCGGTCCAAACCTGCTACGGCGCGGTACCCGAGCCCGTGGCGATCCGCCCCGAACGTTTCGCGGACGGGCCGCTGTGCGTCATGCTGGCCGGGTTCATCAATCAGGACACCGGACAGACGCAGTTCGAGGCAGCTCTGGAGCAGATGCGCGCGCTGCGCGATCCAGCGTTCGATCAGCTGCGCTTTGAAATCGCCGGAGCGGGCCCCGGTATCGATGCATTGCGCCGTTTCGAAGACGGCGCGTGTCCCGATGTCCGGATCCATGGACGGCTCGATGCCGCAGGCTATGCCGCGTTGCTGGGCCGTGCGCATGTCGGACTGTCGCTGAAGCCGGTTGGCGGTGGCGTGTCCGAAACGACATTTCCGTCCAAGACGGTCGAGATCGCCGAAAACGGACTGGCGCTTATTGCCACCGACATCAGCGATGTGAAAGCGGTGTTCGGTGATGCGGCCTGGTATCTGGAAACCACCGATCCCAACGAACTAGTGGCCTGCATCCGCCGAGCCGCGACCGATCGTGCGACCGTTCTTCAACTGGCCATGGCAGGGCAACGGCGCATGATCGAAAATCTATCCTATCATGCCGTCGGGCGAACGTTGAGCAACTTCCTCTACGGCGGGACGGCATAATGCGCATCTGCTGTTGGCAACCCGTGCTGACCGCCCACCAGTCGCACACGCTGCGGGGACTGGCCGATGCCGCTCAGGCTTCCTTGCGTGTCATCGCCTGCGCACCCGATATTGCGGCTCGCCGCGATCAGGGATGGACAACCGATGCCGCATCGGTCGTGCCGGTTGAAATCCTGCCCGATCAGGATTGGCAGGCCCGTATTCGGGCAATCCTTCGGGAAGAACGCGACAGCATCCATATCTTCGGGAGCCCATTCGAGCGGTCGCGTCAAAATATCGCGCTTGGACTGGCGTTGTGGCACAAGCTCGAAACCTATCTCATTTCCGAACCCTACTCCCCGGTCGCGACGGGATATCTGGCCGATGCGCCGCGGTGGAAGGAACGGGTCAAGACCTTCCTGCGCCCTCGCCTATATGGCCTCTATGGTCAGTTGCTGCGCGGGCGGCTGAGCGGCGTGTTTGCGATTTCCCCGGCGGGCGTCCGGCAATATCGACGCATGGGCATCGCGACGGATCGGATTTTTCCGTTCGGCTATTTCGTACCGCTGGATCCCGCTCCACAAGCTCGGCCCGTGGCGAGCGGCGGATTGAAGGTCGCGTATCTCGGGTCGTTCATCGAGCGCAAAGGCGTCGATACCCTCGTTGCTGCATTCGACAGACCCGAAATGGTCGCATGCGGGGCAACGCTAACGCTATATGGCGGCGCTCCGGCGGCAGGCGCGGCTCTTGAGGGAGAACGGGTGCGATATGGCGGTCGTCTGCCCTTCGGGGCGGTAGGAGCAGCGCTCGCTGCGCACGACCTGCTCGTGGTGCCCAGCCTGTATGATGGTTGGGCCGTTGTCGTGAACGAAGCGATCGGCGCAGGCGTGCCGGTTCTCGCATCGGACATGGTGGGCGCTGCCGCCATGGTCGCGCAGAATGGTTGCGGTGACACGTTCCCGCCCGGAGATGCGGGAGCGCTGGCCCGTTCGATCGCGAAGATCGCGGCGGATCCGGCCCACTTACAGGGCTGGCGTGACCACACCGCCGCGCTCGCCGGATTGCTGCAACCGATCGTGGCGGGCACCTATATGCGCGATTGCATCGCGGCCACGCACGCCGGCACCGCCCCTCCCCCAGCCCCTTGGTACACGGCATGAGTCCCATATCCCGCTCGGTCACAGTCGCGGCGACCAACATTCAGGGTCTGGGTGCGACCCAGTTGCTGTGCTCGCTGCTTCCCGCGTTGCAAAGGGTGGGTACGCCCTCGCTCGACACCGTCTGGCTTCCCGCACGCGGCGACGCGGCCGACGCGCCGACGGGTTCCAGCGCGGTCCGCGTCCAACACTATGCGCGCCGCCTGCCTAATGCCCTGTCGCGCGTGATCGAATGCATGACCACCGGGCGACGGATCGCCCGGGGCGGCGACCTGCTGGTGCTCGGCGACCTGCCCTACCGTCAGGGCGCACGGCGACAGGTCGTGTTCGTGCAGACACCGTTCCTGCTGGCCGGCAGCCGCAGCGCCTCGGCGATCACCAATCTAAAGTCGGCGATCAGTCGCGCGCTGTTCCGCGCCAATCTTTCGCGGATCGACCGGGTCGTCGTGCAGACGACGACGATGGCTGATGGATTGCTCGCCACCTATCCCGAACTGGCCGGCCGGATCACGATCATCGCGCAGCCCGCACCGGCATGGCTGTTGGCAACGCCCCCCGCCCCGCTACCAGCGCGCGCAGCAGGGACACCGCTGCGGTTGTTCTTTCCGGCATCGCCCTATCCCCACAAGAATCACCAGTTGCTGGGCCAGGCCCTGGCCGATTGCGGCGACGTCGTTTCGCTTGACTTGACGATTGCCGACGACGCCACAGCGGTCGGCCATGATCCCCGTATCGTCCGTCACGGAACACTTGGTCCCGACGCGATGATCGCACGCTACCGTGCTTGCGATGCGCTGGTGTTTCCTTCGCTCCAGGAAAGCTATGGCCTGCCGCTGGTGGAGGCGATGTTCCTGGGATTGCCCGTTCTGGCCGCCGATCTCCCCTATGCGCACGCGCTGTGCGGCGACAGCGCCATCTATTTCGATCCCAACGATCCTGGTGCATTAGTGGCCGCGATCC
This sequence comes from Sphingomonas sp. DC5200-1, assembly GCF_049897245.1. Classification (NCBI taxonomy): domain Bacteria; kingdom Pseudomonadati; phylum Pseudomonadota; class Alphaproteobacteria; order Sphingomonadales; family Sphingomonadaceae; genus Sphingomonas; species Sphingomonas sp. DC5200-1. Next base: position 30,972 of record NZ_JAFCVW010000011.1, read on the forward strand.
AGACGTTGCGTGCGCGTCTGGACGCGTCGTGGCGTCCCGATTGGACAACCCAGCTCGCTGCGATTCCACGCGATTGGGACGAAGTGGCGCAACGGATGCTCGCCCTGTTCACGGATTGATCCGGTTCGACGTGCGGCCTATGAACACGACCAGCATGCTAAAATCCCGTTCGACAAACCGCCGGTTGCAGATCGGTCCGATCTTCGCGCTCCTGTGCCTGATGCTAGCGGCGATATGGCTGGCCGGGGGGGCATCGCGGCCCGACGTCCTGGGTCAGGTGGTCGTGCGTAGCGTCGCGACCCTGGTACTGGTCATGGCGGTTCTCTTCGGGCCCGCTCCCGCCTGGCGCCAAGGGCGTCCGGTCGTCTTGCTGTTCGCAGCGATCGTGACGCTGGTCACGGTGCAACTCATACCATTGCCCCCGGCAATCTGGACTTCGCTGCCCGGCCGCGGCCTGCTCCTCAATGCCTCGGCGATCACTGGCGCCTCACAGCCCTGGCGACCGTTAACGGTGGTGCCGGGCGCAACCTGGAATGCCCTTTATGCCTTGATGGTGCCAGGCGTCATTCTGGTCCTAGCCCTGATGCTGGACGAACGCGATCGTCGCTATCTGCCTGATGCCCTGCTGGTCATGGTTATTGCCATGGCGCCTGTCGCCGTCCTGCAATTTTCCGGCACGGGATTGGAGAACCCCCTGGTCAACGACACAATCGGCCAGCCCAGCGGCAATTTCGCCAATCGCAATCACTTTGCACTTTTTCTGGCGATGGGATGCATGATCGCACCAGTATGGGCGGTACGCTCCGAACGCGCCATGCGCTGGAAAATGCCGATCGCCGGCGCCTTGATGCTGTTGTTCCTGCTGGCGATCCTGGCCAGCGGTTCGCGCGGGGGCCTGTTGCTCGCCGGGATAGCCCTCTTCGGAGCATTGGCGCTGGTACGGCGCGATCTCCATGCGGTCGTCCGGCTCGGACCGCGCTGGCTTTATCCCGTCCTGATCGCGCTGATCGTCACAGCTGTCGCCGGCATCATCTTCCTCAGCGTCGCAGCTGATCGGGCCGTGGCGATCAATCGGATCTTCGCTGTCGATGCGGGCAGCGACATGCGTGTGCGCGGGTTGCCGACCGTGCTGTCGATGATCGGCACATATTTCCCAGTAGGCAGCGGCTTTGGCGGCTTCGATCCGATCTTTCGCATCCATGAACCGATGGCGTTGCTGCGCCTCACCTATTTCAACCATGCCCATGACGACTGGCTTGAGGTCTTGCTGGACGGTGGGGTCGGTGCGCTGCTTGTCCTGCTGATGGCCTTTGGATGGTGGCTGTGGGCCAGCGTCCGGGTGTGGCGTCGTCCGCGCGATGAAGCCATTCTGCTCGGACGACTGGGGTCTGGACTCCTGTTGCTAATGTGGATCGCAAGCGCGTTCGACTATCCGTCCCGTACGCCCATCATGATGATGATCATCACATTGGCGGCGTTGTGGCTTCATTGGGGAAGTTCGGTACAGCGTTCAGCTTTACCCCGATAGGGTGAACATCTATAGCCCGGCTAATTTCCCATCAATTCGCGGAATTCATCGCGTATGCGCAAGACCTTCATCGCCCTTAGCTGCGCGATCCTGCTTACCGGTTGTGGCGTCCCCGAACCCATTCATTCCAACGGGCAACTGACCGTCGTCGAAGGCAGCGGTGTCCTGCCCCCGCCCGACCGCAGCGATCTGACTGCTGCCGACCGCCCGGCCCTGATTGGCCCGCTCGACACAATTGAGGTCGACGCCTTTGGCATCCCCGATCTGGGTCGGGAGATGCAGGTCGACGCCAGCGGGCGCATCGCAATGCCACTGGCCGGCACGATCGACGTTCGCGGCAAGACCGCGGCCGAGGTCGCTGCGGCGATAGAGGCCGCACTGCGTGGTCGGTATGTCCGCAATCCCCAGGTGACGGTGAACATCAAGAACTCGGTCAGCCAGGTAGTGACCATAGACGGAGCGGTTTCGGAACCTGGCCTGTACCCCGTCACCAACCAGATGACCTTGATGCGCGTGGTGGCGTCGGCCAAGGGACTTAACGAGTTTGCACGCCAGGAAGACGTCGTCATCCTGCGCACCGTCGGTACGCGCCGCATGGCGGGGTTGTACAATATCGCCGCGATCCGTCGCGGTGCTTATGACGACCCCCCCGTTTATGCTAATGATGTCATCATCGTTGGGGATTCGCCGCAACGTCGTCTCTTCCGCGACTTCGTCGCTCTCTCGCCGCTGCTCGCAGCGCCGCTGATCGCCGTCCTGCAGTAAGGGCCGTCTGATGAATCTGGTTATAACCAACCCGCGTGGTACCACGCCGGCCGGCCTTCCCGATCCCAAGATGCGGGATGTCGTCGGCGGTGATAATATGCACTTGCTGCGTCAGCTTCTGCGGATCTCTTATCGCTGGCGCTTTGTGATCATCGGGCTGACGGTTGCCTCACTCCTGCTCGGCCTGGTCGCAACGCTGTTGATGACACCGAAATACACGGCGACGGCAACCATCGAGATTTCACGCGAGTCCAATCAGGTCACCAATTTCCAGGGTGTCGAACGCGAAACGAGCCTGGCGGACCAGGAATTTTATCAGACCCAATATGGGCTGCTCCAGTCGCGGTCGCTGTCGGAACGGGTTGCGACCCAATTGCGCCTGGTTGACGATCCCGCCTTCTTCGAGCGCTTCGGCGCTGCCAAGAAAAGCCCGGATTTCCAGCAGGTCAATGGCCGCTATGCGGTCGCCGGCCGCGCGACGCGGTTGCGCGTGGCGGGTGAGGTGTTGCGTCGCAACCTGAATATCAATCCGACCCGCCTGTCTCGCCTGGTCCAGATCAGTTTCATCAGCCCCGATCCGGCCTTTTCCGCACGCGTCGCCAATGCGTGGAGCGATGCGTTCATCCAGATGAACCTAGAGCGCAAGGTCCAGGCCACATCCTATGGCCGCAACCTGCTCCAGCGTGAACTCGCGCAGGCCAAGGAACGCCTCGACGAGTCCCAGCGCCAACTGGTGGGCTATGCCTCGGCCCAGCGTATCATCAACCTGCCCGGGCAGACGACGGCCAACGGCACGACATCGGAACGCTCGCTCGTAGCCGACGAACTGGCCGCACTGACCAGCGCCCTGTCGCAGGCGACGGCCGACCGTATCGCCGCCCAGGCACGGTCCCAGGCGGGTGGTGCATCGGGGACCTCGAGCGAGGCGCTCCGCGACCAGACGATCAGCAATCTGCGCCAGCGTCGCGCGGAACTAGCGGCGGAATATCAGCGCCTGATGGTGCAGTTCGAGCCGGGCTATCCGCAGGCCCGGGCCCTTCAGTCGCAGATCAATCAGCTCGACCGGTCGATCGCGCGGGAAGAAGGCCGCGTGTCGGGGTCGGTTCAGGCCGAATACCGCCAGGCGATGGAGCGTGAAAATGCGCTTCGCTCGCGCGTCGAAAGCCTTAAGTCCAGCTTCCTGGATGTGCGTCGCCGCAGCATTCAATATAATATTTATCAGCAGGAAGTGGATACCAACCGCGCTCTGTATGACGGGCTGCTGCAGCGGTTCAAGGAAATCGGCGTCGCTGGCGGGGTCGGTATCAACAACGTTTCCGTCGTCGATCCGGCGGAAATCCCGCAATATCCCTCGAGCCCTCGCCTGATGCTCAACCTCCTGCTGTCCCTACTGATCGGCCTGGGGCTGGGGTCCGCACTTGCCTTCGCGCTGGAGCAGATCGACGAAGCCATTGCCGATCCGGCCGAAGTGGAACGGCGGCTCAATCTGCCGCTACTGGGTTCGGTGCCGAAGATCGGCATCGAACCCAAGGATGCGTTGCTCGACCGCAAGTCGGAAATGGTCGATGCCTATCTGGCCATTCAGACCAATCTGGCCTTCACGACCGCGCATGGCGTGCCGCGCTCGCTGGCAATCACGTCGACCCGCCCGGCCGAAGGTAAATCGAGCAGTGCGCTGGCGCTAGCGACCATGCTCACGCGTGCGCGCAAGAAGGTGGTGTTGGTCGACGGCGACATGCGCTCGCCGTCCGTGCACCAGCTCGCCAATATCAGTCACGATCGTGGGTTGAGCAACTTCCTGGCCGGCCAGGACGACGTCTCACCGCTGCTTTTCCAGATGCCGGAACTGGGGTTCGACGTGATGACCTCCGGGCCGCTCCCACCCAACGCGGCCGAACTGTTGACGGGCAGCCGGTTGCCCATGCTGATCGAACGGCTGCTCGAGCTATATGATCACGTCATCATCGACTCTCCGCCGGTGATGGGCCTGGCCGATGCGCCGCTGATCGCCAGCCGTGTCGAGGGCACGGTCTATGTGGTGGAGTCGCACGGTATCCGCTCCAGCATGGTCCGCACTGCGCTTGGTCGCCTGGCCGCCGCGAACGTTCATGTCATAGGCGGTATTCTCACGAAGTTTGAGGCCAGCAAGGCGGATTATGGCCGTGGCTATGACTATGGTTATGGCTATGGTCGTAGCCAGGAAGACCGCGCCGCACGCTGATGAAAATGCGTCCGATCCATCATGCCGCGCCCCGTCGAACGCCTGTCGAATGGGGTATTCGGGGTGGCATTGCCGTCGGCGCGCTTTTCCTAGGCTGGGCGGCGGTCACGCATTCGCTGGGCTATACACTGCGGGACAGCCGCCCCGAACTGGCCTATTCGCTCTCATCGCATGACGGCCGGATCGGGGCGCTGTTGTCGGCAGCGCTTTCTAGCACGGAGGTGGACAAGGCAACGCGGGAGCGTTCCGACCGGATCGCCCGACAGGCCCTGGTTCAGGATCCGACGGCCGTTGCGGCTGTCGCCACGCTGGGTATCAATGCCCAACTGCGGGGCGATACCGGCCCGGCACGCCGGATTTTTGCCTATGCCAATCAGCTGTCCCGTCGCGATCTTCGCACGCAATTATGGGCAATCGAGGATGCCGTAAGCCGGAACGATATTCCGGGGGTGCTGAACAATTATGACATCGCGCTCCGAACATCTCGCTTTGCGCCCGCGTTATTGTACCCGGTTCTCAATGCAGCGATCGCCGACGATAAAATCGCCGATGGCATGGTCGCCTTGTTGGCGAAGCGGCCCCCTTGGGGGAACGATTTTCTGAACCAGGCGGCGCTGGGCGGCAATCCGGTCGCCACGGCCGCTCTGTTGAGAAAGGCCCGCCGCGCACACGTCGCGGTGCCCCTCTCGGCCGATACGATAGTCATCGATGCCTTGAGCCATAAGCAGCAATATGATCTGGCTTGGGCGCATTATGCCGCGATCACGGGCGCCAACCGGCAGCAATCGCGTGACCCGCACTTCACCGCCGCCCGGACATCGATATCTCTGTTCGACTGGAAGCCGGTACTTGACGATGCGGGCGTGACCGCGACATTGCTGCCTGGCGGTTTCGAATATGTCGTCTCGCCTATGGCTGGCGGCGTGGTTCTGCAACAGGCTCAGGTCCTGCCGCCCGGCACCTACACCCTGTCGGGACGCGCGACCGGCATCGATTCTGCGTCGGGCGCGCGGGGATATTGGGTCGTGCGTTGCATCGGCGGAGCCGAGCTTGCCCGCGTCCCCCTGCCTGGATCGATCGCCGAAGGCCGCTTTGAAGGTCGCGTCAACATTCCCGCCACCTGTCCGGCCCAATATCTCGAGCTGACGGTACAGGCAGGCAACCAGTCGAGCGATGTTTCGGGACAGGTTTCCGAGGTGCAGCTCTTGCGCCGTCCGTAGGAACCGGCAATGTCGTGGTCATCTGACCGCGCACGCCATTGTTGCTAATCGCATCGCTGCCGCTATTCGGGCAGGATGGGTGATTGATATGTTGCCATCCTTGATGAGAAACCGATCGAGGAAAGCGCCTCTGATCGCACGAGATACGAAGGGAAGAACGTTGAGCGGGAAGAAGGTCGCACTCATCACCGGCATCACGGGCCAAGACGGTTCATATTTGGCTGAGCTGCTGTTGGAAAAGGGCTATGAGGTTCATGGCATCAAGCGGCGCGCGTCGCTGTTCAATACCCAGCGTATCGACCATATCTATCAAGATCCCCATGCGGCGTCGCCCGACCTGAAGCTGCATTATGGCGATCTGTCCGACACGTCCAATCTGACGCGTATCATTCAGGAAATCCAGCCTGACGAGGTCTACAACCTCGGTGCGCAGAGCCACGTCGCGGTCAGTTTCGAGGCGCCGGAATATACCGCCGATGTTGATGGTCTGGGTACGCTTCGACTGCTGGAGGCGATCCGCTTCCTCGGGCTCGAAAAGAAGACGCGCTTCTATCAGGCGTCGACGTCGGAACTTTATGGCCTGGTCCAAGAAATTCCCCAGCGCGAAACGACCCCCTTCTATCCGCGTTCGCCTTACGCCGTCGCCAAGCTTTATGCGTATTGGATCACGGTCAATTATCGTGAAGCATATGGCATGTATGCCTGCAACGGCGTGCTGTTCAACCACGAGAGTCCGCGCCGCGGCGAGACGTTCGTGACCCGCAAGATCACGCGCGGCCTCGCGAATATCGCGCAGGGCCTTGAATCATGCTTGTACATGGGCAACATCGATTCACTGCGCGACTGGGGCCATGCCCGCGATTATGTTCACATGCAGTGGCTGATGCTTCAGCAGGAAACCGCCGAAGACTTCGTCATCGCGACGGGCGTGCAATATTCGGTGCGTGAGTTCATCACCTGGTCAGCCCAGCATCTCGGCATCACGCTTCGCTTCGAAGGCGACGGCGAAGCGGAAATCGGCATCGTCGAGGCGGTCGAGGGCGACGATGCCCCGGCGGTCAAGGCGGGCGACGTCATCGTACGGATCGATCCGCGATATTTCCGTCCGGCTGAGGTCGACACACTGCTGGGCGATCCGACCCGCGCCAAGGAAAAGTTGGGCTGGGTGCCGGAAACCAGCGTGCAGGACATGTGCGCCGAGATGGTGGCCGAGGATCTGAAGGCCGCAAAGCGGCATGCTCTGCTCAAGCAGCATGGTTACCAGCTGCCCGTGTCGATCGAGTCCTGAGGAAGCGCAGATGCGGATTTTCGTAGCCGGTCACCGTGGCATGGTCGGTGGTGCCATTGCACGCAAGCTGACCGAGCGCGGGGCCGAAGTGGTGACCCGCACCCGTGCCGAACTGGACCTGACGGACCAGCACGCGGTCCGCGATTTCTTTGCGACCGAGGCACTGGATGGGGTCGTATTGGCGGCGGCCAAGGTCGGTGGCATCTATGCCAACAACACCTACCCCGCCGATTTCATTTACGAAAACCTGATGATTGAGTGCAATATCATTCATCAGGCATTCGCATGCGGCGTCCGCCGGCTACTATTTCTAGGTTCGTCCTGCATTTATCCGCGTGCCGTCGCACAACCGATGCGCGAAGATGCCCTGCTGACGGGCGTTCTCGAGCCGACGAACGAGCCCTATGCTGTCGCCAAGATCGCCGGCATCAAGCTGTGCGAAAGCTATAACCGACAGCATGGCACTGATTTCCGCAGCGTCATGCCGACCAATCTCTATGGCCCTGGCGACAATTTCCACCCCGAGAACAGTCATGTGATGCCGGCTTTGATCCGCCGTTTTCACGAAGCCGTCGAGTCACGGGTCGACAAGGTCGCGATCTGGGGCACGGGTACGCCGCGGCGGGAATTCCTGCATGTCGATGACATGGCGGAAGCGTCGCTGTTCGTATTCGAACTACCTGTGGAACGCTACCGCGCCAATACCGAACCGATGTTGAGCCACATCAATGTCGGCTATGGCGAGGATGTGACCATTGCCGACCTCGCACGATTGATCGCACAGGTCACCGGCTTTGACGGAGAGATCGTGTTCGATACCACCAAGCCCGATGGCACGATGCGCAAGCTAATGGATTCGAGCCGTATCGAAGCCATGGGATGGAAGCCTTCGGTCACGCTGGCCGATGGGGTTCGCGAAACCTATCAATGGTTCCTGGCGCATGTGGCGACGGCTGGCCGTTGAACCGTTGGGCGTGTAGATAGGCTAGGCGGATGGCGGTAAACGGTCTATGATCCGGACTATGCGTTGGATCATGCCGCTTGCTCTCCTGCTGTCCACCATGCCCGTTATGGCCCAAAATCGTCAGGATCGCGGACAGGCGCAGGAGATGCCGACACGTTCGGCCTCTCGGCTGCCCATGACCAGCCAAGGAGAAACGGCGCGGTCGTCAGTCGGGCAGGCTGGACAACGCCAAAGCCGTGAGCAAGTGGCGATCGACACCGGCATTGAACCCATGGGCCGGCTCAACAGGCGTATTCAAAACCGAGTGCAGTCGCGCATTCGCAATCGCATCGATCGCTATTATTCCCCGCAGGCCAATGCGACATCCCCGTTTGCGGTCGCAAGCGAGCAGGCGACCGGCACCGGACGATCGCGTCGCTGACGGCTTGCGCGTAAGGCCATGGCAAGGACCTGACACACCGACGCGCGCTCATGATGCCCCGACATCCTTCTGGCGACGCGCAATCCGTCCATGTCCGTGCTTGGGATGCGGTCGGGCGGCAGAGCCCAAACCCTTCGGAATGCGATGCCGTTGTCGGGGCGATCGGTAAGCGCCGCCCTGACGTCCGGATACCGCTGACACCATCGGTGAGCATCGTCTCAGCCACCTCGCGACAGCTAGCGATGGAGCAGAAGTGAAATATCCTACCCAATCTCGGAATCGCCGATCAGGGGGCGGGGATCACGGAATGGGCTACCCATCTATTCCCGCGCGGTACGGAAATTGAGGCCGGATTAGAGCCTTTTCCATTCAGTCTGCGTCATAGCCGCAGGAGCTGAAGTAATTGGTGCATTCCTGCGGCTGGAACAGGTCGACCAACCTGCCGATAAGAGAGCACAGGCCGGAGACGGTGCGCTCTCCGGCTTTGCGGAGCACGGCCTTGAGGCGGGCGAACGCCTTTTCGATGGGGTTGACGTCGGGGCTGTAGAGCCTGGCCCGGCGAAGGCCGGGGGCGGGAGAAATATGAGGCAGGCGCCGGCCACCTCGATCAGATCGCGGATGCTGGCGCGCTTGTGGCTGGACAGGTTGACCATGATGACAATGTCGCCGCGCCTGAGGTCAGGCACGAGCACCTGGTCGACATAGGCCTCGAACCAGTCGCCGTTGATCGGGCCATCGAGCACCATCGGCGCGACCATGCCGGTCATGCGCAGGCCTGCGACCAGCGTGGTCGTCTTGCGGTGGCCGTGCGGGTAGCTCATCCGCAGCCGCTCGCCCCGTGAGCAGCGGCCGTGGCTGCGGGTCATGTGGGTCGCCGTCCAGGTCTCGTCGATGAACACCAGCCGTGCGGGGTCGTGATCGAGCTGCCCGTCGAACCATGCCTCGCGCTGGCTACAAGACGTCGGCGCGGTCCGGCTCGATCGCGTGTCCCCGCCCTGCGCCTTGGCGGCATAGCCACCCGTTATGCGGCGCTGGTCGTGCCAGCGGATCACCGTCGCGGCCGCTACCCCGAACCGCCGCGCCGCAGCCCGGCAGCTCATCCCTTCGTCAACCGCGGCCAACTCTCGCGACCGCAGATCCATCGACAACGGCTTGCCCATCCATGCCGGCCTCCATCCAGCCAGCCCCGTGAATCAGATCAGCGCGCCCATGTGAATCCATCTTCGACTCAGGTCGGCCGGAAAACGCTCTAATGACCTGTTCTGGCTGACCGACGAGCAGATTCGCCGGATCGAGCCGTATTATTCATTGTCGCATGGCGTGCCGCGCGTGGATGACCGACGGATCGTCAGAGGGATCATCTTCGCGATCCGCAACGGTTTGCGCTGGCGGGATGCATCGGCGGCTTACGGCCCCCCAAGACGAACTACAACCGGTTCATCCGCTGGAGCCGGATGGGGATATTCAATCGCATCTTTGCAGGACTGGCAGCCGAGGGCGGGCCGCGGGATCAGTTGATGATAAATGCCACGCATCTGAAAGCACACCGGACGGCGGCCCGCCTGCTCAGAAAGGGGTTTAAGCGATGCTCTCGCCCCCGATGTATCGGGCGTACCAGGGATGGCCTGAACTCCAAGCTGCATGTCGTCTGCGATGATCGAAGACGCCCGCGCGCGATGCTCCTCACCGAAGGACAGAGAGCGACTACAAGGGAGCAGCCCTCATGTTGGAGGCGATACCGCCCGCTCCGGTTCCGCTCGCCGATCGCGGCTACGATGCCGACTGGTATCGGCAGGCCCTCGACACGCGCGGCACCGCGGCCTGCATCCCGTCACGCAAAGGCCGCGAGATGTCGATCCCACACGATGCCGTCTTCTACCGACGTCGCCACAGGATCGAGAACATGTTCGGCCGTCTCAAGGACTGGCGGCGTATCCACACCCGCTACGACCGATACGCTCACGCCTTCATGTCAGCCATCGCTCTAGCGGCAACCGTCATCTTCTGGATCAACCAATGAGTCCTGAGCCTAGGGCCCAGACTCATTCAGAGCCAGAATGCCAAGGCGGTGGCGAGGGCGCGTCTGAGAGGAAGTTGACAGCGAGTTTGTCGTAGCGGGTGGCTACACGGCGGAAGTCTTTAAGGCGGCAGCAGGCGTTCTCGATGAGGTGGCGTCCGGCGTAGCGCTGCTTGTCATAGCGGATGGCGCGCTTGCGGTTGCGCCGGCCGGGGATTGCCGGGACGGCACCGGCATCGCGGGCCAGGCGGCGGAGCCGAAGCGTCATAGCCCTTGTCACCGAGCAGGTAGCGCATGCGCCCGGCACGTTCGAGGAGGGCGGTCGCGGCCTTTACGTCGCTAACGTTGCCGGGCGTCAGCATCAGCGCATACGGACGGCCGATGACGTCGGTGAGCGCGTGGACCTTAGTGGTCCAGCCACCGCGGGAACGGCCGATCGCCTGTGCGAAACGCCCCCTTTTGCACCGAACGCGGCGCGCTGACCCTTGACGTAGGTGCTGTCGATTGCGGTGCTTTTCGTTTCCGCGCCTGCGTCTGCCAGCGCATCCAGCAGCTTGAGCCAGAAGCCCCGGTGCGACCATCGGTTGAACCGGTTGTAGACCGTCGTCGACGGACCGAACTCGGCCGGGCAGTCGCACCAGCGACAGCCGACCTTCAGCACGCGCAGGATGCCCGAGATCACCCGTCGGTCGTCTACTCGCCGCGCTCCGGGCTGGTTCTTTGGCAGGTGCGGCTCGATCGCCGCCCAAGCATCATCTGACAACCAGAACAGCGCCATCCCAGCACTCCCGTGGTCTACACCGGCAGTGAATCAGGAAAGCCGCTTCGCCTCAACCCGCTGATTGGGTTTGGACCCTAGTAGAAATTTATTGACACAGGATGACAAATACGTTGCCAATTAACACCTGGGTGAGATGGGGATTATCAATATAATTTAGGTAATATTACTTTTTTAAAGTCACAAAATGTATTTTAATTTCTTAATAAAATATTTCTTTCAATTTTTTAATAATTACCTTCCCCACAATATCATGCCCATTTGCATTTAAATGAATCGAGTCTAGTATAAGAGATCGTGCTGGAAAATTCACCGTCAGAAGGCTCGACTTTATCTCTTCCCAGACATTAATATAGGTGAAACCGTGTATATTGGCATAATATTTCAATATTTGGTTCATTATCAATCGATTGTGGTTTATCCTTATGCTTACAGTAGGAAATGTCGATAAAACAATAACAGCTTTAGGTGAGCTATAATTCAGAAATTTAGCTAATTTATCAAATTCATCAGAGATTTTTCGCTTTGCTGCATCAATCTCTTTATCTCTTATAGTCAGCCTGTCAAAAGCCCAGCCTAATATTCCCTCCGCTGCTTTGCGAGACAAATGAGTCAGAGAATTTTTAAAAACAGGGTCATAATTCTTCTTATCTGTTGCGATACTCGCGGGTCTAAATCCAGAAAAATTTTTTTTGCGAATCGGGCTAACCCTAGAAAATGCTTGCCAAGAGTCAAAATGACCGAGTTGCAGTATAAATAAAGATCCGGAAGGTAAGGTTACACGTCGTTGTAACATGTCATAGGCCTTCGGTATAGTTAAATGCCCGGAAGTCTCGATTTCGTCTGCATTCCACCAATCAGTTACGACTCGCCAGAATGGCGGATTTTCTCCAATTCCTACGCCCGCGATGTGACAACCACCGATAATAAATGCATGTCGGGGCGCGGCTACCGGTTCTTCAACATACGTCACGGTCATTAATCCCTAAGCTGTAGGCCGCGATGCAGCGAATATTTTTCAATATTAAATATCTTCGATTTCTGCATTATGCACCAATAGCCGATTGATTAAACGCTTAATTAGCCAAATTCGACTCCGCAGAATCGATAGGGGTTAGGGTCAGGACTCGTTGATCAAAGTCAGAAGATGACGGTGGCAGCGAGGGCGACGGCGGAAAAGAAGGCTGTGGGGCAGCGATCGTAGCGGGTGGCGACGCGCCGCCAATCCTTGAGGCGGTCGAACATGATTTCGATGCGGCTGCGCCGCCGGTAGCGGCGCTTGTCATACCTGATCGGGTCGTTGCGTGATCGCCGACCCGAAATGCATGGCTGGATGCCCTTTGCCTGAAGAGCGTCCCTGAACCAGTCGGCGTCATAGCAGCCACCACTGAGCAGCCACATGCGCTTTCGGCAGGTCATCGAGCAACGCGGCCGCGCCTGTGTAGTCACTGACCTGGCCGGCGGTCATGAAGAAGCACAAAGGGCGGCCGTTGGCGTCGGCAATGGTATGCAGCTTCGTGTTCATGCCACCCTTGGTGCGGCCAATCAGGCGGCCAAGATCCCCTTTTAATTCGCAGGCTTGAGGCTGTGCGGTGCGCCTTCAGGTAAAGCCTGCCCCGGCGAAGGCCGGGGTCGCGTCGATCATGACCGTCTTGGGCTCGACATTCGCCGCTGCCGACCCTTCCATGATCCGCGTGAACACACCTGCCTCGCCCCGGTGCTTCCACCGGTTGTCCAGCGTATTGTGCGGACCGTAGGCGCTGGGCGCATCGCGCCAGCGCAGCCCGTTGCGGTTGACGAAGACGATGCCGCTCAGCACCCGTCGATCATCGACGCGCGGCTTGCCATGGCTCTTCGGAAAGAACGGTCGCAGTCGCGCCATCTGCTCGTCCGCCAGCCAAAACAGGCCGCTCATCTCAGTCTCCTCGCAGCGCCTGAATCAGATCACGACACTCACATCAATAGGTCCTGACCCTAATCACCGATCGGGCTTTCCCCGTGCTTCCGTAACACGTCATTGAACGCTTCCGCCATCAGCGCTTGGAGGCTCCGCCCCTGACGCCGAGCCAGCGTGTGCATTGCGAAGGACATTTCGGGGCTGAAGAAGCCGGCGATCTGCTTGCGGCCCTGGCGGCTCGCCGGGGTCGCGGTCTGTGCCGGTGCCGGCGCGGCGGGCGCTGCGACGGGGGCGGGCGCCGGCGTCGTGGCGCTGCGCAGGTTGGCGAAGCTGGGTTTGCGGCTCATGCGGCGGCTTTCTTGGCTGCAGATTTGCGGGGAGCGGGCAGATCGACCTGTCGACATGTCCACGTGTAGATCTGTCGGATGTCGTCGGCGGCCTTGCCGGCAGGTTCGTATTCCATGACGGTGCGCCCTTCCCCGCTGGCGTGACGATAGGCGGCGCGGTCGGGGATCTGGATCGGACAGGGCGGGGTGCCGAAGCCCTCGACCAGCTCGCCGGCCTCTTCGTAGACGCGCGGGGCGTTGGGGTTGCCGGCGGTGAAGACGACATAGGCCGGTTTCTTGAGCAGCTGGACAAGCTTCGCAGTCGTCTGGATCGCCGAAAGGTCGAAGGCACTCGGGCGGCACGGGATCAGCACCAGGTCGGCGACCTCGACCGCGGCGCGGGCGGCGCTGTCGGCGTGGGGCGGCGTGTCGATGACGATCAGTTCAGCGCCCTGCCCCTGCGCCGCGGCGACCTTGGCGGCGAGGCGCGGGGGCGGGCTGTCGATCACTTCGGGCGGCGCGTCGCCGCGCCAGGCGGCCCATTGGCTGGCGGTCGCCTGCGGATCGGTGTCGATGATGAGCGCGACGCGCCCCGCATCCTGGGCGGCCGCGGCGAGGTGGATGGCGAGCGTTGTCTTCCCCGCCCCCCCCTTCTGGCTGATGATCGCGATGACTGGCATGCACACCTCCTACATGTCGACATGGCGACGTGGCAAGTGGTCGACATGTCAAACCGCGTCTCATTCCTACCCGTCGGGCAGGATCGCGCCGGCAACCGCTTGCTCCTTCTAGGGAGCATGTGACGGCGTTAGCCGGCACTCCTGCATTGGGCGTGATGCGATTACGTTCGGCTATTTGTTGTCGTTTACGTGTCATCGCCGTCAGGCGGAGGATGTTGGCCGTCTAGGCTAACGCAGATGTCCATGATTAAAGAGAATCCATGAGCGGTTGCGGATAGTTTTGAGACTCGCTGGCGGCATCGATCCGGGCACCCAGCCGGGCGAGGATCCGCCCGAGTGCGCCGCCCACCGTCACCTGTGCGAGATCCCGGCAGCTGAGGCCGGCACGCATCGCCGCCTCCGCCTCGTGCCGGTCGGCCTCGCGCTGGAGCACATCGTCGGGCACCGGCGCCGGGCGCAGCCAGCGCGGCAGATAGGCGCGCACCGCCGCAGGCAGCAGCGGGCGATAGGCGTTGGAGGTTTGGCGATAGCGCGGCGCCTCCCCTGCCCCGCCGCCTGCCCCCTGGCCCTCGGCACGGACGAAGCGACGCTGGCGCAGCAGGAAGCCCGCTGCCTCGAGCAGCACGAGCGCGCGCGCGATCGTCGCCCGGCCTAGGCCCGTCGCCTCGGCGAGCCAGTCGTAGCTCGGGAAGACGCGGCCGCGGTTGAGGCGGGCGAGCGTGCAGATCTCCTCGAACACGCGCACCGCGCCCGCGGTCAGCGCGGCGAGGCGGCGTTCGGTGGCCGAGAGTGTACGCGTGCCGGCGCGCGCCTCGCGCGCCAGGCGGCGGCCGGCGTCGCGCGCGCGGCGGCAGGTGGTGAGCAGCCGATCGGTCTCGCCGGGCGCGGGGACGGCGAAGAACGCCTCCTCGAACGTTCCCGCCTCGATACTGCCGCGGCGCACGGGCGCGCCGGTGCGGTGCAGCCCGCCCGATCGCGTCGGCCGCGCGCCGGCGGCACGCGCGAGTACGCGCGCACTCGCCGCGCCGAGGGCAAATGCCGTCATCTTCCTTCCCCCTTGGGGGCCGGGACCGGGGACGAAAAAGACCGTGGCGCGAAACGCGCATCCTTGCACCCGATGGGGCGGGACGGTAGGAAGAGCCCGTGAAGTGGTGATGCTTTCACGTGGAGTGACGTTTGGCGACGCCGCTCTTCAATACCCCCTCTGGGATGCCCGGCCTTCGTGCCGGGCTTTCCTTTATGTGGTCACGGCCGCTTCCTGCTTTCCGCTGCGTCGACATGACGCGCATCGCCGATCTTGTTGCAGCAATGATCCAACAACGGAAGCGACCAAGATTCGTGCTTTCGAGTATTTAAGCCAGAAAAAGTTCGTGCTTTCGAGTAGGAATTACCGCTCCATTCGTGCTTTCGAGTAGAATAAGCGCGGCTCGACTTCGTGCTATCGAGTAACAATTGACGACAATCGGTCGGATCGGTGCGCCGTCATGCCCCGATTGGGGGCGCGCGATTCGGCCAGTGATTCGCGCAAAGACGCGAAGAAGGGGTTCACGCGGAGACGCGGAGTGGTAGCGCGCGCGGCAGCGCAGGCCTTCCTCCCGGCCATGATAGACAGGCCGCTGCCGCGGCAGGCGCAACACCTCTGCGCCCTCCGGGCCTCTGCGTGAAAACACCCTTCTTCGCAAACCCTTCAAGGCCGACCCGTCTTACCCCTCGCGCGGTGCGTCCGCAGTCAGCGCAGGTCCACGCGGCGTGATGACGACGCGAGCCTGGGGCGCGCGCCGGCCGCGGCGTGCCGGTGCGTCGACCACAGGCGTGGCCTCGGTCTCCTCAACCAGCTCGAGGTGGTAATCGGGGATGCCGTCGGTCGCGACGATCTGCTTCAGCGCCGCCTTGAAGTTCGACAGCGGGTTCTGATAGCCGATCTGGAGCCGGAAGGTGGCAAGATCGATGTCGAGCACATTCCCCTCTTCGCAGGTCGAGCGTGCGACTTCGTAGATGCGCCGTTCGATCGGCCCGAGTTGGAAATAGGCCGCGGCATAGTCGAGCACATGACGATCGAGCAGGATCGCGCGATACAGCCAGTCGCACAGCCGCACCTTGACGGCTTTAAGCCGCCGTTCGCCGCTCTTCGTCTTGCTATAGTGTAGCTTTGCTTCGGACAGCCATGAGAAGAAACCCTCCTCCCCTTCGCCACCTGCTTCGATATTGGTCTTGATCTGCGTGCCCTGCAGCCGTTCCAGCGCCTCAGACAGCCGGCCATAGCTGCGCGCCGAATGGTTTGAGCCGGTCGCCGAGAACAGGTCGTGCGCGGTAAAGACGAAATCCTGCTCGACCCGATCGCCCGCCTCCAGCTTCGCCGCCATCAGGCTGGCGATGTAGAGTACGATTTCCTTGTCGTAGATCGTCGCGACGCCGCTCGCCGAGGGGCGCACCTCGATCGAGACGGTCGCATGATCGTAGGTCAGCGGCTTCATCCAGGCGTTTTTCGACAATGCGAAGAACGGGAACGCCATCAGCGAGCGCTCGCCGCGGATCTCGCCGTGCAGCGGGCTGTCGAGCGCGAACAGATCGCGCTGGGGGATGCCGTCAGCACCATGAGCAGGACGATTCGAAGCAGGGGTACGAGCCATGGCCATTTCCTACTCGAAAGCACGAAGATTTGGACCCCCATGCCGTTTTCACGAGGGGAAATGGGGGTAAGCCTCCAACAGTTCGTGCTTTCGAGTAGGAAATGGGGACCCTTGCGGGTTGATCCCTTCCCCCTCGCGACATGTCGGTGTGTCGACATGTCGGAAACAGGCAGACGCCCTCGGACCCGCCCTCTAGCCGTGTTCCGATCGCCGGCAAGCGGCAATCCGTCCGTGTGACACACGGTCAATAGCCCGAGACACGTCGGCACTATGCCCCGACTATCCCCTCAACGCCGCTTTCTGTATGAAAGCCCGCGTATCGGGGAGATAATCATGCCATACGAACTATGGCACAGCGCCAAGCAACCGCAGCCGTCTGCGCAAGCCTTCACCTTCGACGGCTGGTCGCATGAGCCACTGACCCTCGATAAGGCCGCAGACCTGCAACGCCCGCGCACCCGGACAGAACCGATGACCCCCGATCGCAAAGCGGCGCAGTCGATCGTCTGACCGTTCACTGGCGCAATCCGGTTACTCTGCATCGACGATCAACGGCATGCAACGACACGATCGGATCCGCCGCGCGGGCGAACTGCGCGCGCAAGGCCTGTCGCTGAAGGTCATCGCCAGCCGCCTTGGCGTCAGCGAGGGGCAGGCCTCCAAGCTGGCGAAAGCGGCGGCCCCGCATAGAGCCTGACGCGCAACGCCACGCGCCCTTGACCCCTCCCCCGCCCCGGCCGATACCCACCGCCATCGACATGGGAGAGACCGGGGCCAAGCCCCGGCGCCGAAGGAGCAACCGCCCCGGAAACTCTCAGGCAGAAGGACCATGGCGATGCGAGGATATCTGGAGAGAGGCGCGGGGGATGCTCCCCTGCGTCCGCCGACGGGATAGCGATCTCAGGCACAAGCGACAGATGGGGCGCGGCCGGCAGCGACGCCGGCGATGGGGACCCTGCATGCACGTCGACACGTCTACACCTATACCCCTCGACCGGGGGCTGCATCGGCCGATCAGCGTCGCCGAGCTGTTCACGATCGGGATCGGCCCGTCGAGTTCGCACACCGTCGGGCCGATGCGCGCCGCATTCGACTTCGCGCAGCGGGCCGTGGGGCAGGGGGCGGCACCGACCCGCGTCACCTGCGACCTGTACGGCAGTCTCGCGCTGACCGGTCGCGGCCATGCGACCGACACCGCGACGATCCTGGGCCTTGCCGGCTGGGAACCCGAGCGGCTCGATCCCGACGCCGCGCCCGGCATCCTTGCCGGGATCGCCGCGGACGGACGGCTGCCGCTCGCCGGCACGCACGGACTCGCCTTCGCCGCCAGCGACATCGTCTTCCACCCGCGCGAATTTCTGCCCGAGCACCCCAACGGCATGACCTTCACCGCGCAACACGCTGACGGCAGCGCTTATACCGAAACCTATTTCTCTATCGGCGGGGGCGCGATCCTGCGCAAAGGCGCGCCGGCGTCGGCAAGCAACGTCGCGGTGCGCCACCCGTTCAGTTCGGGCGCCGAGCTGCTCGAGCTGGGCGAGGCGACCGGCCTCACCATCGCCGAGATCGTCCGCGCGAACGAGACCGCCTGGCGCGAGGCGGCCGAGACCGACGCCTTCCTCGACGCGGTGCGCGCCGCCATGCACGCCTGTATCGACCGCGGCATCGCGCAGGAGGGGATGCTGCCCGGCGGCCTCAAGGTCCGGCGCCGCGCGCGCGCGATCGAGCAGGGGCTGACCGGCTGCGTCCCCGGCAGCAACCCTGCCGAAGTGTTCGAATGGGTCAGCCTATGGGCGCTCGCGGTCAATGAGGAGAATGCCGCGGGCGGCCGTGTCGTCACGGCGCCGACCAACGGTGCCGCGGGCGTGCTGCCCGCCGTGCTGCGCTTCTACGAGACGCTGGTCGCGCGCGACGAGGACACGCGGCGCGAGGGCGCACGCACCTTCCTGCTCACCGCCGCGGCGATCGGCATGCTGTACAAGAAACGCGCCTCGATCTCGGCCGCCGAGATGGGCTGTCAGGGGGAGGTCGGCGTCGCCTGCTCGATGGCGGCCGGCGCGCTGGCCGCAGTGCTGGGCGGCAGCAACGCGCAGATCGAGAATGCCGCCGAGATCGGCATGGAGCACAATCTCGGCCTCACCTGCGATCCCATCGGCGGGCTGGTGCAGATCCCCTGTATCGAACGCAACACGATGGGCGCGGTGAAGGCGATCAACGCCGCCTACCTCGCGCTACGCGGCGACGGCAGCCACGTCGTCAGCCTCGACGCGGTGATCGAGACGATGCGCCAGACCGGCGAGGACATGCGCTCGCAATATAAGGAAACCAGCCTCGGCGGGCTGGCGGTCAATGTGGTGGAGTGTTGATATGTCTATATGTCGACAGTTCGACATGTCGGGGAAGGTGTCGGCAGGTGCGTTAACCCTCCTGTGCTAAAAGCCCTACCGTGCGCATCTTCGTTACCGGCGGGGCCGGGTTCATCGGTTCGGCGCTCGTCCGCCACCTGATCCGCGAGACGGAGCATGAGGTGCTCGTCTACGACGCTTTGACCTATGCCGGTACGCTGACCGCGCTCACGCCGGTCGCGAGCGATCCGCGCTACCGCTTCGTGCGCGGCGATATCCGCACCGGTGCCGCGGTCGCGGCCGCCCTGCACGATTTCCGCCCCGATATCGTGACGCACCTGGCTGCGGAGAGCCATGTCGACCGGTCGATCGACGGCCCCGCCGCGTTCGTCGACACCAATATCGTCGGCACCTTCACGATGCTGACCGCTGCGCGCGATTATTGGCAGGGACTCGACACGGCCGGCCGCGCCGCCTTCCGCTTCCACCATATCTCGACCGACGAGGTGTTCGGCAGCCTGGGGCCGACCGGCCGCTTCACCGAAGAGACGCCCTACGACCCGCGCTCGCCCTATGCGGCGAGCAAGGCGGCGTCCGACCATCTGGTCGGCGCCTGGGGGCATACTTACGGCCTGCCGGTGCTCGTCACCAATTGCTCGAACAATTACGGGCCGTATCACTTCCCCGAAAAGATGATCCCGCTGATGATCGGCAAGGCGCTCGCGGGCCACGCGCTGCCCGTCTACGGCCGCGGCGAGCAGGTGCGCGACTGGCTGTTCGTCGATGATCACGCCCGCGCGCTGCGGGCAGTATTCGAGCGCGGCCAGCCCGGCCGGCGCTATGCGATCGGCGGGGATGCGGAGCGCCGCAACATCGACGTGGTGCAGGCGCTGTGTCGCACGCTCGACCGGCTGCGCCCGCGCGCCGACGGCCGCTCCTACGCCGCGCAGATCGCCTTCGTCGCCGACCGGCCCGGCCACGACCAGCGCTATGCGATCGATGCCACGCGGATCCGCGACGAACTCGGCTGGGCGCCTCGCGAAAGCTTCGACACTGGGCTGGAAGCGACGATCCGCTGGTATCTCGACAACGAAGCCTGGTGGCGCCCGATCATCGCAGACCGCGCCGCGGACGTGCGGCGGGGGCTGGCGGACCCACGCGCCAGCCTCTAGCGGCCCCAGCATGACCGATGTCGTCCTCGCCGTTCGCCCACTCTACAGTGGCTGGCTCAGCCTTCAGATGCTGCGGCTGCGGCTCGGCGACGTCGAATGCGACCGGGCGGTGGTCGAGCATGTTTCGGGCGCAACCGTGCTCGCCTACGATCCCGTCCGCCGCGTCGCGATGACCGTCCGCCAGACGCGCGACGCGGTCCTCTATCTCGGCGGGCGGCCCTTCGCCGAAGCGATCGCCGGCGTGACCGAGGACGAGGCACCCGCCGACACTGCCCGGCGCGAGGCCTATGAGGAAACCGGGCTGCGCCTGCGCCACGTCGAGCCGGTCGCGCACGTCTGGATGACGCCGTCGAGCACCACTGAGCGCGTCCACCTGTTCCTCGCCGAATATGCTGCGGCGGACCGGGTCGACACAGGGGGGGGCGCCGTGGACGAGATCGAGACGATCGACGCGCGCGAGGAACCGCTCGACGCGCTGTGGGCAGAGGCGGTCAGCGGCCGCATCGGCGACGCCAAGTTCTTCATGCTGCTCCAGGCGCTGCGGCTGCGCCGGCCGGAACTGTTTGCATCGAATTGTTAGCGCCCCGCTGATACGCTGCGGGCATGAAGGGCATCATCCTCGCCGGCGGCACGGGCACGCGGCTTCACCCGGCGACGCTGGTCGTCAACAAGCAGCTGCTGCCGGTCTACGACAAGCCGATGATCTATTATCCGTTGTCGGCACTGATGCTCGCCGGCATCCGCGACATCCTGATCATCTCCAGCCCCGAATATCTGCCGCATTACCGCACGCTGTTTGGCAACGGATCGGCGCTCGGCCTCGCCATCGCCTATGCCGAACAGCCCGCGCCGGAGGGGCTGCCGCAGGCGTTCACGATCGGGCGCGACTGGATCGCGGGGCAGGCGGTGACCCTGGTGCTCGGCGACAACATCTTCTTCGGCAACGGCCTGTGCACCTTGCTGCGCCAGGCCGTTGCCCGGATCGAGGCGGAGGGCGGCGCGACGCTCTTCTCCTACCGGGTCGACGATCCCGAACGCTATGGCGTCATAGCCTTCGACGACGGCGGCCGGGCGATGTCGCTTGAGGAAAAGCCCGAACACCCCCGATCGAACCAGGCGGTGACGGGCCTCTACATGTTCGATGCCGGCGTCTGCGACCATGCCGCGGCACTCGTGCCCTCGGCACGCGGCGAGCTGGAGATCACCGACCTCGCGCGCCGCTACATGACCGCAGGCACGCTCCACGTCGAAGCGATGGGCCGTGGTTTCGCCTGGCTCGACACCGGCACGCACGACAGCCTGCTCGAAGCGGCGGAATTCGTCCGCACCATCCAGCACCGCCAGGGCATCCAGATCGCTTGCCTGGAAGAGATCGCCTACCTCCAAAGCTTTATCCCCCGCGAAGCGGCGGAGGCCCGCGGCCAAGCACTCGCCAAGACCGCCTACGGCCGCGCGATCCTGACCGCGATAGCCGAAACGCCCATTCCGCAGGGGGACCGAAGGGCGGGCGAGCGGCGCGGCTGATTCACCCGCTGAATCACCCGCCCATCACTGATTCAGGAAATCCGTCGGACAGGGCGGGCGGCGTCGCTTAGACTCGCGGGCATGGACGAGCTGCCGTTCACGCCCATTGATCTCGTCGCCATCGATGTGGCGCGCAACGTGCGTCGGCGGTGGCGGGTGGCGGCGTATCGGGATTTGTTCGGGCAGGTGATGATCGAGACGCGCTGGGGGCGGATCGGGACGCAGGGGCGCGAACTGGTGCGCAGCTTTGCTGATGAGGCGGCGGCCCGTGCCTATGTACGCGGGCTGCTCGCGCGGCGGGGGAGGGCGGTGCGGCGGATCGGAGTCGCTTATCGCCCCGTGGTCCCGACGCGCCGACATGTCGACACGTCGACTAATCTTGACCGGCCGGGTAACGCGTTGACGACATAAGGCGTAAGCGGCGGTGGCTGCCGGATTTCCCTTTCTCGCTGGCGGGCGTCATGCATAGTGTCCGCACAACGAATGGGGGCGGGCGATGGCGGGACGGACGCAGGGAATCCTCGGGGCGACGATCGGCGCGATGCTGCTGACGCTGTCGGGCAGCGGGGCGGCACAGCAGCCCGCGACGCCGCTGCGCCCCGACCAGGTCCGCTTCCGCGCGCTCTACCAGGAGATGGTGGAGACCGACACCAGCATCACGACGGGCAGCTGCACCGCGCTCGCCGGCACGATCGAGGCGCGGCTGCTGGCGGCGGGCTATCCGGCGTCGGCGATCACCCGCTTTGCCGTACCCGATCATCCCAAGGAGGGCGGGCTGGTCGTGACGCTGCCGGGCACCAGCCGCACGGTGAAGCCGATGCTGCTGATCGGCCATCTCGACGTCGTCGTCGCCAATCCCAAGGACTGGACGCGCGATCCCTATAAGATGGTCGAGGAAAACGGCTATTTCTACGGCCGCGGCACCGCGGACATGAAGGCGATGGACGCGATCTGGGTCGATACGATGATCCGGTTCAAGGAGAGCGGCTATCGCCCCAAGCGCACGATCAAGCTGGCGCTGACCTGCGGCGAAGAAACCAGCTGGGCGTTCAATGGCATGAATTGGCTCGCGCAGAACCGGCCCGAGCTGATCGCGGCGGAGTTCGCGCTCAACGAAGGCGGGGGCGGGCGGTCGGACGGCAAGGGCAACCTCGCGATCGCCAATATCCATGTCGGCGAAAAGGCGGCGGTCAATTACCGGATCGAGGCGACCAACCCCGGCGGCCACAGCTCGGCGCCGGTGCGCGACAATGCCATTTACGAACTGTCCGACGCGCTCGGCCGCCTGCGCGCCTATGACTTCCCGTTGCAGATGTCCGACACCACGCGCGCCTATTTCCGCGTCGCAGGCAAGGCGCGGGGGGACGCGATGGGCGCGGCGATGCAGCGGATCGCGGCCGACCCGACCGACAAGGCTGCCGAAACGCTGCTCAACACCGACAAAAGCTATCATTCGATGCTGCGCACGACCTGCGTCGCGACGCTGCTGGACGGCGGCCATGCCAACAATGCGCTGCCGCAGCGCGCGGGCGCCAATATCAATTGCCGCATCTTCCCCGGCGTGTCGGCCGAGGCGGTGCGCGCGACGCTGGAGCGGATAATCGCCGATCCGCGCATGACGGTGAAGCAGGTCGACGATCGCGGGCCCGCGGCCGTGCCCCCGCCGCTCGACCCGAAGATCGTCCAGCCCGCCGAACGGCTGCTCGCGCGTTACTATCCGGGCGTACCGCTCGCGCCGATGATGTCGACCGGCGCGACCGACGGCATCTATCTGGAAGCGATCGGCATCCCGTCCTACGGCCCGCCCGGCCTGTACGGCGATCCCGACGGCAACGGCACGCACGGCCTGAACGAACGCGCGATCGTGAAGGCGGTCTATACGGGTCGCGATTATCTATACGACCTGGTCAAGGCCTATGCCGGCTGACACCTCAACGTGTCGACAATCCTACAGGCCTAGCGCCGCCTTCACCTTCGCCCAGCTGACGTATTTGAAGTTCTGCGTGTCGGGCGCATTGTCGCCGTCCTGCGCGACGAACAGGCCCTGCGGGTAGGCCGGACCGAAATCGCCCAGCGCCAGCTCGATGCCATCGGTGTCGCTGGTGCCGTCGATCGCGCCCCCGCCGATGCGGAAGCGCCCGGCATAGGTGACGGCAGGCAGGCGGTAGAGCGTGTAGGCATTGTCGCCCTGACTGGAGACGACGAGATAGCCGCCGGTCCTGCCCTGTGGGGCAAGCGCCAAGCCCTCGGCGTCGGCGACGAGCGTCTTGCCGTCGACGCGCGCGATCGGCGTCGCGGTTGCAGGCGCGGCGGGATCCGCGGCGAAGCGCCACAGGCCGACGTCTTCCTCGGCGACGTAGAGCGTGGCCGTCCGGTCGTCGACGACGCAGCCTTCCGCCTGCGTGCCGAGCTTCATGCTGCGCACCGTCGTCACGACGGGGGAGGGGCCGGATACGTCAATACGGACCTGATCGATCCGGCCGTCCTTCAGCACGACGAAGCCGAACAGCGCCTTGTCCTTCGCGCGCGTCCACAGGCACATGCCGTACGCCTCGCCGGGGCCGACCGGGTAACGCCCCATCGGCACCAGTCGACGTGTCGACGTGTCGAGCGTGAACAGCACGACATGCGCCTGGGCGACGTCCGCCCGGTCGCTCGCCACCGCGATCACCCTCGTCGTTCCTGGGCGCCCCCCGACCTCGCGCAGATCGACGTTGTTGAGCCGCGCGGCCGGGGTGAAGGACACGCGCTTGCCCGTCATGTCGTAGACGTGGATGCCCGCCTTCTTATCGGTGCCGATGACCAGGCTCTTTGCCGGGTCCTTGGCATTGCGCCAGATCGCGGGATCGTCCGCCGCGTCGTGCGCGGTGTCGACCGGATCGGTCTCGGCGCTCGCCGCGACGAGCGGCGCCTGCGTCAGCGGCGCCGCGGCCGGAACGCTCGCGCAGCCGGCGAGCAGCAGGGCGGAGAGGACGCTCCTCACAGCTTCACCCGCACGCCGGCGAAGATCGAATAGCCGAACTTCTCATATTCGTACGTCCGGAACCGCTCGCCGAAATAGCGCACGCCCGGCGTGTTGGTGAGGTTCTTGCCCTCGGCGAACAGGTTGATGCCCTTTGCAAGCTGCACGCTGCCCGTCACGTCGAGCTGGCCGCGGCCTTCCCAATAGAGGTCCAGCGCGGGATTGTCGGCGTTGATTTCGTCCAGATAATCGCTGCGCTTGGTATAGGCGACGCGCAGGTTGACGGGCCCACGCTCGTAGAAGACGCTGGCGTTCCACATATGCGTCGACTGGCCGGGCAGCGCGAAGCGGCTGCGGCCCCCGTACGTGCCGTCGAACGTCGCGTGGCCCTGCGTGTAGGTATAGTTGGCGAAGACGCCGAGGCCGCCCAGCAGGCCGGGCAGGAACGACAGCTGCTGCTGCCAGTTCAGCTCGACGCCGTACAGCTCGCCCTTGCGCGCATTGATCGGGCTGCTGAAGATCGCGGGCAGGCCCAGATACACGCCCTGCCGGTTGAGCGTGTAGCGATAGTCGGTCAGGTCCTTGTAGAAGCCGTTGACCGACACGACGCCCAGCGGCCGAATATAATATTCCAGGCCCGCATCGACGTTGTTCGCCAGCGTCGGGTTGAGGCGCGGATTGCCCGATTCCACCCGGATCGTATTGCCCTCGGTCGTCTCGAGCACGCGCGGCGCGAGCTGCGGGAAATTGGCGCGGTTGATCGCACGGCTGAGGGCCGCGCGCAGGATCAGGTTGGGCGTGAACGCCTGGCGCAGCGTCACATTGGGGAAGAAATCGACGTAGCCCGCCTTGCCGGTCGCGGTCTGGATCGCCCCCGTGCGCGACACCGACGGCGCGCTCGACTGGAAGTTGGTCGTCTCGACGCGCAGGCCCGCGACCAATGTCGTGCCGCCGTTCACGTATTTCGTCATGGCGAACAGGCCGAGGATGCTTTCCTCCGCGGTATAATCGGCGGTCAGCGATTGCGGCAGGCGGCGCGGCGAGTTCGAGCGGCTGGCGTCGAAATAGGCGTCGGCGAGGCCCGGATCGATCCGCTTGCCCAGGTCGTACCCGAAGTTGCGCGAATCCTCGTCGGAGAGGAAGCCGGCCAGCGTCTGGCTCGGCGCGGCCGACGCGCTGGTGTTGCGGAGGCGCTCTTCGTCCGCGCTGATATGGCGCTCGCGATATTTGCCGCCCGTCGACAGCGTGACGAATTCGGCGATCGGCAGGTCGGTGCGGATGGCAACCGTCAGCTCGTCGTTCTTCGTCGTGTTCGACCGGAACGTGTTTTCCTGAAAGCCGTAGCGATTGGTCTGGAGGTGCTCGTTGCTGGTGAACAGCGAATAGCTCGGCAGGTCGGCGTCGGCGAAATTGTACGAGAGCGTCGGGCGCAAGGTCGAGCGGAACAGCAGTTCGTCGCGACGTGGATAGGTCTGCGAGCTTTCGCTGTAGGCGACGTCGGCGCGGATCGTGCCGTCACCCAGCCGCTGTTCCAGGCCGCCGGTGACGGTCCAGATCTCGTTGACCTGTTTCCTGTGACGCACCTGCTTCTGGATACGCGTATTGGTGTAAGTCGCGGTCCGATCGGTCGATCCTGCCTGCAACGTCCCCGCATCCCAGGTGATGCCGATCCGGTCGCGGAATTCGTCGTCCTGGAAGCGCGCATAGGTGCCGCGCACCCAGGCGTGCGTGGCGTCGGACGGGCGCCATTCGAACGCGCCGGTGCCGGCGATGCGCTGGCGCTTGGTGTCGTAATCCTTGAACAGGGTTTCGGTGACGCGCAGGCCGGCGGGCGTCTGGCTCCACGTATTCTCGACATTGTCGGGGCGGCGGTGGGTCGAGGAATAGCTGCCCGACAGCAGCACGCCGAACTGGCGATCCTGGCCGAACGTGTCGCTGATCGCGGCCGACCCGCGATAATCGTGCCCCTTGCCGAACTGGTTGTAGCTCATGCCGCCCATGCCGGTCAGCGCGAAGCCCTTGCGATCGAACGGCGAGCGCGTCGTGATGTTGACCGCACCCGCGATCGAATCCGCGTCCTGATAGGGGAGCAGCGACTTGGTCACCTCAAGGTTGGCGACGATGTCCGACGGGATCGTGTCGAGGTCGACGGCGCGCGTCGTCGGATCGACCGAGGGGATCTGGATGCCGTCGACCGAGATCGCCGACCATTCCGACGGCGCGCCGCGGACGTTGATGTAGCGGCCCTCGCCCTGGTCGCGCTCGATGCCGACGCCCGGCGCGCGCTGCAGCGCCTCGGCGATATTGGGATCGGGGAAGCGGCCGATCGCGTCCGCCGAGATGACGGTGATCGTATTGTCGGCGGTGCGCTGCTGGTTGAGCGCGCGCGCGGTATTGTCGACCAGCGACGCGCCGACGACGACGATGTCGCCCTCCCCGCCGCTCGCCGCGGGCAAAGTGAACGACACGGCGCGACCGCGCTCGGCCGCGGTGATCGTCCGCGTCACCGGCGGGCGGCCGAGATAGTCGATCAGCAAGGTGACGTCGCCGCTCGCATCCGGCGTCGAAATCGTGAACTCGCCCTGCAAATTGGTCGTCGCCTGCGCGCCCGTCCCCTCGACGACGATGCGTGCGCCGGGCAGCGCAAGGCCGCTCGCGTCATAGATGCGGCCCGACACGATCGGCCCTTCGACGGGCGCCCCCGCCGGCGTGGCGGCGGGCGCATCCACCGAGGCGGCGAGCACCGGCTGCGCGGCGAAACCGAGTGCGACAAGCGAAACCCCCGCAAGCGCGCGGAAGGCCGGACGAATGGCGTGCATGATGCTCCCCCTGAGCGTGATGGCGCCGATGCGTGGCCGCACCGGTCGTGTCGCTGCTGCCCGTGGCGGGAGAATGTTACGTCAGGATGCGACGGAGGTTACCGCTGTGTGACAGCCGTCAAACCCGCCTGCCGCTCGTGGTCTTTCGAGCAGGGCGGCACATGCCGCGATGGCATCGCCGCGCTATTAGCCCAGGCCGTCATTGCCTGACGGCCCGGGCCGATCCTTACTTTTGCATCGCTTCGATCAGTTTCTTGACGTCCTGGCTTCGGCCGCTCGGCACGATCATCACGTCGTTGCCGCACGCCACCACGATCAGATCGCTGACGCCCACCGCCGAGATGCGGACGCCGTCTGATCGGATCAGGCAGTTGTTCGTGTCGATCGCCAGCACCTCGCCGCGATGGTGGTTGCCACGCTCGTCGCACGGGCTGATCGCGAGCAGCGCGTCCCAGCTGCCGACATCGCTCCAGCCCATCGCCACCGGCACTACCGCGACGCGATCGGCGCGTTCCATCACCGCATAGTCGATCGAATCCGACGGCGACGCCCCGAACGCGTCCGCATCCGGATAGACCCGCACGCCTTCGTGCCGGGCTTGCCGCATCGCCGTCTGCGCCGCAGTTAGGATCGCCGGGGCATGCGCCGCCAGCGCGCCCAGGAACATGTCGGCGCGGAACAGGAAGATGCCGCCGTTCCACACATGGTCGCCCGCCGCCAGCATCGCCTCGGCACGGTCGCGCGGCGGCTTTTCGATGAAGCGCGCGACGCGATGCACGCCTTCGGCCAGTTGGTCGCCCACCTGGATCCAGCCATAGCCGGTTTCGGGCGCATCGGGCGCGATCCCGAACGTCACCAGCCAGCCATCCGCGACCATCGGAATCGCGGCGTCGACCGCGGCGCGGAATGCCTCGACATCGGCGATGACGTGATCAGACGGCATCACCAGCAGCGCGTCTTCCCCCGCCGCCAGCGCCGCCAGCGCGATTGCCGGCGCGGTGTTGCGGCCGACCGGCTCTAGGATGACGGCTTGCGGCCTGGCATCCACCGCTGCCAGCTGTTCGTCGATTGCACCGGCGTGGCGGGCATTGGCGACCACGATCGGTGCGGCGAAGGCCTCGCCATGCGCCCGTCGCGCGGTCAGTTGCAGCATGGTTTCGTCCGCGGTCAGCGGCAGCAGCTGCTTGGGGCTTTCGGGCCGCGACATCGGCCACAGCCGGGTGCCGGATCCTCCCGAAAGGATCACAGGAACGATCGTCATGGGGGTAGCAAACTCTATGGTAAGTATTGCCTGTAGCCCGAAGGGCCAAGATCGTAACGGTAATTTATAGCGGTTTGTCGAAGCACTCATCCGCATATCGAGCAGAATAGCTGACATATTGGCTGTTGAATTGGTACGAATGAGAAGCCTGATGACCCTCCATGGTCGATTATAACGCAAGCAGTCCGAGCAATCGTTGCGATTGCAACGGGGGGTGGCTAGTGCTGCGCGCCCTGCGGGGAGGATGAAATGATGATCAAGCGCGTACGTAAGGCGGTATTCCCCGTGGCGGGCCTCGGCACCAGGTTCCTGCCAGCGACCAAGGCGATGCCGAAGGAGATGCTGACCGTCGTCGACAAGCCGCTGATCCAGTACGCGGTCGACGAGGCGTTGGAGGCGGGGATCGAGCAGATCATCTTCGTCACCGGTCGCGGCAAGCACGCGCTCGAAGACCATTTCGACATCGCCTACGAACTGGAAGACACGATGCGCGCGCGGGGCAAGAGCCTCGAAATCGTCAACGGCACGCGCATGAAACCGGGCAGCCCGGTCTATATCCGCCAGCAGGAGCCGCTGGGCCTCGGCCACGCCGTCTGGTGCGCGCGCGAAATCGTTGGTGACGAACCGTTTGCGGTGCTGCTGCCCGACGAATTGATGGTCGGCACGCCGGGCTTCGTCGCGCAGATGGTCGCGGCCTATGAAAAGGTCGGCGGCAACATCGTCGGGGCGCTGGAAGTCGCGGACAGTGAGACGGACAAGTATGGAATCATTTCGCCGGGCAAGGTCGATGGGCGGCTGACCGAGGTCACGGCGCTGGTCGAAAAGCCGGCGAAGGGCACCGCCCCTTCCAACCTGATGATTCCCGGCCGCTATATCCTGCAGCCGGAAGTGATGCGCATCCTGGAGCGGCAGGAAAAGGGCGCAGGTGGCGAGATCCAGCTGACCGACGCGATGGCGCAGCTGATCGGGCAGCAGCCGTTCCACGGCTTCACCTTCGACGGTGCGCGCTACGATTGCGGGGACAAGGCGGGATATATCCAGGCCAACCTCGCGCTCGCGCTGGCGCGGCCGGACATCGGCCCGGGCGTGCGTGCCTTTGCCACGGATTTGCTGGGTTAGAATTCCGAAATTTAGCGGCTTCATGCGAGTTGAAACCTCCTCAACGTTGCCGGCGACATCGAGGAGGCGCTGAACGGCACGCTCTGGGCGCTGCGCGATGGCAATGGCGCCTTGGTGGAGCTGACACCAACATAGCTTTTTGAACCACTCGAAACCAGTACATGTCGAATAGCCGACATGTCGACACACCGACATGTCAACCGATTCCAAACCCCGCAGCGGTGAAGCGCAGCGCCTCGCTGCGCATCTCGCGCGTCGCGATCAGGCCGTCGTGCGTGGCGAGGAACGCCCAGCTCGAATGCGGGGCAGGGGGCGGCACCAGAGCGGCGGGGTCGAGCACCGCGACGTTGATCCCGCCCCGTGCCCGCGCGAACGGCGCCCGCAACACCACGATGCCGGCGACCCGCGCGGCCGCAGCCAGTGCCTGCGTCGCCGTATAATCGGTCGGATGCGTCCAGCGGCCCGCGGGGGTGTCGAACGGCGCCTGCGTCAGGTCGAGCGCGGACCCGCTCGCGACATGGACGGCGAAGGCCGACATCGGCGTCGGCGTGCGCGGCCGGCGGAAGCCCGGCGAACGCGAAAAGGCGACCAGCCGCCAATAGGCCGTCTCGGCGACCGCGGTCGCGATATCCTCCGCCGCGTAGAAGATGCCGGGCAGCACGTCGGAGCCGCGGAACCGCGACGGGCGCCCCAGGCCATACCGGAACGGCGCGGCGAGCAGCCAGGGCAGGCTCTGCGCCGCGGGCGGCAGCGCCGGCTTGACGTCGTCAGCCAGCGCCTCGAGCAGCGCCTGCGCCTTACCATCGTCCGCGAGGCGGTTGGTGGCGATACGGTGCTGCGCCTCGACCATGCGGATCACCCGCCCGCGATAGGGGCGGGCGTGATCGGCGAGATACCCCGCGTCCAAATCCTCAGACACGCGCACGCAGCGCGTCGACATAGTCGCCGGTGCGCAGCAGCCCGCGCACGCTCGCGATCAGCTCGAGCGGCGTCGCGCCCAGATCGAGGTTCGGCGTCGCCAGCCACGATCGCGCCGCCTCGTCGTCCTGCCCCAGCCAGCTGTCGAGCGAGCGGAACAGGCGGAGCAGGTGTTGCGCCAGCTCGAACGGCTTGCTCCCCGCCTCCAGCCGGTAGCTGCCGCCGCGCAGCCGCGACACGGTCGGCGCCGACAGACCGAGGATCGCCCCCAGCCGCGCATTCGACAGCTGCCAGAACGTCGCAATCCGCGCAATCGCCTCGCTCAGCACACGCGGCGCATCTGAATGGGGTCGGTTCCGGCTGAGGGCGAAATGACACCCCAAGCTAAATGGCAATGTCTGGTGGGAAGCGGACACTAGCGCGATCGCAAATCCGGGTCCGCTAGGATCAAAAGCGAACCCGTGTCGATCAGATCATGCCGGAAAATGAATTCCGCATAGTTTGTTGCCGTCAGGGTCGCGAAAATAGGCAAGTTCAACTGTTCCCAGCGATGCCGTATTACGCGGGCCGGGCGGGGCTTCGATCGAGGTGCCGCCGTTGGCGACCGCGGTATCATGAAGCTGCTTCACTTGTTCAGGCGAGTTGCACGAAAAGGCGACGGTGCTGCCGTTGGCGACGCTTGCCGGTTCGTCGTTTATCGGCTGGCTGACGATGAAGTTGGTTCCGTTGCCATTATTGTAGATCAGCCGCGTATGGCCGCTGTCGGCGATGTTCCGCGTCCCTTCGCCTGCCCCCAAAGTGGCGAGCACCGTGTCGTAGAAGCGCTTCGACCGTTCAATGTCGTTCGATCCGACCATGGTGTGAAACAGCATACGGGCTCTCCTTGGGCTGATCGACTTCCGATCACCACTAGCTTCTCACCTAACCGGCCCATAGGACGCGGTCACCCCCGCGTCGTCGAAATATCCACGCGACCGCTTATGGGCGATTTCTGCCCTTGCCGGCGATCAGATTTCTGCCGCCACCTCAATGACGCGAGTGGTGTCCGCCTTGGCACGCCCGACGATCGCAGCGACGGTGTTCTTGCTGAGACTGAGATCGCGGGCGATCCAGCGATAGCTGCGGCGCGGGCGAGCGCGTTGCGGGCCTCACCCTTGTTGAGGATGCTGCCGGTGCGACGCCGCTGTTCGGGATCGTCGAACCAGTCGAGCATGAACAGTGTGCGCTCAATCCGCCCGATCTCACGCAGCGCGCGGGCGACGGGGTTTTGACGCGGGAAACCCGCCAGCTTGCGCAGCATGACCGAGGCACTGACGGTGCCGGCGCGGATCGAGGCGGCGAGCCGCAGCGTCTCGTCCCAATCCTCTTCGATCGCGCGAACGTTGACCGGGCCCGCGACAAGTTGGCGCAGCGTCGGCCAAGGATCGAGCGACGACAGGCTATACAGGCGGCGTTCGTTGAGGTCGCGAATACGCGGTGCGAAGCGGAAGCCGAGCAGATGGCACAAGCCGAAGACATGATCGACCGCCCCGGCGGTATCGGTCGCATGTTCGCGGATCACCAGTTCACTCTCATGATCGAGCAGGCCGTCGAGGACATGCGCGGCCTCGCCAGCATTGGCGGCTATGACCTTGGTATGGAACGGCGTGAAGCGGTCGGTGACGTGGGTGTAGAACAGCACGCCGGGTTCGCTGCCGTAGCGGGCGTTGCGATCGGCGCGCGCCTCGCCCTGACCGCCGGCGCGGAAGAACTGCCCGTCCGAGGACGATGTGTCGCCCGGTCCCCAGACCTGGGCGAGCGGATGCGCGGTGTGGCAGTCTACGATCGCCGCCAGCGCCGACAGGTACGTTTCATCGCGCACATGCCATTCCGCAGTCCAGCGCAGGCGTGACAATGTCAGCCCACGCGAGCTTTCCGCCATGCGCCCGAGGCCGAGATTGGTCGCATCGGCGAGGATCTGCCTCTCCGGCGAGGAGCGGGATGGGGAGGGAGGAGCGAAATCGATGGCCTGGCGCGGGCAGGCCGCCCTAGCGCGGCCGACGCCGACAAGGCGTCGGGTGCCGCGCTTGGCGGACCACACGGGGCTGTCGATTTTGCTTCGGGAACGAAAGGGCAGCAGCCCTTGGTGTTCCCCGCGTTGACGGGCCTCCGGGGGAGGGCCGCGGCGCATGACCGGCTACGTCCCGCGCGAAGGTGCGGGGCCATATGTGTGCCACGTGGCACACCCTACGCGAGGATCGTCACCCATATGCGGCACGGTGGCTTGGTCGGCGCGCAGGCGCCGATAGAGCCGTGCCCGGCAGGGTCGCGCCCGCTGTGGGCTTAGATCAGGCCCAGATCGCTTCTGCGTCCCAACCGGCCAAGAAGCCGCCTTGGATGGGACTTGCGAACGGCATGGCCGGGAACGCCTGCCAGTGGCCCTTCATGCGGGCGGGCCAGGATGTCCCGGGATTGATCCGCCCGACGAAGTAGCTTGCGACTGCTGCGGCACCATAGACGCGCGTGCGACGATGGAGATCGCTGCCGATATGCACGAGCTGCGGTGCCTCGAAGGGCTTTGGCACCAGCGGCTGATTGATGATGCCCGCGTTCCACAGACGGGCGTGATGCGCGCTGATGTTGCGCACGAACGCCAGCGTCTTGATCCAGCTCACCAGCGTGTTGGGAAGAAGGCCGTAGCGTTTGGCGATGGCGGCGCGATCATTGGGGTGCGCCATCTCGAGCAGCCAGGACAAGGTGCCGAAATCCCAGGCCTCGACCGCCATCCAGATCGGCACGGGCGGACTGTAGGTGGCGTAGAACTCCTTGATCCAGTCGTCCTTGGAGCGGGCGATCGCCCCATCGGCCTTGGCGAGCCAGTTCTGGTGCCGGGTTCCCCCTCCGGGCACCGCCTGGTTGGCACGACGGGCGTCGAGAAAGGCGGTCGCGCGGTGGGCAAAGGGATCGCGCTTGCCCAGCGCGTGTGCGAGATCCACGCGCAGCGCGACCTCGATCCGCTCGATCGCATCGAGGAAGAGAAGACGGAGCTGCTTGTCGAACAGGTAGAGATCGACCGCGTGGCGGAACTCGGCGCCTGGCCGGAACTGCTCGGTGCGGATGGTCCGCGTCGCGTCACCGGGATCGGGGACGAGCTGCTGGAACGGCTGCCAATAGGGCGTGAGGCGCCCATAGCCGATCCTCTGGAGATGGAGGATCGCCCTGACCGGGTCGGTCACGACCAAGCCGCGCTGCACGAGGAGCGCGAGCTGGTCGGCGAAACTGAGATGGGGTTTGGTATAGGGCGGAAGCATCCGGCCCAGATATGAAGAAGGCCGCCCCTTGATGCCAGTGGCAACAGCGGGGACGGCCATGTTGCGACCGATATATGCGTGGGCGCATGAGGATTCAATTAAAACCTGAAACAGGGTCAAGCTCCTCCTGAACCTCTCCCCGGGCCGCAATCCGTGCCAGCGGATCAGCGGCGCCGAAGGCGCCGGTGCCGGTCACGCCAGGGAACGGCGCGGCCCGGCCACCCCGCCTACGGACATCCGGCCATCCCCGGCCCGTGCAGGAGCCGGGGAAGGCTGGAGGCTATCTCATGCAGCCTCCTCCATACGAGCCGCGCTCTCCGCGCCCATCCGGCCCAACAGCCAGTCGGCCGCGGCCTGTGCCTGTTTGGCGGCGGTGAAGATGCACCTTTTGTCGTTGCGCAGCGCTTGCAACCAGCTCGCCAGATAGGCGGCATGGTCCTCCCGGTCGTGGAGCTTGATGCCGATCGCGCCGCTGACGAACGCCGCACCCGGTTCGGCGACCAGTTCCTCATGACATGAGTGTACCACGTGGCACACCTCACAAGAGAATCGTTACCATATCAGTCGAGACGCCGGCTTGGTGGCGCGGTTAGCATACGAGCGCCGATAGAGCCGTGCCCGGCAGGGTCGCGCCCGCTTTTGGGGCTTGGATCAAACCCAAATCGCTTTTGCGTCCCACCCGGCCGAGAACCCGAGTTGGATGGCACGTCGATACTGAGGTCGCGCGCGATGGTTTTGATATCGACGGCGATGGCCGGAATATCCTCGGCGATCAGCAAACGGTGCATCGGCATTCCCCTGTCACCGTCCGAACAGGTTCAACCGCCAACCGTTCCAGCCTTATGCATTTTTCCGGGCATAACGGGAGCCAATAGTCATTCGGGTCGTTTTAGGTTCGGTCAACATAGGAGGCATCTGATGGGCGAGTTCGTGGACAAGGTGAAGGGTGCGATTAACGACATGGTCGGTGATGCCAAGCAGGAAGTCGGCACTCGCACCGACAACCCCGACATGGCGGCAGATGGTGCCGCACAGCAGGCGACGGGTAAGGGGCAGAAGCTCAAGGGCAGCATCAAGGGTGCGCTCGGCGACAAGATCTAACCCGGCGTGGACAGCCGGATCGTAGCAGGGAAGGGGGTGCCTTTGATGGGCGCCCCCTTTGCCTGTTGAGCAAACATATTGGCATCGCACCGCGCACGCCTGGCTGCGTGACGACAAAGGGGCTTAGAACATGGCATCAGAACGCAAATCGCAGCAGCAAGGCTACGCAGGCGGCGAAACCCATCAGACCACTGACGACGATCATCCGGTGCTGACGACCAATCACGGCACGCCGATCGCCGATAACCAGAACCAGCTAAAGGCCGGTGCGCGTGGTCCGGTGCTGCTCGAGGATGAGATCTACCGCGAGAAGATCAACCACTTCGATCACGAGCGCATCCCCGAGCGGATCGTCCACGCTCGCGGCAGCGCCGCGCACGGCTATTTCGAATGCACCGAGAGCCTCGCCGACATCACCGTCGCCGACCTGTTCCAGAAGAAGGGCCAGCGGACCGAGGTGTTCACCCGCTTCTCGACCGTCGCGGGCGGTGCCGGTTCGATCGACACGCCCCGTGACGTGCGTGGTTTCGCGGTCAAATTCTATACCCGTGAGGGCAACTGGGACTTGGTCGGCAACAACATCCCGGTGTTCTTCATCCAGGACGCGATCAAGTTCCCCGATCTCGTGCACGCCGCCAAGATGGAGGCCGACCGCGGATATCCGCAGGCGGCGACCGCGCACGATACCTTCTGGGATTTCATCAGCCTGATGCCCGAGTCCACCCACATGATCATGTGGGCGATGTCGGACCGCACGCTGCCGCGCACCTTCGCCAACATGGAGGGGTTCGGCGTCCACACCTTCCGCTTCATCAACAAGGCGGGCAAGAGCACCTTCGTCAAGTTCCACTGGAAGCCGAAGGCTGGCCTCGCCTCGACGATCTGGGACGAGACGGTGAAGATCGCCGGCGCCGATCCCGACTTCCAACGCCGCAACCTGTTCGAGAGCATCGACCGCGGCGACTTCCCGACCTGGGAGCTGGGCGTGCAGCTGTTCGACGAGGATTTCGCGAACAGCCAGCCCTATGACGTGCTCGACGCGACCAAGCTCATCCCCGAGGAGGTGCTACCGGTCCGCATCGTCGGCAAGATGGTGCTCGACCGCTATCCCGACAATTTTTTCGCCGAGACCGAACAGGCGGCGTTCGTGCCGAGCCATGTCGTCCCCGGCATCGGCTTCTCCAACGACCCGCTGCTGCAGGGCCGGTTGTTCAGCTATACCGACACCCAGTTGTCACGGCTCGGCTCGGTCAACTTCCATCAGCTGCCGATCAACTCGGCCAAGGGCCGCGCCGAGGCGGCGGGTTGCCCGTTTCTGAACCAGCAGCGCGACGGCCACATGCAGATGGCGATCCCCAAGGGACGCGCCAATTACGAGCCGAACAGCCTTGCCAAGGCCGGCGAGGAAGCCGGCGCGCGCGAGGACCCCGACAAGGGCTATAAAACCTTCCCTTCGGAGGAGCAGGGCGAGAAGCTGCGCATCCGCCCGGAGAGCTTCGCCGACCACTACAGCCAGGCGCGCCTCTTCTTCCGGTCGATGGACCCGGCAGAGCAGGCGCATATCGCGTCTGCGCTGGTGTTCGAGCTGTCGAAGGTCAGCCTGGAGCATATCCGCATCGCGGTGATGGCCAACCTGCGCAACGTCGATGAGGATCTGGCGCAGCGCGTTGCTGACGGCCTCGCGATGGACCTGCCGAAGGCGTCACCGACCGCCGCACCTGTTCTCGATCTGGATCCGTCGCCGGCACTCCGCATCATCCGCGGGCCACTGGAAAAGCACACGCTGGAGGGCCGCACGGTCGGTATCCTGATTGCCGACGGCACCGATGCCGATGATCTGAATTCGGTGAAGGACGCAGTGAAGGCCGCAGGCGGCACGCCGCTGACGATCGCGCCCAAGGTCGGCAAGGTGCCGCTGTCCGACGGGACCGCGATCGCTGCGGACGCACAGTTGTTCGGTCAGCCTTCGGTCACAGTCGACGCCTGCGCCGTCATCCTGTCGGAGGAGGCCTGTGCCAAATTGGTAAAGGAAGGCGCGGCCGTGCAGTGGGTCATGGACGCCTTCGGTCACCTCAAGGCCATCGGGTTCAACGATGAAGCCAAGCCGTTGCTCGACAAGGCGGGTGTCGAACCCGACGACGGCGTGACCGACCTCGCGACGTTCGTCGAGGCGGCGAAGAAGCGCTACTGGGACCGGGAGCCGTCTGTCCGGACGCTGGCGTAACCATTCTCCAACGGTGCGCCCGGCCTCGTGGCCGGGCGCACATCAGTAAGGACAGGCCATGGCTAATCTACTCGGCGCGCTGATCGGCGCCGCCATTGATCGCGGTGACGGCGATAGCGGGATCAAGGGAGCGATCATCGGCACCGTCGCCGAAAAAGCAGTTCGCGGCATCGCACCGTTGGTTGCGACCTACGCGCTTGGCTGGGGCGTACAGTATGCGATCCGGAAAGGATGGAACCTGGTCGCGGGGGCCGATCCCATCGAGCCTGGCAGCGGCGCTTTGCGCCGGTGATATCAAGGGTAATCGCTCCGTAAGAAGCCGAGGGAGCGGTTCGTATTGACAAGGACCAGCCATGCTTACGGATTGCGTGATTATCGGCGGCGGACCGGCAGGATTGACCGCTGCCATTTATCTTGCCCGTTTCCATCGTCAGGTAGTGGTCGTCGACGAGCGCAAAAGCCGGGCAAGTTGGATCCCCAGATCGCATAACCACCCGGGTTTCCCCGACGGCATCGGCGGCGACGAGTTGCTTGATCGCATGCGGGAACAGGCCGAACGCTATGGCGCGGCGATATGCTACGAACGAGCAACAGCCCTGCAGCGGGATGGCGACACGTTTCGTGTGTCGACGGCTGATCGCGTGTTGGAGGCGCGCACGGTGTTGCTCGCCACCGGCGTGGTCAATCGCAGCCCCGCGATCGACCCGGAAACGCACCGACAGGCTTTGGTAAGCGGGAAGTTGCGATACTGCCCCATCTGCGACGGGTTCGAGGCGACCGGATCACGTATCGCCGTCATCGGTGGCGACGAGCATGGAGTGGCCGAAGCACTGTTCCTTAGAACATATTCCGAGGACATCACGTTGGTGGCGAACGAGACCGCCGAACTTGACGACAACGATCGACGCGCGCTGGATAAGGCCGGGGTCACACTTGCTGCTGCCCCAGTCGCTTCGATCGATTTCGGCTCGGGCGATGAGGTTTCGATCACTCTCGAAAAAGGTGCCGGCACCATCGTAGTGGATACCGTCTATCCGGCGCTCGGTTCTGACATCAACACCGAACTGGCGGTCGCGGTCGGCGTTGCGTTAAGTGACTGTCGGTGCATCGCTGTAGACGACGATCAGCTGACCAACATCACCGGTTGTTACGCTGCCGGTGATGTCGTTGCCGGCCTCGACCAGATCAGCGTTGCAACCGGGCACGGTGCTAAGGCAGCAACCGCCATTCATAATGCTCTGCGGACGATCGACGGCGAGACGGCGAAGCAACTGTCAACGTGAAACGCGTTTTTAGAAAGACGTACCCCAAGCGCCTTCGTCCGCATATCGACGATCCGGCACCGGGACGTCAGTCCTCGCATTCACTACTCGGAGGCTGCGTGAACAGCTTCGATATTTCGCCCCGGATGAGCGTATAGCATTCGCAGGACTCTTCCCTGAGCAGTTCGGGATTGATGACCGAAATCTTTCCGCGCTTGTATTCTATCGCGCCGATCGCAAGAAACTCTCGAGCCACGATATTGACGGCGTTACGCTTCACCCCCAGCATTTCGGCCAAAAACTCCTGCTTTAGCGGCAGTCTGTCGGTTTCGGTCCGATCGTGAGTGGTCAGGATCCAACGCGCAAGCCGCTGCCGAACGGTATGGAGCGCGTTGCAGGCGACCGATTGTAACGACATCCGAATCATGACCTCGCGCCAGCGCGTGACCGCGGAACAGAATTCGACGCTTTCATCGACCAGGTCTTCGAAGTCCTCGGCTTTGACCCGGTAACCGCTGCCGGGCAGCTGCACCACGTAGCGATTGAAAGCATCGTCTACATAGCCGCTTGCACTGAGGGCAGCGGCGCCCTCGCGGCCGATCGTCATCCCTTCTGCGGTCCGACCATCGCTCATGACCGCGACCAGCGATATCATGCCGGTCAAAGGCAGAAAGACGTGGGTCAGCGGTTGGCCCGGCTCGTACAGCACTTGTCCTGCGACAAGAAGGACGGGTTCAAGGCGGCTGTCCATACGAGCGCGCTCGTCGGGCGGCACCCGATCAAGAAGGTGATTGCTGCTGGACTGAGCGGCGCCGTTCTCGCGATCTTCCCGGTCGTCAGGCAATGCAAAACTCCTTCATATGTCGAGGCTCAACGCTCGGCTCTACACCTCGATCAATCCCGGCAAAAGAAACGCAGCCGGTGGGAACACGGATGCTGAACAGCCGTTAAGACCGGTTGAATACATAGCAGGGTGTCGATGCATGATTGAGACGAGGCGAAGCAGGCTAGCCGGAATGGCGCTGCTCGTTGCCGCCTCGGCGTTGACCGCG
Source organism: Sphingomonas sp. DC5200-1 (assembly GCF_049897245.1). Lineage (NCBI taxonomy): Bacteria > Pseudomonadati > Pseudomonadota > Alphaproteobacteria > Sphingomonadales > Sphingomonadaceae > Sphingomonas > Sphingomonas sp. DC5200-1. The sequence continues at coordinate 70,756 of NZ_JAFCVW010000011.1, forward strand.
TCGTGTGCCAGCCCGTCCGCGCGGATCGCCCAGGGACTGGGCCGCTACGGACTCAGCGAAGGGCCGGCGCGATGCATGGGTGATCGACTGCAGTCTAACCTGTCGATGGGCCAGCTCCAGCAGCTAGGCCGTGTCGCGCAGAGCGTGCAGCAGACGCGCGGTCATAGGCTGACGGCGAGCGATCTTATTCGGGCCGGCACCCGTATCGATGACGTGAAGATACCCTTGGCAGTGACGAAGGCGGCTGCGTCGTGCGGTGCGTTGAGCGAAGCGGTTGGGGTTCAGGGAGGTTGATATGAACGATGTCCAATATGCGGGAGGAACCGTCATTAACGGGACCCGCGATTTCACCAACCAGGCCTGGCTTTATGCGCAGGAGTGGGGCCCTCGCATCATCGGCGCCCTGGTTATCCTCCTGATCGGATGGCTGGTTGCTCGCGCGGTCAAGTGGGGAGTGGCAAACCTCATCAACAGGACACCGCTCGCCCGGCGGGCAAATCAGCCCAACCATCCACCGCGCGACAAGTCCACCATCGGCGCACAGGTCGGCGATGCGGCTTTCTGGGTCGTGCTCCTGGTCGCGTTCTTTCTTGCTGCACAACCGCTCGGCCTTGCCAGCGCGACAGGCCCTCTGGCCGACATGCTGAACGGCTTTGGCAATGCGGTCCCCCGGATTATCGGTGCCGGCCTGATCCTCTTCCTCGGTTACATTCTTGCCAGCGTGGCGAAGAAGGCGGTCGAGGCGGTAATCACTGCGAGCCATGTGGAGCGCTTATCGGCGCACGTGGGCAGCACGCCCCCGAACGACCCCAGCGCGCTGCCGCGGGCGGTCGGTAGCGTCGTCTTGGCTCTGATCATCATCCCCGTGGCGATCGCCGCCCTGGACACGCTCAACATCGCGGCAATTTCGCAGCCGGCGACTGCCATGCTACGGATCATCCTTGATGCGATCCCGCACGTGATCGCGGCAGGCATCATTATCACGCTTGCTTACTACATCGGCAAATTCGCCTCGCAGCTGATTACCTCGTTCCTGGGGTCGACCGGCGTCGACAAGGCAATTGAGTCCCTCGGCCTGTTCCCGCAGTCGGGAGCCGCTGATCCGCTTTCCGGGACCGATCGACCTTCGCCTGGGACGACGGCCGCGTCGCTGACACCGTCGAAGCTGATCGGGTCAGGTGTCTTCATCGCGATCGTCATTTTCGGTCTGATGGAGGCATTCCGCCAGCTTAACTTTGCCTATGGGTCGCGGATCATGGCCGAAGTGCTAACGCTCTTCGGCCAGGTGGTATTCGGCGCGATTATCATCGCCGCGGCCGTCGCGATCGCACGCCTGATCTCGACGACGATCAAGGCGACCGGGGGTGCCGGAGCAGAGTTCACCGCGTCGCTTACGAAGGTCGCCATCATTGTGCTGGGAACGGCGATCGGATTGCGGTTCATGGGTCTTGCCGATGACATCATCAACCTCGCTTTTGGTCTGATCCTCGGCGCTATCGCGGTGGCATTTGCCCTCGCGTTTGGCCTTGGCGGGCGTGAGCAGGCGGGCAAGGTCGTCCAGCGACTGCTGGGCAAGGCCGAAGAGGAAGCTAACAAACCGGTGTCGGCTGATCCCCCGAAGGTCACTCCGACACCTCCAGCGGTCGCTCGTGACATGGATACGCAGGCATGACGCGGCGGCTCGGTAGCCTGGTGTTGATTGCGGGCATGCTGCTCGCGGGTTGTGATGGGCCGCGGGAGAACGCCGGCGAACAGGCGGACGCCAACGCGGGCATCGTGTCGAGCGAGGACACGCTGGCGAGCGGTCCTGCCGAGACGGCCGGCGAGGCACAGGATCGTGCCGCCGAAAGCGCCAATGCGGCGATCGAAGCGCGTGCCGATGCTGCAGAGGACCGTGCGGACGCCTTGCGCAGCACGGCCGACGAGAAGGCCGACGCTCTTGAAGAGCAGGGCAGGCAGGTTCGACGCAATGCCGAGCAAAAGGCCGATGCAGCCGAAGACAGGGCCGACGCCATTCGCGGCAAATAGGGTTCGCGGGCTGACAGGCCCGCGGCTGTACCCAAAGGCCCGCAGAGGTCGCGCGTAGCAACTTTGGGCGGGGCCTTGGCGCGGTTGCGTGCCCGGGCCCCTTCTTTTCGCACCACTTACCTACGGATCGATGGCTGCACGATTATGGAAAACCCGGAGGGTCTTGAACCTGCAACTGTCAAGCAAGAGCTGGGCTATTACGTCGAGCGTGCACAGGCCGAGAGGCAGGCCGCTGAGGTGAGCGACAGCGTCGAAGCGGCGATTGCCCACCGACGACTTGCCGCAGCCTACGAAACGAAAGCGTGCGCTCTGCGATCACAAGCTGCGCAGACCTCTGATCCGCACAAGGAATAATCGTGCATCGTGTAATCGACATTACCGTTCCCTCGGACCGTTCCGACCAATTGGTAGCCGCGCTCGACACGATCGAGGACGTAGTCGGCCTGACATTGCACCGCAGCGCATCCGTCAAGCCCAAGGGAGACGTCGTCACCGTCCATGCTCTCAATCGTGCAACCGATGCGGTCATGTCCGCGGCGGCGAGCGTCTTGAGTGATGCACCATACACCATCGTGACCGCGGAAGTGGCCAGCATCAGCGATCCCGAACATCAGAAGCGGATCGACGCCGACGTCGATGAGGCGGTGTGGGAGGAACTCGAAACCGGGCTGCGGCACCAAGGCCGCCTTACCGCCAATTTCCTGCTGCTGATGGCGCTGGGCGGCATTATCGGCGCGGCTGGAGCGTTTACCGAACCCGCGATCGCGGCGGTAGCGTATGTCGCGTCTGCGATCATTGCCCCTGGATTCGAGCCGCTGGCGAAGTTGCCGCTGGGCGTCGTCCTGAAGAGGGGCGAGGTGATCCGCGCCGGTGCGCTGGCGACGATCGTCGGCTATGCCGTTCTGGCGGCTGCCGCCGGAGCGACCTGGCTGGTCCTGTCCAAAGTAGCCGGTGTCGAGGCTTCGGCGTTTCTCGACGGCGACGTCCTCAAACACACGATCCATCCCTCGCCCGAGCTTTTGACGATCGCATTGGCCGGCGCTTTCGCCGGAGTGCTCATCCAGGCCTCCTACCGACGGAGCGTTATCGCCGGTGCACTGGTTGCCATGCGACTGATTGAGGCGGCATCCGTAGCAGGTATATCACTTGCGATGGGACGTCTTGATCTGGCGGCGGCCAGCGGGGCCCGGTTGGCCATCGATGCAGGCTTCGTCCTCGTCGCAGGTGTGCTCGTCTTTGGCCTGAAGCAGCTCATCGTCCACCGCCGCGCGCCGCTGCATTGACACTCTCACCTGTTACGTCCGCGATTGTTCCGGTCGACCGAAAGAAGATATGCATGAAAGATCATTCCGCCTCCGCAACGCACGAAAACCGGGTCTGCATCGTCGGCTGCGGACGCGTCGGCATGGCCAGCGCCTACGCCTTGATCCAGAGCAGCTTCATCCGTGAAATCGTGCTGGTTGGCCGCGACCGCGAGAAAACGGAGGGCGAAGTGATGGATCTCGAGCACGCCGTCGCAGTCCCGATGAAATCCCCGATCAACGTGATCAACGGCAGCTATGCGGACGCCGCTGCGAGCTCGATCGTCGTCATCGCGGCCGGGCAGGCGACAGGGGGCAGCGACACATCGCGGCTCGACCTTCTCGATGCCAACGCCCCGGTAATCCGCGAGATCGTTGGCAAGCTGAGGAATGAAGGGTTCGAAGGGGTGCTTGTGATGGCATCGAACCCCGTGGACCTTCTGGTCCAGGTCGCTCTCGAGGAATCCGGGCTTCCGGCCGGGCGTGTCATCGGAACGGGAACGCTGGTCGATACCGCCCGCCTGCGCGGGATGCTCGCCGAGGCCTTCGATATCGAACCGCGCGGGGTCGATGCCTACATCATCGGCGAGCATGGCGACTCTGAAGTCGCCGTCTGGAGCGGCGCCCACATCGCCGGCGTGCCGCTAAACCGATGCGCTCCCCAAGAACCGCAGGATTATGCGCGGATGCTCGAGCGTGTTCGTCGCGCCGCACCCGAGGTGGTCCGGCGCAAAGGCCACACCGAATATGCGATCGGCCTGTGCGTCCAGCGGATCTGCGAAGCCGTGTTGCGCAACGAGCATGCGGTTCTCGCGGTCTCTACCGTTCTCGGCGGGGAATACGGGTTGACCGGGGTGTGCCTCGGCACGCCATGTATTGTGGGAAAGAATGGGATCGAGCGGATCATCCAGCTTGACCTCGATGATGGAGAGCTTGCCGCACTCCATCGCTCGGCCGAGACGCTGCAGCGCCTGCATCCCCGCATGTCGGCAGGTGCGGCATGACGATCGGCAACGATCGGGCGGGCGCAGGAGCGCGGTCGCCGTTCGCGATTCCCAAAGAAGGGTGGCTGGCCGTGCTGCGGCGAACCTGGGAGGAGACGGGCAAAGACAATATCGGGCTGATCGCCGCAGGGATCGCTTTCTACGCGTTCGCGGCGATCGTCCCGTTGCTCGGGGCGGTTGTCCTCAGCTACGGCCTCTTTGCCGAACCGGAAACGGTCCGCAGCAACGTCGAGCATGTGTTCGCCGCCGTTCCGCGCGAGGCAGCGACCATCATCACCGAGCAACTGGTCACGGTGGTCGAAACCTCGAAGGGCAAGCAGGGCCTGGGCCTCATTATCGCGATCGCACTTGCCTTTTATGGTGCGACCAAGGGTGCGTCAGCGATCGTGACAGCACTGAATGTCGCCTATGGCGAGACCGAGCGCCGCGGCTTCGTTCGCGTCAACCTTTTGTATTTTACGCTCGTCGCCGGTTGCGTCTTCCTGATCTTCCTCGCGATCGCATCCACGACCCTGCTGGGCTTTCTCGAAAGCCTCGTACCACAAGCGTCGGACTTCTTGCTGACGCTGATCCGGGTCGCAGGCTACGCGCTGTTGGGCGCGCTCGTCGTGACGGCAGCAGCGATCCTCTACCGGTTCGGACCGGACCGACGCCGACCTTCCTGGGTCTGGTTGTCGCCAGGCTCGGTTGCCGCCACGGCGTTGTGGCTGGGGGGAACCGCCGGGTTCGGCCTCTATGTTTCGAACTTCGGCAATTACGGCGCGACTTACGGCTCTTTGAGCGCCGTGATCGTGATGCTCACATGGCTGTGGCTCTCCGCATTTGTCTTCCTGCTCGGCGCCGAGATGAACGCCGAACTCGAACGGCAAGTGGAAGGCGAGGGAGCCTTGCCGCAAAAAGCGACGTCGCCTGTTTCCGATACCCCTGACAATCACGGGGATGGTCAGATCGCCGATACACTTCAGGTATCCAAGCTTGATAGACCGGATGCAACGGCGGGCTCGTCCCTGGGTCTTGCATGGACTGAAGGGGCATTCTGCGCCGCCGGGCTTCTCTTGCTGGGAAGGGGTAGGCCGGCTCGGGCGTCGATAGCGTTCATAGGAGCAGGCGTCGCCTACAAGATCGGCCGCGGAGCCGCCGCTAATCGGCGTCATCCCGGCGCAAAAGTCTCGGCACATGTATCGTCGAACGATTCCGAGCGTTCGCAGAGTTCACCAAAGAAGGAGATCCCAATGGCAGACCGTGACAACGACATCAGCGTGCTGAACAGCCTCATCGCCACCACGCTCGATAGCGTCGATGGCTACACCGAAGCCGCCGGTGACATCGAAAATCCTCGTTATGGCAGTGTTTTCTCGGATCGCGCGCGGGAGCGTCGTGAGGTCGTAAGTGATTTGCAGGCAGAGGTCCGGCGCCTCGGCGGCGACCCTGAGGACGACGGGACCGTGCTTGCCGGTGCTCACCGCATGTTCCTCGACCTGAAGGCGAAGGTGACGGGTCAGGACGACAAGGCGATCATCGACGAGGTCGAGCGCGGCGAAGATCACATCAAGGCGAAGTTCGATGATGCTCTGTCGGATGAGGATCTTTCGCCGGAGGTCCGGGCGGCGGTTCTGAAGGCCAACCAGTCTGTCCAGGCGGGCCATGAACAGATGCGTGATTTGAAGCACAGCCTGGAACGCTAAAATCCTTGCCCGAGCATCAGCGTCGATCGCTGATCGCTTCCCTGTCAGCCCGGTCCGCTCATGCGCGACCGGGCTTTTTTTGTGTCTGCCGCCGTGTTGCTCGAGAACGCATTTGTCCCTCCGCGTCGAGCCACGTCAGGTTCTTTTCCAGCGATCCGGAACTCCCTGAAACCCTCCTTGTTATGCATTCTGCCGTGCATAGGCATCTGGGCTGCGAACAGGGATCGCCAGGAATGAATATAGGGATAGCAGGGCCGCGGGCGCTGATAGCGCGTCTCGGGGAGGGGAGAGCATGACGGAGGTTGTTGCTCAGCCTCCGCGGTCACGGATGTCGAAGCGCATGACGGCCGAAGCGTTCGGCACGTTCTGGCTTGTCCTTGGTGGCTGCGGTACCGCGGTCCTCGCGACGGGGGAGGGCGGCGTCGGCGTGTTGGGGGTCTCGTTGGCCTTCGGCTTGACGGTGTTCACGATGGCTTTCGCGGTCGGCGCGATCTCGGGTGGCCATTTCAATCCTGCAGTGACCGTTGGCCTGACCGCGGCAGGACGCTTTCCGGCGCGGGAAATCCCTGCCTATGTTGCGTCCCAACTCGCGGGCGCAATCCTCGCGTCCGTTCTTCTACTGGTCATTGCTAGGAGCATGCCAGGCTTCGAACCTGGCGGCTTTGCGACGAACGGCTTTGGGGCAGCATCCCCCAAAGGCTATCCGCTTATGACCGCACTGCTGGTCGAGACTGTGCTGACCGCAGCATTTCTGATGGTCATTCTCGGAGCGACGGACGAGCGCTCGCCCGCCGCGTTCGCGCCCTTGACGATCGGCCTGGCGCTGACACTGATCCACCTTCTCTCGATTCCGGTCACCAACACCTCAGTGAATCCGGCACGCAGCACCGGACCCGCTTTGATGGTGGGAGGGACCGCACTTGCCCAACTTTGGGCGTTCTGGGTCGCACCGCTCTTCGGCGCAGTGCTTGCGGGCCTGGTTGGCCGCTGGTTGTTCTCGCACGCGGATGACGTGCGGTCGCCGGGCCCGATCTCGGTTTCGAAGCTCGATCGACTTGTCGACCCTGTAACCACTCCGACCGCCAGCAACGACGGCACCAAAATCTAACCTCGAAAGGACACTGCCATGGCCACTCTTCCACCCGATCCTTACGCTCCCGATCCGATCCACAACCCCGATGGATCGCCTCAGCCCGATAATCGGCCGGATGCTCTGCCGGGACCGGAAAATCCCGATGCGCCGTCGATCGATGATCCGGAGGTTCCGGGCGTGCCGCCGGTAGAGGAGCCCGGTGCTCCCGGCGACGCGCCGAGCGATAGCCCGACCCAGACTCAGGCCTGAACCTGTTCGCATCGGCAAAAGCTGGATAGAACTACGAAAAGGAACGATCGAATGGCCGTTAAATTCGCTGGAACCATGAACGCGATCAATCGCGGTCTCGAAGACACGAAGCCCACGAAGGGCGTGGATATGATCGAAGACTGGGAAGCGGCATTGGCGGATGTCGACGTGCCGGGTGCGAAGGGCATCCTGCGCGATCTTGCATCGCTTCGAAAGCAGCTCGAAAAGCCCGAACCGGACGCCGAGCGAGTCCATTCGCTTCTCCACCGGTTGGGCACCGCAACGACCAAGATCGCCGACAAGGCCGATAAATCCCAGGACAAGTTGAAGGCGCTTGGTGAGGCGCTGACGGAGGCAGGGGTGGACAGCCCTGATGAAGACGAGGACGCCGAAGCCGCCGCTGCGCCCAAGCGTGCGCCCAAGAAGAAGTAATTCAGGCGGCGGGACGATCGTCCCGCCGCTTTTCTGATCCACTGCAGGTTGAGGAATGGCGAGATGGCGAAGGCGGGTAAGGGCGTGAAGCGTATGGAACGGGTCGAAGGTGACGGTACGTCACTGAACACGAGCGTCGAAAGCGATGCTCGCGATCAGGTCGCTGAAGCACTGACGAAGGCGACTGCGGATAGTTACACGCTGTACGCCAAAACGCTCGGCGTCCATTGGAATGTCCAGGGCCCGAGCTTCTACGGGCTGCATAACATGACCGAGGCGCAGTATCAGGAGCTGCACGAGGCCGCCGACGCGATCGCCGAGCGTATCAGGGCCCTGGGCAAGCTTGCTCCAACTGGCAACGCCGCGTTTCGCGAACTGACAGTGATCGATAATGATGCACCGCACAAGCCGACCCGCGAAATGATCGCGGAGCTCGTCGACGATAACGAGAAGGTCGCGCGGCGGATGAGTGAATTCGCTGAGCTGGCGGATGAAGCCGGGGACCTGTTCAGTCATGACATGCTGGTGGCGCGGATCGGCGTCCACGAGCAGAATGCGTGGATGCTACGCGCCAGCCTTTCCGAATAACATAGCGCTCGGCGTGGCGGGAGGTCCGCGACGACTTCCCGCTACCAGCTCAGGTTTACCGCGCAAGCTATGTCACACGATCCCAGTTCCGATCCAGCTGGCGCCACTGATTTAGGCGCTACCGATAGCCCATCCGCAACCGGGATCCCGGCAGGTGATGCCTTACCAGACGGATCGTTCACGCTCACCGGCCATCATCAACGACGCCATTGGCGGGAGAGCACGATCATCGATGATGATCTGTCCGATCGAGGCGGCGTGTTCTTCGCGGCGGTCGAGATGACGCGCATGCCGATGATCCTCACAAATCCTCGTCTGACCGATAATCCGATCGTGTTCGCGAACAAGGCTTTTCTGGACCTTACCGGTTACGAGGAAGCGGAAGTTCTGGGTCGCAACTGCCGCTTCCTGCAAGGGCCGCATACCGATCGTGAGCACGTCGACCAATTGCGCGACGCCGTGTCAGCCGGTCAACCGGTCAGCCTGGAGATACTCAACTACAGGCGCGATGGAACCTCTTTCTGGAACGCCGTGTTCGTGGGGCCGGTGACCAGCACCAGCGGCGAGCTTCTGTATTTCTTCGCCAGCCAACTCGACGTTTCGCGGCGCCGCGAGGCGCAAGAAGGTCATCGCCAGGCGCAAAAAATGGAAGCTGTGGGCCAGCTTACTGCAGGCCTCGCGCATGATTTCAACAACCTTCTTCAGGTGGTGGCCGGCAACCAGGAAATGGCGTTGCGGGAGCTTGAGGAACCCAAGCTCCGGCGACGACTGGAAAACGCTCAGGTTGCCACAGACAAGGCGAGCCGTCTCACGCGTCAGCTGCTCGCCTTTGCGCGGAAGACCCGCCTCGATCCGAAACCCGTCGACCTTAGTCAGGTGGTAATGGGCTTTTCGGATCTGCTCCATGCCAGTGCCGGGGCGACCGTCGACATCCAGTTGAACCTCAGGAGCCGCTTGCCCGCCTGTCTAATCGATGTTGCTCACCTCGAAACGGCGCTTCTCAACATCGTCGTCAACGCGCGTGACGCTATGCCCCGTGGTGGCACGATCACCATCGCCACGGGCAAGTTGCACCTCAACGGCGATGCTGCTGCGCGTGAACTCCCCTCCGGCGATTATGTCACGCTGTCCGTATCGGATGAGGGGGAAGGCATGAGTCCTGCACTTGCCGCGCGTGCGATTGAACCGTTCTTTACCACCAAGGAAGTCGGACGCGGAACTGGATTGGGATTGCCGCAGGTTCATGGTTTTCTTCAGCAATCGCGCGGCCGACTCGAGATCGAAAGCACGGTAGGCCGGGGGACCATTGTCCGGATGATCCTTCCGATCGATCGCGAGGCGGCAGGAGCCGATGGGCGAACGCCCGCTACGCCGGTAGTCGCAGCGGTCGGGGTTTCGCCAGAAGCCCGAGGGCAAGGAGAGATAATCCTCGTCGTAGAGGACTCGGAGGATGTCCGAACGCTCGCGCGCGATCACCTTATTGAATTAGGATATCAGATTGTTACGGCGGTGGACGGCGATGATGCGCTGAACACGCTGGAGCGGATGAGCTTCAAGATCGATCTGCTTTTTACCGACCTTATCATGCCGGGTTCGATCAACGGTCTGGCGCTGGCCGACGAGGTACGGCGTCGCGCTCCCGCTGTCCCGGTGCTCCTCACAACAGGATATAACGAAGAACTCGCCCGCGAGGGGGGCCCCGGCGCGTCCGGTGCCGACGTCCTCGGCAAACCATATCGGCGTGCCGAGCTGGCGGACAGGATACGCGCAGCTATCGATGCTCTGGCAACCGGCGGTCCACGGCGTAGGCCGTCCGATTTCGGGGCTGCAGAGGCTTGAACATCTACAATTCCAGTTCAATCACGGGAGACGATCAATGAAGAAGATTTTAGCAACGACCGCCTCGGTAGCGCTGATGTCGCTAGCCGCCTGCAACAGCAGCCCACGGGAGCAAGCCGCCGACAATATCGAGGCGAACGCGGAACGCGTTGCCGACAACCTCGAAGACGCTGCCGATAATGCACCCACCGAAGCCGGAGAGGATCGTTTGGAGAATCGTGCCGATGCGGCTCGCGAATTGGGCGATAAAAAGGCCGAGGATATGCGGACCAACGATCCGGACACCAATCTTTCGAACGGCATGTAGTTATCGGCGAAGAGAGCTTGGAGTTGTTCCCACGTAGATAACCTGAGCCTTGGGTGCCCGGCGTCGCGCCGGGCGCCTCGTTTTTTGCATTACGAATGGTGATCCCACCGGCGCTCATCGTGGCGCGCGGTGACGACAGTTTTATGTGAAAATGCAACCCTGCGGAGTTACCTCAACTGAGCGACCTTCCTGCCTTCATCTGTGTCCCGGCACGAAACGAAGCGCTGTCGTTGCCGACGCTCATGAATGCGCTGTCTGCGCTTGTGCACGACGGAAGTCCGCCCGCCGTCTGCATCTATCTCGACAGCTGTGACGACGGCAGCAGGGCAACACTGCGCGGCATAGAGCGCAACTATCCGCTCTCGTTGTTCGTCCGCGAGAGTCGCTCGGCGAACAAGCCCAATGCCGGAAGTGCGCGCAGGGCAGCCTTGACGATGGCAATCGATTTGCTGGCGGGGCGTGACGGCTTGTTGTTCACAACCGACGCAGACAGCGTTCCTCGGTGGAATTGGCTCCAGGCCGGCAGGGAGGCCCTTTCGCAAGCCGACATTGTCGCCGGCCGTATCATACGCGCCGAAGGCGGGCATGACGCGATGCAATCACGCGTCGAACGCTATTATGACGGGCTCTATCGGTATCGAAGGTTTCTCGATCCGGTACCATGGGAGAGCGACGATTGCCACCACTTCGGAGGCGGCGCGAACCTCGCTGTACGAGCCTCTACTTACCGGGCAATCGGCGGCTTCAAGGTGCTACCGGTGGGAGAGGATGCAACCCTCCTTGACGACGCGGCCCGGGCGGGTTTCCGCGTCCGTCGAGATCCGGCCATGTCAGTCGTGACTTCCTCGCGACGCGATGGCCGCACAGAAGGGGGGCTGGCAGGCTGTCTTCGTCGCTTTGATGCCGGATCTCAGCCGTTCGTTGGAGATCCACGCGCCAGCGCCTGGCAATGGCGCAATCAGGCACTAGCGCGCCTTGCATTCAGCGCGATCGACGATGAAACTGTCCGTTCATCCCTCGCCGAGCGGATCGGCCTGACCGCGGATCATGTGCTTGGCGTAGCTCGTGATTGCCCCAACGCAGAGGCGTTCGCGATGTGCGTCGTTCCTAAGTCGCCTGTTTTTGCCGATGACCTTTCGCTGACGGATGCCGAGCGGATCCTCGGTGTGCTCATTGCGGGAGAGCGGGGGGTTGCAGCATGACGGTGATCAAGGCGGAACTGGGGAACGCGATCGAAATGGCAGGGTGGTCTGGACTGTCGCCAGCAGACCCTGAAACCGCCGATGATTATATGACGCTGCTTCGACAGCTCTACCGGATTGGTCGCACCGATCTTCCCCTCGGCAGGCTGGTCGAAGGCCATGTCGACGCATGTCAAATCCTACGCCGTTACGGCACAAATGATCAACTGGAAGGCATGCGTGCAGCCGACCGTAGTGCGATGGTCGGGGTCTGGAACGCGGCACTTGAAGGCGAGCCGCTTCGGGTGATCGATGGCCTCCTTAAAGGAGGCAAGAGCTTCGCTTCGGGCGCTGGGGTGCTGACGCACGCTCTCGTGACCGCCGACACCTCCGCCGGCACTCAGTTATTACTCGTCGATCTTGCACGAACGTCGCCTGAGATCGATCGGTCTTGGTGGCATGTGACCGGCATGCAGCGGTCCGAAACCCACATCGTCCGCTGGGATAACGCATCGGTTTATGACCACAACTTCATCGGCAATCCCGGTGATTATGCACGTGAACCTCATTTCAGCGGCGGGGCGTTACGGTTCACCGCCGTACATGCGGGCGGGATAGCCGGGCTCTTCGACCGGACACGCGACCATCTGATCTCGACCAACCGAGCGCAGGACCCTTTTCAGGCGGCACGCCTGGCGGCTCTATTTCAATTGGCCGAAGCGGCAGCTGCAACTATCCAGCGCACGGCAACCGCATGGTTCGACGGGCCTGAGGACGCAAGGCTTGCCCGTGTTGCCGCCGCTCGGCTCAGCGTGGCTGATGCAGCTACGCGGTCGATCGCCATAGCTCAGGAGGCGGTTGGCTTGTCCGGTCATTTCCGATCGCATCCGCTTTCGACATTGCTGACCGATCTCGCCGTCTACCTCCGCCAGCCAGCACCCGATGCACAGGTGGTTAAAGTTGGGGAGGCAGCGCGCCAAGGGTTACTGGTGCCGTCGTTGTGAAAGTGACTGCTAGCCGGTTCCGCCATGCCGTGGTTGTCGCCCCGCATCCCGACGACGAGATCATCGGCGCAGCAGCGCTTATCCATGAGCTTCGCCTGCATCGCTGCAAGGTCTCAGTGATCGTGGTATCGGACGGCGCGGGGTCACACCGCTCGAGCGTACGCTGGCCACCGAAGAAGTTGGTTGCGGAACGTCGCCGCGAGAGCCTGCGTGCATTGCGGCGGCTTTCGGTCTTGCCCCGTCACGTGCGGTTCCTGGGTCTACCGGACAGCCGACTGGCCTCACAGATCGACGAGTGCAAGCGGCAACTGGCTCGTGCAATTCGCACGACAGCATCGCCTGACCTGATCGTAGGCCCTGTCTTTTTCGATGATCATCCCGATCATCGTGCCGTGGCACTCGCCCTGCGCCCAGCGGGACGCGGGAAGGTGTCATATGGCTACGGCGTCTGGCCTCCTCGCGTCGGGTCCCGGGGCATCCGCCGAACGGCCGTCATGCGAGGCGGTTCGGTCGTCAAACGGTCGGTCATCCGTGTCCATCGGTCACAGCTTGGCGCGATAAAGGACGATCCCTCCGGCTTCGCGATAGCGCGACACGAGCTCGAGGCCTTCTCTCATCCTATCGAACGTTTCATGGTTCGATGCCGATGAACGCAATCAAACTAGCGGGGTTCGCGCGAAAATTTGCCTCGGATCCCGACCCCTGGAACACGTTCACCAGCCGGGACGAAGAGGTAAAGCGGGAAGCGATCCTGCATGGGCTGGGTGTAGGGCCAGTCGGCCGAGTTCTGGAACTGGCGAGTGGCAATGGTTCAAATAGTCGCGCCCTGGCGCAGCGATCGCTGAGACTGGACGCCACGGAAGGCACCGCGGAAGGCACAAGGCTCACCGCTGCGGCTATACAGGCATGGCCCCGTGCCAGAGCCCTCCGCGTGGCGCTTCCAGCCCGTCTTCCTCGGACCAGATACGACGCCGTGATCGTGGCTGAACTCCTTTATTATCTGTCGCAGCGCGATATGGCAGCGGTGGCGGGTGCATTAGGACGCGCCTTGCGGACTGGCGGGACGCTCGTACTCGCCCATCATCGCATCGACTTCTACGACTTCGAGCAGCACGCCGGCGACATCCAGCAGCGCTTCCTCGATGCTACTGGTTTCCGCTGGCGTGCGAGAACGGTGCGGCTCTGTCGCCGGTGGAGCGTGGTAGCTGCAACGAAACGCTAGATCGGGTGGGTATCCGTTGCGGCTGACTACTGCGGCGCGGTGATGGTGAACTTTGTCCCCCCGGATGAGCTTATATCAATTCGTCCCTGCAACTGCCGCGTAAGGCTATCGATCATCCGCATTCCAAGATTGTGACGGCCGCTATTTTTGAGATCAAACGGCTGCGGCAAGCCTTTGCCCTGATCGCTTACGCTCAGCCTGAATTCCTCGCGATCGTTCCGCAGTTCGATCATGACGATACCGTCACGACCGGGATAGGCATATTTAATGGCATTGGTCGCCAACTCGGTGACGAGGAGCCCGACCGCGATCGCGCGTTCGGCATCGAGCGCGAGGGAGTCGATGTCGGCCTCGATCGTCACCGTTGCCGATTGACGTTGCAGGGGGCGTTTGCGGGAGGGGGCGGAATCCTACGCCAAGCTCGCCCAGATAGCCGGCGCGAGATCTTACTTGTTGCTGCCTTCTACGGTCGCGCCAGAAAGGCGACGGCTCAGTTCTATCCGGCGATGGCTACGCATTTTGAAGGTGTCTGGCCCAACGCGCCGATACTCAATGAAGCCGAGAGAACGCCAAAATCGCTCTGCCGCTTCATTCGCTTCCAGCACGGCCAACCGAATCTCTGTGGCACCTCTCGCAGCGGCCCAGCTTTCGACCGTCGAGTAAATTGAGCGTCCGACGCCACGACCACGCTGTGCGGCATCTACGATCATGAAGCCGAGATACCATGTGCCATCACGCGGATAATCGCGGAGGATGGCCGCGATTGCATATAGGCCGCCAGGCCCCTTCCATCCCAGGACAGCTTGATTGTGGGCGCTCTTTTCGGGCGGCACATCGGAGAAAAGCTCGCGAGCATCGTCCAGCGTGGGCGCGGCCCCGTCCTGCAACAGGAAATAGTCGCTGCAACGGTTGTACAGGTCTGCAACGTCTGCGGCGTCCGCTTGGGTAAGTTTGATCGGGGCTCCCGTCATCATCATCGCGTTTTGGCAGCAAGCACGCGCTGACCGTAATCCCGGAGTTCCCCGTTGGGACCGACATAGCGGTAGAGAGTGACGCGCTCGATCCCGAGTTCCTTGCAGAGGTCGGAAACGGACGTGTCGCGTTGGGCCATAGCAGCCTGAGCGAGCCGCACCTGGGCCTTGGAGAGGGCGAACTTGCGGCCACCCTTGCGTCCCCGCGCGCGGGCAGCGGCCAGGCCAGCCATGGTGCGCTCGCGGATCATATCCCGCTCAAACTCCGCCAGTGTGGCAAAAATGCCGAACACCATCCGGCCCGATGGCGTCGTGGTGTCGATCTGCGCGCCCTTGCCGGTGAGCACCCGCAGACCGATACCGCGATCCGACAGATTCTGCACCGTGCTGACCAGGTGGGTGAGCGTTCGGCCGAGCCGGTCGAGCTTCCAAACGATGAGGACATCGCCGTCGCGCAACGATTTCAGGCAGGCGGCAAGACCGGGGCGATCATCACGGCTACCGGATGCACGATCATCATAGATATTGCCTGGCTCGACACCGGCAGCGCGAAGGGCATCGTGCTGCAGGTCGAGCGACTGCGAGCCGTCGGCTTTGGACACGCGGGCGTAGCCGATCAGCATGGATCACAAACGAAGGAGACTGTTGAAAAAGGATCGCGTGGGATCAGCGTGGTGGATGACAGGTGACGCCGGGCACCGGAGGATGCGCCGCGTATCAGGCCGGCGCGGCCTGCCGGGCCAGCAGCTGGAGGTTG
>NZ_JAFCVW010000012.1:0-81560 GCF_049897245.1 Sphingomonas sp. DC5200-1
TCCAGCTGCTGGCCCGGCAGGCCGCGCCGGCCTGATACGCGGCGCATCCTCCGGTGCCCGGCGTCACCTGTCATCCACCACGCTGATCCCACGCGATCCTTTTTCAACAGTCTCGCTCAGTTCTGACACCAAGACTCAGAAACCTCCATTCATGCCGTTCAGCCCACTGATCAACTTCGGTCATGGACAAGCGGATCATTTCCTAACATGCAATTGCCTTCGAAACGAGATGCGCATGATTATGTGGAGGGGCCATGGCAGACGACCTACAGTTTCTATTTCGGTTCCGCGATTTGGTCGCGAAGACGATCGACAGCCACCAGTCCGTGATCAAGACGCACGGCGCTACTTGGTGGGGCTGGTGGAAACGCCCCTCGGAAGACAATCGTGCCGAGGTCTGGCATGCGCTAGCCAAAGCGACCGAAACTAACCCGATCGCGGTCGGTCTGTTCGATTCAGGGGGAGGCCGCGTCTATCGCGCACTCGTCACGGGGATTATTCCGCCCGAGGAGCATGGTGAGCTGGTCAAGCCGCCCGCTGACCGCGATCTGGTGCCGTCCTATTATCGCGAAAGTCCGTTCAGCCGCGCCTGGATGCGTCTCACCCATATTGAGCCGATGAACGAGTTTTTCGGCCATTATTCGTTTCGAAAGGCGCCCGACCTTCCTAATTACCGCAAAGAGTTGCTGCAGCGCTTTGTAAACAAGAAGATTACCGAGTCCAGTGAGCTCCGCGGTATGGACACAACGATCTGGGAGATACGGCCGAGCATCGCTACCGATCCGTCTGACAAGATCCTGCTAACGACCCATGCGCTGTCCGCTGCGGTCACCGGTGAAGTAGTGCGATTGAAATCAAACACGATCCTTCACATTACTGACCTACATTTCGCGCTTGACCGATTCCGCGACCATCATGTCTGGCGACTAGAGAGCGAAGTCGAGGAAACCGCCAACACGCTGAGCAGCGCGCTGAAGGCTGGAATTGGCATAAAACAGATCGGCGGCGTGATCGTATCGGGCGATCTGACCTTTCTAGGTTCGGCCGCGGAGTTCGACGAAGCACTCAACTCGCTGAACAAGCTACTTGGGCTGCTCGACCTCGCCCCCGATCATCTAATTGTCGTACCCGGCAATCACGATATCCAATGGAGCACTAACGGAAATTATGCACCCGGCGAGAAGGTAACGGCAGCACCGGCCGAGGCTAAAAAGAACTATGAGGCATTCTACGAACGGCTGTTCCAGCATCCGCCGAGCAAGCATTTGGCGATGGGGCGGCGCTGGCTGCTGCCTTCGGGCTTGACGCTCGAAATTGCGGCGCTCAACTCGTCGTCGCTTCAGACGGGCAAGAATTTCCTCGCTGGGATGGGGCGGATCGATGAGGCCTCGCTGGAAGAAGTGCGGATTGGACTCGGCTGGCCCGCCGCCAGCGACTCGCAGCTAAGCGGGGCATTACGCCTGCTCGCCATCCACCATCATCTCGCGGTCACCGAGGATATCGAGCCCGATAGCGGCTTTCCGCAAGGCTATGGCATGGCGGTTGATGCAGTGCGAATTCAGCGGATGGCGGCAAAGCATCGGGTCCAGCTCGCATTGCACGGCCACAAGCACCGCGCCTTTCTGTGGCGCTCGTCGGTCTATGACCTTCCGGAACATGCCAGCACCAACTATAAACTCGGCGAGATATCGCTGATCGGCGGTGGCAGTGCAGGCTCGAAG
Organism: Sphingomonas sp. DC5200-1; assembly: GCF_049897245.1. Classification (NCBI taxonomy): domain Bacteria; kingdom Pseudomonadati; phylum Pseudomonadota; class Alphaproteobacteria; order Sphingomonadales; family Sphingomonadaceae; genus Sphingomonas; species Sphingomonas sp. DC5200-1. Next base: position 1,722 of record NZ_JAFCVW010000012.1, read on the forward strand.
GAAACCGAAGGTGCCAGCAATTATTTCAACCTGCTCGATTTCAGTCCGGCGGGTCTCGACGTGTTGATGTACCGTGCCCGCGCCAAAGGTAGCTTTGAGCGGTTTAAGACCTTCCGCGCGCCGTTCGGTCGGTTCGAGGATGGGGGCCTAAAGCTCGAGGATTGGAGTGTGGTCGAGTGATACAAACCGTTTCCGGGCCGGTAGCGCTGCTGGTTACGGATCTCGACAACACGCTGTACGATTGGGTCGGCTCGTTCGTGCCGGCCTTCTATGCGATGGCGGAGAAAGCGGCGGCGATTCTCGATCTGGATATCGAGACGCTGCTCGACGATCTGCGCTTGGTGCATCAACGCCATGGCAGCTCGGAACATCCATTCGCGCTGCTTGAGGCGGCGAGCGTGAGGGCGCGCCTGTCTGGCCTTAGCCGCAATGAACGGGCTGAGGTGCTCGATGCTGCGTTCCACCGGTTCAACAGCGTGCGAAAGGAACGGCTAGCGCTTTATGACGGGGTGACTGCCACCCTCGAAGCATTGGCCGAACGGGGCGTTCCTATGGTTGCTTATACTGACGCTCGGATCCCCAACAGCCTGTATCGGGTCAACCGGCTTGGGCTCGATCACTTCATCGAGCACCTCTACGCCCCAGGTGCGCGCTTTCCCGATCGAGTCGACACCCCGGCACGCGAGACGCTGCTCAAGGTGCTGCCCGAAGGCGATAAGAAGCCTAACCCGCGCACCCTGCTCGACATTTGCCGTGACCTCGGCGTGCCGCCCGGACAGACGCTCTATATCGGCGACAGCATGTCGCGTGACATCTTCATGGCGGCAAGTGCAGGCGTGCGTTCGGCCTGGGCGCGATATGGCATCGAGGTCGAACCGGGTCTGTGGGAAAAGTTGGTCCGGATTACGCACTGGACTGACACCGATGTTGCCGACGAGGCTAGGCTCAAGGCGGAAGCCGCTGGCGCACGCCCGGATGCGACACTCGACCGGTTTGCTGACTTACTCGATCGCTTCGATTTCGCGCCGCAGCGTACCGCACAGGGGTAGGCTGAAGGATGTTGGCAAAAAGTACAGGCGGTCATGCGCCCTTCTCCAGCTCCATCCTACAGTGCGCTGCCAAGCTGAACGCAATTCAGCCTGAGCATGTGCCAAAGCACTAGTGTTCATGTCTACTACCAGTGCGTCGCTCTCGCCGCATCAACGACCGCTCTTGAGGTGTGTAGCTACTGCGGGGCAGAGCTAAATTAGCGCTGATGTGTGACATTTGAGCGCCTGAATACAGATGTTCTGCTTTCTATTAACAAAACCCATGGCGTACTGGTATCACAACCGGTCGGTCTCAACGGCAGGGTCTGGCTCCATGGATCTCGGCTAGTATTTTCAGCATTAGAAAATTGTAGAACTGGTGCAGGCCGCACGCGATATACACGACGCTTCCAGCTAAGGGGAGAGTTACTTAGGGTCAGTCTAGAGGATATTCGGAGTGACGTGACCCCGGTCTTTCATCCAGCGACAACCAGAGGCCGACCGGTGTTGTCGCGCATGAGCGCAGATGAAGCAACGGGCGGGGTTAACCCCGCCCGTTGCTGTTCGAGCCCGGCAGCGAACGCAGCCGGGGTATCGTAGCCGAGCGAGGAGTGCGGCCGCTCGGTGTTATAGTCGTCGACCCAGCGCGCCAGGATCGAGCGGGCCTGACCGATGGTGAAGAACAGCGTCTCGTTGAGCAGCTCGTCGCGCATGCGACCGTTGAAACTCTCGACAAAGCCATTCTGCGTCGGCTTGCCCGGCGCGATGTAATGCCACTCGATGCCGGTATCGCCGGACCAGACGAGCACCGCGTTCGACGTCAGTTCAGTCCCATTGTCGCTGACGATCATCTTCGGCCTGCCGCGCTCGGCGATCAGATCGGCCAGTTCGCGCACGACCCGCCGGCCCGAGATTGACGTGTCCACTACCGCCCGGAGGCATTCGCGCGTGACGTCGTCGACGATGTTGAGCACGCGGAACCGTCGACCGGTAACGAGCTGGTCGTGCACGAAGTCCAGGCTCCAGCGCTGATTGGGGAGCGTTAGCACCGGCGTGGGTGCCCGGCTGCCTGTAGCACGCCTTCGTCCTTTACGACGACGCACCGTCAGGCCCTCCTCGCGGTAGAGCCGCTGGGTCTTCTTGCGGTTGATCGTGATGCCGTCCCGGCGAGGCAGAATGTGCAGACGCCGATAGCCGAACCGCCGGCGCTGCTGCGCCAGCTCACGCAAACGCGACCGCAGGTCGCTATCATCTGCCCGGCACGAGCGATACCGCATGCTCGTGCGGTCTGCCTCAACGACCATGCACGCCCGCCGCTCGCTCATCCCCAACGTCGCCTGGAGATGCGCGACCGCTTGCCGCTTCGCGGCGGGCGTCACCACTTTTTTGACAGCAGGTCTTTCAACCCCGCGTTGTCGAGCATCGTGTCCGCCAATAGCCGTTTGAGCCGGGCGTTCTCCTCTTCGAGCGACCGCAGGCGCTTTGCGTCAGACACCTCCAGGCCGCCGAATTTCGCCTTCCACGCTTAGTAGGTCGCGCTCGACATCCCGTGCTTGCGGCACAGCTCCGTCACCACCGCACCCGCCTCGGCCTCCTTCAGGATGCCGATGATCTGCTCTTCCGAAAACTGCTTCCGCTTCATTCCGTCCGTCCCTTCAATGGGCCGGTCTCCAGTTCCAGATGGATGAAGAAACGGGGGTCACGTCAACACTAACACGACGAACGCCGCGCCACTCCACTGGAATACAGGCCGCCTTGATCGCCGAACACGACGATTCCGCCCCTAGAAGCCGCACCTCAATGTGCTAGATCAGTTAGTGGGGCGATACGGACGAAGAACGCAGGACAGGGCGCAAGTTGCATCTATTCAAAATCATACAGGTTGGGGACGTCCATTACACCGACAGGGAGAACACGGCATCCCCGGTTGACAATAAGGACCCCGGATTTCCGAAGGCTCTTTCCGCGTCCATCGGCATGCCGCCCTTACAATCGATCTACCGGGCACTCGCCAAAAGCGTAGACGAGGAGCGGCCGCAGCTCGTTGCCTTCATGGGCGACTTTACCAACCGTGGTGACCAGACCGGCCTCGACGAATGCCTGGCCTACCTGCGCAACCTCTTTCCAACCGACTGGTCGAGCGGCTCGATGCCCGACTGCCAGCTGCTGATCGGCAACCATGACGTCGATCGCAAGAAGGACCCAGAGACTGACCAGCGCTTCCACGACATCAACGCTTCGATAGTTGATGCGGGCTTTCCGGCCGCTAGCGTGCTCGATCCCGAGGTAAGGGTGTTTGGCGAAGGCTCGCCTGCTGAGCTTCGCGTATACGGCATCAACAGCTGCCGCGGCTGTGGCCAGATCCGTCTGCTAGGTGGTATCCTAGCGAAACAGGCAGGCCCAGAGATTGACCGCATCCTCCGGGACGGCGGCAGCGAGGCGGAATTAGACGAGATTTACGAGGGCATCGATACCCCGGCAATTGACAACGAGACGTTGCGGCTTCTCCGGGAAGCAATCTCGGTCTTGCCCGAGACCGCGATGCCTGTCATTTGCGCGCACCACAACATTCTGCCGCAGACGACCCCGCGCATCGCTCCGTATTCCGAACTCATCAACGCCGGTTCGGTCCGCGCAGCGCTCCTGACCCTCAAGCGGCCCGTCATCTTCCTGCACGGGCACCTCCACGATGATCCGGTCGAAGTCGTGCGGTCGCCGAGCTATCCGGGCGGCGCTATCATCTCAATTTCCGCACCCCTGCTGCGGGACGGGTTCAATGTGATAGAGGTTGCCTTTAACGAGGACGGTGTGCCGCTTGGGTGTCAAGTGGGCCGCTACCGCCGCAGCGGCAGCCATGTCGAGCGACTGACGTCGCAGTCGGTGCCCATCTGGGACGCGCGGGAGGGGCTCAACATGGTGAGTGCGAACGGACGGGAACTCATGCGCAGGATCGAGCCCGATCAAGTTGAGTACCCCGCCGATCTCTCGATCACCACGAGCTGGGACACGAGCACGCTGCACGGAGTTATTGAGGAACTCCGGTGGCTTGGGCTCGTCCACGTCCAGAACCCCGACCGGCCGATCTCACGTTGGCGCATTTCGAGGGCGGTATGAACGAGATCAGGAACCCGTTTCGACCTACTCGCTTCGAACACGAGCAGCATCCGCTCATCTGGATTTCGCCCGACGTGAGCAAGCTAGAGGGGAAAAAGTCGGCCTACGTCGCGGGAACACGCGGGAGCGGCAAGACGAGCCTGCTGAAGGCGGTGAACTGGCGAGAGCGGCTCCACAATCCGACTGTTCGCGATCAGCTGGGGTCGAACCCGCCCGACTACGTGGCCGTCTACTTCAGACTCCCAGACTACCTCGCGAGCGCCCTAGGCCTCATCGATTGGACGAGCGCTTTCCCGGAGAGCCCGAGCGCTGAGGCGCTCGGACACACGCTGTTTTCGCAGCTCATAGAGTTTGTCGCGGCTCAGCTGATCTGCGAGGCACTGGCCTCGCTGCGTGCCGCCGGCCGCTTCCCCTACTCGTTTGAGCTAGAGGAGGAGACTGTCCGCCGCCTCATCTCACGATACCCGTCACTCGACGTGCGGCGGGCGGGAGCCTGCCGGAGCCTGGACGACCTGTCCGAAATCTTCCGTGACGCACACCAGCGCCTTAATGTCTTGATGACGCGAGGCATGCTGCGGCAGGCGCTGGAGCACACTTTGCCTGTCCAGCCGGGCGTCTTCATCAACGACTTGGCGTCCTCGCTTCGGGAGCTCGCCTGCTCGACCGCGGGTGTCTGCTCGACCGACTTCCACCTCAAGATTTGCATCGATGACTGCGAGACGCTGCGCGCGCTCCAGCAGCGTTTCCTCAACACGATGGTCCGCAACTCCAGCCATCCACTATTCTGGGTCATCAGCTTCGTGTCGGTCGACTACGACTCGACCAATACAATCCAGCACAACCAGACACTCAGCGATGCTGACCGCACGCAGCTCCACTTGGACGAGATTGACGGCAAGCACTTCTACAGGCTTTGCGAGAACGTTTCCCGCCTGCGCATCTACTATTCGGACTCCAGCGCAGAACGCCCGCCACTGCACGAGCTGCCGGCAAAGTACTTCAACTTGCGCGACCTTCTTGGAAGCCTCAACGTCGACCTTGCCCTTCTCGAGGCGGCACGGAACTCGCTCTCATCGGAATTTAACGCGCTCGTGGACAGGAGTCGCCGCTTGAACTCGGGCGCGCGCCGGAAGGTGCCGCCAATCTACGAGACATACGTGTTAGAGAGACTGGGGGAACGGTTGCGCGACACCCGAAGTGAGAACGTCGACGCCTACATGCGTAGGAAACAGTTCGCCGCTCTGTTAGCAATCTACTCGGAGTATCGGCTCAGCCGCGTGCCCTATATGGGCGCTCAGACCATCATCAACATGGGCGACACCTGCATACGCGACTACCTCGAGATGATGGGGTCGATTTTCGAGCAAGCAGTCGCGCGTAAGGAGATCCGGTCGGTCGGCGGCCTGCTGCGGCGAGAGGAACCCCTCTCGGCCGACACGCAGCTTGAGGGCGTCCGCGTGTCCAGCCGAGCCAAATACGACGGAATCCGCAACAACTTCGAACGCGATGGTGCCGAGGCTGAACGCGCAATCGAGTTCATCGGCAAGCTGACGGCGAGATTGCAATCGAACCACGCCTCTACGTCCACGCTTTCGACCCCCGAGCGTGGCAACTTCCACTTCGACCTAGAGACGCTCAGCCGAGGCCGTATGTCGTTGCCGGACAGGAAGGAATTCATCCGGCGACTGCTAAAACGGTGCGAGGCAGATGGGCTGCTTCGCCCACCGCGGCAGGGACAGATCGGCGAGGGACACGACGAACAAGACCTGACCTTCCACTTGCACCGCCGCTTCGCCTCCTACTTCGGCTTCTCGCATCGCGGGCCATACGGGATGCTGCAAATGCCGATGGAAGAGTTTGCCGAGGTCTGCGACGCCGGCTCCGACGTCCAAGTGGACGAGGCGGTGGGACGGGCCTATTCGCGCATTCTTCGAGAGTCGCCGGACGAGCATCCGAGGCTTCTCTGATGGAGAACAACGAAATCTCGGCCAAGGTCGCCGCCATGACTTGGCGGCGGGGACACCTGGAGGTCCGTCAGGATCGCCGCATTAGCGAGCGGCTTGAAGCCGCGGGTGACCTGCTGGTTCTGACCTCGAGCTGGGAGCGCAGATGCATCGAGGTGGCCCGCGTGAAGCACGGCCGCTACTCCGCGGCCGCCGTGGTCTCGTTTGCCGAGGAGGGGACATCGGGACGGCGGGCTGAGCACGACGCTAGTCTGGCGCGGCTGGCGGCCGAACAAGCTGGGGTCGTTACCGACCTTGGCCGGCATTCCGTGTCTGACGTCGAGAGCTGGCGCAACGCGCTGATCGAACTCGTCGCCGCCACCCGCATCGCGCTGGGACGACCGCTAGACATGGTCGTCGACGTCAGCTGCCTTCCCAAGTACTACGTGCTGACGCTTATGGGCTACTGCGTGTCATCCGGGTCGGTCCGGTCGCTAAGACTGCTCTACGCTGAGGGGCGATATGCGCCCTCCGACGGAAACACATCGCTCGCCTCCGACCATGCATTCACAGAAGGCTCGTGGCGCTCGCTGCCGGTTCCCTACCTTGAGGGCCGGCTCTCCCCCGACAAAAAAGTCGAAATCGTCGCTTCCATCGGTTTCGAGACGTTTCAGGCGAGGAAGCTGATCCGCTCCTATGAGGCCGAACGCCACCGACTAGTGACGCCCTACCCAGGCTTCTCCCCCGAATACGGTGACCAGAGCGAGAAGGAGGCGAAGGCACTCGCCAACAACCTTGACCTCGACGAGAGAGAGATCTTGAGGTGCCCGGCCGGCGACGCCGTGGCAGCCGGAGACATCGTTGTCGATTTGCTAGACCACTCTGGCAGGTTTAAAGAGGTCGGCCTTTGCCTAGGCACTAAGCCGCATGCGATAGGCTTCGGCGTCGCCGCCCTAATCAGGCCGGACTTCACGCTCGTCTGCCGAATGCCGGACCGCTACGTGGAGACCGAGACGCCGGCCATCGGGATAATGTGGTCTTACGAACTGCGCGACCTCAGCGTTGTGGCGTCCTCGAGCCACGGCAATGTTGATGCGGTAGAACCGTACGCTGCGTAGGAAGGTTATTGAGGTTTGGATCCGTTGGTGCTGACGTGACCTGCGGCTGTCAGCAAGTTTGTCGAAGTAGCCGAAGAGGCCGGCGAAGTTCTTCGGAAGCCTGAGAGCGACTGCCAGCGCTTGCGCGGTCGCACTGCCGAGGTGCTGAGTACGCCGACCCTACCAGCTCAACGGCATCGTTTGCGCGGCCCCACACGAAGCGCCTACGCGCCTCCTCGACGCTCTCTGCCGCGGGGCCATGTAAAGTCGTCCGGCCGGCGTGCATGCGGCAGCTTCCGCCAAGTTGGGGGACACAGGTCCGTTTTGTTCACTCGCACCGAGACAAACAAAACCAGCTTCCACTCCACAAACGACGTGGCTACCGGATCACCTTTCGGCGGGGCTGCACGCGATACGGATTTACTCAGCGAGCAGGCGTTTCCGATCTGCCAGTACCGGGCGAAACGCTTGCGCGATAGGATCCCTCCGCCTCGGTAACGACCGCGCCCCATTCCTTTGTCTCGTCAAGCAGCGTCGAATACACCCCGTTCGACAGACGCCGCAGGATCGCGAACCCCCCGGCCCAATCCTTCGTTCGCTCTGCCTTGCTCCGCCATTCACTCCAGTCGACAACAAACTCGTTCAGAAGCCGCTCTAGCGTGTATTGCGCGGTCACAGTACGGATGTGACCCTTCGTCCCTCCGAACAGCTCGTTGCCTGCCAGGCTTGCGGCCGCTGCCGCGAGAAGAATGTAGCCGAGGCGCGACACGCCGGTCCAGGTTGGCACGGCTGTCTCCAGCAGAGGACAGGCCAGCCCCGCCGTTCCGAAGAGGAAGGCGGACCAGCGGAACAGCGACGCCGTCAGTCTGCGAGCTGTGCGCGTCCGGTAGTAATACGTGACCTCAGCCTGGAAGAGCGTGGTCGTGGCGATGGCGAGTCGGTCCAGAGACGATGCGGTCTCCTCGTCCGTCCACGCAAGAGTCTGTAGAGACTCGAAAAAGTCCGTAAGGCGAGCCGGATCCTCGACCGGTCGGCGTCGTCGAGCGTACACCGCCGCAAGGATGACGCCCACAAAGACAAGAACCGCAATCCCCGCCACCCATCCATGCCATGGTGAGAGTCCATCACCAAGCGAGTTCACGCCGATTGAAGCCACTTGGTTACTCGTTCCCGCCTTATTCACACGTGCTCCCCAGCGCCCCCGCTGAACTACTTATCCCTCTAAGCCCGGACTACAATGGAAGCCAGGCTGCGGGTCCCGCTTTCGTCGCCAGTATGGAGAAGGTGAGCCTCGCCTCGCGGCTGCCCCATTCCAGAGGATCCTACACATCTTCAGCAGTCTCGTAATCTCATTCTGGTTCGTCTACCGAATGATCGGCTGCTGTATAGGTCTTTAAACTTCTAGACTAGGTGTGCTGTTGCCCACCCAGGAAATGGCCGTATTGCTTCCTCTCAGCCAACACCTGAACAAACGGCAGATTACCTCGATTGACGCCCGAAAGCGGCCGTGCAGCTGACCACCACCGGCGGGCGTTCGAGCACCCTACCCTATCGCCTGAACGAGCGTCCGCTTTGACGCGATCGACGCCCGAAAGCGGACAGGCAGCTCTCCACCAGCTTCGCCTTGACGAATGGCAAATAGCGGGCTCATATTGTCATACGCACGGGTACAGACCGTGTGTACAAACTGATGGGTACGCGACCCACGAAAACCGCAGAATTACGTGCTTTTACGCTGGATCAACGCCTCCCGTAGGGGTCACCAGCGCTCGCCGGAACGGCGGATGTGCGCGGTTCAGGTCGTCTTCCTGGACGATTTACCTATCCTTGGGTACAAAGGATGCGGACAAAGTGGTCCGTATGACCACCCCTTGAAATATACTCGCACCGGCGTTTTCTTCGTTCGATGCGTCGTCCCCGCTGCGCCGCATCGCCTGCGCCCTCTGCATCGATCCCGCACGGAGCCGTATCCCCACCACCCTCCGTCCTAGTTACGGGCTATGGGGCGCTTTTCTCCGCGCTCTCCCCACCGTCGAGCGAACCATAGCTGCCAAGACGGTGCCGCCCGTCACCCAAGTCTATAAAACCTGGGCAAAGTGCGAGACGCGCGAAACTAACCGCGACGACGATGCGGTAGCCGCGCTCGACGCGATCGGCCGGCTCAGCCCGGCCGGTTGGCGAGCACCACGTCGAGCAGGCCGGGGAAGCGCCGGTCGAACTCGTCCCGGCGCAGCGTATTGATCATCTCTCGCCCGGCCTGCGTCGTCTCGATCAGCCCGGCCGCACGCAACAACTTCAAATGGTTGGACAGCGTGCTTTTCGGGATCGTCTCGCACGGCGCGGCATCGGTGCAGCTCAGCCGCTCGGTCGCGGCGAGGCGCGCCACCATGGCCAGCCGATTGGGATCGGCCAACGCATGCAGCGCCAGATCGAGCGGAACGTCCTCCAGCCGGGGGTGCGTGAAGCGGGCCATGCCGTCGATATAGGACACCGCGGCAAATTTAATAGTTCGGAATTATTGAACTGTTGAAACGTCACCCCATTTCCTGCCTGCCGACAGCGCACGATGCCGTGATCGCGGGCCAGCATTTTTGGAGATTTTATATGTCGATTCAGGGCAGGACAGCGCTCGTCACCGGTGGATCGCGCGGCATCGGCTCGGCCATCGCCAAGCGGCTGGCGGCGGAGGGCGCGACCGTGGCGATCACCTATGCGGGCAACAAGGCTGCGGCCGACGCCACGGTGGCGGCAATCGCGCATGCGGGCGGCACCGCCTTCGCCTTCCAGGCCGATGCCGCCGATCCGGCGTCGCAGCGGGCCGGCGTCGAACAGGCCGCCGCGGCTTTGGGCGGTATCGACATTCTGGTCCACAATGCCGGTGTCGCCGAGTTCGCGTCCGTCACTGAGGACACCGACGAGACGTACGACCGTCAGTTCGCCGTCAACGTGAAGGGCCTGCATGTCGGCACCCGCGCGGCCCTGCCGCACCTGCGCAACGGTGGCCGGATCATCCTGATCGGCAGCATCTCGGGCGAAATGGCCTTCCCCGCGACCACGGTCTACAGCGCGACAAAGGCGGCGGTGGCGGCGCTGGCGCGCGGCTGGGCCAAGGACCTCGCTCCCCGCAACATTCTGGTCAACACCGTGCAGCCGGGTCCGATCGACACCGACATGAACCCGGCCGACAGCGACTTCGCTGCGCAGCTGCTGCAAACGATCCCACTCAGCCGCTATGGCAAGGTCGAGGAAATTGCGGGGGCGGTCGCGTTCCTGGCCGGGCCGGATGCCAGCTACATCACCGGCACGACGCTCAACATCGATGGCGGTGCGACGGCCTGACGGCCAGCCTGGACGTGCCGGCCTCAAAAGCCGACACGTCCATGCCCACGTATGTCCGCCCCGGTCGGGCAGATGCCGCCCTCGGCGATGTCGACGCCGTCGGGCTGCCGCAGCGCATAGCGGACCGCATCCGGGCTCAGCGAGGTCCCACGCCACTCCGCCAAGATTTACCGGAAGGAGATGCCCGCGGTCAGCAGGAAGGAGCGCGGCGGCAAATAGTTGAACTGGTCGAGCTGGCCATAGCCAGACTGGTACGATTTGCCGTTGATGGTCGTCGTCGGAGCGCCGGTGATGCTGGTTGCGATCTGCGTCACGGCGCGGCTGTTGAAGACGTTGTTGACCGTCACGCCCAGCTTCAATCCGCCCTCGAACGTCTGGCTGATCGCGAATTGGCCGATGCTGTAGGGGCGGATGCGATACAGGCGGAACCCGGGGCTGCCGTTGTAATCATTGGCATATTGCGGGCCGGTATATTTCTGGTCGAACGACACGCGGAAGCCGTGCTTGCGGAAGATGAAGCCCGCCGCCGCGGTGGCGAAGGGCGCCTTGCCGATCTGCGCATCAGTCTGCACGCTGCGCGCCTGGTTGTAGCTGGCATTGCCGAACAGGGTCAGGCCGTGGATCGGCATGACACTGAGCTGCCCCTCGACGCCCTTGTAGCGGACCTGCCCCTGGTTCACGAGCAGCGTCGTGTCGCAGCCGGTGGTCGTGCAATTGCCGATCTTGTTGTCGACGTTGATGATATAGCCGTCGACGTCGAGCGAGACGCTGTGGCCGTGCCAGACGGTGCCGATCTGATAGTTGGTCGTCGTCTGTGGCTTCAGCTGATCGAGCGCGGTGACGAGCTGGCCCGAAGCGGAATAGAAGCTCGACAGGTCGGGTACGTACATGCCCTGCGCGTACTGGCCATAGAAGGACCAGCTGTTCGTCACCAGCCAATTGGCGGTCAGGAACGGCAGCGTCTTGGTCCAGGTCGCGCTGAGGTCGAGCGGCGTGCGGGTCTTCTGTTGCAGGACCGCATCCACGCCGCGCGTGAAGTGGACGTATTTGACGCCCGGCGTGATCGACACGCCGTCGACCGGGCGGAGCTCGACCTCGCCGAACAGCTGATACTGGTGCCAGGTCGAATGCTGCGCGAAGTTGATATTCGCCTGCGAAATCGGCGGCAGCGTGCTGGTCGCCGTCGTGCCGCTGCTGAACTTTTCGTTATAACTCGGCTGGTTGGTCGTGCGGTCGAGATCGAAATTGTGGCGATCGGTGACGGCATATTCGTACCAGCCACCCAGCCGCAGCTTGCCGAACCCGAAGTCGTAATCCGCCTGGCCGATATAGCCGAAGACGCGGTATTTGTTGAGCTTGTCATAGCCCAGCACGTCGTTGCCACCCGACACCGCGACATAGGGCGACGCCGCCGTGCCCGCGCCGGTAAAGCCGGTGACGACGCCGTTCGACTTGACGATGAACACCGGCAACGTGCCGCCCTTCGGCACACCGAAGGACGAGCTGCCATTCCCCGACAGCGTGTTGTTCGTATAGCCGTACATGTACGCGCGATTGTCGAGCGTCAGCCCGCCGCCGAGATTGCTCTGTAGACGCAGGTACGAAAAGTCCGTCGTCTTGTCGGTGCGGTTATATTCCCAATAATCGTGCTGGGTCGGATTGTTGCCGAGCCCGTAATTGAAGCCATATTGCCCGACCTGCGATGTCGCGCCGCAGCCGCGCCCGCTCAGCTGGGTCAACGGCTGGCCATCGGCGCCCAGCGCGGTGGTGATCGTCGCCGTCGGATTGGCGGCGTTATAGGCGTCGGTCGCCGCGCTGCCGCAGGTCGCACCCTTCAGCACGTCCGACTGATAGTAGAAATTGCGGTTCCAGCTACTCATCACCGTCAGCGTGTTGGCGCTGCCGATCGGCACTACTGCCTTGCCGAACAGGTTCTTCGATCCGACCGGCGAATAGCTGAGCGCGCCGTCCGACTGGAGATACTGGCCGGTCAGCACGATGCGCGTGCCGCCGAGCTTGTCGATGCTGCCGCTTTCGAACAGCGCGCGGCCGATGAAGGTGTTCCAATTGCCGACGATCGCCTCGCCGCGCAGCTCCGCATCCGCCGTCGCGGCACGCGAATACATGTTGATGTTGCCGCCATAGCTCGCCTGGCCGAGCTGGCTGGCGTTGCCCGGACCGCGATCGACGACGATCGTCTCGATCGTGTTCGACGGGAAGAAGGCGGTCGAATGGTGCGTCGGGTTGTTGGTGTCGGCGAAGGGGATCGAGTCGTAGGTGACGTTATATTCGCCATCCTGGAAGCCGCGGATCGTCGCCTTGGTTTCCGACAGGCCATAGCCGTTGCCCGCGCCGGAGATCGACACGCCCGGCGTCAACGCGATCAGCTCGTTCACGTCGGCGGTCGCGGCGCTATTTTCGATGAAGTCGCGGCTGACCGCCGATTGCGGCTGCGTCGTGGTCAGCGAGGCGGTGAGCGGCGCCGCCTGGGCGGTGCGCGATCCGGTGACGATGATGTCGGACGTGGTCAGCGATTGCTTGTCATTGGCCTGCCCCGCCTGATCGGCGCTGGTCGATTGCGGCACGGCCGCCGCCGTCGGCTCGCTCACCGGCACGGCGACCGGGCCCGCGACGGGATCGGCATGCGCCAGCGTCGGCAACGCGAGCGTGGTGGCCGCCAGCAGAGCGGCGCGGAACGGAACATGGGTCATCATCGGGTCCTCGGACGAAAGGGGAAGTGGGTCAGCGGCGGGCGAGTTCGGCGCGGGCGGCCGCGACCTGATCGGCCAGGCGCGGATCGTGGAGCAGCCGGTCGGCGACCAACTGGCCGACCGCGTGGCCCGCCTCGACATCGGAGGGGTAGTGGACCGCGCAGATCTCGCGCCCCTCGGCATAGTCGCGCGCACGGTCGAGGATCGCGGCGGCGCGATCCGGCATCAGCTGCGCCAGCGTCCAGCCGGTCGACCAGGCGAAGGCCGAATGGCCGCTGGGATAGCTGTCATCGACCCCCTTGCCCTTGCCGCAATGCGGCAGTGTCGGGTCGGTGCGGTACGGGCGGATACGGCGGAAATGCTCCTTGGCGCGATCGACCACCGCGTCGGTCTCGGTATCGACGCGAGCGAGCAGCGCGGCGGTAGCGGGCAGCGCGGTCAGGTCGCGCCCCGTCACCGCGTTGAAGGCGTGCGGCCCCTTGTCATGCCCATCGGCATCGGCGCGCGCGATCCGCTCCGCCGGCGCCGCCTGATGCAGCGCGCGCAGATAGGCGAGTTCCTGCCGCGCCACGACCGAGCCCTGCGCGGGCGGCGGCGCGATGATCGCGGTGGGCGCGAAGGCTGCCGGATCGAGCAGCGACGCCGCAGGCCGTCCGTCATGCTTGGCGACCGCAGCAGTTGCGAGCAGGCCGAGCGCGAGCGCGACCGGCATCCCGTATCGGATGTGCATCATGGTATCCCCCGACCGGTCGGCGGCCCCCCCCGCCGGGGCACGACCGTGTCGAGCGGCGCGCTAGGTGCGCTATATGACCGATCCGTGACAATCAGGCGCCGGGGCGGGCAAAGCGTGCCTACATTGCAAACTTAGAATGAAAGCATCGCCGGCCTGTCACATTGCGGGTGTCAGGGCGACGCCACCTGCCCACATGATGGATATGCGTCGATGCGCCGTTGGCACCGCCTGCTCGCCCCCTGGTTCGCGCTTCTATTACTGCTGCTCGCCGCGACCGGGCTGGCGACGCAGGCGACCGACCTGCTCGATCGCGCGCCGGCCAAGACGGTATCCGCCGATGCACCGGCGCCGCCGAGCGCGATGAAGAGCTGGAACCGCTGGTTCAAGCATATCCATTCGGGCGAGACGCTGGGCCCGGTGGGCATCGCGCTCAATATCGGCGGCGGCGCCGCGCTACTGTTCTTCGCGGGCTCCGGCTTCTGGATGTATCTGACGATGTGGCTCAACCGGCGGCGGAACCGGCGCAAGCGTCAGGCGGCATAAGCGGCAGCGCGATCCGGACGGTGAGACCCGGCCGGGCATCGTCCAGTCGCAGCGTGCCGCCGTGGAAGCGGACGATCGCCTGGACGATCGCCAGCCCCAACCCGCTGCCGCGCGTTTCCGCCTGGGCCGCGCGCTCGAACGCCTGCACCACGCGCGCGCGGTCGGCCTCGGCCAGGCCCGGGCCATCGTCCGCCACCGTGATGCGCGCAAAGCCGCCGTCAGACACCAGCGACAGGCGCGCGTGGGTGCCGCGCGGCGTGTGCGTCACGACATTGTCGAGCACGTTGACCAGCATCTGCCCCAGCAGATCGGCGTCCCCCGCCACCATCGGCCGCGCCCCCGCCTCCAGCGTCAGCGTGCCATCGTGATCGGCCAGCACCGGCTCCATCGTCTCGGCGACATCCTCGATCAACGCACGCAGATCGAGCGGGGCGAGCGCCGCCGGATGCCGCCCGCCCTCGATCTCCGCCAGCCGCAGCAGCGCGTCGAAGATGCGGATGATCGCCGCGCATTCACGCTCCGCCCGCTCCAGCACGGCGGGCTCCTCCGCGCCGTTGCGCAGGATGCCACGCAGCCGGGTGAGCGGCGTGCGCAGGTCATGCGCCAGGTTGCTCGCGAACAACCGCTGGCTGCGGACCAGATCGTCCATCCGGTCGAGCATCCGGTTGAGGCTGTCGGCCTGTCCCGCGAACACGCCGTCCAGCCCCTGCGTCGGTACGCGGCGGCTGAGGTCCCCGCCCGCGATCGCGTCCGCCGTCTCCTGCGTCGCGGCGAGCCGCACCGCGATCAGCCGCGCGAACACCAGCGTCACCGCCACGCCCGTACCCGCCGCCGCGAGCGACAGCGCCAGCACCACCCAGGGCAGGAGCTCGTGCAGCGATTCCCCCGCCTCGCTATGCTGGACGATGACGAGCAGGCTCCCGCTCGGCAGGCGCGTCGCCAACGCCCGCCCTTTTTGCGTGCCGCGTCCGCCCGCATGGAAGCGGACGTTGGAATAGCCGAGCGGCGGCGGCCCGATGTCGAGCCGCCCGGCGATCCGCCTGCCGTCCGCGCCGAACAGAACATAGGTGCGCTGGCTCAACACCTTGCGCCGCTGCCAGTCGACGATCTTCGCGGCGACCACGGCATCGGTCACCGGCTGGCCATGGCCGAGCCCCAGATATTTGGCGGCATGCGCACGCAGCGACGTGTCGACCCGGCGCGCGATCCACGCATCGGCCACGCTGAACCCGATCACCCCGACCAGCGCCATCATCACGGTAAAGGTCAACCCGACCTGGATCGGCAGCCGCCCCAGGCCATACGGACGCCCCCGCCCTCCCCAACCGGCGAGCCGCATGATCAGGCGCATCGTTCGGAGCGCAGGATATAGCCCGCACCCCGCTGCGTCTCGATCGGGTCGCAGTCGATGCCGATCAGCGCGGTACGCAGCCGGCTGAGATTGCTTTCGACGATATTGGCGGTGGGCGCGAAGGCATAGCCCCACACCGCCTCCAGCAGCATCGATCGCGTCACCAGCCGGTCGGCATGGCGCATCAGATGCGCGAGCAGCGAATATTGCCGCCGGTTGAGCGTCACCGACTGGCCGCGGAACCAGGCCTGATGGCCACTGGGATCGAGCCGCAGCCGCCCCACCTCCAGCCGCGCACTGTCACCCGCCGGGGTGCCACGGCGCGCGATCGCCGCGATGCGCGCGGCGAGTTCGTCCATGTCGAACGGCTTGGCGAGATAATCGTCAGCGCCGCTTGCCAGCCCCTCGATCCGGTCCTTCACCGATCCCAGCGCGCTCAGCATCAGGATCGGCGTGGACAGGCCGTCGCGGCGGATCTGGTCGATCACCGACAGGCCGTTGAGATCGGGCAGCATCCGGTCGAGCACGATCGCGTCGCAATCGTCCTGCCGCAACGCCAGCAGCGCCGCCGCCCCCGTTGCCGCCACGCGCAGCTGATGCCCCACGGCGTGCAGGCTGCGGGCGATCTGATCGGCGATGACGGGATCGTCCTCGACGATCAGCAGGCGCATGGGATGTCTACGGTCTTCCTGTCGCGACGATGCCACGCGGATGTGACAGGTGTGTGGCACGCCAACAGGGCCCGGCATGCGGACGATCGTCCCGACGCACAGGACAACCGATAGTCACTTTATCAATGACTCGCCGCTATCGTGACATGCGCTGGAGGACCGCGCATGTACAAGATCGTCGTCGACCGCACCCATGCTCTCATCAGGCTGGACATGCACGGCATGCTCACCCGCGCCGACGCCGACCAGCTGGTCGCCGACCTGATCGCCCAGATCACCGCCGCCCGCCTGCCCAGCTACGCAATGATCATCGACGTCTCACGCTGTCCGGTGCAGGCGCAAGACATGATCGCCGCGGTGGGCGATCACCTGACCAAGATGAGGAACGCGCGCGCCCTCGCCATCGTCACCGGCACCACGCTGGTCCGCCTGCAAGTCCGCCGCATCTTCAACCAGCCCTTCACCCGCTTCGCCACGTCCAATGACGACGCGCTCGCCTGGGTCGTGTCGGGGATCGAGCCAGACGGCGCGACCACGGCATAAGGACGACGCGAGGGCGCCTGTGATGGCGCATCCGGATGGCCCCAAGGAGGTTTACCCTCCGCGATCGGGCGACAGCGAACTGCCCGTGGGCGGAGCCGCAAGACGCAATAGCCACTATCGCGACGGACGCCTCTGTCCAGGCGCTCCATCGCGATGCTGTGCTAACTGATGTTTCCTGCCGTTCAATCAGCGAGCAGGCGCCGTCCGTGTCATCGGCGGCACCGGGCGTCCGCTATTGAGATCTGCCCCGGTATTGGAATCCGTCGGCGTCGGCTGGATCATGGCGCGCATCTGCCACTGATATTTGTCGATGGCATGTTGCACCTCCTGCAACAGGTTCGAAGTGGTCGGATCGCCGTCCTCGCTGGCCTTGATGCCCTGACCGATCTCGTCGCTGACCACGTGATAATTGGTCGCGAACCAGGTGATGACCTGCGCGTCGTCGATGAAGCCGCCCGGCATCTCGGGCACGCGGCTGGTGCGGACGATGGTGTTGGCGCGGCCGTCCGCCGACGCACCGATCGCGAGCAATCGCTCGGCCACCTCGTCGGCATATTTGGCGACGCCGTCGTGATGGTCCTGCAGCAATTCGTGCAGCGGATAGAAGAGCGTGCCCGACACGTTCCAATGGGCCTGTTTGGTCTGGAGCTGGAGCTGTTGCAGTTCGATCAGCGCCTGCTGCAGTGCCGCGATCGACGCGCGCTGCGCCTCGCCTTGCGGACCGCCATGGACCTGGCTGGACAGGCTGTTCTGGGGAAACCCGTTGTCGGACCGGGTATCGGTGCTCTGGGCGAAAGCGGGCGTGGCAAAAAGGCACGCGACCGCGGCGAGCGAAGCGAAGCGCATCATTCGTATTCCTTTGGCGATTGCCTCAGCCAGGGTGGTTCGGCTCAGGCTGTTGACAGGCGAAGGATGAACGCCAGCACCGGCATAGGGTTGTCTAAATTTGTGTTTATGTTTCGCGGCGGGAACAAGCATTTACCCGTAAAGCGCAACTCTATTGGTCCTGCGCCATGACAGGGCGGACGCATCCTTGCCACCGTCTCGACGACGCACAGCCGGCCAGGCACGGACCTGCACCACTTTTCCAGTTTCTGCCGTTCATCTCTGTTGTTTTCGATGCGATGAAGGACTGTCGTTGCGGCGTGGATGGTGAGACGTCACAATCCAGTCTTATGGTCACCGATCTCGGAGATCACCATGCGCCCATATCTATCCGCCTTCGCGATCCTATTGTCTGCCCCCTGCGCTGCGCAGGACCGGGCGGGGCAACCCTTGCCGACCGGACAGCGCCTCACTCCCACCGCGGCGCCGGGCGCGCGGTTCGAGCCGCTGGTCGCGCGCACCGGTCCTGACCCCGCCTATGTCGTCGATGGCGCGGCGGCGATCGCGCGCCGTCCGGATGGGCGCGAAATGCTGGTGCTGACCAGCGGCTTCAACCGCTTCAACGGGCCCGACGGGAAGGTCGTCGCGGCGCAGTCCGTCCAATACATTTTCCGCTACGCGATCGACGGGCATGGCAGCCGGCGGGTACAGACGCTGACCGTCCCCAACAGCTATGGCGGCATCGCATGGCGCCCGGATGGACGCGGGTTCGTCGTCGGTGGCGGCGTCGACGACAACGTCCATGTGTTCGGATGGTCGGGCGGGCGGTATGTCGAAATCGCGACGATCAGGCTCGGCCACACCGCCGGCCTCGGCGCCGGGGTCAAGCCGCAGGCGGCAGGCGTCGCGGTCAGCCCGGACGGGCATTACGGACTCGTCGCCAACTATTACAATGACTCGGTCAGCTTGCTCGACCTGGATCGCGGTACGGTCATCGCCGAGCAGGACCTGCGCCCCGGAAAGATCGACCCGGCGCAGAGCGGCGTCCCGGGCGGCGAATTTCCCTTTGCGATCGCATGGACCGATGCCGGCCATGCCTGGGTGTCGTCGCCCCGCGATCGGCAGATCGTCGCGCTGACGCCGTCGCGGTCGGGAATCCGGATCACCGGCCGGATCGCGACGATCGGCGAGCCCACCGCCCTGCTGGCCGATGTCCGCACCCACCGATTGTTCGCCACCGAGGACAATGACGACCGGCTTGCGGTGATCGATACCGTCCAGGCGCGGTTGGTTGCGGAGCCGCGCCTCACCTTGCCGGACGCGCTCGCCGCCCCCGCGATCGGCAAGGGGCTCAACCCCAACGGCCTTGCCCAGCTCCGCGACGGGCGATTGCTGGTGACGCTGGGCGGGATCAATGCTGTCGCCATCGTCGCACCGAGCGCCGCCGGCGGGACCGTCACGGGGCTGGTGCCGACCGGCTGGTATCCCAGCGCGGTGGCGACGTCGGCCGATGGCAAGCGCGTGTTCGTCGTCAACCGCAAGAGCCCGCCTGGCCCCAACCCGCAGGGCTGCGCGCCGAAGCTCGCCATCTATCGTGGTCAGCCCAATGCCTGCGGCGCGGCGAACCAATATATCTACCAGCTGGAAAAAGCGGGGATGCTGGAATTCCCGCTGCCGGACGACAAGGCGCTGGCCGCGACGACGCTTCAGGTCGCCGACAATATCGGCCTCCCCGGGGCCGCCGCCCGCGCCGCTGCCGAGGCGAACATGGCGGCGATCCGGGCGCGGGTCAGCCACGTCGTCTTCATCATCAAGGAAAACCGCACCTACGACCAGGTGCTGGGCGATCTGGAGGTCGGCAACGGCGATCCGCATCTCGCCATCCTCGGCCGGGCGCTGTCGCCCAACCACCACCGCCTCGCGCGCCAGTTCGCAACGCTCGACAATTTCTACGATTCGGGAGAGCAATCGAGCACCGGCTGGACCTGGTCGACCGCCGCGCGCACGCCCGACCTGCTCGAAAAGACGGCGCCTGTGAACTATGCGCAGCGCGGCCTCGCCTATGAAGCGGAGGAAGCAGACCGCTTCGTCTACGCGCAGCAGACCCCGACCGAGCGTCAGGCGACGAACCCGGCGCTGTCAAAGGACCCCGATCTGCTCGCCGGCCCTGCCCTGTTGACCGCGCCCGATGGCGACGACGACGATGACAGGAACCAGGGCTTCCTGTGGGATCAGGCGATCCGCGCGGGCCTTTCGGTGCGCAACTACGGCTTTTCCGACGCCTCGGTCTACGATGCTGGCGCGCCTGGCGCGATACCGGTGATCCGCGAACCGTGGAAGACGGGCACGCGCATCTACACGCCCGGCGACCGGCTGCTGGCGAAGCGCAGCGATCCCTATTTCCGCGGCTTCGACCAAAAACTCCCCGATTATTGGCGCATGCTGGAATGGCGGCGCGAGTTCGACGCCGCCGATGCGGCCGGCAAGGTCCCTGCCCTGACGCTGCTGCGCCTCAGCCACGATCACTTCGGCGACTTCAAGGAGGCGATCGACGGGGTGAACACCGTCGAAACGGAAATGGCCGACAATGATTACGCGCTCGGCATGGTCGTCGAGGCGATCGCCAACAGCCGCGTCGCGGGCTCGACGCTGGTGTTCGTCATCGAGGACGATGCCCAGAACGGTGCCGACCATGTCGATGCGCGCCGATCGTTCGCGTTCGTGGCCGGCCCCTATGTCCGGCAGGGCGCGGTCGTCTCGACCCGCTATACGACGGTCAACGTCCTGCGCACGATCGAGACGGTGCTGGGGCTGAAGCCGCTGGGGCTCAACGACGGGCTGGCGGCGCCGATGGCCGACCTGTTCGACCCCGCGCAAACGCACTGGACGTATCGCGCGGACGCGGCCGACGTGCTGCGCACGACGCAGCTTCCGATCCCCGCCGATCGCTTCGCCCCCCGGATCGCGGCAACGACCGGTCGGTGCAACCACCCCGGCTCGGCCTGGTGGGCAGAGGCGATGCGCGGGCAGGATTTCCGCACCGAGGATCATCTCGACACCGCGGCCTTCAACGCGGCGCTGTGGCGGGGACTGGGCTCCGGCGTTCAGCCGACCGAGCGCGATGGGCGGGATTTGCGAATGGCTCGATCGGGACTGATCGGGAAGGCGAGCGCCGGCTGCCCGCGCTGATCCCCGTTCGGACACTCGGGCGCTGCCTTCGGACTTCCTTCCGACTTACGTCGGACGCGGAGGCCGGTCTTCGACCACCCGCGCCCACCGCTGCCATACCTTAGCCTCGTTCACCCACGGCACGGACCCGATCCTACGACAGGGTCCTAGGCGCGGCTGGCTCAGCCGCGATCCGGGTTTCCTTGCATCGTCGGCCAGTCCGAATAGCCGACCGATCCGCCGCCGTACCAATAGTCCTTCGGAGCCTCCGCAAGTGGCGCCCCCGTACGCAGGCGATCGATGAGGTCGGGGTTCGCGATGAACGGCCGCCCCATGCTGAACAGGTCGGCATCGCCACGCGCGAGAACCTCCTCCGCCAGCTCGAGCGTATACTGGTTGTTCGCGATGTACGCCCCCTCGAAGCGCTTGCGCAAAGCGGCGAAATCGACGCCCTCCGCGTCCCGGGTCTGCTGCGTCACGCCCTCGATATCGTGGATATACAACAGGCCGCGCTCCGACAGCGCGTCAACATAGGTGCCGAAGGTTTCCATCACCGTGCTGTCGAGCGGGGTTTCGCCGGGCATCGTCGTCGCCGGCGACAACCGGATGCCGACACGCCCCGCGCCCCAAACGCCGACGACCGCGTCGACGACCTCGAGCGGGAAGCGCAGACGGTTCTCGATCGACCCGCCATAGCGGTCGGTTCGCCGGTTGGTGCTGTCGCGGACGAACTGTTCGAGCAGATAATTGTTCGCCGAATGGACTTCGACCCCATCGAAGCCGGCCGCCTTGGCGTTGGCGGCGGCGCGGCGATAGTCCTCGACGATGCCGGGGATCTCGTCCGTTTCGAGCGCGCGCGGCGTGACGTGGTCCTTCATCCCGTCCTTGGTGAACGCCTGTCCGACCGGCTTGATGGCCGATGGCGCCACCGGCGGCTCGCCGCCCTGCAGGTCGGGGTGCGAGATGCGGCCCGTATGCCACAGCTGCAGAAACATGACGCCGCCCCGATCGTGGACAGCCTGCACGATCGGGCGCCATGCCTCGATCTGCTGGTCGTTCCAGATGCCCGGCGTCAGCGCATAGCCGACCGCCTGGGGGGAAACATTGGTCGCCTCGCTTATGATGATCCCGGCGTCAGCGCGCTGCGCGTAATAGTCGGCGGCGAAGTCGGGCGGAATCCCCTCGTCGTTCGAACGGCTGCGCGTCAACGGCGCCATGACGATGCGGTTGCGCAGCGACAAATCGCCGATCTGCACGGGCTGCAATATGGGCGAAGCGGAATGGTCGGGCATGGTCGGCGATATCCATCAAGCAGTGCAACGTCAGGAGCGCTGAACGGACAAACTGCCATTCCGGTCCGGCACTCAGCCGCGATTTCAGTCGGTTGAACCGATCGGGACGATGCCGATGGCGCGTTGACGATCGTAGCGGGCTCGTATGCGACCGAGACCCGTTGGGGTCATTCCGCGCGCTATAGCCGCTGTTCAACCCCAAGTGGAAGCGGAAGGCGAAGATGCTTCGACGTCATGAACGTACATCTTTTTCGCTCTCATTTCTGGAAAGATTGAAAGACATAGCCCTTAATCGGAAAGCGGCGTTGTGCGGCACCCGTCCGCGATAAACAGCACGAGACCGTCGCTTGGACGGTTGTTTTCCAACGATTTTCGGAAAGATGGTGCCGCTTACAGGACTCGAACCTGTGACCCCCGCATTACGAATGCGATGCTCTACCAGCTGAGCTAAAGCGGCCCGGGGTGGACCGGCCCGCTGAGGGGCCGTTCGGGGGTGCGCCTAACAGGTCGGATCGCGGCTGACAAGCGGCCTTTGTGTCGGGGCATGCCAATTGTTCGCCTCGCGGCTTTACGCTCCGTTTACCACGGACGGTGCAGAAGCAGCCTAGGACCAGGACCGTCATGTCCTGATGCGAGAAGGGTTTGGGCATGGATACGGCGCGCGGCTTCGATGACGGGCGAGTCGGGGATGGCGAGGGCCTGCGCGCCGATGGCGGCGGCCATGACGTGCTCGACGCAGCGCTGGCGAGCCCGCCGGATGATGGCGGCGACATCGACGGTGGCGGCGTGGACGATGCCGCCTTCTCGCTCGGCGGTGACGAGCGGCGCATGCACGTGCGCGCCTACAACCACTGGGTGTCGCTGCTGAAGGGCCGCCCCTGCCCCGGTATCGACGACCTCGATCCCGCCAATATCGCCGACTTCGGCCCGCACAGCGTATTGATCGATTTTACCCGCGGCATCGACGATCCGACCATCGCCTATCTGGGGCGCACGCTGCGCGAGGAATGCGGGCTGGACGCGCATGTCGTGCGCGTTGCGGACGTGCCGGGCCGGTCGCTGCTGTCGCGCCTGACCGACCATTATCTGCAGATCATCGCGAATCGGGCGCCGATCGGATTCGAGGCGGAGTTCGTCGGCATCCGCGGGCGCACGACCTTGTATCGCGGCATTTTGATGCCCTTCACCTCCGACGACAGTACGATCGACTTCATCTACGGGGTCATCAACTGGAAGGAACTGGCCGACGCCGACACGCAGGCGACGCTCGCCGCCGAGCTGGACGCCGCGGTGCGCAGCGCCCCGCGCGCGCTCGCCGCGACGCCGGTGTGGGCGGACGGGCCGAGCGGTGGGTTCGAGACGGCGGAGGAACCGATCGCCGAGTCCGCGACCGACGCTTCGCTGCGCGACCGGCTGGCGATGGCGCGCGAAAGCGCGGCGGCAGTGCGCGCCGCCGATGCGCGCGGGCGCGCCGCGCTGTATCGCGCGCTGGGCCGCGCCCATGACTTCGCGCTGGCGTGCGAGCGGGATGCCGAGGGCTATGCCGTGCTACTGTCGCAGGCCGGACTGACGGTGCAGCCACGCGCGCCGCTGACCGCGATCGTCAAGCTCGTGTTCGGATCGGATTACGACAAGACGCGCCTTGCCGAATATGCCGCGGTGCTGGCCTACGCCCGCCGCACCGAGGTGCCCGCTGGCGGCCTCACCCCCGTGCTGGAAACCGCGCAGGGCGGCATCAAGGCGGTGGTCGCTGCCGAGCGCGCCACGCGTCGCCCCGACGAGCGCGTCGACCTGTTCGATCGCGCCGCCGCCGAACTGCGGGCGCTGCCCGTGCTGGGCCGCGTCGCCTTGCCCGCGGTGGCGGACGAATTCGTCGTGCTGCTGGCGCGCGCCGGCGAGGATGGCCTGGTCGACGTCATCAAATGCGTCGACGACAAGGCACTGCTGGAAAGCGTGCTGCGCAAGGCCGCGGCCTGAACGCTGGGCGCCTCCCGTCGACGACCGGAAGGAGCCCGACCAGCGCAACACTTTATTGCGCTACCACGTAATTTTCGCACTGCAGCAAAGCTTGAAGCCCGGAAGAGACGGGCGTAGGCGGCTGCCATGGCCGACCAGAACCAGAGCATGGCCGAGGCGCTTGCCGCCCGGCTGACCAAGGGCGCGCTACCGGGGGAGCTGACCGGCTTCGGCGATGCCGAGCGGGCCGCCGCCGCGGCGTTCGTCGCGGAGACCGCCGCGCGCCGTGAGCCCGGGAAACCCGCGATCCGGCTGGAGCCGATCGCATCGGACGACGTGCGGCGCCGTATGCGCCTCGCCATCGTCAACGACGACATGCCCTTCCTGGTCGATTCGATCGCCGCCGCGATCGGCGCGCAGGATCTCGACATCGACCGCCTTATCCACCCCGTCGTCCGCGTGACGCGCGACGCATCGGGAGCGCTGACCGACATCGGCGGCGCCGGCACGCCCGAATCGATGATCTATATCGAGCTGGAACGCGCCGATGCGCGTGACCGGCGCGGTCTGGTCGAGGATCTGACCGCCGTGCTCGCCGACGTGCGCGCCGCCGTCACCGACTGGCCCGCGCTGCAACGCGCGATGGCGCGCGACGAAGCCGCGCTGCCGCAGGGCGAGGGCGCCGCGCTGCTGCAATGGTTCCTCGACGGCCAGTTTACGTTGCTCGGCCACCAGATCTGGCGGCGCGACGGCAGCGCCGGCGAAGCGCTCGGCATCGTCCGCCATCCGCACGAAACGCCGGTGCTCGCCGAGGCGAATCGCGCGCTCGCGATCCGCTGGTTCGAAGAGGGCAATGACGCGCCGCTGCTGCTGAAATCCAGCCTGATCTCGACCGTCCACCGCGCCGTGCCGCTCGACCTGGTGCTGGTGCCGGTGATGGAGGCGGGCGAGGTCGTCGGCCTGTCGATTCACGCCGGCCTGTGGACCAGCGCCGCGCTCAGCGCCAAGCCGCGCGACATCCCCGTGCTGCGCGCGCGCCTGTCGGCGCTGGAAGCAAAGTTCGGCTTCGATCCCAAGGGCCATACCGGCAAGGCGCTGACGCATGCGCTGACCGCCCTTCCCCACGACCTCGTCGTCGCCTTCGTCCCCGATGCGCTGGAAGAGGTGGTGCTGACCGCGATGAGCCTGGCCGACCGGCCGCGGCCGGCGCTGGTACTGGTGAAGTCGGCGCTGGGGCGGCATCTGTTCGCCTTCGCCTGGCTGCCGCGCGACGACCTGACCACCGCACGCCGCGTCGCGATCGGCCAGATGCTGGCCGACGCTTCGAACGGCAACGTGCTCAACTGGTCGATCAGCCTCGACGACGGCGTCGTCGCGCTGCTGCGCTACACGATCGACCTGCGCGGTTCGGGCCGCATGCCCGAGACCGAACCGCTCGCCGAGCGCTTGCGCAAGATGGTGCGCGGCTGGATGTCGGACGTCGAGGCGGCACTGGCCGAACAGGTGCCCGCACAGCGCGCCGCGCGGCTGGCGTTGCGCTGGGCCAATGCCTTCCCCGCCAATTACCGCAACGTCAGCAGCCCCGCCGAAGCGGCGCAGGACATCCTGCGCGTTGCGGGGCTGGAAAGCGCCGACGACCGCTCGGTGCGCATCTTCCCGGTCGTCGCGGGCGAGGATCGCCAGCTCAAGATCTACAAGCTGCACGGCGCGCTCGCGCTGTCGGACGCGGTGCCGGTGCTGGAGAATTTCGGCTTCCGCGTGATCGGCGAACTGCCGACGCGGTTGCAGGACGAAGCGGACACCTTCGTTCACGACTTCGTCGTCGAAACCGATGCGACCGACGATGCCAATGACGCCGCGGTGCTGGAAGGCGCGATCGCCGCGGTGCTGGAAGGCGCGGCGGAAAACGATGCGTTCAACCGCCTGATCATCGACGTCGGCCTGTCGCCGCAGTCGGTAGTGCTGCTGCGCGCCTGGTTCCGCTATCTACGTCAGGCAGGCCTGCCCTATGGCCTGACCACCGTCGTCGACGCGCTGCGCCGTGCGCCCAAGCTGACCAAGGCGCTGATCGCGCGCTTCGCGGCCGCGCACGATCCCAAGGGCAGCGGCGACCTGGCCGCCAGCGACGAAGCGATCGCGCGCGGCCTCGACGCGGTGTCGGCGATCGACGACGACCGTATCCTGCGCGCCTATCGCGACCTGATCGGCGCTTGCCTGCGCACCAACGCCTTCGCCCCCGCGGCGAACGAAGCGCTGGCGTTCAAGCTCGACAGCCACCTGATCCCCGGCTTGCCCGCTCCCGTGCCGTGGCGCGAAATCTGGGTCTATTCACCGCGGGTCGAGGGCATCCACCTGCGCGCCGGCCCGGTTGCACGCGGCGGCCTGCGCTGGTCGGATCGGCGCGACGACTTCCGCACCGAAATCCTCGGGCTGATGAAGGCGCAGCGCGTCAAGAATGCCGTGATCGTGCCGACCGGCGCCAAGGGCGGCTTCTACCCCAAGCAGCTCCCCTCCCCCGCGGTCGATCGCGACGCGTGGCTGGCGGAAGGCACCGAAAGCTACCGGATCTTCATCCGCTCGCTGCTGTCGATCACCGATAACATCGTCGATGGCCGCGTCGTGCATCCGGCGGACGTTGCGGTGCTGGACGGCGAGGACCCCTATTTCGTCGTTGCCGCCGACAAGGGCACCGCGACGTTCAGCGACGTTGCCAATGCGCTGGCGCTGGAGCGCGACTTCTGGCTGGGCGACGCCTTCGCGTCGGGCGGCAGCGTCGGCTACGACCACAAGGCGATGGGCATCACCGCCAAGGGCGCGTGGGTGTCGGTGCAGCGCCACTTCGCCGAGCGCGGCGTCGACGTGCAGACCCAGCCGATCACCGTCGTCGGCTGCGGTGACATGTCGGGCGACGTCTTCGGCAACGGCATGCTGCTCAGCAAGGCGCTGAAGATCGTCGCGGCGTTCGATCACCGCCACATCTTCATCGACCCCAATCCCGATCCCGCCGCGAGCTGGGACGAGCGTGCGCGCATGTTCGCTCTGCCCCGCTCCAGCTGGGCGGATTACGACGCCGACCTCATCAGCGAAGGCGGCGGCGTGTGGGCGCGTAGCGAGAAGGTCATTGCGCTGTCGCCGCAGGCACAGGCTGCGCTCGGCATCACCGCGACGCAGCTCGACCCCGCATCACTCATCTCCGCGATCCTGAAGGCGCCTGCGGACCTGCTGTGGTTCGGCGGCATCGGCACCTATGTGAAGGCGGCGCGCGAAAATAACGCCGCGGTCGGCGATCCCGCAAACGACCGCCTGCGCGTCGATGCCGAACAATTGCGCGTCACCGCGATCGGCGAAGGCGCGAACCTGGGCGTCACCCAGGCGGCGCGCATCGCCTTCTCGGAACGCGGCGGCCGGATCAACACCGACTTCATCGACAATTCGGCGGGCGTCGATTGTTCGGACAACGAGGTGAACATCAAGATCGCGCTCAACCGCGAGATGAATGAAGGCCGCCTCGGCTACGAGGAGCGCAACGCGCTGCTCGCCAGCATGACCGACGACGTCGCGCATCTGGTGCTGGAGGACAACCGCCTCCAGACGCTCGCGCTGTCGATCGCCGAGGCCGATGGCGCGAGCGCCATCCCGAGCTACGTCCGCGTCATCGAAATCTTCGAAGGCGCCGGGCGGTTGGATCGCGCGGTCGAGGGGCTTGCCGGCAACGACGATCTGCTGCGGCGCGGGCAGGAAGGCCATGGCCTCACCCGCCCCGAGCTCGCCGTGCTGCTCGCCACCGCCAAGCTGTCATTGCAGGACGGGATCGAGCAGGCACCGCTGGCGCTCGCCCCCGAACTCGCACCGGACCTGCACGCCGCCTTCCCGCCGGCGATGCAGCGCGACTTCGCCAAGGCGATCGACGAGCATCGCCTGCGGGGCGAGATCGTCGCGACCAAGCTCGCCAACCGCATCGTCAATCGCCTCGGCGTACTGCGCCCGTTCGAGCTGGCCGAAGAGGAAGGCGCCGCGGTCGCCGACATCGCCGCGATGTTCGTCGTGGCGGAACGCGTCTTCGGCCTCGACAGCCTGTGGGCGGAGATCGAGCGCGCCGACATCGCCGAGGGCGCCCGCATCGCGCTATTCAACGAGGTGGCGGTGGCGACCCGGTCGCACATCGCCGACCTGCTGCGCGCCAATGCGCCGGGTACGCTGCCCGGTGCGGTGATCGAGCGGCTGGGCCAGGGGATCGCCGCGCTGGAACGCCAGACGCAGTCGCTGCTGCTCGAGGAAGCGAGCGCGCAGAGCGCCCGCATCGCGGCCGAGCTGGAAGCCGCCGGTGCGCCCGCCGAGCTGGCACACCGCGTCGTCCGCCTGTTCGACATGGACGGCGTCGTCGGCCTCGCCGCGCTGGGCCAGCGGCTCGGGCTCGACGAGATCGAGCTGACGCGGGCCTATACCCACCTCGGCCAGGACCTGGGCCTCGACTGGGCGCAGGCGGCGGCGGCGCGTATCGTCTCTGGCGATCCGTGGGAGCGCCTGCTGCTCGCCGGCCTGGCGCGCGATTTCCAGCAGCAGCGGCTGGAGTTCCTCGGCCGCACCGGTGACGGTGATCCGCGCAGCGCGGTGCAGGCATGGCTGACCGCGAACGGCGCGCGCGTCGCGCAGTTCAAGGCACTGGTCGACCGCGCACGCCATGCGGCGCAGCCCAATGCGGCCATGCTCGCGCAGATCGCCGGCCAGGCCCGCGTGCTATTGGGTCGGTAAGCCCCAAAACTCCTCCCCCGCCAGGGGGAGGGGGACCGCGCCGCATCGCGGCGTGGTGGAGGGGGAGGTAAGCGGTACGCGCTGTTACGTCGGACGCCGCTTACCTCCCCCTCCGTCACCGCTGCGCGGCGCCACCTCCCCCTGGCGGGGGAGGACTTGAGGCATCGCTCAGTCCGACGACGGGCGCGTCCAGTACGCGCCATATTCCACCACGCCAGCCCCACCCACTCCGTCACCCCGGACTTGGTCCGGGGTCCACCGGGCCGCGAGGGAACGGCAAGAGCCTCCAGCCATCCCCCAGCCGCAAAGTAGACCCCGGACCAAGTCCGGGGTGACGGGGTACTGAGTGGAAGAAGCCCCCTACCCCCGCGCCGCCACCTTCGCGCGCCAGCCACGGGCGCGCCACCACATGATCACGCCGGTCACCGCCAGCCCCGCCGGCAGCAGCCCGCCGAGGAAAATCACCACCTGCCAGACGATCCCCATATCGTCGCCATCGTGGATCCGCCGCATCCAGCGCGCCGCGCCACCCGGCTTGCGCGCCGCCGCAGCCACTGCCACGCCGCCGTCGTCCGCAACCTTGATCCGGCGCCCGTCGGCCAGGCTGACCGTCCAGTCCGCCGACCGCTCGGTCGGCCAACCGACGCTACGCAGCGACCCCTTCGCCACCCCCGCGGCACGCGCGACGACCGTGTCCACCGACTGCGCCGGCTCGGCCACCGGCGGCGCGAAGGCGGGGCGCCCGCCCCCCTCCCGTCCGCCGAACACGCCGGGAAAGCTGATCCACACGCCCGTCAGCGACAGGACGAACAGCGGCAGCGCGATCCAGAAGCCCATCTGGTAATGCAGGTTGCTGTCCGTGTTGCGATGCCGCCGCCAGCGAAACCCCTTGGTCCAGCGCCCGACGCTCGGCCACCACAGCCACAGCCCGGTCAGGCTCGACAGCAGCATCGCGACGCCGATCCAGCCCACGATCGTCCGCCCGATCCCCGGCACCTGCAGACTGCCGTGCAGCACATGCAGGAAGCGCATGACGCCACCGCTGCGCGGCGCCACGGCCAGCACGCGCGCGGTGGGCGGATCGAGATAGACGGTGGTGCGCGCTGGCGGTCCGCGCCGCGGCGCCTGCGCCCCCACGGCGCTGACCGTCACGGGGCCGCCCCCCTCGGGCAGGCCGAGGTCGCTGATCCGCTCGCCCGGCGCCAGCACGCGCTGCGCCGCCGCCACATAGGTTTCGGGGGCCAGCAACGCGGTGCCGCTGGTGGAATAGCGTTCGGCATGGATCAGCCGGTCGAGCGGCTCGCGCCAGACGAGCGCCGCGCCCGACAGCGACACAGGGATGATGAGGATGGCGAGCGTCAGCCCGATCCATTTATGGACCTGAAACCAGGTCT
Source organism: Sphingomonas sp. DC5200-1 (assembly GCF_049897245.1). Classification (NCBI taxonomy): domain Bacteria; kingdom Pseudomonadati; phylum Pseudomonadota; class Alphaproteobacteria; order Sphingomonadales; family Sphingomonadaceae; genus Sphingomonas; species Sphingomonas sp. DC5200-1. The sequence continues at coordinate 32,182 of NZ_JAFCVW010000012.1, forward strand.
TTCGCCATTTGACCGCGTTCATCGCTGCATATCCCCGACTGTGCCCCGGCGGTCGCATGGCGGCGGGCGTCAGGTCAACGTCCGCGCGAACAGCCAGCTTCGTAACGCACTGGCGAGATTGGGCGGATCGTCCGCGGCGATGCGCAGCACGTCGATTTCGGCGACCAGCGCGGACAGCGGCAGGCCGCAGCCCTGCGCCGCCTCTTCCAGCGCGCGCCAGAACACGGGCTCCAGGCTGATCGACGTCTGGTGACCGGCGATCGTGATCGACCGCTTCACCGGGCCGACGAAGCCGCAGACGGGGGCCGCGATATCAGGCATCGGCCCAGCGCCGCAGCAGATTGTGATAGATGCCGGTCAGTTTGACGACCGCGGGATCGCCCTGGCCGCTGTTGGCCGCGACCGACTGGATCGCCTCGTCCAGCTCGAACAGGGTGCGCCGCTCGCCATCGTCGCGGACCATCGATTGCAACCACAGGAAACTCGCGGTGCGCACGCCCCGCGTCACCGGCGTAACGCGATGCAGACTGGAGGCGGGATAGAGGACCAGATGCCCGGCGGGCAGCTTCACCACCTGCGGGCCGAAGCGATCCTCGATCACCAGCTCGCCGCCGTCATATGTGTCGGGATCGTCGAGGAACAATGTCGCCGACAGGTCGGACCGGATGCGGAAATCGCTGCCGCGTTGCAGGCGGATCGCATTGTCGACGTGCAGCCCGAAATCCTCGCCGCCCTCATAGCGGTTGAACAGCGGCGGAAACACCTTGAGCGGCAGCGCCGCGGCGAAGAACAGGGGCGACCGCCCCAGCGCCTCGAGCACGAACGCCGCGCCGGCGCGCGCCGCCTCCGTCCCTTCGGCCAGCTGCCGATTGCGCTTGGCGAGCGCCGCCTGCGGGCCCGAGGTGACGTTGCCGTCCACCCATTCGCCCGCGTCGATAATCTCCCGCAGCCGCGCCACGCCCGCCGCATCCAGAATATCGGGGATGGCAATCAGCATGACTGGTGGTTCCTCAGGTCTCTTCCCCGCCGGGGGCTGATGTGGCGGGGAAGAGTAGCAAAGATCAGAAGCTGCGGAACAGGCTGAGCACTGTCTGGCGCCGATCGCCGGGCATCGCCCAGCCGCCGGTCACGACGCCGCTGGTCGCGTTGATGTTGTTGCGGACGTTGGTCAGATACTTTTCGTCCGTCAGATTCTGGATATTGAGCTGCGCGGTCCAGCCGTTGCCGAAGCTGTAGGCCAAATAGGCGCGGTGGATCAGATAGTCGGGCGCGCGCAGCTGCACGCCGTTGGTCAGCACCGGGACATAGGTGGTGAACGACCCCTGATAGGTCAGGCCATAGCCGATCTCGAGCCCGAACGGCAGCTTGTACGTGGTGAACAGGCTGCCCGAATGCGTCGGCGTCTGCACCAATGGGCTGCCACGCTGCGGGTCGGGATTGGCGACCGAATTGCCGCAATTGGGTGTGCCCGTGCTGCCCGGATTGGCGAGGCAGTAATCGGACACCGACTGCAACACCTTGCTGTCGAGATAGGTGTAATTGGCGAAGATCGTCCACGCCTTGGTAATATTGCCCGATGCGCCCAGCGCGATGCCGTCGACGCGGCTCTTGCCGCCCAGCACCTGCACCGTCGGCAGCGCGGGATCATTCGAGGGCACGCGATAATTGGTGCGCTCGTTGCGGAACACCGCCGCGGTCAGCTCCAGCCGGCGGTTGAACAGTCCCGCCTTCACGCCCGCCTCGTAATTGTGCGCGGTTTCGGGCGCGACGCCGCAGGTGTTGGTGACGATATTGTTCGATACGCTGACGCAGCCGGCGCGCACGCTCGGCGACGAGGGCGTCTTGGCATTGCCGTAGCCGGCATAGACGCTGACGTCGCGCACCGGATGGAACACCGCGCCGACGCGGTACGAGAACAGCCGTTCATTGTTGATCTGCGGCGTCTGCAACGCGGCGACCGGCTGCGTGACGCCCGGCGCCAGCGTCCGGAGCGGCAGCGCGCGGAAGTCGCTGCGCTGCATTTCCCAGCGCACGCCACCGTTCAGTTCGAAGAAGCGGTTCAGCTCCAGCGTGTCGAAGGCATAGACCGCGACATTGGTCTGGGTCGACCGCGACTGGGCGGTGGTGACGTAATTGATCGGCCCGCGATAGACGCTGTCCGGGTTGCTGATCGACAGCGTCGGCAGCGGCGACACCGCCGATCCGTCCGCGTTGCGCAGCAGCGATCCGCTGGTGATCCGGTAATCCTCGACGATCGCCGACATGCCGATGTTGGCGACGTTGCGCAGGCCACCCTTTTCCCCATGCTCCAGCCGCAGGTCGGTCTGGTTGGCGAGCAGCTGGTTCTCCTGGTCGCGCACCAGCCCGCGCGGGCCGGACGGGATCCACTGGCCCGGCTGCAACCCCGTCGGGCATGCCGCGCCGACCGGATTGGTCGCGCTGGTCGCCACCGGCTGGCGGCCCGTACCGGCGAGGCAGAAGGTGCCCTGCGGCGCGCTCGTCACGCTGTACTGGCCGACGCGCTGCCAGCGGGTGAGGTTGCGGATCGAGACATGCGCGTCCGCCTGATGCCGGAAGGTCGCGGTGAAGCGATCGACTGTGATCTGCTGGCGATCGAGGTTGCTGTACCCGTAATAGTCGCTGCGATCCGCGCCGGTGATCAGGCCGCCGACCAGCGCGTTGTTGAAATAGGGCACGCCGTACAGCGGCGTGTTGTCGTCGCGCTGGTGGACATAGGCGAGCGTCAGGCTGGTCGGCCCACCGATCCCGATCGTGACCGCGGGTGCGACGCCCCAGCGTTCGTACTTCTCGACGTCACGGCCCGGCACGTCGTTATGATGGTACACCGCGTTCAGGCGCACCGCGACATCGTCGCCGATGCGATGGTTCGCATCCACCGTGCCCCGCCAGTAATTGTCGGTGCCGACCGATCCCTGCACGATCGTCAGGTCTTCGGCGCGCGGTTCCTTGGTGACGAGGTTGATCGTGCCGCCGACGCTGCCCGATCCGTTGAAGACCGAATTGGCGCCGTTATAGACTTCGATCTGCTGCAGATTGAACGGATCGGTGCGGCTGTATTGCGCGGTATCGCGGATACCGTCGATCGTGATGTCGGTATTGGCCGAATAGCCGCGCAGGTTGATGCTGTCGCCATAGCCGCCGCCGCCCTCGCCCGCACCGAAGGTGATGCCGGGGATCGTCTGCAACGCATCGCGCAGCGTCTGGAGGTTCTGCTTGCGCAGCACCTGGTCGGAGATGACGGTGATCGTCTGCGGCGTGTCGATCAGCGCTGACGTCGCCTTGGGGCTTTCGACCACCGCAGGCGCCACCTGCCCCTTGCCGTTGACGATGATGTCGTCGCGCTCGCCCTCGCGCCGGGCATCCTGCGCCTGCGGGTCGGCGGCAACGTCGGTCTTCGTGGTCGCCGCAACCGGATCAGCGGCAAAGGCTGGCGCGGACGCGAGGAAGCCGATGCACGACAGCGCCAGAAACGGTGGTTTGGTCATCAAAAACGGTCCCCTTTATGGGGCGTCCGTTAATGCGAGTTATTATCACCGTCAACGCTAATGCGAGCTACTCGCATATATTTACACGTTATACGCCGCGGTGGCGCGCCCTCATTGCGTGATTCGCGCCGTCGCCACCGCATTCTGGAACAGTGCCGACAAGGCGGCCGCAATGTCCCCGTCAGTGGTCACCTTCGTGTACAGACCCGTCGACGCGCAGGCCTGCAGCGCGGGTTCGACCTTGTACAGATTGGGTGCGACGTTGACCTGCGACCAATTGTCGTTGTCGAGCGATTCGCGCAGATATTCGGTGTACAGCACCGCGATGCGGATGCCGCGTGCCTTGATCGCGTCGCATTTGGCGGTGTCGATCGCGATTTCGGGCTTGCCGCCGGAACGCGCTTCGTCGCGCATGCCGTCGGTGATCATGAACATCACCGCCTTGGGCGCCTCGCCGTTCAGCCCCGATCCCGGATCGGTCATCATCGCGTTGATGTTGTCCATGGCATCGCTGGTAGCGCTGTCCTGGTCGTTGAAGCCGACCTCGGTGCTTTTGCACGCGGAGGTCGGGCAGCCATTGCTGTAGAATTTCGATGGGCCGATCAGGCCGGTCGCATCGATGATCTTCTGGACGGTGCCGGTCAGGGCCTGGAACGTCGAAAAGCCGCCCTTGCCCCGGAACCCCGCCATCGCGAACTGATAGGCCGCGCCGTTGCGACTGGCTGTCGTCGTCGCCGTGCTGATCAGGCTGCGCACCGCAGTCGCCTCTTCGTCGACCCGCAAGGTCAGATTGTACGACCGGGCGACGTTGTACAGGCTCGTTTGATTGCCGTTGGCGTCGGTGCCGGTCAGGTCGTTGACCGAATGGCAGGCGAACTTGCAGCCCTTGCTGTTGCTCTGGGCGATCTTCAACAGGCCTGCGCTCGTCGTCGGCAGCGCCATCGATCCCGACACGTCGAGCAGCATGTAGAAATTCATGTTCGGCGCGATGGCGTTGGTTGTCGACGACGCACCACTGATGTTGAGCACCCGGAGGCCCAGCACGCGCGCAAAGACGTTCCCCGACGTCGCGGTATAGGTGACCGACGCGGTGCGCCGCCCGGTGCTGTCCTTCACCGCGGTTGCGGTCACGTTGGTCAGCTGCACCGCGCCGGGGCCGAGCACCGACTGCGCCTGGATCAGGAACATCTGCCGCGCCTGATCGGCGGCGGTCTTGTCGTCCAGCGGCATCGCGATCTTGCTGACCGCCACCAGCGCCGCCGCATCGGCGACCCCGTTCAGCTTGGTCTGCGACTTCATCGCGCGCGCGTAATCGATGCCCATGCCGACCGCGAAGGTCATCGGCATCACGGCAAAGCCGAACATCATCAGCACGTTGCCGCGGCGGTCACGGCGGACGTCACGCAGGCGTGAGAGCAGGGAAAAGGTCATGGGATCAACAATCCACACAGGTGACGGCAGAGGAATTGCGCGGCAGCATGATCAGCGAATCGCCCAGCTTGATCGGCCCGATGAAGCCGAAGTTGGTCGGCGGCTGATAGGCATAGGTCACGCGGGCGATCAGGAACGACACCCCGCGCACCCGCATTTGGGTGGGGATCGTCGCCACGGTGCCCTTCACGTCGGGAATGCCGTTGAGGGCCCGGCTCCAGTCGACGCGCGCCTGGTAATTGTTGTCGATCGTGACGTGCGTCAGCCGGATCATCGCGCGTGCGGCCGGATAGGGCGCCATCACCTGCGTCGCGGCGGCCAGACTGTTGTCGATCTCGCGCTGCGTCGTCGAGCCGGTCGCGTTTTGGGCGATCAGGTCGGCGACGCCGCGCGTCGCGATCGTCACCTTGCGATTGCACGAAATGCCGTCCTGCAACTGGACGCTGCCCAGGTACAGGATCAACAGGATCGGCAGGATCATCGCGAATTCGATCAGCGCCAACCCGCGTCGATCGCGCCGCAATGCCCGCAGCGGGCGCGGCCATCTCATGCGGCGCCCGGTCATTGATAGGTCTCCGACTTGGCGACCGACGTCGCCATCAGCAGCCGCCGGCCCTTGCCGATGTTGCTGAAATCGAACAGCGGCGACGTCTGGATCGGCCACACATACATGAAGCGGACGGCGACGATCGATCCTTGGTTCCCCAGGTCATAGGCGAAGACGTTGGCGATACGGCCGTCGGGCCCCATGGTGATCGCCGGCGGCGAATTGTCGAGCAGCGTCCAGTCGACCGCGCTCTTCACCTCCACGTACAGGCGCGAACACGGCAGAAAGGCCGGCAGCGATGCGCAGCCCGCCTGACGGAACCGCTCGGCGAGTTGCGCCCGCGTCATGCCCGACATGGTGCCTTTATTGTCGGCGGCCTGCGTCCGGCCGGTCACGATCCCGCGTGCGGCGCGCTCGACCGCGGTTTCCAGCGTTTCCTGGACGAAATAGGCCAGGCTCGTCACGGCCACCGCCAGCATCAGTGCGACGAAGGGCACCGCGACGATCGCAAATTCGACGATCGTCGCACCCCGCGCATCGCGCAACAGGCGCGCGGCGCCGCGGTGCGCCGCGGGCGCGCGATGCGCCGGGCGCCGGGCACGGGCGCGTAGGATGGTCGGAGGCCTCATGCGGCCATCCTACCGGACAAAAGTAAACAAAAATCCAAACTGGTCCGCTTCGGGCTTTCCAGCGAAATGGATTTATAGGCCGGCCGCGTCGACGGTCACAGGAAGGCGGGCGCCTGCCGCAGCTGCTGATAGGCAGCGATCACCTTTTGCAGCATCGCTTCGTGGCTGCGATCGCCGCCGTTGCGATCGGGATGATAGGTGCGGACGAGTTCCGAATAGCGCTTGCGCAGCGCGGTCCGATCGGCGTCCGGGGCCAGCCCCAGCACCTTCAGGCTCGCCCGGTCCTGGCCCGACAGCGGCTTGCCGTCGCGGCGCTCGGGCGCGACCTCGCGGCGATAGCGGGCGCCGATCGCATCGAGCGGATCGCGGAAATCGGCCCAGCGCGGCCCCTGGTCGCCCGTGCCCGCGCGCGCGAACGCCCGCGTCTCGCTTTCCCAGCCCGCCAGCGGCCGCTGCGCGCGATGGATCTCGTCCGCGGTCATCCCGTCGAAATAATTGTACCGGCTGTTGAACGCGCGGACATGCTCCAGGCACATCCAGCGGAACGCGCCCGGCCCGCCGCCGCCATCGCTCGCGCCTTCCAGCGGCGGCGCGCGAAATTCGCCCGGCTCCTCGCAGCCCGGCTCGGCACACATCCGGCCATTCGCTTCCACCCGGCCATGAAACCGCGTGTGCGGCCGGTCTTTCCTGTCACTTCCGCGCGCCACGAACGCTCCCTAATCTGCGCAAGTCTGGCTATATAGGCGCGATGACCGACACCGCCACCGCCGCCCGTCCCCTCGCCGACGTCATCGCAGAGCGCCTGCGCGACGCGCTGCAACCGACCCATCTTGAGGTCGTCAACGACAGCCATCATCATGCCGGCCATATGGGCGACGACGGCACCGGGGAGTCGCATTTCAGCGTGTCCGTCGAAAGCCCGCTGTTCGCCGGCGAAACCCGCGTCGCACGCCAGCGCCGCGTGAACAAAGCGCTCGCCGATCTGTTGTCGACGCGCATCCATGCCCTCGCGATCAAGGCACGCGCGCCGGGCGAGTGAACGGGAGAGCCTGATGCCCTATCGCTTGTGGTATTGGCCGACGATCCAGGGGCGCGGCGAGTTCGTGCGCCTGGCGCTGGAGGCGGCCGGCATCGACTATCTCGACTGCGCCCGACTGGAGGGTGTCGAGGCGATGATGGCCGATATGGAAACGCGGGCGAAGGCCGGCCGCGGCCCGTTCGCACCACCCTATCTCGCGCTCGACAATCACGCGGTGGCGCAGGTCGCCAACATCCTGCAGTTCCTCGGCCAGCAGCACGATCTGGCGCCGTCGAACCTTGCCGACCGGCAGTGGATCAACCAGCTGCAACTGACCATCGCCGATTGCATCGCCGAGGTTCACAGCGTCCATCATCCCGTCGCGATGATGGCCTATTACGACGATCAGAAGGACGAGGCCGCACGCGCCGCCGACCAGTTCCGCAGGGAACGCCTGCCCAAATATCTCGACCATTTCGAGGCGGCGGCACGGCATGGCCCGACCGAATGGCTGGTCGACCATCGCTGGACCTATGCCGACACCTCGCTGTTCCAGCTGGTCGAGGGGCTGCGCTATATGTTCCCGCAGCGGATGGCGGCGCTGGAATCGCGCTATCCCGCATTGCTCCGCCTGCGTGACGCGGTGGCGGACCTGCCCGGCATCCGCGCCTATCTGAAGAGCGACCGGCGCCTGCCCTTCACGACCGAGGGGATTTTCCGCCACTATCCCGAACTCGACTGCGGATCGCGCCTGCACTGAACCGCAGCGTTTCCCGATTGCGGGCTGTCGCAATCGCGCCGGACCGGTAAGACACGGCCCAGCCCCTTGGCCTCCAGCCGTGCTTCGCATGGCTGGCGCTCACGGCCTACAGCCGTCGGCCGGCTGACACCGAACGGGGAGTGGAAGGAAGCCCGATGTCGTCGCCCATGACCCGCGTCCCCCGCCCCGCCGCCCGCATCCTGCTGGTTGATGGCGCCGGCCGCGTGCTGCTGATGCGCTTCACCCCCGGCGACCGCCCGCCCTTATGGTGTACGCCCGGCGGCGCGGTCGATCCCGGCGAAACCTACCCGCAGGCGGCCCGCCGCGAATTGTGGGAAGAGGTGGGACTGGACATCGATTGCGGGCCCGAAGTCGCGCAGCGCACCTGCGAGTTCCTGACCTTCGAAGGCGTCGAGGTGGTCGCCGACGAACGCTATTTCCGTGTCGATATCGATCGCCACGACGTGCAGGCCGGCGCGCTGACTGCGCTCGAACAGCGCGTGCTGGCGGGATCGCGCTGGTTCGCCTTGTCCGAACTCGCCGATTGGCCGGAAGTCATCTACCCTGCTGATCTCGAACAGCTTCTTCGCGAAACGGAGCCTGCCCGTGCTTGACGATTTCGTCCTCCAGACCATCACCCCCGTCACCCACGACCTGGGCGGGTTCAAGGTCCACCGCACGCTGCCCGGCCGCGCCCGCACGATGGTGGGGCCGTTCCTGTTCTTCGACCAGATGGGCCCGGCACAGCTTGCCGCGGGTGGCGGCATCGACGTGCGCCCGCACCCGCACATCAACCTCGCCACCGTCACCTATCTGTTCGACGGCGCGATCGAACATCGCGACTCGCTCGGCACGCAGCTCCGGATCGAACCCGGCGCGGTGAACCTGATGACCGCCGGCCATGGCATCGTCCATTCGGAGCGCTCGCCCGGTGACGAACGCGCGCACGGTCCGGTGCTGTCCGGCATCCAGACTTGGCTCGCCTTGCCCGACGCCCAGGAGGAAATGGCGCCCGATTTCGAACATGTCGCGCGCAATGCGTTGCCGACGCTGGAGGCGAACGGCGCCCGTGCGCGCATCATCATGGGTGAATTGTGGGGCCAGCGTGCGCCAACCACCACTTATGCCGGCACGATCTATGCCGACATCCTGCTCGATCCCGGTGCCGCCGTCCCCATCGACGCCGCGGCGGACGAGCGCGCCATCTATCTCGCCTTCGGTGAGGCGACGCTGGAGGGCATGCCGCTCGAACCGATGAAGCTCTACGTCCTGCGCCCCGGCATCGCCGCGACGCTGCGCTCGGACACCGGCGGACGCGCGATGCTGGCGGGCGGCGACGCCTTCAAGACCCCGCGCCACGTCTGGTGGAACTTCGTCTCGTCGCGCCGCGAACGGATCGAGGAGGCGCGCCGCGCCTGGACCGCCGGCGAATTCCCGCTCGTTCCCGGCGACGACAAGGAATGGATTCCGATCCCGCAGGTGCCCAACACGGTCAGCTATCCCTAAAGCGTCTTTCCCTGCGCTGGTGCGTTAGGCCTTTCGAAAGCGGGGCGAATATGTGCGCAGGTGACGACGAATATTGGATGCGGATGGCGATCGACGTCGCGCGATCGAAGGGGTCCGATCCGTCGACCTCGCCGCTCGGCTGCGTGATCATGCGCGACGGCAAGGTGCTCGCCGCCGAACGCAACCAGACGCACGAGCTGCCCGACGCAACCGCGCATGCGGAGATGATGGCGATCCGCCGCGCCTGCGAAGGGATCGGCGAACTCGAACTGCGCGGCGCGACGCTCTATTCGACGCTGCAACCCTGCGGCATGTGTACGATGGCGTCGATCTGGTCGAAGGTCGGCCGCGTCGTCTTCGGCGCGGGCCGTGACGACGTCCATCCGATGTATTTCGAAGCGCGCCACGTCGACACGCTCGCCTTCATCGCCGACGCCTATCGCGACGATATCGAGATCGAAGGCGGCTGCCTCGCCGACGAATGCGCCGAACTGTACTACGGCCCCGATGCCGATCTGCCGAAAGAGGAGCAGGCGAACCTGTGAGCGTCAACGTCAACACCGCCACCGCGGACGAGCTCGACGCCGTTCCCGCACTCGCCGGCCACGGCTTCGAAATCGTCCGCTATCGCGAAGACCGCGGCGGCTTCACCGCGCTGCGCCAGCTGGACGAAGTCCCCGGCCTCGCCGGCAAGGTCGACCCCGACGACGACACGCTGACTCTGGAGTAAAGCCCCTCGGTTCGTCATCCCGGCGCACGCCGGGATCCATGGGGGGCGACGTCCCCAGCGTCAGCGCGCAACCCTCGACACGCACGCGTCCATGGATCCCGGCATGCGCCGGGATGACGAATGATGTCTACAGGACGCGCCAACCAACACCGGCCACGCTACCAACACCCGCAAGCCAAAAGCCCTACGCCCCCAACCCCGCAAACCACGGCGCATATGGCGTGTTGCGCGCCATATGCCGGTTGAGGTCCGGCGCCCCGTCGTCCCACCACACCGGTCCGCGTTCGCCGAGTGCCACCTTCGCCGCATCCACCGCGGCATGTGCCTGCGTCTCCGCGTCCGCATCACCCGCCCGTTTCGCCGCGGCCACCGCCCGCCGTGCCGCCATCAGCTGCGCTACCAGCCGTTGCCGCTCGTCCTCCGCCAACGCAGGGTTGGCGCGTCGCCACAGCCGCCCGCGTACCACGATATAGCGCAGGTCCGGCGTCACCGGCGGGGTCGTCCCCCTCAGACCGGGGCCTCGATCGCGAAGCGCACGCCCTCGGGCGCATAGGTGATGCTGGCCTCCCCCTCGACATGCTGGGCGAAGACGCGCTGGATCATGCGCGTGCCGAATCCGGTGTGCATCGGCGCGGTCACCGGCGGGCCGCCCTGTTCGGCCCAGCTGAACGCGAAGCGCCGCGCGCCGACCGCGCCGACCAGCGCCCAGCGGATCGCGACCTGCCCCTCGGGCACCGACAGCGCGCCATATTTGATCGCGTTGGTCGCCAGTTCGTGCAGCGCCATCGACAGCGCCAGCGTGATTTCGGGGCTCAGGCGAATGTCCGGCCCCTCGATCGTGAAGCGCCGGCCGTTGCTGTCGAGAAACGGCGCCAGCACGCGCTCGACGATCTCGCCGATCGCCGCGCCCTCCACCTCGTCCCGCACCAGCAGCTCATGCGCCGCGCCCAGGCTCGCGATCCGTCCCGCAACCGCCGCCCGTGCCTCGCCGAGCGACGGAGCGTCACGCAACGTCTGGCTGACCACCGCGCCGACGGTCGCCAGCGTGTTCTTCACCCGGTGCGTCAGCTCGCGCGCCAGCACCGCGCGATGCTCTTCGGCGAATTTGCGTGCCGTGATGTTGCTGGTGAAGCCCGACATCTCCAGCGGCGTGCCATCGGCGCGCCGCTGGACCGCGCCGCGCGCATGGATCCAGCGCTGCTCACCAGCCGGCGTCAGGATGCGATATTCGATGTCATAGGGGGCGTCGTTGACGATCGTGTCCCTGATCGCGGCGAGCACGCGTGCGGCATCATCCGGGTGCAGGCTTTCGGCCAGGTCCTGCTCGCCGAAATGCGCGCCCGCCGGAAAGCCGAAATTCGCCAGGCACGATTCCGATGCGGTCAGCATGTTGCTCGGCAGCGCCAGCGTCCAGGTGCCGAGGCCACCCGCATTAAGCGCCATCGCCAGCCGTGCTTCGCGCTCGGCGAGCAACGCCTCGCGCTTTTCCAGTTCCGCATTCAGCGAGTCGCGATCCTGCTGCAATTGCTGCAGCCGGTGCCGCTCGATCGTCACATCCAGCTGCGACGCGACGAAATAACGCAGCTCGCCCGCGGCATCGAACACCGGCGCCACCATCAGCCGGTTCCAAAAGGGCGTGCCGTCGCGCCGGTGGTTGAGCAGGTCGACTTCGATCCGCTCGCGCCGTCGGATCGCGGCGCGCAGCCGCTCGACATCCGCGGAAGCGGTCAGCGGCCCCTGCATGAACCGACAGTTGCGGCCCAGCACCTCGGCCGCCTCGAACCCCGTCAGCGCGGTAAACGCGTCGTTCACATAGATGAGCGGATTGTCGGGCAGCGTGGGATCGCTGACCACGATCGCGGTGATCGAATGCTGGACCACCGCCAGGAACGGGTCGCTGGGGTCGAGCCCGTGCAGGAACGCGTCGATCGCCGCGCGCACGGCGGGCGGCGCGACGAATGGCGTGTGCGGCACGGGGGGCAGCGGCTGTCGGTCCAAAGCAGGAACAGTCTTAGGCTAAAGCGGATGCCCGGACAAGAGACGCTACCGTTACGGATGCAATCGGATTGGCGTCAAAAGGCATCGGCGGCGAACCATCATGTTGTTGATCCGCCGCGATTTAATGGCGGGCTCGTTATGCGCCGTTGGTTGCCTTGAACGCGGCGGTCCGGGCTATGCGATCCGCCATCGCCAGCCATGCCTCTTCCGACCGGCGATAGCGATCGCGCACCTGCGACAGTTGGGTCGCTGCGGCCTCGCGCGCGCAGGACGCCGCCTGTTCCCGATAATAGCTTTCCATGGCGTCAGGCCCCTTTCTGCATGATCGATCGAGATGGTCGATACGCCACGCGAAAACGCCGGCGCGCCCAGCGGCGCGGGCCATCGCGATGGCTTAGGAAAACGAAGGACCCGCATCCGCGCATCCGGTTCGGATGGCGCTGCTCAGGCCTAGCAAGGGGCCTCGCGATGGGGAGACTGTTGGTCAGGGCAGGTCCGGCAGGTCAAACGATGCGGGCGCAATCGGATGAGACCCGCCCGTTTGACCTACAACGCGCGATCCGCTCGGCGGTTCCCGCGCCATGACGGACCGCGATACGAAACGGGGCGGACCTTTCGGCCCGCCCCGCCCGGCGTCACTTCTTCTTTTCGCCCGAGGCGTCGGAGATGGCGGAGCCGGCCGACTTCAGGTCCTTGCCCGCGCCGTTGACCGTGTTGCACGCCGACAGCGACAGCACGGTGGCGAGCGCCAGCGCGGCGCCGATGGTCTTGGTGGTCATCATCGTGTCCTTTCCAGACAGTCCGTAAAAGGATGCGGCGGGCCCGAATACGCCGGCCCGCCGCGCACACTCAGCGCAGCTTGCGGCGGGTCGCCGCAGTTGCACCGAAACCGGCCGCGCCAGCGCCGATCAGCAGCGCGAGCACGAGCATGAACGAGGTGCCGGCAGCAGCACCCGCCGCCTTGTCGGTCGCGACCTTGGCGGTTTCGACCGTCTTGTCCTTGGCCTGGACGAACTGCTGCTTGGCACGCGTCACCTGGGCCTGCGCCTGTTCGCGGCTGATCTTGCGCTGCGCGGCGACGATGTCGACGACGCGGGCTTCCGCCTGCTGGCCTTCGGCGCCGCCACGGGCCATCGCCGGCAGTTCCTTGGCGATCGCGGTCTGCGCCTGCTCGGGCGTCATCTGCGCGGGATCGTTCGGCGCGTCCGACAGATAGGCCGCGGCCTCGCTGCGCACGTCCTGCTTGTCGATGCCCGCGACCGAGGCTGCGGCCGGTGCCGCCGCGCCCACCGTGCTGCCCGCCGCGCCGGCGACCGCACCCACCGTGCGGAACGCGCCGCCGATGATGCCGCCGACGACCGAGGTCAGCAGGTACAGCGTCAGGATCAGCGTGACGCCCCACACGACCAGGCCGTGGACCAGCGCGTCGAACCGGTCATGCACGCCCGCGACGCGCGCCGCGGCATAGCCGCCCGCGCCCAGCGCGATGACGGTGGTGATCAGCCAGAAGATGCCCGCGCCGATGCCGAAGCCCGCCGCGCCCGGCGTCGTGCCCTCGACCGGATCGACCATGGTCAGGCCGATGCCCGCGCCCAGGATGCCCAGCACCAGCTGCACCGCCACGGCGATGACGACGCCGGCGAACACCGCGCCCCACGACAATCGGGTCGGCGTCTTCGCCGTGCGCAGGTCATCGCCCGGCACCGGGCCGGTATAAGCATGGGTAGCCATAATCACTCCTGTTGGAAAAATGCGTGTCCGGGATCAGTCCCGGGAGTCCTTGGTTCGGCGGGTCGCCGCAGCGGTGCCCGCGTCCTTCTCGGCACGACCGCGCTCGCGCGCCGCATCGTCGCCGATCAACTTGCCGATCGCCTCCTGCACGGACCCCTTGGTCGCGCGCTTGGCGGCATCGGCTTTCGGGGTCTTGCTCATGCCGCCGCCTCCGTTTCAATGACGACGCCTTCGCCGTCGAAGCCGCGCGCGCGGGCCCAGGCGACCGCGGCGATGCGCCGGTTGACGCCGATCTTGGCGTAGATGCGCGCGACATGGTTGCGCACCGTGTTGCCCGATACGTCGAGCGCCCGTGCAATGCGCTTGTCGTCATAGCCGCGGCAGATCAGCGCCAGCACGTCGCGTTCGCGCCGCGTCAGATCGTCCAGGCCTGGCCCGTCCGCCTGCCGCTCGGGCGCGCGCAGCCGGGCGAGCTTGTCCATGATCGATCGGCTGAACCAGCTGGTGTCCTTCATCACCGCCTCGATCGCCTCGACCAGCTCAAGCTCGGTCGCCTTGCGCTGCGTGATGTCCTGGAAGGCCCACAGCACGCAGGCGTCGTCGCCCAGCCGGATCGCCTCGGTCGACACCAGACAGTCGATCCCCGCGCCGTCCTTGGCATGGATGCGCGCCTCATGGCCGCGCAGCGCATGGCCGTCCTCGATCAGCGCCTCGATCTCTTCGCGCATGGCGGAATGTTCCCACAATTCCACCTCGCCCAGCGGGCGGCCGATGATCTCGGTCGAGGCATAGCCGGTCATCTGCGTGAAGCTGGCATTCACCTCGCACAGCAGATGTCCGTCGCGCGCACCGATCGCCATCGGCACCGGCGCCATCTGGAAGGTGCGGGTGAACCGCTCCTCGCTGTGGCGCAGCGCACCCTCCGCCTTCCGGCGCGGTTCCAGGTCGGCGAAGGTGAACAGCATGCAGGGCTGGTCGCCCATGTCGATCGGTTGCCCGGCGACGATCACCAGCTTGGTGCCGCCACCCGGCAGCTCCAGCTCCGCCTCCATCTGCGGGATCGTCCGCCCTTCGGCGAGCCGTTCCTTGGCCAGATCGCGGCGTTCCGCCTCGCGCAGCACGTCGATGTCGTACACCGTCTTGCACAGCACCTGGTCGCGCTGATGCCCGGTCATCTCCAGGAACCCCTGGTTGACCTTGACGAAGCGCAGGTCGCTCAATCGGCAGATCACCGCCGGCGCCGGATTGGCGTTGAACGACTGTTCGAATCGATCCTCCGCCTCGTAGCGCGCCGACACGTCCTGGATGATCAACACCAGGCACGCCGGCTCGCCGTCGTCCGCGTCATTGAGCACCAGGCTGCGCACCTGATGTACCCAGCGCGGGGCATCCTCGCCCGCCACCGTCACCTCGACGACCACTTCGGAAAAGCTGTCGCCCGCGACGACGCGTTCGATCGGGTAATCGTCCGCTTCCAGCCGGTGGTTGTTGCGATAGCGCAGCTGGAAGCGGGACCGATATTCGTCGACGGTCGCGCCCAGCTCCCCGACCGATCCGACGCCGTGCATCGCCAGCGCGGCGTCGTTCGCCCAGAGCAGGCTCTGGTCGGGATCGATCAGGATCACCCCTTCGTCGAGACCGACGATGATCTGGCGCAGATGGCGCAGATCGACGGTGTCACGCAGGGATTTGAGCAGGGCGGCCGTCATCGCGTGCCCCTCAGGCGCGACGCCCGTGGATCAGCCAGCCGAGCGCATAGCCCCCGACCAGCGCGGCCACCGCCCACAGAGCTGGCGTGTCCTGCACGGTCTTCGCCGCCGCCTTGCCATGTTCGCGCGCGGCATCCGCGGCGACCTTGCCATGCTTGCCCGCGGCATCCTTGGCGCGTGCGGCGGTGTCGCCCGCGACGTCGGCGATCCGCTCGCCCGCATCCTTCAGCCGGTCGCGCGCTTCGTCCAGCAACTCGGGAGCGCTGTCCACCGCCTCGCCGATGATCGACTTGGCGCGACCATAGGTATGCTGGGCACCGCCGGCGACCTGATCGACGACGCCATCGACCTGCCAGTCGCGGCTGTTCACCGTATCGCCGACCGCCTTCTCGACCTTGCCGGTCGCATAGCGAACGCCGCCGTGGAATTCGTCCTTGTTCATGGAATATCTCCTTTGCGGATAGGGAAGTGCAGGATCAGGGCAGGACGCCGCAGCCCGCCGCGGCCTTGCCGACCGACAGAGCGATCTTCGGGTCCTTCAGTTCGCCTGCGACGCGGATCAGGTCGCCCACCGTCAGCACGCCCGGATTGGGATCGTTCTGCTTGTAGGCGGCAGCGGCACGGCCCAGCTGTTGCAGCTGGCCGAGCGTCAGGTCGCTTTGCAGGCGCCCGCCGACGCAATCGGCGCGGCCTTCGTCCAGGCCATAACGCTGCAGCCCGGTCGAAATCCGCGTCGCGGGTGCAGCGCAGGCGGCCAGCGCCACCGCACCGCAGAACACCGTCGCTATCGTCCGGGTGTGACCCATGGCCGATCCTTGCCTCTGCCGGCCCCACAGCAGGGCCGGTTCGGGCGCATCAACCCATGTTAGGCTGGTCCGTTCCTGGTATCTTTGCGCAAATACCTAGTCAGGAAGCACTATTTCCAGCAGCCCGACTTGCTCGCGATACAGCTGTTCCAGCCGCAGATGGATCGCGCGCGATCCCATATCCGCTGCTTTTTCAGCACCTTGCCGATGCTCCTCCGCCCGGCGCCGCAAATAGGCCAGCTCCTCGGGGCCGGACCGGAAAACGGGTGTCTCTGAAGGCGTATCGGTCATGGGGCGGCACGCTAACGTGCTGTTTCACCGTGCCTATCGGCCAGGATGCACCCATGACATGGTAGATCGGTATGCCCTTGCGCACGGGCATGACGGCATGACCAAAGGCCGCTAGGCTCGCTGCACGACGACCCGCACAGGGCTTGCGACAGGAGAGAGTGATGACCGACACGCCGCTGACCCGTATCGCGCTGCCCACCGGCGTCGAGCTCGACGTCGCGATCGCCGGCGACCCTGCGCACCCGCCGGTCATCCTGCTGCACGGCTTTCCCGAATCGCACCGCACATGGCGCGGCGTGATCCCCGATCTTGCCCGCGACCATTATGTCGTCGCGCCCGACCAGCGCGGCTTCGCCCGCTCCTCCAAGCCGGAAGGGGTGGAGGCCTATGCCGCCGAGCATATCCTCGCCGACCTGATCGCGCTCGCCGACCATCTCGGCATCGACCGCTTCACTTTGGTCGGCCACGACTGGGGCGGCGCGATCGCGTGGATGGCGGCGCTGACCCGGCCCGATCGCGTCGCGCGCCTCGTCATCGTCAACGCGCCGCATCCCCTGCTCTTCCAGCGCGCGCTGTTCGACGAGCCGGAGCAGCGCAAGGCCAGCCAGTACATCACCCGCTTCCGCGACACGGGCATCGACCAGGGCCTCGTCGGCGCCGGCCTCGAAAAATTCCTCGGCTCCACCTTCGCGCATCACGTGACGCACGCCATCTCCGGCGCGGACAAGGCCGCCTATCTGGACGAATGGTCGCAGCCGGGCGCGATGACCGCGATGCTCAACTGGTATCGCGCGTCGAAGGTGATCGTTCCCGCGATGGACGAAACCCCGCCCCGCCCCGCCTTCCTCGACGCACCCTTCCCGCCGATCACGCAGGACACGCTGGTCATCTGGGGCATGCGCGATTCGGCACTGCTGCCGGTGCTGGTCGACGGCCTGCCGCCCTATGTCCCGCAGCTGACGGTCGAGAAGATCGACGCCGGCCATTTCGTGCCCTGGGAAAAGCCCGAGGCGGTCGTCGCGGCGATGCGGCGCTGGGACATCTGACGCCCCCACACCCACGCCCGTTCGCCCTGAGCCTGTCGAAGGGCGGGTCGCCACACACACCGCCATCGCCCGTGGCACCCGTGCTTCGACAGGCTCAGCACGAACGGCGTGGATGGGGCGGCAATGCGTTGATGCGAAACCGGAATAAAGGACAGTTACCTTTCCCCAAGATGACCAAAGCATTCCTCACGCGTTCAGCGACGCGCGGTCACAAGACCGTTCTGCGTTACGTCCCAACCCACAAGCGGGCGGTACGCGAACCGAGGAGTGAAACAGATGCGTAAGATCATGATCGCGGCCCTCGCCGCCGCCACCATCCTGCCTGCTGGCGTCGCCAATGCGCAGAGCGCCCGCGAAGTCCGCCAGAGCGAACGCGAGCTGCGCCAGAGCCAGCGCGACCTCGCCGAAGCGCGCCGCTACGGCGACCGCCGCGACATCCGCGATGCGCGCCGCGAAGTGCGCGAGGATCGTCAGGAGCTTCGCGAGGATTGGCGCGACTATCGCCGCACGCACGGCGACGTCTATCGCCGCGGCACCTATGCCGGCCCGCGCGGCTATCGCTATCGCCCGGTGACCAACGGCTATCGCTTCGCGCCGAGCTATTACGGCCGCCAATATTGGATCAACGACTACGCGACCTATCGCCTGCCGCGCCCGGGCTACGGCTATCAGCGCTGGGTCCGCTACGGCAACGACGTCGTGCTGGTCGACACCCGCTCGGGCCGCGTCGTCCAGGTCTACAACCGCTTCTTCTACTAAGCGGACGTAACCCTCTCTCCGTCATCCCGGCCTTGAGCCGGGATCCCGCTTCTTCTTCTGCGGCTGAAAGCGGGACCCCGGATCAGGTCCGGGGTGACGGCGCCGCGACACACCGGGGCGGCTCACGCCGTCCCGGCATCCGCCTCATACGCCCCGCGCCGCATCACATAGTCGCGCGTCTCGTAGGGCGGCGACAGCCCTTCCACCCAGGCGCCATGCGCATGGGTCAGCGCCACCAGCTCCATCGGCGTGCTCCCCGGCCAGCCGCGAACGCGCACCTCATGCCGGTGCAGATCGCGATTGGGCTCCATCATCACCCAGCCGAGCGGCCGCTCCGCCGTCGCCCGCGCGCCCGCTGTCGCCATCGCGTCGCCGATCCGCGCGCGCGTCGCCGGCGGCAGATATTGCCACACCACCGAATGCATCAGCACGCGCGTGACGCCTGCCTCCTGCGGTTCGGCGAGCCGCGCCTCCACCCAGTCCGCCGCATCGCCCTGCACCAGGTCGACGCCGTGCGCGCGCACCAGATCGATCGCCCGCGCCAGCCGTTCCTGCCGTTCGGTCGCCTCCACCCACACATAGGCCTGCAACCGCCGCGCCTGGCGTTCATCGGACAGATCGACCGGCGCGATATCGACGCCCCTCACCCGCTCCACCGCGATCGGCACCGCCGGCGGCGGCGGCCCGCGCCAGTCGGGCGTGAGCGTCAACGCCGCCTCCGCCGGCCCCACCCGCGTGCCGCCCAGGTCGAAGCCATAATGCCCGATCATCAGGTTCAGCCCCGCGCTCGACCCGATCTCGAGCAACTCGACGCGCGGGCCGTAGCGTGCGGCGATATGCAACAGCCCGGTCATCAGCCCCGCCGACCGCCCGACCTCGTTGGTCTGCGGCGGCCCGTCCAGCCATGGCCGGATCGCCGCATCGTGCCGCGCCAGCGTCGCCCGCAGCACGTCGGCAATCGCCGCCGGATCGGTCGTCTCGCCCGCGAACACCCGCGACAGATCGGCGTCCGCGCCCGCCCGATGCAGCGCATGCAGCCCGCCGACCAGGCGCAACACCAGCGCATCCGCCACCGGCTCGCCCGGCCAGTCGAGCACCGTCCGCCCCGTCTCCGTCGATCGATCCAGCGCCGCTGGCAGCGCTTCGACGATCCGGTTGGTCACCGGCGCGTCCATCGCCTTGCAATAGCCCGCCTGCACCTCGAACGACTTGAGATTCTCTGCCTCACTTGCCATCGACTCGCCTCCTGCCGGCGCCGTGTTGCGCCTGCTCCCCACCGCCAGTAAAGCCCCGCGCGTGCCGACACCTTTAGTCATCGCCGTGCCCAAGGGGCGCATCCTCTCCGAGGCCCTTCCCCTGCTCGCCCGCGCCGGTATCCATCCCGAAGCCGCGTTCGGCGATGAAAACAGCCGCGCGCTGCGCTTCGCCACCGACGTACCGCATATCGAGCTGATCCGCGTCCGCGCCTTCGACGTCGCGACCTTCGTCGCGCATGGCGCCGCGCAACTCGGCATCGTCGGGTCGGACGTGCTGGCCGAGTTCGACTATTCCGAACTCTACGCCCCCGTCGATCTGGGTATCGGCCATTGCCGCATCTCGGTCGCCGAACCCGCCGCCATGGCCGCGACCGACGATCCGCGCGGCTGGAGCCATGTGCGCGTCGCAACCAAATATCCGCACATCACCGCCGCGCATTTCGCCAATCGCGGCGTACAGGCGGAATGCGTCAAGCTGAACGGCGCGATGGAGCTGGCGCCGACGCTGGGTCTCGCGCCACGCATCGTCGACCTCGTCTCTTCGGGCCGCACGCTGAAGGAAAACGGCCTCGTCGAAGTAGAGGTGATCGCCGAAGTCACCAGCCGCCTGATCGTCAACCGCGCCGCGATGAAGACCCGCGCCGAAGTCGTGCCGCTGGTCGAGGCATTCCGCCGCGCCGTAGCGGAGACCGCGCAATGATCCACCTCGACACCCGCGACGCCGGTTTCGCCGACGCCTTCACCTTTTTGGTCGACGGTCGCCGCGAAGCCGCCGCCGATGTCGCCCGCGACGTCGCGACGATCATCCGCGCCGTCCGCGACGATGGCGAAGCGGCGATCCGCGCCTTCACGCAAAAGCTCGACCGCCACGACTTGGCGGAGACCGGCTGGCGCATCGAACCCACCACCTGCGCCGCGGCGTATGAGGCGCTCGACCCGCAGCTGCGCGACGCGCTCGACCTCGCCGCGACCCGCATCCGCGCCTATCACGAACGCCAGAAGCCGACCGACACCGATTATGTCGATGAGGCCGGCGTCCGCCTCGGCGCACGCTGGCGCGGCGTCGATGCCGCGGGCATCTACGTCCCCGGCGGCCGCGCGGCTTACCCCTCGTCGCTGCTGATGAACGCCATCCCCGCCAAGGTCGCCGGCGTCGAGCGGCTGGTGATGGTCACCCCCACCCCCGACGGCGAGATCAACCCGCTCGTCCTCGCCGCCGCGCATTTGGCCGGCGTCGATGAAGTGTGGCGCATCGGCGGCGCGCAGGCGATCGCCGCGCTCGCCTATGGCGCGGGCCGCATCGCGCCGGTCGACGTCGTCACCGGCCCCGGCAACGCCTGGGTCGCGGAGGCCAAGCGCCAGGTCTATGGCGTCGTCGGCATCGACATGGTCGCCGGCCCCAGCGAGATCGTCGTCGTCGCCGACGCCAAGAACGATCCGCAATGGACCGCCGCCGACCTCTTGAGCCAGGCCGAGCACGACACCACCACGCAGTCGATCCTGTTCACCGACGACGCCGACTATGCGCAGGCCGTCGCGCGAGCGGTCGACGAGGAACTGGCCATCCTCCCCACCGCCGCAGTCGCGCGCACCGCGTGGGACGCCAACGGCGCGATCATCGTCGTCGACAGCCTCGAGGCCGCCTGCCCGCTGGTCGACCGCCTCGCCCCCGAACACCTCCAGCTCGCCGTCGATAACCCGCAGGCGCTGTTCGATAAGGTCCGCCACGCCGGCAGCGTCTTCCTCGGCCGCCACACGCCCGAAGCGATCGGCGATTACGTCGCCGGCCCCAACCACGTCCTGCCCACCGGCCGCCGCGCCCGCTTCGCCAGCGGCCTGTCGGTCCTCGACTTCATGAAGCGCACCAGCTTCCTCGGGCTCGACGAAGCGGCACTCGCAAAGCTCGGCCCCGCGACGGTCGCCCTCGCCCACGCCGAGGGCCTGCCCGCCCACGCGCGCTCGGTAGCGCTGCGGTTGCGGCTCAATCGGTAGAGCGGGGGGACGCCCTGCTCACCGATGTGGTCAACGACGCCATTGAGTGGATCGACGATCGCTTCGGGCGGAGAGCAGCTTGGTGCGCCGCGGTCATCGGAGTGCTGATGTTGACGGTCGGCACCCTGACCGTCGGCTACCTCCTGTTCGGCTAAGCCCAATCGACATTCGCATTAAATCAATCCCTCCCCGCCAGGGGGCATCCGGCATCGTCTGCGAATTTGATCGCGAGCTCAAACGACTAAGCCCTACGACGGCATGAACCACCCCCAGCAACAAAACTTAATATACATCAATTTCAGCTACTTACATTTAAGTTGCTGAAACAACGCATCTTTGTGCCGCGACGGACGTATCTCCGCCGCACCCGCCCCAGGGTGACCAGACAAAGGATGCCTCAGATGACCCGCTTCCAGTTCCGCGGCGCGATCGCCGCCGTCGCCCTGCTCGCCGCCGGTCCGGCGATGTCCGCCGCCAAGAACCCGATGGTCGGCGGCGCCGCGATGTACCCGACCAGGACGATCGTCGAAAACGCCTCGACCGCCAACAACCTGACCACGCTGGTCGCCGCAGTGAAGGCCGCCGGCCTCGTTGACACGCTGTCGGGCCCCGGTCCCTTCACTGTCTTCGCGCCGACCGACGCCGCGTTCAAGAAGCTGCCCGCCGGCACCGTCGACACGCTGGTGAAGCCCGAGAACAAGGCGCAGCTGACCAACATCCTGACCTATCACGTCGTCGCCGGCACGATGACGTCGAAGCAGATCGCCGCCGCGATCAAGGCCGGCGGTGGCAAGGCGACGCTCACCACCGTGCAGGGCGAACCGCTGACCGCGACCATGATGGGCGGCCGCCTCACGCTCACCGACGCCAAGGGCGGCATGAGCCACGTCAGCACCAAGGACGTGATGCAGTCGAACGGCGTCGTCCACGTCATCGACACCGTGTTGATGCCCTGAGTGGGCTTCGGTGCCGGCCCGCTCCCCCTCCCGGCCACCCACATCGTATCCTGATGGGTGGTCGGGAGGGGGAGCGGGCCGACACCGCCTTCGGAACGTGCTCTATCGCACGTTCCGCAAAGGGGTGACGGACGCCGCGCACGCCACTACATGCCCGCACGATGTCCCGCACCACCAACCGTACCCAGGCGCGCGCCGCCGCCCGTCTCGCCGCCGTTCAGGCGCTCTACCAGCATGAGATGGAGGGCACGCCGGTGCCCGCATTGCTCCACGAATTCCACAACCACCGCCTCGGCGCGACGATCGAGGACGCAGAATATGCCGAGGCCGACGTCGATTTCTTCGACGATCTGGTCAAGGGCACCACCGCGCGCGCGGGCGAGATCGACCTCGCGATCGAAAAGAAGCTCGCCAGCGGCTGGACGCTCGCCCGCCTCGACAAGCCGATGAAGGCGCTGCTGCGCGCCGGCACCTACGAACTGATGGCGCGCAAGGACGTGCCGGTCGGCGCGACGATCAGCGAATATGTCGACGTCGCCCACGCCTTTTACGAACGCCGCGAATCGGGCTTCGTCAACGGCCTGCTCGACGCCATCGCCAAAGACGTCCGCTAACCCAAAAGTCCTCCCCCGCGTCAGCGGGGGAGGGGGACCGCTAACCCAAAAATCCTCCCCCGCCAGGGGGAGGTGGCACCGCGCAGCGGTGACGGAGGGGGAGGACACGGCAAGCCCGATCATCGCGCGGCGCCGCCGCCCTCCCCCTCCACTCTTCGGCTCACGCCGAACGGTCCCCCTCCCCCTTGCGGGGGAGGACCGATGCAGGCTCTTTCTTCCGCGTATGACCGAAGCCGACTTCCTCGCCGCCCTGCGCACCCTCCCGCTCCACCCCGCCGCGCGCGGGCTGCGCGACGACAGCGCCCGCCTGACGCGCGCACCCCTCGTCGTCACCACCGACACCTTGGTCGAGGGCGTCCACTTCCTCCCCACCGACACGCCCCAGGACATCGCGTGGAAGCTCGTCGCGACCAACCTGTCCGATATCGCGGGCAAGGGCGGCAAGCCCGACGGCATCCTTCTGAACTACCCCCTCACCGACGACGCATGGGACCGCGCCTTCCTCGAAGGCCTCGCCGACGTGCTGACCGCGTGCGACGCACAGATCCTCGGCGGCGACACCGTCCGCCTGCCGCCCGGCGCGCCGCGCGTCCTCACCGTCACCGCCTTCGGCTGCGACACCCCCGCCCCCCCGCGCGGCGGCGCCGGCGAGAATGATGCGCTCTGGGTGACGGGCACGATCGGTGACGCCGGCGCCGGCCTCGCCATCGCGCAGGGCCAGCCCGGCCCCGCCGCGCTCGCCGCCCGCTACCGCCGCCCGACGCCGCGCTTGGCGGAAGGCCGCATCCTCGCGCGCCTCGCGCATGCGATGATGGACGTCAGCGACGGCCTGCTCATCGACGCCACGCGCATGGGCGCGGCAAGCAACCTCGCCGTCATCCTCGACCTCGCCGCCATTCCCCTGTCGCAAGCCTATCGCACCCACGCCGGCGACGACCGCCCCGCCCGCCTGACGGCCGCCAGCGCCGGCGACGACTACGAACTCCTGTTCGCTATGCCCGCCA
Source organism: Sphingomonas sp. DC5200-1 (assembly GCF_049897245.1). NCBI lineage: Bacteria > Pseudomonadati > Pseudomonadota > Alphaproteobacteria > Sphingomonadales > Sphingomonadaceae > Sphingomonas > Sphingomonas sp. DC5200-1. Next base: position 56,471 of record NZ_JAFCVW010000012.1, read on the forward strand.
ACGTCGTGCCCCCCGTGGACGCCACCCACATCGGCCGCTTCGCCAGAGGCGAAGGCCTGCACCTGTTCGACGGCGGAGAGCCAATCCCGCTCCCTGCTCGCCTGGGTTTCCAACACTAACCCCACCCACCCCGTCATTCCCGCCCCGCGAGGCTCGAAACGCCAACCCCACCCACCCCGTCACCCCGGACTTGGTCCGGGGTCCACCGGGCCGCAAGGGAACGGCAAGAGCCTCCAGCCTCCCCCCTCGCCGCGAAGTGGACCCCGGACCAAGTCCGGGGTGACGGCGCGCAAGCGCAAGTGGCACCCGCCCCCCACACACACAACCCACCGCAACCCACAACCGCTTGCACTCCCCCCGTCCGCGCCATAGCCTCACCCGCAGCGCGCCAGACCGGGGGACATCGGCCGGCGACGTCAACAGGAGAAGGATTTGCGCGAATGACCACGGTCGCCCTCGCCATCCTCTGCGGCGTCATCGCCGTGGTCTATGGCTTCGTCACCAGCCAACAGGTGCTCCGCGCCTCTCCGGGCGACGCCCGGATGCAGGACATCGCCGCCGCCATCCAAGAAGGCGCCAAGGCCTATCTCGGCCGCCAGTACACCACCATCGCGATCGTTGGCGTCATTGTCGCCGCGATCCTGTTTCTGACGCTCAACGCGGTCTCCACCATCGGCTTCGTCGTCGGCGCGGTGCTGTCGGGCGTCGCGGGCTATGTCGGCATGAACATCTCGGTCCGCGCCAACGTCCGCACCGCCGAAGCCGCACGCACCTCGCTGCAGGGCGGGCTTACCATGGCGTTCCGCTCGGGCGCGGTCACCGGCATGCTCGTCGCGGGGCTCGGCCTGCTCGCGATCAGCACCTTCTTCTGGTATCTCACCGGCCCCGCTGGCCACGCCCCCAATGACCGCGTCATTGTCGAGGCGCTGACCGCGCTCGCGTTCGGCGCGTCGCTCATCTCGATCTTCGCGCGCCTCGGCGGCGGCATCTTCACCAAGGCGGCGGACGTCGGCGCCGATCTCGTCGGCAAGGTCGAAGCCGGCATTCCGGAGGACGATCCCCGCAATCCCGCGGTCATCGCCGACAACGTGGGTGACAACGTCGGCGACTGCGCGGGCATGGCCGCCGATCTGTTCGAAACCTATGTCGTCACGCTCGGCGTCACGATGATCTCGATCGCCCTGCTCATCCGCGCCGACGCCGCCGAGTTGATGCGCCTGATGAGCCTCCCGCTCATTGTCGGCGGCGTGTGCATCGTCACCTCGATCATCGGCACCTACATGGTCCGCCTCGGCAAGGGCAGCATCATGGGCGCGCTCTACAAGGGCTTCTGGACCAGCGCCCTGCTGTCGATCCCCGCCATCTACCTCGCCGCGCGCTATGTGCTCGGCGACCTCAACCGCACGATCGGCAGCGCCGGCTTCCTCGACGCGGTGTCGGACGACCTCACCACCGGCTTCGACGCCCCCCGCGCCGCCGCCGCGACCGCGCAGGCGTTCACGGGGATGGACCTGTTCTGGTGCATGGTCATCGGCCTCGCCGTCACCGGCCTGATCGTCTGGATCACCGAATATTACACCGGCACCAACTATCGCCCGGTGAAATCGATCGCCGCCGCCAGCCAGACCGGCCACGGCACCAACGTGATCCAGGGCCTCGCGATCAGCCTGGAGGCGACCGCCCTCCCGACGATCGTCATCGTGATCGCGGTCATCGCCACCTACCAGCTCGCCGGCATCATCGGCATCGCCTTCGCCGCCACCGCGATGCTCGCGCTCGCCGGCATGGTCGTGGCCTTGGACGCCTACGGCCCCGTCACCGACAATGCCGGCGGCATCGCCGAGATGGCGGGCCTGCCCGACGACGTGCGCACCCGCACCGACGCGCTCGACGCGGTGGGCAACACCACCAAGGCGGTGACGAAGGGCTATGCGATCGGCTCCGCCGGCCTCGCCGCGCTGGTGCTGTTCGGCGCCTACACCACCGATCTCGCCACCTATTTCCCCGAGGTGAGCGTCGATTTCAGCCTGTCCAACCCGAACGTCATCGTCGGGCTGCTGCTTGGCGCGCTGCTGCCCTATCTGTTCGGCGCGTTCGGCATGACCGCGGTCGGTCGCGCAGCGGGCGCCGTGGTGGAGGAAGTCCGCGGCCAGTTCCGCGACAATCCCGGCATCATGGAAGGCACCAGCCGCCCGAACTACGGCCGCACCGTCGACCTCGTCACCAGAGCCGCGATCAAGGAGATGATCGTCCCCAGCCTGCTCCCGGTCCTGTCCCCGGTCGCGCTCTACTTCATCATCCGCACCGTGGCCGGCCAGGCGCAGGGCTTCGCGTCGCTGGGCGCGATGCTGCTCGGCGTCATCGTCTCCGGCCTGTTCGTCGCGCTGTCGATGACCAGCGGCGGCGGCGCGTGGGACAATGCCAAAAAGTATATCGAAGACGGCAATTACGGCGGCAAGGGCTCCGAAGCGCACAAGGCTGCGGTGACGGGCGACACGGTCGGCGATCCGTACAAGGACACCGCCGGCCCGGCGGTCAACCCGATGATCAAGATCACCAATATCGTCGCGCTCTTGTTGCTGGCGGCCCTGGCTGCCGGCAACGGCTAAGAGAGCGCGACCGGCCGGCGGACGGGCGGGAGCACCTCCCGCCCGATCCGTCCGACGTCACGGGGAGTGGAAGGCGAACGATGCCCCGCATCGTTCAGATCATGCCGGGGGCATGATCGACCTTCCACTCTCCCGTGACGGCCGCCCCGCATCTCGCCGCCAATTGACGCCGCACCAACCTGCGTTAGTCTCCCATCACTGGCCTTGGGGAAGGCCGCCGGGGGGATTTCCATGCTTCGTACCTGCGCGCTGTCGCTCGCCACCGCTCTGTTCGCGACCACCGCCACCGCGCAGACGCCGCCCGCCACCACGCCCGCCGCCCCACCCGCCGCAGACGCCCCCATTCCCGCCGCGGTCTTCGCCCAGCTGCCCAGGTGCGAATCCCCCCGCCTGTCGCCCGACGGCACGCGCATCGCCGCGAAGATGGCGATCGACGGCGTCCAGAGCCTCGTCGTCATGCCGCTGTTCGACGGCAAGCCCGCCGCGTTGAAGGTCGGCGAGAATATGGACATCAACTGGTGGCGCTGGGTCGGTGATAAGTGGCTCGTCGCCGGCATCGGCAGCCAGTCGCACCTCGGCGGGGAAGATATCTACATCACCCGCATGGTCGGCCTCAGCGCCGATCTGAAGACGCTCAACCGGATCGACTGGAGCAATTCCGGCATCCGCGCCGACGATCTGCTCTGGTCGGCCAAGGACGGCAGCCCGCGCATCCTGTTCGCGCGCTCGACCGGGATCGATACGATGGCGGATATCTATCCGTCCGTGTGGGACGCCGACGTCTCGACCGGCAAGGTCCGCCGCGTCGCCGCCAGCCAGCCCGACGTATGGGACTGGTATGCCGATGGCGCCGGCACGCTGCGCATGGGCATCCGCTATATCGACGACACCGGCCGCGGCGCGCTGCTGTATCGCGGCTCTAACGCCGAATCCTTCCGCACCATCGCACGCAGCGATTCGCGCAAGGAGCAGAGCTTCATCGTCCCCACCACTTTCCGCGCCGACGGCACCGCGCTCGCGACCAGCGACAGCGGCGGCCGCGACGCGCTGTACGAGGTCTCGCTGCCCGATCTAACGCTCGGCAAGAAGGTGTACGACCACCCCGGCTACGACATCGACGGCGTCGTCGAGAACCGCGACGGCAACGACGCGCTGGGGATCAGCGTCACCGACACGTTCGACCATATCGTCTGGCTCGATCCCACTCTGAAGCGGATTCAGGCCGCCGCCGACGCCGCGGTCGGCAATCGCTGCGCACGCATCGTCTCGCGCAGCGCCGACGGTTCGCAGATGCTGGTCGAGGTCGGCAGCCCGTCGCAGGCCGGCGCGCTCTATTACTGGGATCTCGGCAGCGACCGCATGCAGCGCTACGCCTACCAGAACGACACGCTCGCCGGGCGCAGCCTGTCGCCGGTCAAGACCGTCCATTACACCGCGCGCGACGGCACGGCGATCGAGGCGATCCTGACGCTCCCCCGCCATCGCCCGAACGCAAAGAACCTGCCGCTGGTCGTCCTGCCCCACGGCGGCCCGATCGCGCGCGACAGCGAAGGCTGGGACTGGTGGGTCCAGTATCTCGCCGAACAGGGCTATGCCGTCATCCAGCCCAATTACCGCGGCTCGTCCGGCTATGGCACCGCCTTCGTCAAGGCGGGCGAAGGCGAATGGGGCCTTAAGATGCAGGACGACCTCAACGATGCGATCACCTTTCTGGCGAAAGAGGGCATCGCCGATCCCAAGCGCGTCTGCATCGCCGGCGCCTCCTATGGCGGCTATGCTGCGCTCCGCGCCGCCCAGCGCGACGGCGCGCTGTATCGCTGCGCCATCTCCTATGCCGGCGTGTCGGACCTTGCCGGCATCAAGAAATACGACGCGCAATTCCTCAACGGCAAGACGCTGGGCCGCTACTGGACCAAGCGCGCGACCGACCTGCACGCCGTCTCCCCCCGCTTCGGCGCCGATCAGGTGACGATCCCCGTCCTGCTGCTGCACGGCAAGGCCGACAAGCGCGTGCCGGTCAAACAATCCCGCCAGATGGCCGATGCGCTCAAATCCGCCGGCAAGCCCTATCAATATATCGAGCAGCCGTTGGGCGATCACCATTTCACCCGCAGCCAGGACCGGCTGGAATTCCTCACCGCAATGGGCGCGTTCCTGGCGAAGTATAATCCGGCGTGAGGAGGATTGCCGCACCCGGCCATCGCCCCGCGTATGACGAGGATCGATTAACCCGCGGCGGGTGATTTGTCGTCATCTTCCCACGGCTTCGCTCGCGCGACGCGGCAAATATTAACCCCGTTTTGACTGATCTCGATCAATTTGGGTGGATGGGAGAGACAGTCCGCACCGCGCGCCCATCGGGGACGCCATCCGGCATCATCTGGCTGGTCGCGGCATCGCTCTATTTCCTGTTCGCCGCCTCGACCATCCACCTCACCAGCGACGGCCGCACGATCGCGACGGTATGGCCAGCCAATGCCGTCCTCGTCGCGCTGCTGCTGCTCGATCGTCGCCCGCGCTGGTGGACGGTGCTCAGCGCCGGCCTCGTCGGCAATGTCGCCGCCAACTGGCTGACGCGGGGCAGCATCGCCGGCCCGCTGCTGTATGCGATCGCGAACGGGCTGGAGGTGGTGGTCGCCACCATCCTCATCCGCCGCGGTTCGGGGTCGATCGACCTGCTCCGCTCCACCGGCGCGCTGCTGCGCTTCATCCTCGCCGCCGGCCTGATCGCGCCCGCGCTCAGCGGCGCGGCGGGCGCCGCCACTGCGACGCTCGTCTACGACCAGGCGTTCGTCTCCTCGTTCAAGACTTGGTTCCTCAGCGACGGCCTCGGCCTGCTCGTCTTCACGCCGGTGTTCATGGCCATCCTCGGCGGCCAGCTGACCGACTGTATCCGCAGCAAATCGCCGATGCAGCGGCTGGAATCGCTCGCCTATCTCGGGCTGGTCGTCGCCACCGCCTATCTCGTCTTCTACGTGGCGGTGCTGCCCGCGCTGTTCCTGCTGTACGCGCCGGTCATGCTCGTCACCTTCCGCGTCGGGCCGCTCGGCACCAAGATGGCGGTCATGGCCATTGCCGTGATCGGCGCGTGCGCTACCGCGTCGGGCCATGGTCCGGTCGTGATGACGACCGGCGACCCGGTGCTCCAGGCGCATCTGTTTCAGTCCTTCCTCGCCATCATGCTGATCACCTGCCTGCCCGTCGCGGCGGAGATTGCCGCGCGCACTCGCCTGTCGCGCAAGCTGGAGGAACAGGCCGCCGAAGCGCATGCCGAGGCGATCACCGACACGCTCACCGGGCTGCTCAACCGCCGCGGCTTCGAACGCCGCGCCGGCGCGCTGCTTGATCGCGCCGCTTCGCCCTTGTGTTGCGTCGCGATCGACATCGATCACTTCAAGGGCATCAACGATTCCTGGGGCCATCCCTTCGGCGATCACGTGCTGCGCCACCTCGCCGCGACGCTGCGCGCCAACACCCGCCCCGACGATCTGATCGGCCGGCTGGGCGGCGACGAGTTCGTGATGATCCTGCAGGTCGGCGATCACGACACGGGCGAAGCGATCTGCACCCGCATCCAGGCCGCATTGCGCCAGCAGCCGATCGCCGCCGACGCCGCGACGCACGTCCTGCTCAGCATCAGCTGCGGCATCGCCGGCATCACGCCCCCCGATCGCCTGCGCGACGTCATCGCCCGCGCCGACGATGCGCTGTACCGGGCGAAGGCCGGCGGGCGTAACGGCTTCCGCTCCGCCGGGTGAGCGGGGCGGGCCTGCCGGGTCCGTCGTTAATCGCCCGCCGCCAGGACCGGCCGGAATGTCTCACCGCGATGGGCGCGTTCCTGGCAAACTGTAACCCGGCCTGAAGCGCCGCGCCGGGGACGACCCCGCGACGCGTCCGATGCGCCCGAATCGGCCACCGATTCGCCCGGCACCCGGCCCGCCGGACGCAATGATTCGGTAAGCCCAGGATTACATCGGACAAATCGATGCAGGGCGCCAAAAATTCCCGAGCCGGACATTGGTTTCACAACGCACCACTATTTTTCCGCCGCACGCGAAAATCGTCGCCTGCGGGCCGTTTTCCGACGCGCTGCAAAGCGGCGTTAACGATTGGACCGTTATCGACATGTCGTGGCGGTAACGATGACGGCAAATATCCGTGAAGGTCGATTCCCGGCCGTCACAGGATAGATCGTCGGCCCGCCGCGGACATGAGCCATTCCCGTCCAACTTCCGTCGTGATGCGCGACGATCATCAACGGATGCACCCCCATGCGTTTCTTCGACAACCTGTCCATGCCGCGAAAACTGATACTCTGTCTCGGCCTGATCCTTGCCCTCACCCTGCTGGCCAATTTCGTTATCTATACGAAACAGAACCAAGTCCGCGAAACGACGGCGATCAACGAACATACGTACAAGGTCATCGCCGCGTCGAACAAGCTGGTCGAAGCGATGGTGAACCAGGAAACCGGCTTCCGCGGCTATCTTCTGACCGCCGATCGCGCCTTCCTCGCGCCCTATACGCAGGGCAGCGCCGACTTCGACAAGGCCATCGACGAAGCGCGCGGGCTGACCTCGGACAACCCGCAGCAGCAGACCCGGCTGGCGCAGGTGGCGGCCCTCGCCCGGCGTTGGCGCAGCGAGGTCGCCGAACGCAACATCGCGCTGATGGGCGCGCCGGCGACGCAGGCTGCGGCGCGTGCCAGCATGCTCGACGGCACCGGCAAGGCGCTGATGGACGAGCTGCGTACCCGCGTCGGCAGCGTGATCGGCACTGAACGATCCCTGCTCGCCACGCGCTCCGCCTCGCAGGCAACGGCCTTTTCCACGATCACCCAGACGATCCTCGGCAGCATGATCCTGGGCGTGGTCCTGTCGATCGGCATGGGCCTGCTGATGACGCGCGCCATCGCCCGGCCGCTGGAACGCGTGACCGCCAAGCTCGGCATGCTCGCCGATCCGATCGCCACCGATCGTCATGACGAGATCGGCCGGATGGAAGGCAGCGTCGCCGGTGTCGAGGCGGCGTTCGGCGACTTCTCGCGCGTCGTTGGCGAACTCTCGCAGGGCAATCTGTCGGCCCGGCTGGAACGCGACTACGGCGGGCTCAGCAGCGCCTTCGGCGGTGCGATCGGTGCGATGGTCGATCGGCTGCGCAGCGTGATCGGCGATGCCATCGGCGCGGCGCAGAACGTCGCCTCGGCCAGCCAGCAACTGTCGTCGTCCTCGGATCAGGTCAGCCAGGGCGCGACCGAACAGGCCGCGGCGACCGAAGAGGCATCGGCCTCGATGGAAGAGATGGCGGCGAACATCAAACAGAATGCCGACAACGCAGCGCAGACGCAGAAGATGGCGCACCAGTCGTCGCAGGCGGCCGAGGCCAGCGGCACCGCCGTCGCCCAGGCGGTCGAGGCGATCCGCTCCATCGTCGATCGCATCGCCATCGTGCAGGAAATCGCGCGCCAGACCGATCTGCTCGCGCTCAACGCGGCGGTCGAGGCCGCGCGCGCCGGCGAACACGGCCGCGGCTTCGCGGTGGTCGCGGCAGAGGTCCGCAAGCTTGCCGAACGCAGCCAGGTCGCCGCGGGCGAGATCGGCGGCATGTCCACCGAAACGATGGCCGCCGCCGCGCAGGCGGGCGACATGCTGGCCAAGCTCGTCCCCGACATCCGCCGCACTACCGAGCTGGTGAACGAGATCAGCGCCGCCTGCCGCGAACAGGATATCGGCGCCGCGCAGGTCAACCAGGCGCTGCAACAGCTCGATCAGGTGATGCAGCAGAATGCGGCGGCGGCCGAGGAGATCTCGGCAACGTCGCAGGAAATGGCCGGTCGCGCCGAGGAACTCGAAGGCAGCATCGCCTATTTCAAGCTCGACGACGACGCGGCACCGGCGGCCCGCACGCCCGTCCGCGCCGCCGCGGCTTCCAAGGCCCGCAAGCCCGGCGCCGTCCGTACGAAGGGCCTCGCGCTGACCTTGGGCAAAGCCGATGCCGAGGACGCCCACTTCCACCGCGCTGCCTGACGCGGCGCCCCTCCGCTGCCGGTGATCACCCACCGGCGGCGGACCCGTTTTTCTCCTGTCCTACAGCTCCCGAATATGCATCATCCCGCAATCGCTCTTTGACACGTCCGGCCCCACCCCCCGCGCTCCCTGCGCATGAGGGGGTCTCCGGCAGGTTACGTACCGTCCACTTCGTCCACTTCCGAGGGGTGCGGCCGGCTTGCGAATCGCCCCAGCCGCCCCCATCTTGCATCCTGCAAGGCCTTGCGACGCGCCGCCCCCTGTTGGACCGGCGCCGCCCGTCTGCCTTGCTTCCCTTTTTCGGCGACTTGCGCTAAGGGCGCGCCCGAACACGCGAACAGAGGTTGATTTTTGGCCAAGGAAGAACTGCTCGAGATGCGCGGCCGCGTGGTGGAATTGCTCCCCAACGCGATGTTCCGTGTACAGCTCGAAAACGACCACGAAATTCTCGGCCATACCGCCGGCAAGATGCGCAAGAACCGCATCCGCGTGCTGGTCGGTGACGAGGTGCTGGTCGAACTGACCCCCTACGACCTGACCAAGGGGCGGATCACCTACCGCTTCATGCCCGGCCGCGGCGGCCCCGGCCCGCAATAAGCGCCGGCGGCACCCGCGTGCCGCCCGACCTTATGCCTCTGGTTCTCGCCTCTTCCTCGCCGCGCCGGCGCGATCTGCTGGCGCGTCTCGGTGTCGTGCCCGATCGCATCGCCACGCCCGCGATCGACGAAACCCCGCGCCCCCGCGAACTGCCCCGCGTCTATGCGCAGCGCCTCGCCGTTGAAAAGGCGCTGGCGGTGCAGCGCGCACCGGACGAGACGGTCATCGCCGGCGACACCACCATCGCGCTCGGCCGCGCGATCCTGCCGCCCGCCGAAACCGAGGCGATCCAGCGCGACCTGCTGCTCCGCCTCTCCGGCCGCCGCCACCATGCGCTGTCGGCGATCTGCGTGATCGGCCCCGACGGCACGCAGCGCACGCGCCTGTCCGACACGATCGTCGCCTTCCGCCCGCTCTCCCCCGCCGAGATCGACGCCTATATCGCGTGCGGCGAAGGCCTCGGGAAAGCCGGCGGTTACGCCATCCAGGGCCGCGCCGAAGCCTTCGTCCGCTTCCTTCACGGCAGCCATTCGGGCGTCATCGGCCTGCCACTCACCGAAACCCGCGCCCTCCTCCGCGCCGCCGGGCTCCCCCTTGCCTGAATGGGTCTATGAAGCCGGCATCGGCGAAGCCCGCGCCGCGCTGATCGAGGACGACCGCATCGTCGACGCCGCGATCGAACTACCGAACACGCTCCGCCTCGGCACCGTCGCCAAGGCCCAGCTGGTCGAGCTGACCGCCGGCGGCATGGGCCGCCTGTCGATCGCCGGCGACGACGCCCTGCTCCCCCGCATCCCCAAAGGGCTGACCAAGGGCGCGACCCTCACCGTCGAAATCGTCCGCGAAGCCATTCCCGAACCCGGCCGCCCCAAGCCGCCGCGCGCCGTGGCGACCGACGCTACGCCCGCCGACGGCCCGGACCTGCTCGCCCGCCTCCACGCCACCAGCCATCCCGTCCGCACGCTCCGCCCCCATGAACCCGACGCGCTGGAAGCGGCCGGCTGGTCCGAACTGCTCGAAGAGGCGATGGACGGTGCGATCGCCTTCCCGCTCGGCGCGCTGCGCCTGTCGCCCACCCCGGCGATGACGCTGTTCGACGTCGACGGCCCGCCCCCGCTCGAATCGCTCGCCGTCGCTGCCGCGAAAGCGGTCGCCGGGGCGATCCGACGTCACGGCATCGGCGGCTCGATCGGCATCGATTTCCCGACGCTGGAGGGCAAGGCCGTGCGACAGGCGGTCGCCGAAGCGCTCGACGCCGCGCTGATGCCGCCGTTCGAACGCACCGCGGTCAACGGTTTCGGTTTCCTGCAGATCGTTCGTCCCCGCCCCCGCGCCTCGCTGCCCGAACTGCTGCGAGCGGATCCGGTGGGTGCCGCGACGCGGGCGCTGCTGCGCCGGCTGGAGCGCGAGCCCCCCGGCAGCCCGCTGCATCACCGCCTGCCCGCCCCCGTCCACGCCCGCCTCGTCAGCTGCCCCGACTGGCTGGCCGAGCTTGCACGCCGCACCGGCGTCACCCATCTGTTCGACAGCCTATGACCACCACGACCTGCCCGATTTGCGACAAAGCCGTCGATCCGCTTCACACGCCCTTCTGCTCGCGCGGCTGCCGCGATCGCGACCTGCTGCAATGGCTGGGCGAAGGATATCGCATCCCGGTGCAAAATGATGCGCATGAGGGGCTGGACAGCACCGGCGGGGACCATTAGAGGCGCCACTTCCGAACGCGAAGCCTTCGCGTGACGGCCCTGCCCGGGTAGCTCAGTTGGTAGAGCATGCGACTGAAAATCGCAGTGTCGGCGGTTCGAATCCGTCCCCGGGCACCATTATCCGCCAGCCAAACACTTGTAATAGCTCGCGTTTTGCCATCAATTATGCTGCGTGCGCCCCCATCCGTTCCCTCATCGGGCGCTTGCTTGATTGTTGGTGAGGGTCCGGATCGTGGAAGATTGGCCCTTGCCGGGGTGCGGAGGATAACCCTTCAGCCTGCGCTTCCGATTGTGCTGGGATGCTCGCTTAACCGCGAGGGGGTCTGACTGGTCTACCATATCGATCCTTTCGGTCGATTGGGTAGGCGCGGAATGGTAGGCGGTTTACCGCCGTCAGGAGAGTGGTGCGTCATGCGGCATGATGTGCCTCATAGCTCCCTGCCCTATTACGGCTGATCTGCTGACGTCACCGACACTCTCCCATTCCATACTGCCGCCAGTATCGATCCCACCTCGCTGCCGCGCCGGCAGCGATAGCGGCGCAGGACAGCGACCTCCCGTCCGGCAGCGTGCATCTGGCCACGACCCGGCTGTAGCTGATCCCGACAGGCTGGCATTGGAGCCGCCGGTGCAGGACCAGCCGCTCGACAATCCGCTGTGACCTGGCAGCAGCGCGATCGTCGCAGGTGTAGGCCGCACGTCGCGCTGCCGGCCGGCGACACGGCTCTGCACTTTTGAAGTCTGGCGCCTGGATCCCTGCGACGCGGACCTTCTGACCCGATCGACACCATAGCGGCCCATCGCCATCGTGAACACGGACGACATCGCAGGTGAAGGACACTGCGGCGGACGCGAGGGTAATCATTGGATCGTCAACGCGTGGCGCGCAGGAACGGTCATTTCATGCGGAGCGGCCGCCTGGTCGCAATGCAGTAGCACAAACAGATCCATCCATTACACTAGATATATGGATAGTGATTCGGCCATCGCCGCACTTGGCGCGCTTGCTCAAAGCACCCGCCTAGACGTGTTCCGCCTCCTGGTGCGGCACGAACCGAACGGCATGGCGGCGGGCAAGATCGCCCGTCAGCTTGGCGTTCCGCAGAACACCATGTCGGCGCATCTCGGCATCCTCGCACGCGCCGGCATCGTCCGATCCGAGCGGCACAGTCGGTCCATCATCTACCGCGCCGACCTCGATGGCCTGCGGGCGCTGACGCTGTTCCTTGTCAAGGACTGCTGCGCCGGCTCGCCCGAGATGTGCGCGCCGCTCCTAGCCGAACTCACCCCCTGCTGCTGAAAGGACGCCCCGTGGCTGTCGACGTCGTGATCTACCACAACCCCGCCTGCGGCACCTCGCGCAACACGCTGGCGATGATCCGCAACGCCGGCATCGAGCCGCACGTCGTGGAGTATCTGAAGACCCCGCCGTCCCGCGCCCTGCTGGTCGAGTTGATCGATCGCGCCGGCATCACGCCCCGGGATCTGCTGCGCGAGAAGGGCACACCCTACGCCGAGCTCGGCCTCGGCGACGCCTCGCTGACCGACGACGTCCTGCTCGACGCCATGATGGCGCACCCGGTCCTAATCAACCGGCCGCTGGTCGTCTCGCCGCTCGGCGTGAGGCTCTGCCGCCCGTCCGAGGCCGTCCTCGATCTGCTGCCCGAGCCGCAGCGGGGCGCGTTCGCCAAGGAGGATGGCGAACAGGTGGTGGACGCCTCCGGGCGCCGCGTCGCCTGATGCTCCTCGCCCTCGCCATCTTCGTCGTCACGATCGCGCTGGTCATCTGGCAGCCCCGAGGCCTCGGCATCGGATGGAGCGCGCTGGGCGGTGCCGCCGTGGCGTTGCTCGCCGGGGTGGTCTCACTCTCCGACGTGCCGGTGGTCTGGGGCATCGTCTGGAACGCGACCGCGACGTTCGTCGCGATCATCATCGTCAGCTTGCTGCTGGACGAGGCCGGCTTCTTCGAATGGGCGGCGCTGCATGTCGCCCGATGGGGCGGAGGGCACGGCCGACGCCTGTTCGTCCTGATCGTCCTACTCGGCGCAGCGGTGTCGGCGCTGTTCGCGAACGACGGCGCCGCGCTGATCCTGACCCCGATCGTCATCGCGATGCTGCGGGCGCTGGGCTACCGCGACAAGGCGACGCTGGCGTTCGTGATGGCGACAGGCTTCGTGGCCGACACGGCCAGCCTGCCGCTGATCGTGTCCAACCTGGTCAACATCGTGTCGGCCGACTTCTTCCACATCGGCTTCGCCGACTACGCCTCGGTGATGGTGCCGGTGGATCTCGCGTCGATCGCCGCGACGCTGGTCGCGCTGCTGCTGTTCTTCCGCAGCGATGTGCCGACCGGATACGACGTCGCGCAGCTCCGCACCCCGACCGACGCGATCCGGGATCCCGCCACGTTCAAGGCGGGCTGGGCGGTCCTCGCCGCTCTCCTGGCCGGCTTCTTCCTGCTCGAACCCATCGGCGTTCCGGTCAGCGCCGTCGCTGCTGCCGGCGCGGTTCTGCTGCTCGCCATCGCCGGGCGCGGTCACGTCATCGAGACTCGTAGGGTTCTGCGCGGCGCACCGTGGCAGGTCGTGATCTTCTCGCTCGGCATGTACCTGGTCGTCTACGGCCTGCGTAACGCCGGCCTGACCGACCATCTCGCCGGTCTCCTCGATCGCGCCGCCCGGGGCGGCGTCTGGGGCGCGGCGTTCGGCACCGGCATCATCGCCGCGCTGCTGTCGTCGGTGATGAACAACATGCCGACGGTCCTGGTCGGCGCCCTGTCGATCGACGCGACCCACGCCACGGGCGCCGTCAGGGAAGCGATGGTTTACGCCAACGTGATCGGCTGCGACCTCGGCCCCAAGATCACGCCGATCGGGTCGCTCGCCACCCTCCTGTGGCTGCACGTTCTCGGGCAGAAGGGCATCCGCATCGGATGGGGCTATTACTTCCGCGTCGGCGCGACGCTGACCGTCCCCGTGCTGCTGGTCACGCTCGCCGCACTGGCGATCCGGATCAACGCCGGATGAGCCGCGGAAACCCCATGAACACCACCGGAAACCCCACCTGATGCCCCTCCGCAACCTCACCGACCCAGACCACCTGCCTGCACTCGATCGCCGCTTCGCGCTCGACAGGCCTGCCCTGGGGCTGGGCGCGGGCGACCCACCCCCGCGCATCCTGCTGCTCTACGGATCCCTGCGCGAGCGCTCCTACTCCCGGCTGTGCGTCGAGGAGGCGGCACGCCTCCTGCGCTTCTTCGGCGCGGAGACGCGCATCTTCGACCCGTCGACCCTGCCGTTGCCGGATCAGGTGGCCGGCGACGACCATCCCGCCGTCCACGAGCTGCGAGAGCTGTCGATGTGGTCGGAGGGACAGGTGTGGTGCAGCCCGGAGCGGCACGGCCAGATCACCGGCATCATGAAGCTGCAGGTCGATCACCTGCCGCTGTCGATGGGCGGGATGCGACCGACGCAGGGCCGCACCCTCGCCGTCATGCAGGTGTCGGCCGGGTCACAGTCGTTCAACAGCGTGAACACCCTTCGTGTCCTCGGCCGCTGGATGCGGATGGTCACGATTCCGAACCAGTCCAGCGTTGCCAAGGCGTTCGAGGAGTTCGACGAAGCCAGCCGCATGAAGCCGTCCAGCTACTACGACCGCATCGTCGACGTGATGGAGGAGCTGGTCCGCTTCACGGTCCTGCTGCGTCCCCATACCGCTCAACTGGTCGATCGGTACTCGGAACGGAAGGGCGCCGGCGTGCCGATCGACGCGGCAACCGACCTGTCGAGCATCGCCGCGGCCCCATAGCAAATTCACGGTCACTCAAGCAATTGACACGGGACTGGTTCAGTGATTCAACGCGGGTGCGGCCCTTGCTTGGTGAAAACGCCCCCGGGCGTTCGAAAGATAGCCAAGATCGCCGATATGGCGGGTCGCACTCAATAGAAATGCGTGGTGCCCTTACGCCACAGTTCATAGTGGTAGGTCATCTTGGCTCGGATTCGGTCAAGCGCCCGACTATCTCCTCGCTCCCAGTGCCGCTGCACGGCCCAAGCACAATAGTCCGCCGCCTGAAGGCAAGGATCTGCTAGTGCGGGTCGAAAATCCACCGCCCATGCCGCGTGCGGCGCACTCTGCCGAACGACGTCGCGAAGAGCGTTCGTATAAGTTTCACGTTCCTTCTTTGTGCCAATCGACGCGGCGGTCACGAGCAAGCGATCGTCTTGTCCGATACGAGGAGCATATCCATGCTTAAAATGGTAGAACCACGGATACTGATAGAAGCGGGCCTTGCTTGTCCTGACCTGTGGTTGCGCTTTCGACTTTTCGCATATCGTGGCTTGAAAGGTGAAGTCCGCCGCAGCTAGCGTGTCGTAAACCCGATCGCGCACCGCTTGGGCGTCCGTCGTAGCGTGGAAGCAGTCGCCGAGGTTGGCACCCTCTCGAATGAGATCATGCCTCAACGCAACGAGGCTTTGACCAAGATCCATAGAAGCCACCGCCACGGTGCAGATGATGAAATAGCGGCTGACATTCGGCTGACGATTGAACGTAAAATCGCCTGCTTCATCAGAGTACAGAAAGAGCTCCATTACGGTAAAGGTGATCGCCGCTTGGCCTGGGAGTCAACCCCCCGCTCAATCCGTCACTCATCAACTCACGAACATCGCCTCGACGATCGCCTGCATCAGCACGCCCCGCGGCACCGGAACGCTGACAGACGTGTAGCCGGGGTTCTCGGCACGGCGCTGACCGTACAGTCCGATCCACGAGCGCCCATGCTGCCGCCAAGCACGCTGTAGCGCCGGGACCGGCAGCAAGACGCACGTCGCCGCGGGCGCATGCGCGTAGGCGATGAAGTCGCAGGCCAGCGGCTTCTGCACCCACCCCGGCGATTGCCGCGCCTCGTCCGACCAGCGCTCCAGCAGCACGTCGGGCCAGTCCTGCGTCCGGATCTTCTCGTCGATGGTATAGGTCCGCCCGCAGGACAGCGTCAGCAGCCGGTCGATTCCGCCGCGCTGTGCCCAGCCGTCGTGCTTCACGGCGACAGCAGACATCAGCGTCGGGAATGCCCGGCGGTATATGGGCAGCCAGAAGTCGGGGCCGTACTGCTCCGCAAGGTGGTGGCTATCCTGGAACCGATGGACACGGCCGAAGCCCGCCACCTGCGACCTGCGGGCGACGGGCTGGTGTTTAAGCGGCCGAGGCGATGTCGGCCGCAATGATGCGAGGCTATTCGTGAGCTTCCTCCCATTCTTGATCGTGGTTGTCTTCGCCTGGGTCGCTGATGGGACAACCGGGATAGCCAAGCCAGTTGGCATTATGGTGGATGAAGTCGTCCTCGCCGCCAGTGCCGTCGAGCTCGTCGCCGTTCGACTCCACATCGGATTCGCCGTCGATCTCGTCGATGCGGTCGATCAGCCGCTCGGTCAGGCGGGCCAGCTCAGCACGTGGTAGCGAGGGAATGGCCGCGAACATCGCCTGAGGCGAGGCAAGCCGGTCCAACCGATGCCAGGGCCGGCGGCGCATCCGGCGCCAAGGGGTGAACCGGGGCGCGACTGGTGGCGGGGTTGTAGCAAGATGACCCATCGTTACCCCTCCCCGTTCTGTCGGCGTTCGATCGTGACCCGCAACGCCTCGGCACGGTCAGGACGGCCGACGATCTGCGCCATCAGCGGCGTCAGCTCGTCCGCGGGGCAATGCTCGACGACGAGCCACAGCTTGCGGCCGGACGCGAGGGCATAGCCGCCACCGATCTGGACGAGGTTGTGCAGCCAAGCTGTGGGATTGAACGGCCGTGGGTCGATGGGGTGCGTTGCCATGTCAGCGGCCCTCCACGGTGAGTAGGCGGCGGGCGTGATTGACCAACCGAGCTACATTGTCTCCATCGACATGGTCAGTGCCGCCAGCGGACATGTGTTCGAGCAGCCGGGTGAACTCGGCCCACGACGTCGGCGCCGCTCGATCGGCGGCACGCGACGCCTCCAGCATCTGCTCCTCCTCGCGTTCGAAGGCAGCGAGATCGTTGCCTTCCAAGCTCGGCGGGAGGGCGTTGAAGCGGGCGCGCGCGGCATCCTGAGCAGCCATCACCGCTGTGAACGTTGAGCTATCCGACATCGGTCAGCCCTCCCGTCCAGCGACACGGCGAGCGTCGGCATGTAGGATCTCAAGCCAGCCGCCACCGTTACCAGCCATGCCGTCGCCTTCCATGTCGTTCTTGATCATGAAGGCCAGCTTGGCCGCGAGGTCAGCAGCAGTGCGGACAGGGTGACGGCCGACCACGCCTTGTGCGTCAACCCAAGCATTGCCGAGCTGATTGCTACGCTGGACGGCCGCGGAACATCCGGTGTCGCGGTAGATGCGGCTGGCCGCGCGCTCTCGGCGCAAGTGCGCAGCTAGCAGGGCGCGAGCGTAGGAGTCCCCCGCGCCCGCCATATCCCGGCCCTTTCGCGCCATATTTACGATCGAACGAGCAACCGCGATGGAGTTGGGCTTGTCGGTGGACCACACGACTTCGCCGCCAGTCAGGCTCGGTCCCGCGTGGACGGTTGTGTGAGGGAGGGCCGCGATCAGTGCGTCAGCCCTTGCCTTGGCGGGCGCGTAGACGCGCTTGTCATGTTCGATAAGCGCTGCGTTCACCGCAGCGGCGTCGGCCAGCACAGCTGCGAAGTCAGGCGACAGCGTAGAAGCCGAAGCTGAGGCGGTGGCGCCATAGGACGCGATGGCAATGGCAGGAAGCGCAGCAGCGCCCCCGATGATGTTGCGACGGTTGAGCATCGGATCAGCCCTCCCGCGCCAAGAGACAGCCGTTCGCCGGATGCCGAGTGAACAGGCGCTCGCACGCATCGGCGGCGATAACCGCCTCAATGGCGCGCTGCTGGCGGCTGTTCGTGGCCCGGTGCTCACCGGCAAGGGAGCGAGCATAGGCACCGGGATTGCCGGTGCGAAGATGCAGGCGCGCCATATCGACGGCACGCGTGGTCGTCTTGCTGAGGCCAGAGGATGCGCGCGTGATCTTGGCCGGGCGCACGTCGGCTGATAGCGTGTTCGTAGCCATTATCGATCTCCTTGGGATCGTGGTGGTTAGGCTGGGTTTGGAGGGCCTAATCTCCTTACCCAGCCGCTGGTGATCGTTTTCATATCACCGCGGACGGTGGCAAACAAGCACGAATTGATATAATAGCGATCACATGATGAAGGTTGAGCAGTGCCGCGCCGCAAGGGCATTGCTCGACTGGACCGCCCAGGACCTAGCGGATCGGGCCGGAATTGGCGTGGCAACGGTCCGGCGCTTCGAAAGCGCTAGCGGCGTGGCACCCCAATCTGTGGAAGCGATGATTGCCGCTCTTCGCAGCGCAGGCATCAGCTTCATCTCCGCCGGAGAGACATCTCCCGGCGGCGGCGATGGCGTACGACTTACCGACGCTACGCTGAAATGAGAGCCTGGCGCCCCCGCTTTCGCTTATCTGGCACCTTCCTCCTTTCCCCCTCTCCCTCACCTCCCGCGAACAAGGGGAGTTGCACGACTGGTGATGGCGGTAGTGGCGCGGGTGCACCGCTGACCAAAATCTTCAGCGAGGCGACATGGATCAGCCGCCGTCGGCCGACTTTCACTGTCGTGATCCGACCTGCGGCAATCAGTTCGTAGAGATGGGTACGCCCGATGCCGACCAAGTCGAGGGCGTCGCGAACTGTGACTGTTATTGGCTGCCAGTCAACGTTAACGGTCGACGAACGCGCACTTAGTTTCATATTCAGCTCCCTAGCAGGGGGGGCTGGTGGGCTCTCCGCGTAGACAATATCGCATTGCCCGATGCGGCGAACAAGCTCGCTTGTGAATTCAGTTCGTGGGACAATGTGGCACACGTAAGTGCTTACGGACGCTGCGTTTTCTTGCTGTGGCACAACGTAACACAAACCGTAACACATTGTGACCCGTAAGAGACGGCATCTAAAGCACTGAACTTGAAGGAGAATGGGCAAGCAAAGCTTGCGTAGGGTGTGTGCATATATTTGTTGGGGGCCGTCGTCTCCATTCGTCGCTTGGCAATCTACCGGTAAGCACCGCGGTTTCTGCGCGGCGAGCGTCCGGCGATAGGCCGGGACAGGCGCCTCCGGCCCGCCGCGGGCAATGCGCCAGTTTGCGTCATGGTCTTTTTGATTGATTAGGCAGCGGCTGACACGGGGTGTGACCCCCAGCGATTGCTGCGCGTTTCAGCATCATGGTGCGCAAGCCTAATGTAGCCGCACCCCGATTGGGTTTCGCAACGCCTATGTCGCGGCGCTTAGGCTGTCATTCCGACTGGATCGTTGAGCCAGCGCTTGGCTTCGTCGCAATCCAGAAACGTCCGGCAGTTCGGCCCGACGAGATACCGCTCGGTTTGCATCTTGGCGAGAGTCGATGCCGCAACGGCAGCGATAGGCGCCGAGGTCAGCTTCAACGCCTTCGGAACCATGGCTGCCAAAGCGTCAACCACAGGTGCGGGCTGAATCGCTGCCTGCCTCAGATCCGCCAAGGTGCAGAACCTCCCGTGCTTGATACGAAGCGCAGTCCCACGTGCTAACAGTTCGGTCGAGAACGCCACCGTGGTCGGCAGCGACCAAAAGCCGAAGGTGGTTATCATCAGCAGGCTTTGCGCTTCATCAAAGGCGATCGTGTAGTACGTCTTCATGCTACGCCATCCAAACGGCCGGCCTGCGCCTTATCGATGGCGTACAAGGCAGGCAGTATGATCGCCTTTTCCATGGCGATCCGGCTCTCGACCCCTTTCAGGATTCGATCGACAGCAGTCCGATAGCCAGGCCAATCTGCCTGAATGGCGACGAGCGACCAGCGCGTGATATGCTCGCTCGTCTTCACCCGCTTGTCGCTTAGGTCCTTGTCCAATTCACGTATTTTCGCAGCCGAACTCGCCATGAGCACCGGATAGACCCTCTCTCGCAAAAACTTCGACCGCTTCGAGCTAGCCGACATGAGCCCAAGCCGTGCGCTACTCAAATCTGCCGAGCTTGGAGCGGCCGACCAACAGACGCGTTGGAGGTCTTCTGCCCGTTCGAAGGTTAAAGCATACAATTCATTGAGTTGGCCGATCAGGCGAAGCATGCTTCATCGCCTAGCTGCGACATCCTAACGCTTTGTCAAAAGCTAGCGAAAATCAATGCCATGCGCGGTTCATCTTGGTGTCATACCGCAGGACTTCGCCTGAGACGCATGTCTCTGCGTTGGGGACGAGGGCAGCCAGGAGGCCAGTCCAATTAGCTCGTCGCGGGCTGCTTATGCAGCGGCGCCCAAGAAGGGATGTTCACGATTTACCCCAACGGCATGCTGAATGCAATTGTGCCGCTACAATACCTTAACAAAAAAAGGCACTTGGTTGCCGTAATCGTCAGGTCAGGACTGCGGGCTTAACCTATGTCAGTCTCGCTGCTAGGCGCCGCGCCGATTGGAGCGATCATGAGACTAAGTTACAAGCAATTGATAAGCGAGCACGACGACATCGCTCTCATCGCCGATCGCTTGCTTTCAAGCCTCGCGCATGAAACGCCGAGCGTCATGCTATCCCACCTTGCCGAGCTCGCACGCCTGGTCCGATCGCATATGCAGAATGAGTGCCGAGCATTGGCTGAGGTCGATCCAGACCGGCTCGGTGGCCCTTGGCAAGCCGCCTGGGGCCGCGGGATGGCCGACTTTAGGAAGCTTCAGGCAGACTGGATCATGTATCTGCAAACCTGGGACGAACATGCCATCACTGCCGGCCGCAAGGATTTTGCCTACGCTACCGAGTTGATGCTGCCGCGTCTTCGTGCCCGAATGGCTATCGAAAACGAGGCATTGTACGCGGCGGCGTTGCAGACGTCTGCAATCGCCCTGGCCTGATATGTTTTGGCGATCGGTAGGCAGACGGTATTCTGGCGAACCTGTCAGCGGCGATAAAATTGCGAAATGGTCAGGAGCTGCTTCATGGACGTCAGCTCCGTCGCGAGATGAGTCGAAATAACCTCCGCGATGGCCAGCATATCGCGCTGATAGCTGCGCCATTCCTGCGGCTTCAGCCTCAGCCAGCGATCGACGTAAGCCCGGTAGGTCTCCCCAAGTTCGAGGCAGTCCATCTTCATGGACCGCGCGACGATCTTGCTCGAACCCGCGCCGAACTCGACAATTGGATTGAAGATGTTTGTGTGTTTGAACACCTGATACAGCTTGAAATGCTCGCCCAAACACTGCCGGCGATTGGCGAGTAGATCGATCGTATCTACCCGATCGGCAATGACGAGCTTTCTGGCGCGATCTACCATCATCTGGGCGCGTGCCACATACGACACGGCTTGTTGGTCGAGCGAAGCCATCGTGGGCGATTGCGGCGGTTCGTCCGATACCAGCGCATCGTCTGAAGCTGGTTGGTGCGGCACGGGTGTTGAGGAAAATGTCACGCCGGCACGGGCTGCGCCACGACAGCCTCGGCCGCCGCGATCATAGCTCCCGATAGCAAGCCGTACGCGCATCCCCATGCCGCCTCGGTCTCCTCATCGAAGTGAGCACCGAGCAATGCTCGAAGCGTTTCTATCAGCGCCGTTCCGACCGCGTCGTAGTGCCGGATCTTGGCGCCGTAGGTGACGTGACGGACGGCTAGGTCGGTTGCCACCGGCAGAACATCCTCCAACCGATCAAGCGCATCGACGACGGTCGCCAGGGTCAGGAACAGCTTACGTCCCTGCTCTTCCATATCGCTATGAAACAGAGGTTTCGTATCAGGCGCGATGATGAAAAGCCGTCGGTAAAACTCCGCCGCGGCCTGGGCTGTCACAGGTAGCACGAGGGCAAAGCTGTCCTGCACGAGCTCGATTTGGCGGAGTGTCGTCATGGTCAAGCCGCTACGGCCGCCTTCCCCAAGCAATCGTTAAGATCGCTCGAAGGTCCGCCCATTAGCGTCGGCACGGCGCTTAAACGGATCATGGCGGATGAGCTTCACAACTGAATCCGCTTCGTGTACGACGAAACTGTTGCCGATCGACCTTTCAGCGACTGGTCAATGGCGAACCTCCCTGATGACAAACGCCGCTACGGTTGGACCTTTGGGGATTGCCGATGGTCGCGCGATAGCAGACGGGGTCAGGCTGCTCGCCCCGAACGGCGCCGGCCTATCGCATTGGCCACATAGCCAGCGACTGCGCCGATCACACTGCCAACCATTAAGTCGCTCGCATAGTGTTTGGAACGCGGTATCTGGATTACGGCGATACCCGCAGCGGCAGCACAGGCTGGAACGCGAGTAGACGGGTAGGCGCTTGCGATTACCGAAGCCACGGCGACCGCACCGGCCGTATGCCCTGAGGGGAAACTGTTGCGATCACTCTCGCGGCTGTCTCCCGGCTTCAGGACGTAGGGCTTTCCCTCCTCGACAGCTTCAGGACGCGTCCGATCGACGCGATGTTTGATCGCGTCCTTCATGGCCGTCGCCAAAAGCTCGGCGGCGAGCATCTTGCCGCCCGCGGCTGCCAAGCGCTTGTCGCCGCTGACGACGCCGGTCACGATAATTGCCGTGCAGAGCGTGATTAGCTGAGGCTGATCAGCTACCTCGCTGAGCCAGCCCGCGACTTTGACGGGCGTCGTGTCCGTTAATGGTGCGGCTGCATCAGCGATCGAACGATCGGCTTGCTCTATGTTGGTCTTCCCCATCTCGGTGCATGAGCGCAAGGACGGCCATGCGGTTCCATCCACGTGTTGAGGCGATCCTCACGACTTCGGCCGACATTGGCTTAAGGCCTATCAAAGGCGAGCAGCTCTGCCACGAGGTGGCGGAATATCAACGGGTTCATCCGCAGCCTCAACCTGTTGCTGGCGCTTTCAGGGAGTCACCGCTCAAACCAGCCCCTTCCATACAATGGGCAAGTGCTTCTGGGGAATTTGGTCAGAGGCGAGCAGCAAGCGACCCCGCAGCCTTACCGGCCCTTTTTCTGTTGCACGACGTGCCAATTCTCAGTTGCTGCATGAACGGCCTCACCTCGGAGGGGCGGAGGTGAGCCGTCAGACCGGCTATCGCGCGCATCAAAAGCCGACCGTCTTGCGCTATCACTGTGGATGCGAACGTCGGTTACATCGACCCCAGCTAACCCTTCGGTGCCGCGGCGTACAGAACCCGGCAGCTCCACCGGCAGCCCTAGAATTGGCCTATCCTCCGGCTCACTCCCCCTCATCGGGGATCGCCTCCAGGTTCGGTGAGTGAAACGCTCATTGACAGAGGATACGCCCGGGCTTGCGTACCGCGCAATTGTCTCTGACCTTTCAGAAAGGAGATTAGCGCCGCGCCATTATCGACACTCGCCCATCCCGTACTGACGCCAGTACCGATCCCAGCGAACCGCGGTGCTGGCCGCGATGGCCGCGCACGAAAGTGACCGCCCATCTGGCAACGTGCAGCGCGCGACGATGCGCTTGTAGCTCGTTCCAACTGGCTGACAGGAAATGCGCTTTCCGAGCGTCAATGCCGACATGATTCGCTGGCTTCGGACAGCGGCGTGGTTATCACAGGTATAATGCGCGCGGCGCGCATCGGGCCGGCGGCAAGGCTCAGCGCTTTCGAAGTCCGGCGCCTGGATGCCGGCAACGCGAATCTTCTCGCCCGATCGGCACCACAGGGGCCATCCCCGTCGTGGACGCGAACGACGTCGCAGGTGAAGGAAGGCATGGATATAGGCATCGCCTGCACCTAGATTTTGTCTTCGAGCGCATCCAGTGCGTTGAGCAAGCGGATGATGGTTGAGCGTCCGACCGACACAATCCGCGCTTCTGTCTCAGCCAGTATTTGCTTCAATTCGGCCCGCTCGCGATCCGCTATCAAGCATCCCGCCTGAATACATGACGCAATGTGGCATAAGCCAAGAGCAGAACGGCCGGGTAGCTCGAGGACACAACGGTCATGAAATAGTCGAAAGCGCGGGTCCCACCGTCGAACATCGCGACATGCCCCAGCACGGTGACGAGTTGAAGGGCGGCGGACAAAACCAACCACCATCGCGCTGTTCGAGTAACGAGACATAGAAGCACCACCAAGAGCCCGACATCGACCGTGGCTACGCCTATGTTGAGCGAGGCATACTGGCCGGGAAGCCGGAGTAGGAGCGTCGCGATCGTCGCGGCGACATAGGCCGTAGCAACACATCGCTCGTCCCGACCGCCCCAGCGAAATGCGCTAAACGCCACCCCGAGCAGGAATAGCCAGAACAGGTAGACCGCGAGCCACATGGACTGTTTCAGCCATGCGGCTCGCCCCGGATCAAGCTCCCGCCATCACGGGTGTATCGGATTGTGCCGTGGGCGGTACGTCTTTGCCGAACTCTTCCATTTTCACACCAATGTCGCGGCCGACCATGTCGATCTGCCGGTGCGCGCGGACAAGTTCCTGTCGTACCTCTACAGACAGCGCGACAGCCCTCGCGAGGCGATCGATCGCCGGCATCCCGGATCCTATGGGAAGGCCAAGCTGCTGGCGGGCTTCCAGGACGACGACGAGTGTGCGGGCGACATCGAGGGCCGCGGCGTCGGCGGATATTTCTGCTGGATTGATCGCGGCGGCAACGGTGTCGGCAACGTGTTTCATGCTCTTCATCGGTCAGTTCCTATCGATAGAGGACCTGGCCGATCCGCCCCATCTGCGCCGCCAAAAGCGGCGCCGACACGATCAGCAGAAGCATCAGGAAAGTTGCCACCAGTACCAGAACCAGTCGAGACAACGCCGTCCTTTGCCGCAGCCATTCGTCGAGAAGATCGACCTGTTCCGATGCAGCGCGGGCGGATAAGTTAACGAGCGGCTCGGCAGTTGCCGTGACGATCGAGCGCTCCGCCACTGCGTCGGCGGGGTCAACGGATGGGACCACGGCCGCTGGATCAGCCATCCCCTGTGACTGGTTCCCCACGGACGGGGGATGCAGTCCCTCGGCTTCCCTGAGCAGATCTGCCGCGACGTAGCGGCCCATCC
This sequence comes from Sphingomonas sp. DC5200-1, assembly GCF_049897245.1. Classification (NCBI taxonomy): domain Bacteria; kingdom Pseudomonadati; phylum Pseudomonadota; class Alphaproteobacteria; order Sphingomonadales; family Sphingomonadaceae; genus Sphingomonas; species Sphingomonas sp. DC5200-1. The sequence goes on from NZ_JAFCVW010000012.1 coordinate 81,385, forward strand.
CACCCAGTTTGCCTCGCGCCGATTTGATGTGCTGATCGACTGTGTGAGGGCTCAACCTGTCAATCGGCGTCCAAAAAGGACCCCCTATCGGCGTGCAAAAGGGACCCCCTTCGTCGAGCAGCGTGACGGGTATGACGGGCGCACCGTTCGCGCTGGTTGCGGCGTAGGGCGGGCGT
>NZ_JAFCVW010000013.1:0-80505 GCF_049897245.1 Sphingomonas sp. DC5200-1
GTAGAACAGCGCGCCTTGCGCCACCTGCCGACCCATCATGTCCATACTCCCGCCGCCTGGCAGGAGTGAATCACGCCTTCCTCGTCGTCGCAAGCACGCGTTTTTCAACAGTCTCGAGCGGTTGTGGTACCAGGAAGCCGCGCCATCGTGGGATGATCGAATGGCAGAAACTGAACCTGCGAAAATGGGACTGTCAACGTCTGCACTTGGTCGCCAGGAAAGAAGGGAAGAGCGGCAGATCCCGACCAAACCCGGTCATTCACATCAACCGACAGGAACGTCTGCTCTGGACAAAAGCGGCCAAACGGTAGTTCCGAAGCGGAATGTCAGCAAGGTGCCCTTTTATCGGACGTTCGGGGTGCTGACAGCCGATCCTGAATGCCGCCGCTTGTTTGGGTCGCGCCGGCAAGCTCGACCGCGCAAAGGCTGTAAACCACAGCCATCCCGTTGAATCTCTAGCTGCGCTTCCGATTAGTGACTAACCACCATAAATTGCCGTAAGCGCAACGGCGATTTCGGAACGATTATAGTGATTAAATCTACGTCGCCGACCGGCGGCCAAATCAATCTTTCCGGTATTTTATACCAGTTGCTGGCGAGCCTCGCCGATGGCCTCGACGCTGTTGTGACCACGCTCACCGCCGATGAGGAGGCGGCGACGATCGAGCTGCAGGTCGAGCCATTCGAGGGTGGCGACTATACGGTGCTGAAGCCGCACCGGACCGTCGTGCAGGTCAAGCGTCGCGCGGCGCACCGCCACTGGACGCTCGGCGCGATCATCGCCGACGTGCTGCCCGATCTCTTCAAGGCGGTGCGGCCGGGCACGGACGACGCCTACCAGTTCCTGACCGACAATGACGCCGGCTGCGAGGATTTCCGCCGCTTCCTGCAATGGTATCGGGCACGGGCGGCCAATGAGCTCACCAATAACGAGCCGTTTCGGCTAGGGCGGGGCGGCCGCAAGTTGAGCGGGGAGGCGGTGCTCGACTCGGTGCTCGAGGCGCTCGATATATCCGGCCCAGAAGACCCGCGGCTGGCGGCGTTGCTTTGTGCACTGACGATCGTGCGGCGTAGCGAAGGCGATCTCGACGAGGCGATTGCGCGGCCCTTGCAGATCATGGTCGAGAATGTCGAGGACGTCGCCGCCAAACGTGCGCAGCTGGTCGGCGAGCTGGTCCGGCTCGGCGGCCGCGGCGCCACGCTGCGTACGTCTGAGTTCCTGCGGGCAGCCCAGCTCGACCCCCGCCGGCTGGTCCATGCCGGGCGACTGGCGGCGAAGTTGCGCGACGAGCTCATAGGCGCGTTCCCGCGGTTCCGCTACGACCCCGCGCGTGACGTGCGCCGACCGCTTACCGCGCCGACCCGGTCGGTGACGGTACTGCGTGGCGAGTCCGGTCTGGGTAAGAGCTGGCGGCTATGCGCGACCGCGCTGCGGATGGCCGAGGCGGGCCGCCCCGTCGTGCTACTGCGCGCGACCGCCGACGTCGATCGCCTGCGGGAGGCGATCGCTTCGCTGGTGTGGAACCCGGTTTATACCGCGGCGGCGCCCTTGCGCTCGATCGCCGACCGTCTCCGGGCGGCGCTCGGCGACGAGCGCGGCGTCTGGCTCACCGTCTTCCTCGACGATCTCAACGATCCCGCGCTTGCTGGCCGGGTGATCGAGGACGGCTGGGACCGGCTCGGTATCGACCTCGTCATTTCCGCGCAGCCCGCCACCGCCGAATGGCTGCGCACATCGTTCGCCGCGCCGCACATGATCGACGTACCCGAGTTCACCACGCCTGAGCTGATTGCACATCTCGAAAAGCATCGTATTGATCATTCGCACGTCCCCGACGATGTCTTCTCGCTCCTGCACAAACCCGTACTGGCGAGCCTCTATTGCCAGCTCCCGCATGGCCTAGTGCTCAACGAGGAGACCGAATATCAACTGATGCAGAGCTTCTGGAGCCATGTCGCGAGCGAACGGCCGGCGTCCTTGGCCGAGACGTTCGACCTCGACCAGCTCCAGCTTTTGGTCGGCGACATGCTTGCCGCGCCGCCGACCTATCCCTGGCCGCCTTCGGCGTTCGTGCGCACGCTCGATTTCGACGCGGTCGAGCGGCTGGTGCTGCGCGGGCTGGTCGAACTCGACGGCGATCGCCGACTAGCGATGACCCACGACCGGCTGCTCAACTGGACGATGGCGCGCCACCTCGCCGATACCGCGCGCGACCGCGACCTCGATTCCACCCAGCTGCTCGACCTGCTGCGCCAAGTCCAAGATCTGGTGACAGTTGCCGGGGTGAAGATCGGTGCGCGGTTCGGCTATGTGCTGATGGACCTTTTGTGGCTGTTGCTCGAACCCGCGCGCTGGCCGGCGGCACGCGTCGCCGAATTGCTGCTCGGCTACATGCGTGACCCCGAATTCGAGTCGCACGACCACCGCTTCTTCTGCCGAACCCTGCCGACACTCGGCGAGCGCGCGGTGCCTTTGCTCCGCGCGCTCGCCGAAAGCGGTATGGGCGGCGATCGCGAGGCGCTTTGGCCGGCCTGGGTCGCGCTGGGCTTGCGCAAGGCGGCCGACGTCGCCTCGGACGATGTGCGCACCGCCGCCGTCGAGATGTTTCAGAACAACGATCCCGCGATTGCCGAGATCGCCTTACGGGTGCTCGGTAAGGTCGCTGCGCCCGCGTTGCTTGAACAGCTCCACGCGCTGAACGTCGCCCGTGCCGCCGCGCTCGACGAGGCGGACCCCGACATCCGGATGGATCGCATCCACGACAAGGAGCGCTCGACCGCGGCGTTCGCGCGCGCCGCGGCGGCCGATCCGGCCTGGCTCGACCGGAAGATCGCGGCGACCACCGAAAACCTCGAGGCCGAGCAATTGTTGTGGGCGCTACGCGAACTCGACCGTGCCGCGGCCTTCCCGATCTGGCGGGCGCGGCGCAGGCACCTGTTCGCCGTCATCCGCCCGACCGCGCGGGTCCTGCCGCAAGCGGTGCGGACCTTCGCCGACCCGGCCGACCTGCCGCGCCTCGTCCTGCCTGCGCCGGAGGGAGCGGACATGCTGTTCGGGGCAGCGACCTTCGATGCGATAGCTCGGCTCGATCCCGAGCGCGCGCTCGCCTTGCTTCACGCCGACCGCGGCGATGAAAGTGCGTTTGACGAGATCGGTGCGGACGGCTGGTGGGTGCCCGGGCTGCACTACCGCGCGCGCGGGCGGCTCGGCGCGGCGCTGCGCGAGCGCGCCGGCCGCGGCGACCCGGCCATGAGCATCAACGGACTGGCCTCGATCTACCAGCGCCACCCCGAGCTGATCGACGAAGAAACTGCCGACCTGTTGCTCGACGCACTCGCCGCGCGGCTCGAGGCGCCCGCAACCGACACCGACGATCCGCTGCGCGGCAGTTGGCGCCTGTTGTCGACGCTCTCGTCGCTACGCACCGCTGCGGCGCTCGATCGGATCGCCGCACGGCGCGGCACGGCCCTTGAGGCGGCTTTGGCCCAGCTCGCCGTTGGGCGGCCGCCGAACAGCTCACGGGTGGTGGACCGGGACGGGGAGATGGTCGCGCGGCTGCTGGCGGTCATGGCTGGCGAGGGGTTCGACCGGCTGACCGTCGCCCAGATCGACAGCCCGGGTAAGACGACGCGCGACTACGGGCTCGGCCACGCCTTGTGGACGACCTCGCCCGCGGTAGGCGCCGCGCTCGACCGGCTGTCAAACGCGACCGATCCCAACGACGATCGGCCCTATCATCTCATGCAGGCGCTGGCGGCGCATCGCGGCGACAGCGGCATCGCCCGCCTGATCGGGGCGAGAAGTCCGGTCTACACCCATGCTGTCGACATCCGGCAGGGCCATGCCGGGGAGGACGAAACGCTCGTGACGGCGATCCGCGCGCGGGTCGCGACCTCTGACCCGCAGGCCCATATCGAGGCCGTCGACCTCTCGCATTTCCTGCCGCCGCAGACGGCGCTCGACCTGACCGCGCCGCTGATCGCGGTGGCGGCACGAGGTGACGCGCTCGCGCGCCGGCTTATGATGCTGCATTTCCATCACGGCCATTACGAGCCGGCGTTGCGCGCCAAGCTTGCACCGCTTTCTGACGGGGAGGACGACGCCGGCGAAATCGCGGCGCTGCATCATGCGTTACATGGCGACGCGGGTGGGCGCGCGCTCGCCGTGTGCTGGCTCGAGGGTCGCGGCATGGATCGATGGCGCAGCGTGCAGGTCGCGATGACGCTGCTTGATCATGCCGACAGCCGCACCGCGGCGATCTCGTTTCTCGACCGCCATCGCGACCGGCGGTTCCATATGGGCCGGCTTGACGCCGAGGTGCTCGACGCGCTCGCCCGCCACGGCGATGCGCTCGCTTCGGAGGAGCTGGTCCAGCTTGCGTTCGGGACCGGTGCGCGCGATCTCGACGCGGTCGCTGGCGCGGTCCGGCTTGTAGCCCAACAGGGAACGCCTGGGATATTCCAAGCGGCGCGCCGGCTGTTCGCAAAATCGGGTCAGCAGGAAGCCGCCCGGCTACTGATCGAGACCAACGCGCGCGAAGGCCTTACCGAACTGGTCACCGCTTATGTCGGCGCTCCCTTGTCGCGGCGCCTCGCAATCGCCCGGACCTTGCGCTGGAACGTCTCGCGCGCACGGCTCGCCCCGGCACTCGTGGGGATGAGCCGGGCGAGCGACGAGGCGACCCGGCAGATGGCGGCTGAGATCGCGGGCTGGCTGCCGCACCGATGGCAATTGCCGTGGCTGGCGGACCTCGCTGCCGACCCGGTCCGCGAGGTCGAGGAGGCCGCGCTCGCCGCGTTCCACCGCCGCGCCGCCGGGGCAGCCGCAGTCGAGTTGATGGCCGTCATCCCGGGGCTCGCCAAGCCCGCGCAATGGGCTTGCCTCAGCGCGTTGGTCGAGCTGGTCGATCCGCATCTCCTGATTAAGACAGGCGATACCCTCGACATCCGGCCGTTGCTCGAGCGCCTGCCGCCCGAATTCGGGATCGAGGCGAAGCGCACGCTTGAACGCCGGCGTGAGGACATCGATCGCAAGGTCGCGCGCGAGGCCAAGGACTAGCCCGAGCTCAGGCCGCGCCGTCAGTCTTGGCGGCGCCCCCGGCATCGTCGTCGATCGGGCCCCGTTCGCGCCGCCCTTCGCGTTCCCAACGCCGCTTCATTTGGTGATCTCGATTTATTACCAGCCCATATTCGCGAGATTGGCGGTTCATTCGAGTTGATAAGCATGCTGGATGTTCGCTAGGCGTTCTAAACCACACTCGCCAATCATTGCAGCGCAATTTCGGGGGTTTTTGTGCCGACGATCCGACTAGAAAAGGGTCAATGGACTTTCAGTGAAACTGACCAACTTGGACCGCCAGGTGGATTTGGTGAAGTGTTTCGTGGTGAGGGCGATGGGAGACGGGTCGCGGTAAAAAGGCTCAAAATTTCAGCCGGTGCGGCTTCACACCGCGAAATGGCCATCGGGTCCGCACTAGCGGAACGGGATCATGCTCACATTGTCCCCATCTTTGATTATGGCCAGGATGCCGAGAGTGATCGCTATTATCTGGTGATGCCAGTGTGCGACCATAGCGTTCAGGACCTTTTGAACACCACCGGTCCACTTTCTTATGACGCTGCCAAGTCCGCTGCGCTCAGTGTCATTAAGGCCTTGTTGGAAGTCAAAGACATTGTTCATCGCGATCTGAAGCCGGGTAACGTTCTCTGGCACGAAGACCGATGGAAGATAGCTGATTTCGGCATCGCCAAGTTCGTAGAAGATGCCACGTCTCTTGAGAGTTTAAGGTCGTCCCTCACGCCAGCTTATGCAGCCCCCGAACAGTGGCGAGGCGAACGTCCAACAAATGCCACCGACGTTTACGCGCTTGGTTGCATGTATTACGCCATGTTGGCCGGTCAGGCTCCGTTCGTTGCTGACTTGGATACGATCCGCGAGTCACATTTGCATCAGCCAGCTCCGGCTTTATCGGGCGTTGACCCCCGCCTCGCCGGCTTGATTGCCACAATGTTGAGAAAGTCGCCGGTCGCTCGACCATCGTTGGAGCGCTGCAAGACTGTGCTTGAAACGCTTGCTGCTGGCGTGGCTTCGACCGGTCGCGCCGCGCTTGCGGCTGCGGGGAATGCCGTTTCTCAGCAGGAAGCTGCTGCCGAATCTGAACGAAAGGCGAAGGAAACAGCCGCCGCTCAGCGCCAAGAGCTAGAACGTGAAGGGCTAGCCGAGTTAGACGGCATTATAGGGCGGCTGTTCGACGTGATTGCTGCGAGTGCTGAAAACGTCCGGCGCGAACCGCGAAGCGTTCGGCTTGGGCCGGCTCACCTAACGTTGGGCGAAGGTAGCACAACAGCCTACGGCCGTACGCAGCTATATGCAGGTGGGGACAATCCCTACGATCACGGCTGGGACGTAGTGGCAAACGCCTATCTGACGTTAAAATGCGACCTCGGTGGCCCAAGTTCGTATCGGCCCAGCGACTATAGCTTCAGCACCACGCTAGCATTCGCAACCATGCCCGGCGATAGTGACTACCGCTGGCGTGAGTTGTCGTTCATGGAGGTTTTCTCCGCCAAACCGATGCACGAACAGCCGATTGCTCTGAATCCACTAAGCCAAGAATTCGCTGTTGCACTCTCGAATGTCATTGGCCGCCATCAAGTTGCGTGCGGACCTTGGACGATTGATGGTGAGGACGAAGGTCTGTTCGAAGAGCGCTGGTTGCGGCTATTTGCGAAGGCGGCGAATCGTCAGCTTCAGCCTCCCAATCAACTCCCGTTGCCTGACAGCTTCTTCGCATAGGAGTGGTCGGGCGATAGCGGCCTCGATGAACAACGATCTTTTGAGGCAGCTCCCACCGGCGGTGGGTCACCTGCCCCGTGCCGGAGGCTGATCGCGCTTTAACCGTCCATCTTGCGTTCGATCAGCTTGCGGACGCTCGTCTCGACCAACTCGGCTGAAGGCTCGTAACCCTCAAAGACCGAAAAGAGCGGGGCGACAGCGGCGCTCACATAGGGCGCCAGCGCCGCGCCGGGTGTTTCAAGTGGAACAGTGACGTAGGCTTCCGCCGATGAGCTGCGCGAGGTGCTGCCGCTTCGTCCGACTGAGCGAAAGGCGTTCACCCAGGGTCGCAATGCCCGATCCTTGAGGCCGGTCCAAGAAAAAGCAAATCCCGCTTCTTTCTGCGCCTCCCATCCCAGGCTTCGGCCGAGGATCGTGCCTACCGCCAGCACTTCCGCGACGCGATAGATCATCAAAATAACATCAAGCGCAGTACCCGGCGCGACCTTCTCGGTGAGGTCGTCCTGCATCACACGGTGCAAGTAGAAGTCACCGCGCGGGTCTAAGCGGAGAAAATCGACGTGCTCTGACCACCCACCGTCGAGATCGACGATCAGCGCTTCCCACATGCCGCTGGCCACGTACGGGCGATCCAGCTTTTCGGTGAACCCGCGGCTGTCGAGCCAAACCGGCCACCCGGAGTAGTTGGGATTGCTCGACGAAACCTTGTTCAGAAATTCCTGTGTCGGTAGGGCGTCGGGCCGTGGCGGATCGAAAGCCAGTCCGACATGCATCGTCAGCGCATTGTCGATGCGCTTGCGCTGCTCTGGTGTCGCGCGCTCAGCGATTGCTGTACCGGCAACGGCGGTACCGGACTCCAATATGGCGAACGCACGCTCGCGGAGCTTGCTCTCCTCGCTTTCTATTCTAAGCGCTGACGACAGGGTCGCGGCCGACCCGACACCCGCCAGATGGCGCCGGAAGAATCGCCCGATATCAGCCTCGCGGTTTTCGAAGCAAACATCGAGCAGGTCGGCGTAGTCGAGCGGCAGAATGCGCGCGCTGCTGGCTGTGCCGTTTGAGTTGAACGTGCGGAAATAGAGATCTCCTTCAGCGAGCAGTTTCTTGCCACCTTGGCCGATCAAATCCCGCCTCACGACCGCAGGCACCTGCACGCCTTCGGGAATGAAGATTACCGGGTAGACTTGGCCGTCGCGATCAGCAAACGCGATCTCGATCTCGAATGAGGGGTTGACGTACCGCGAGACCAGACCCTGCAAGGTATCGATATGGAACAGCGTCTCGACGGGCTGATCGAAGGCGTAGGGATCGGGCGCCCTCGTCGCATTGTCGAATCCAATCAGCAGGAAGCCGCCATTGCGATTTCGAATTGCGAACATCGCCTTCACCAGTTTCGCAATTCCGTCCTCGGTACGCGGATCGAGCCACGTCTTTAGTTCGACCTGCAGGGCCTCGACAGGTTGCTCGACAAGAGCTCTTATCTGATCAGGATCGACAGCCATGGCGCAAATTTAACGCGCCTTGGCCGTCAACGCGAGCATGGGAAACATCGACGTGCTCGGCACCGTTGGCAGGGTGACCGGAGTCCGCTCAAGCCCTAACTTGTAGGGCGAAGTGTCCGCGAGGCCGAGCGGCGATATGAAGCGGCGCAGGGCGGCTTCAGCCGGCACTGGCGTAGTACGAGTTGCGGCCAGTAGTTATCAGACGTATCCGCGCTGGCGCGCCAATCGCCGACCCAGTCGGCGACAGCAAATGGCGGGCCCTACCAGCCAACGCTAAATGTCGGTTCCCCCGTTCGCGTCGCGGAAAGCTGCCAGCGGCTAACGGCCCATCTACGGTCGCACATCGATGGCCGGTCCGGGAATCACCGGACGTCGGCTATTAGCGAGACCTGCCGTTCGACACTGTCCTTTTGGACGGCGGCAAGGTCCCACGACCCGACATTCGCTGGCGGCGGCCGTCGACCAGTTCAAGACGTTCAGCATCGTGCATGTAAGCGTCATCTTTTTGCCGGAACCCGCCGTTTAGATCGCGCAAACCCGATGGGCAGTTGACCCCTAATGCGTTTGCCTTTGTATTGGCGGGATGACGATGACCTTTAAGCGCAACGGGCGAACGGTTACGTCGCGGCAGTTCTTTGACGGGCTGAAGGATGACGCAGTCGAGGTGGCGATGTCCGCAATTGCCGATGACATGCGCGGCAAGGCGGCCGCGATCGTCGACCCGGCGACCGGCAAGCACGCCGCGGTCATGGTGCGACGGATAGGGACCGATCGCCTTTCGATCCATGCGGACGCGTCCCCGGCGTTCGCCCGAATACTGGAGGGCCGCTTGGGATTAAGAAACGGAGAAGTGAGGAGGATCACCGAGCCTGCGGCGGGGACACGCCTGGTCTACCTCGCTCACGCGACCGACGATAAGACGATCGCCAAGCCCATCGCGGAGGGTCTGCGCGCCCGCGGCATCGAGGTTTGGTTCGACGATTGGGAGATCGGGATAGGCGACAGCCTACGACAACGCATGGAAGAGGGGTTGGGCGACTGCACGCACTTCCTCGTCCTGCTGACGCCCACGTCGATTACAAGGCCTTGGGTCGCGGAGGAGATCGACGCGGGTCTGATGCGCGCTGTCGAAGGATCCGCCCGTTTCCTGGGCGTCCGCCACGAGCTCGAGTTGGACGCCCTTTCACCTTTTATGCGGACTAGGAAGACACCATCGCTCGGCGAGGGGGAGGCAGGCATCGGCGAACTGGCCGACGACATCCTCGGCGTCCGGTCCAAGCCACCCCTCGGGGATGAACCGAAGCACGTCCAGAGCTTCGACACCACAAACGGATGGTCCGTCCCCGCGCAAGCCGTAGCCAAGTGGTTCGTTGATAACAGCCAGCACGGGGGGCTATTCGATCCCCAGACGACGCTCGCAGACTTAGTCACGAACACGGGCATGCCGCTTAATTCGGTGAGGGTGGGGGTGCTCGACCTCGCCGGGTCCGGACTGCTAGCACGTCAGGACTATTACGGCGGCCAAGTGGACCTTCATCCGAAGCCCGATCTCTTCGTGACGTTCGATGCTCAATTCAAGGAATGGGACCCGAGCAAGGACGCCCAGAACCTAGCGGTCGCGCTGCTGAACCTTGAGGCCGACCAGGCGGACGCGACTGAGGTGGCAACCGCGCTCGGGTGGCCGCCTCGCCGGTTCAATCCGGCCGCAGCATACCTCGTCTCTGCCAACATCATCAGGGCAATGGAGTATAGCGCGGAGGACGACTATTGGCCGCCAGCGTTCATCCTCGGGGACGAGCTCCTGCGCTTCGTCAGCGACCTTTGACGTCGTCGCCACTCGCCACGAGCTATGCTGCCTTGTGGCCGTTCCGCCTCGATCGAGAAGCGGCCGCCCATGCAGGATGGGCGCGTCGATGCTGACCGTAGATCAGGTGCGCGCGGCGGCCGGTGCGGAAAGGATCCGCACCTCCAAGTCGGACAAAGAAATCCTGGAGGCGGCGGCCAGAAAAATTGCCGATCGCTACGACATCTTCCTTTCTCACTCCTTCCGCGACCGCGACCTGATCGTTGGCACCCGAAAGCTCATCATGCGGATGAAGCTGTCAGTCTACGTCGACTGGATCGACGACGGCGACCTCGACCGTAAAGCGGTGGACGGCAAAACCGCAGCGCGCCTGCGGGACCAAATGCACAGATGCGACACGCTCTTCTACGCCCACTCGCCATCCGCGACACTCTCGCGCTGGTGCCCATGGGAGCTCGGCTACTTCGACGCCTTGCAGCACCCCGACGAACAGGTCTTTGTTTTACCGATCGTGGACGGCGACGAGGGCTACTCGGGACAGGAATACCTTTCGCTGTACCCTGTCGTCGACCTCGCGACCTACAAGCACGAGCCGCGCAGAGTACGCGAGGAGCGCGAGTTTGAGTTGAGGATGCTCCGATCGGCAATTGGCGTCCGTAAGTAGCAGCGAACCCGTCTGCCCCGCACCCATGTCGCTGCGTCAGCCGCAAACCGGCGACCTCTTATTGTTCGGGTCAAAGCCCAACCGGTTGAGGAACGGCGCTGGACTGCGCCACTTGGAAGGGATGGTCGACTAGTTCGTCAAGCTCTCCGCATCCGCGAGAAGCGTGCCTCTCGTCGCGCGACAACGCGCCGTTACAAGCCTCCAGCGGCTGTTTGCCGTCCATATATGACAACTTTAATGGCCTCTGAGCCATTTGCTCAATTCGGTGGCGGTGTTCGTCTTCTCGTCGAGCACCATCCAGACATTTCCCTGATGTCCCGCCAGTTCGCCATACGCGATCCGGTCGTAGAGGCCGAGATATTCCCAGGATGCCCAGGACTGATCGTAGTTCGAGTCCGAAGCGGGAAAGAGCGCGATGCTGGTCCGAGGTTTCATGCCATCCGCGATGCCGAGCTCCCAGGGGACCCACTTGCTCTCCTTGCTGTTCTTGCTCGCGAGAAGGACGAAGCGGCTCGTGTCACGGATGCGCGTCTTCAGTAGGGCGGCCGTATTCGCATTCGTGTAGGGCGGCATCTCCGGGTCGATCTCGTCGACGTACACCTTGGTCCCATGATTTTCGAGGATGAGGATCGCTCCGGCCACCAGATCGTCGTCCTTGCTCGAGTGCGAGAGGAAGGTGGAGCCGGATGGCGACCGGGATCCCGCCGTGCGTCGAAGGTTGGCGGCCCGCTCCGCACCGACCTCCCGCGCGAAGCGCCGCAGATCGTCCCGCGAGGCATATAGCGCCATGCTGGATCAGATCCGCTTGTCGATGCGGGTCAGGATGGCGGCCACTAGCTTGACGACCTCCTCTACCGTTATGTCGGCCCGTGCGAGCTCCCCGAGCTCATCGTCCGTCGGGCGCATCGCGTCCCGGCCGGAAGTCTCCACTGCGGACCCGGTGAGGAGTTCGGAGATCCGGGCGGCCGCGCCACCTGTGGAAGCGATGGGGATCATGAAGCAGTCGGCGGCTTTGGCGGCTTCGAACTCATCGAGCACGCCACCCGCGACCGTGGGGGAGCCGGTGGCCGGATCGATCTTCACGCCTCCGACGAACACGACGATGCCGGCAATCCTGGCAAGTTCGGCCCGCAGGGCTACCCACTGGTCTTTGTCGGGCATACCTCCGGCGATCGGCTGGGGAAATGGGCGGGCGATCAGGCGCCGCTCGAGGTCCCAACCGCCGCCGGATCGGAGCACGTCGAGGAACCCCGCGACGGAAGCCGACCCGACGACGAGCCCCGCTCCGCTGACCAGGTCGCGGTCGCGATCACCCACCAGCCGGCCGATGGCATGGGCGATGCCATAGGCCTTCGCCATCCCGTCCCCGACCTCGGGCGGCCAGCTGCCGCTCACCCAAACCCGCCGCGCGGCCACCCGCCGTTCGACCTGCCGCAGGAGTTCGGGCACCTCGGAATAGTTGTCGATCTCGACCACTAGCAGTCCGTAGCGCTTCAGGTCGCGGCTCCAGTGCTTGTGCTGGGTGCTCCGCGCCTCGAATTCGGCGTCCGTGTCGTAGTCGTCGCGCTGCGGCGGGCGTACGATGGCGAAGTGCTCGGGCGGCGCCGACGTGAAGCTCTCCCGGATCAGCGACAGGACGTGGCGGATGTTCGGATCGGTGAAGCTGATGCCAAGGAAGAGCATCGACATGCTGGAGAGGTGCGCTTGCAGCAAGGGCAGGAAGGCGCCGCGCTTGGATCGATAGAGTTCGTAGTCGTCGGTCGAAATGACGACGTCGTCCAGTCGCTCGACCGAGCCATGCATCTTGAAGAGGCGGGTCGCCCCCGGCTTCGCGCGGAGGGCGAGATCGGCGGCGCCGGACACGGTGTCCAGCGGCCGGTTGACGCCGCCGAACGCGCGTTCGACCAGCGTGTCGTAGTTCGTGGTCCAGATGAATTTGGCCGGCAGTCGGGCGATGACCTCGAGGGTCGCCGGCACGGGGCGCTCCACCCCGATCTGCTCCTTGATGACGTTCCTGACGCGGGTCGCGGATCCGTTCTCCTGGATGCTCCACTGTGCAAGCGCGGCCAGGTCGTGGAGCTCGCCGGACTTCACGCCCAGTTCCTCGCCGACCTCCGTAAGGAGCGAGGCCCACGAGGGATACCCGGCGCCCATGGACACGCCGGCGCCGACGAACACGGCGCCACCTCCTGAGATGAGGGCTTCAGTATAGTCCTTCAGGAATCGCTCAGTTGTCGCTGCACCGGCCATCTCGTTGCCTCTCTCAAACGTTCAGTTGCGACCCCGGATGGCAATCGCGTTCTCGATCCACTGCTCTATCCCGTTCGAGATCGAGGCGTAGACTGCCCTGCTGTCGCTGCCGCTTGGGGTGATCAGCGGCGCGACGGACGACAGCTTGCGGTTGGTGCCGCCGATGGTGATCGCGTCGAAGGGGTTGGCGCCGGCTACCGACGTCTGACTGTGCCGATCGAGCAGCCTGTCGATCCGAATCCCCAGAACTCCCCTCCTGTCGTCCCAGGCCTTGATGATCTCGTGTATCACCCAGGGGCGGCTTGCGGTCTGCGCCCCAACAAGGACGACCACACAGCTCTTCCCGTACATGTTGTCGGCGATCCATTTCTCGATGGATGCCTTGCCCTTGCGCTTGACCTCCTCCCAGGCGTTCGGCGTACACAGGGGTTGCCCCTCGAGCGCGCCGATGTTCCTGACCTGCTGCGTTCGCCAGTAATCCTGGTCGAAGTGGAAACTGAAGAAGACCCGACGTGCCACGCTATTCCCCTAATGATCGATCATAGATTGATGTGTTCGAAGGCGAGATTTTGCCACGGCGTCTGACGGAGCGATCATGATCGCAAGGTTGGTCTAGTGTCCGTTCAGGCCCGAGGTCTCGCCGGCGCTACCAAGTCGTATAGCCGAGTGAGCGCAGCGGGACCGGTAATGCCCTTCGTTTGATCCTCCCAATTTTTGTAGACCTGTCCATTTATTTGGCTCAGGTGATCGAGGTCGACGTCGTAGCGCACCTTGAGCTCCGCATCGTAGCTCTCGGTGACGGCGGTTGTCTTGGTGCGTCTATGCGCTTCGGGCGAACGCTTCTCGATCAGGCGGGTCATCGCGATCTCGGAATAGATCCACGGAGAGTCCGTCGTGTCGCCCTGAATGTAGTCGCGCGAGGATATCGAATGCGGGGTGTTAACGAATATGATGCATTCGCAACGGTCGATCATCCGGGACAGGGCGACCGAGAGCATCATGTGGACATGAGAGGTCGAACGGTTCCGCTTCTGGTAGTTGTAGGATCGCGCCTCGTCGTTGTAGCAAAACTCATCGTCCAGTATCCTTAGCAGATCGTTCGCATAGCCCCAGACGGCGGAATCCACGAACGACTTGAGACCGAAACGCTTGTGAAGATGTCCGGAGAGACCCAGCGCGAGTTCGCTGTCCTTGTGGGCATGCGAAATGAACACCTGAGCGTCGATCTCGGGAAACCAAGCGGCCGTCATCTCTTTCGAGAGCAAGTCGCCCGATTGATCGCGGAAATGGCTTAGTCGGCCGTCAACCTGCCGCTTGATCTCGTGGTGCTGCGATAGGCCCGCATCCTTGAAATCCTTGAAGAAGCTGTCGCTCACGGAAAGTTCAAAACCACGGAACATGCGAGATCCTCGGAAGATGGCGGCGTAAGGTTGGTGATCGCCGATCCGCTTCTAGCCCGTCAGCCTGCGCCATCGCGACCGGCGGGTCTAGCCGCCGGGCCCGATTTTAGTTCCATTTCGGTAGCGGCGATCGGGACACGTTCCCCCGTGATGCAGGTGAGTGGCCACCTCGACACGATTGTAAACAGAACCGGCAATTTAAACAGAAAGCGTTACCGTTTCCGTTGTCCTGCGACATCGGTCGAGTGCACGGTGAACGTCGGCCTCTGGCAAAAGCTGCCGCTTGAGATGTACGATGCGAACGTCGGGAATGTCCCATTTTTCGCCGCTCCGCGCTCTCGATACGTCACTTACGGGGAGCGGACCAGTCTACATGAATGAATGACCGAAGCTGGGAAGTCGACATCGGTGATGCGGCCATCCTTCTCAACTACGAGCATCAACCCGCTGACACACCCTACCGGTCGCGGCATGCCATCTTCGTGCGCGAGGGAGCGCAGCAGGCCCTTGATGTGGTCGATGAGGTTCCGGAGGTGATCCGCATACGTCCCATCTCGCTGCGGGCCTTCGATGCAGCCGGCCACATGCTGCACGCCGAACTGGAGGATGGCAGCAAGCTCGAGCCGCTGATCGTGCGCTTCCTTGCCGACCCCGAGGTCGCGTACCTCCATGCGCATTATGCCAAGCGAGGCTGCTATGCGGCTCGTATCGTCCGAGCCTGAACGAGCGTCTGCTTCTGGAAAGCCACCAAGGGCACCGGAATGAACGGAACTGGGTCTATTCTGTATAGTTGAGCCCAAGCTGCCGTTTGATGCCGTTCAACGCCGCGGTGCAACCCTGCGCACGGCCGATGTCGTGGTCGGTGCCGGCCGAGTTCCAGAACATGTCGAGCGGCCACCGCTCCGGGCAGTGGGCGATCAGGCAGCGCAGGGCGAGGCGGACCTCGATCGTGTCGACCTTGCCCCGTCCTGAGCGGGCGGCGGCGGCGCGCAGGATGTGGAGGGACAGGGCGATGATGATCCGCTGGTGGCGCGACATGCGCGATCAATGGAAGTCGCGGGATTTGATACGCACGGCCGCCTCCGGATCCACGCCGTTGGCGTGCGGCGGCCAGTAGCTGTCGCGGGGGCCCGGCCGCCAGCCGGCATCGCCGCGATCGGGGCTGCCGGCGTGGCGCGCGCCGTCGCCGCGGCCGGTGGCATGCGGAAAGTCCATCTGGCCGAC
This sequence comes from Sphingomonas sp. DC5200-1, assembly GCF_049897245.1. Classification (NCBI taxonomy): domain Bacteria; kingdom Pseudomonadati; phylum Pseudomonadota; class Alphaproteobacteria; order Sphingomonadales; family Sphingomonadaceae; genus Sphingomonas; species Sphingomonas sp. DC5200-1. Next base: position 15,641 of record NZ_JAFCVW010000013.1, read on the forward strand.
CTGCGCGAGCAGCGGGCCATGGTCGATGATCCGGTCGCAGATGACGTGGATCACCTGCCCCTCCTTCTGCACCCGGCCCTTCATCCCGATCATTGCCGCCGACATGACGGTGCGGCGCTGCGCCTCGAACCGGTCGGGCCAGAGGATGCCGTTCGCGATGCCGGTCTCGTCCTCGATCGTGATGAATAGCACGCCCTTGGCGCTGCCGGGCTTCTGGCGGACGAGGATGATCCCGGCGACCTCGACATGGCGGCCGTCCTTGATGTGGGCGAGGTCGGCGCAGCGGACGATGCCGCGTCGGGTGAGATCCTGCCGCAGGAAGGCGAGGGGGTGCGCGCGCAGCGACAATTGTAGCGCGCGGTAATCCTCCACCACCTCGCGGCCCTCGGTCAGCGGGCGCAAGAATACGTCCGGCTCCAGTCCCTCCGGGCTGAACGAGGCTTCGCGGGCATCGGCGGCGGCGAACAGGGGTAGCGGTGCCTCGCCCAGCCCCTTCACCTTCCACAGGCCCTGCCGGCGGTCCTCGCCGAGCGTGTGAAAGACATCCGCCTCGGCAAGCCGTTCGATCGCCGCGCGCGGCACGCCCGCACGCCGCCAGACCTCTTCGACCGACTGGAAGGGCGCGCTCCCCCGCGCCGCGACGATCGCCGCGCCATGCGCATTGGCGAGGCCGCGCACCTGCCGCAGGCCCAGCCGCACCGCGAGATAACGGCCGCGGGTCGGTTCCAGCGTACAGTCCCAGCGGCTGGCGTTGATGCAGGCCGGCCGGACCTCGACGCCGTGCTCGCGCGCATCGCGCACGACCTGTGCGGGCGCGTAGAAGCCCATCGGCTGCGCGTTGAGCAGCGCGGCGCAGAAGACATCGGGATGATGATGCTTCATCCAGCAGCTGGCGTAGGCGATCTTGGCGAAGGAGGCGGCGTGGCTCTCGGGAAAGCCGTAGGAGCCGAAGCCCTCGATCTGCTTGAAGGTCCGTTCGGCGAAGTCGCGGGGGTAGCCCCGGCTGACCATGCCCTCGACCAGTTTGTCGTAGAAGTGGCTGACCCCGCCGGTGAACTTGAAGGTCGCCATGGCGCGGCGCAGCTGGTCGGCCTCGACCGCGGTGAAGCCGGCGCCGACGATCGCGACCTTCATCGCCTGTTCCTGGAACAGCGGCACGCCCAGCGTCTTCTCGAGCACCGCGCGTAGCTCGGGACGCGGATAGTCGGGCTTCTCGCGCCCCTCGCGGCGGCGCAGGTACGGGTGGACCATGTCGCCCTGGATCGGCCCGGGGCGGACGATCGCGACCTCGATGACGAGGTCGTAGAAGCGCGCGGGCTTCATGCGCGGCAGCATCGACATCTGCGCTCTGGACTCAATCTGGAAGGTGCCGAGCGTGTCGGCCTTCTGGATCATCGCATAGACGTCCGGGTCGTCGTCCTGCAGATCGGCCATGCCGACCGCCACGCCCTTGGCCTCCTCGAGCAGGTTGAAGGCGCGGTTCATGCAGCCAAGCATGCCGAGGCCGAGCACGTCGACCTTCATGAACTTCAAGGCATCGATATCGTCCTTGTCCCATTCGATCACCTGCCGGTCGACCATCGCGGCGGGCTCGATGGGGACGAGATCGTCGAGCCGATCGTGGGTCAGCACGAAGCCGCCGGGATGCTGCGATAGATGGCGCGGCACGCCGATCAGCTGGCGGGAGAGGTCGAGCGCGAGGCGCAGCCGCCGGTCGTTCATGTTGAGGCCCAGCTGCGCGACCTGCTTCTCGCCGACGCCCTCCTGGCTCCAGCCCCAGACGAGGCCGGCGAGCGCCTTGGTCAGATCCTCGGGCAGGCCCAAAGCCTTGCCGACCTCGCGCACTGCGCCGCGCGCGCGATAGCGGGTGACGACAGCCGTCAGCGCGGCGTGGTTGCGGCCATAGGTATCATAGATCCACTGGATGATCTCCTCGCGTCGCTCATGCTCGAAGTCGACGTCGATATCGGGCGGTTCGCGGCGTTCGCCGGAGACGAATCGCTCGAAGAGCAGCTCGTGCTTGATCGGATCGATGCTGGTGATGCCGAGCACGAAGCAGACGCAGCTGTTGGCGGCCGATCCGCGCCCCTGGCAGAGGATGCCCCGCCTGCGGCTCTCGGCGACGATGCTGTTGACGGTCAGAAAATAGGGGGCGTAGCCGAGTTCGCCGATCAGCCGCAGCTCGTGCGCGATCTGGTCGCGATAGGCTTGTGGCAGGCCGTCGGGGAACATCCGCGCCGCGGCGGTCTCGGTCAGCTGTTCTAGCGCGCCCTGCGCGGTCAGCCCCTCGACCACCCGCTCGTGCGGATATTGGTAGCTGAGTTCGCCGAGGTCGAAGGTGCAGGCGCGCGCGATCGCGGCGGTGGCGGCGATCGCATCGGGGAAGGCGGCGAAGCGCCTCTCCATCTCGGCCGGGGATTTGAGGTGCCGGTCGGCATGCCGCTCGCGCCGGTAGCCGAGCGTGTCGACCGTGCATTTCTCGCGGATCGCGGTGACGACGTCCTGCAACAGCCGCGCCGCGGGAGCATGGTAGAGGATGTCGCCGAGCGCCACCGCGCGGATACCCGCCGCCCCGGCGAGCGCGGCGAGATCGTGGAGCCGCAGCGCATCGTCGGGCCGGCGGCGGAAGGCGAGGCCGCAATAGCCACGCGCGCCGAAGGTCGAGCGCAGTTCGGCGAGATGCGCTGCGGTCACCGCGTCGGCCTCGCCCGGCAGCAGGATCGCAATCAGCCCCTCGCGCCACGCGACGACGTCGCTCCAGCCGAGCGTGCAGCCGCCCTTGCCGGCGCGCGCCTTGCCCAGTGTCAGCAGCCGGGTCAGCCGCGACCAGGCGGGCTTGTCAGTCGGGTAGAGCAGCAGCGCGCGGCCGTCGTCGAGGTCGACCCGTGCGCCGGCGATCATCCGCAGGCCCGTCGCCTTCTGCGCCTCCCAGGCGCGCACCAGACCGGCGACGCTGCCGCGATCGACGATGCCGAGCGCGGTGTGGCCTTGCAGCGCGGCGGCGGCAAAGAGTTCGTCGGGGCTGGAGGCGCCGCGCAGGAACGAGAAATGGCTCGTCACCTGAAGCTCGACATACGTCGTCATCAGCCGAACAGCCCGTGGAGATACCAGCTGAGGTCGCCGGTGGCGGCGTCCACTCCGTCACCGCGGCGGAATAGCCAGAAGCGCGCACCGCTCTCGTCCTCCACGCGGAAATAGTCGCGCACCGCCCAGACCTCGCCGTCGCGCCGCCACCATTCGCCATGGATGCGCTCCGGCCCATCGCCCGCGACCACGGCATGGACTTGGCCCCGCCAGGTGAAGCGGCGCGGCGGCGCGTCGGGGAGGAGCGCGAGCACGCCGGTCAGCGGCTCGGGCCGGCTGAGCCGCCGCACCGGCCGCCGCCAGACCGGCCAGCCGGTCGGCGCAGCGAGCGGGTGCGCGCGGCGCACCGCGCGTTCGGGCACGTCGCTCTCGACCGGCGCGGCGGTGAATAGCGCCGCCTCGCCGACCCGGCCGGCGATCTGGTCGACGAGCGTCGCGACATCCGGCACCGCCGCCTCACCGGTCAGGTCGCCCACGACCGCGGTCGCACCGAGCGGATCGGTGCGGGTCGCGGCGAGGCGCATCGTCTCGATCCCGTCGCCCGGATCGATCCGCTCGATGCGCAGGTGGAAGAGGCGGGCGAGATGCACGGCATCGCGGGTCGCCCGCGCGGTGCCGATCGCGAGCCGCTGCTCGCTGCCGTCGATCCGCTCGAGCAGCAGCACCAAGGTGCGCGCGCCGCGCCCGCGTTCCTGCAATAGCAGCATCATGTCGGCGAGAAGGTCGGCGATCACCTGTTCGATCGCCTCGGCGGTGCCGATCGGTTCGAGTAGGCGGCGCTTCGCGACCGGCGTTTCCTCGGGCACGACCGGTACGATCGGCTCCGCCACCCTGCCGAGCGCCGCATCGAGCCGGGTGACGCTGGCAAGCCCTAGCCGCCGCGCGAGCGGCCCGCGTGGCAGCGGCAACAGGTCGGCGATCCGGTCGAAGCCGAACCGCTGCGCCGCGGCGATCGCATCGGGGGTCAGGCGCAGCGCCGCGGGCGGCAGCCCGCTGATCGCCTGTGCCTCACCGCCTGCCGGGACCAGCGTCACCGCCTCGTGCCCGTAGCGCGCCAGCGCATGCGCCGCGCCCGGAGTCCCCGCCACCGCGACCCTTGCGGTATAGCCGAACTGCCGGCAGAAGCGGACCAGCCGCGCACAGAAGCGCGCCTCGCCGCCATGAAGATGCGCAGCGCCCGTCAGGTCGAGCCACAGCCCGTCCGCCCCGCTCGGCGCGGCGGTCGGGGTCCAGTGGCGCACCGCGTGGAGTGTCAGCCCGTCGAGCACCGCCCCGTCCGCCGCCGGATCGGCGGGGCGGATGTCGAGATCGGGCACCAGCGCGCGCGCCTGGGTGATCGCCATGCCGGGCACGAGGCCGAGCGCCAGCGCCGCGGGGCAGGCGGCGGCGATCACCTGCCGCTGGCCGATCGCCTCGGCGAGGATCAGCGGCACCGCATGGGTCATCGCCGCCGCCGCCACCGGCCGGGGAGCCGCAGCGGTCGCCGCTGCCCGCTTGAACGGATGCTCCGCCGCCTCCGACCGGCGGCCGAGTTCGCGCATCGTCGGCTGCTGGTGGAGCGGCAGCGCCGCGGCTTCCTCGGCGATCGCGGCGCGCGCGCTCTCCGCCTGCGCCCAGCGCGCGCCCGGCCGCCAGCCGCCGCCCCGCGGCACCGAACAGGCGCCGGGGTCGTCGTCGACCGGCAGCAGCGGCAGCGCGGGCGCGTCAGGCAGCGCGCGCGGCCGCTCCCGCCGCCGCAACCGCTCGATCGCGAGGTGCGGCAGGTAGAGCGAGGCGACCCGTGGCATCGCAAGCCTCCAGTTCGAGGGTGAAGCCCGGTCCGCCGCGCTGGCGGGCGAGCTCGACGGTCCAGCGCGGCCGGCCGACGCCCGGCGCGGGGAGGGGGGCGGACGGCGCACAGGCGATCCGCCAGCGCGTCATGGCGGCGGAAAGTTCAGTCAGCGGATCGATGGCTTGGCGACGCCAGCGCCGCGACAACAGGGCAGGGGTGTCACCCGTCATGGCGGCGAGCTGGAGCCGGCGACTGGCGACCATGTCGGCCCGCTTCACCTCACCGACGACGGCGGCGAGTCCGCCGTGGCGCAGGGCGTCCTCCATGACGGCGAGCACATCCTTGTCCTCGCGTGTCTCGACAAACAGCAGTGTCGCCGGGTCGAGCCCCGCCTGTTCGAGGCCGGGCGCATAGAGATCGAAGCGGGTCACCGCCCACAGCACGCGTCGACTTCGATCGGCTGCGGCGCGCGCCGCGATGCCCACCGCAAACAGCGTGGCCGCAGCATCGTCGCTCAGCGTCGACGTTGCAGGCGATACCTCGTGCAGCCCGTTCAAGGCGAGGCCTCCTGCCGCCAGTCGTCCGTCCATCGCCTCGATCCCGAAGGGCAGGATGGTCGTGTCGTCGACGCGCGCAGCGTCGCTGCACTCTCGCAGGAGCGCCTCGGCTTCTTGGCGGCGAAGGGCAGCGGACATCATTGCAGCGACTCATGTGTTCGCTTTATGTTCCGTATTTCTTGATGAAGGGTCAAGGCGTTGCGGAGCCGAATCGATGAACCGAACAGCGGGGGAAGGCCCAGTCGCCAGCACACGCCATGCCTCGTCCGGCAGCGACTATGACCATGTCGGCCGCCGCCTGCGGACGCTCGAACAGTGCGCGTTGCACAAGCGGACGCTGCGGCTCGCCTGTCCCGAATGCGGCTACATCCGCGTCCTCGACGCCGTGTCGCTGTGGTGGCTGTTTCATCGGCGTGGCTGGGAGGACACGCTGCCGGCTGTCTGCGGAAGGCTGCACTGCTCGGCCTGCCGGGCTCGTGACGGCCTCAAGGCACGACCGCGGATCACCGTGGGTCGCGATCCGCCGACGGGCGAACCGCTGCCCTATCCCGACGCTGCGACCTGGAAGAGGCTTGTGTCGCGCTACCGCTCGTGATCGAACGGCGAAATGTGCAATCTTTACAGCCTGAAGGTCGACCCGCGCGGCTATTTCGACGCGCTGGCCGCCGCCGAGGACCCGGCCAACACCCTGGCGGTCGAGAAGGATTACGCCGCTCCCGGCAAGCCCGGCTTCGTCGTGCGGCAGGAGGGCGGGAGCCGCGTGCTGAGCACGATGCGCTGGGGCTTTCCGACCCGCAAACCGCGCAAGCGACCGGCGCGGGAGGGCGAGATGCCCTTCCTCTACGACTGGTGGACCAACGCGCGGAACATGCAGAGCAACATGTGGAAGCCGTGGCTGCTCAAGGCCGAGCACCGCTGCCTCGTGCCCTTCACCCGCTTCGCCGAGCCGAAGGCTGCTGCCGACCGGCAGGGGCCCGGCGACACCAATTGGTGGTTCACCGTCGCGGATCAGCAGACGCCGTGTTTCGCCGGGCTGTGGAAGTTCGACCAGGACCACGACCGCGTCTACGCCTTCTGCACGACCGAGCCCAACCCGCTGGTCGCGCCCAAGCACCCGAAGGCGATGCCGGTCATCCTGCTGGCCGAGGATCAGCAACGCTGGCTGACTGCGCTCGTCCAGGAGACGGTGGGGCTGCTGACGGCATATCCGTCGCAGCTGATGGGCGTCAGCTGACCGTCACGCCTTTCCAGAAGGCGACCCGGTCTCGGATTGCCTCAGCCTTTGGCTTCGGGTCGGGATAGTACCAGACGGCGTCGGCATTCGTCGCACCATCGACGTCGAGGCTGTAGTAATGCGCCGTGCCCTTCCACGGGCAGACCGACGTCGTGGCGCTAGACCGGAGCACCGACTGGTCGACCGAATTCGCTGGGAAATAGTGGTTGCCTTCGACCACCACGGTATCGTCGCTCCTCGCAATCACCGCGCCGTTCCACCGTGCCTCAACCATCGTGCTTCTCCTCTGCAGGGGTACAGGTTGGGCGGGGCGGGCCCATGGTCAAGCCGGAGCGCGCGCCGGTGCATATTCCCCAGCGTCCCCAACAGGATGTTCCCATTCCGTTCCGACTGCGGTAGAAGGCGCCATGGCGGTGCGCAAGATCATCCACGTCGACATGGACGCCTTCTTCGCGTCGGTGGAGCAGCGCGATGATCCGTCCTTGCGCGGCAAGCCGGTCGCGGTCGGTCATGCCGCCGCACGGGGCGTGGTGGCGGCGGCCAGCTACGAGGCGCGCACGTTCGGCGTTCGCTCTGCTTTGCCCTCCGTCACGGCGTTGCGCTGCTGCCCCGACCTCGTCTTCGTCCCGCCGCGCTTCGAGGTCTATCGCGACGTATCGCGCCAGATCCATGAGGTGTTCGCGCGCTACACCGACCTGATCCAGCCACTGTCGCTCGACGAGGCGTATCTCGACGTCACCGCGAACAAGCGCGGGCTGGAGACCGCCTGGCTGACCGCCAAGGCGATCCGCGCCGACATTCTCGCCGAAACCGGGCTGACCGCGTCGGCGGGTGTTTCGTACAACAAGTTCCTCGCCAAGCTCGCCTCCGACCATCGCAAGCCCAACGGACAGTTCGCGGTGACGCCGGACATGGGCGCCGCCTGGGTCGAAACGCTGCCGGTCAGCCGCTTCCACGGGGTCGGGCCGGTGACGGCGGAGAAGATGAAGCGGCTGGGAATTGAGACGGGCGCCGACCTCAAGGCGAAGTCGCTGGCGTTCCTGCAGCAGCATTTCGGCAGCGCCGCCGAATGGTATCATGCCATCGCGCGCGGGCAGGACGACCGCCCGGTCAATCCCAACCGGGTGCGCAAGTCGTCCGGATCGGAGACGACCTTCGACCGCGACCTGACGCAAGCGGCGGAGATCGAGGCGGGCGTGCTCAGGATGGCAGACGACGTGTGGTCGTGGTGCGAGCGCCGGCAGGCGTTCGGCCGGACGGTGACGGTGAAGGTGAAATATGCCGATTTCCACCAGATCACCCGGCGCCGCAGCCAGCCCGTGGCGGTCGCCAGCCGCGAGGCGCTGCACGCCGCCGCGCTGGCGCTGATCCGATCGGTGCTGCCGACGCAGAAGGGCATCCGGCTGGTCGGCGTGACGGTGTCCAACTTCGCCGAAGTGACGACCGATGCCGCCGACGAACTGCCGATCTTTGTCGAGGCGGCGGCATGATGCTGGACCTGTTCGACACGCCGCTACTGCCGGGTCTCGCACAGCGTCCGTCGCTGATCAGCGTGGAGGAGGAGCGCCTGCTGATCGAGCGGATCGATGCCACCGAATTGGCGCCGTTCCGGTTCCAAGGCTGGACGGGCAAGCGGCTGACGACCTCGTTCGGCTGGAGCTATGACTTCGAGGTGGGCCGTCCCAAGGACGCCCCGCCGATGCCCGACTGGCTACTCCCCATCCGCGACCGCGCGGCCGGGTTCGCCGGCCTGACACCGGCAACGCTGATCCAGGCGCTGCTGATCCGCTACGACCCGGGCGCGGGGATCGGCTGGCATCGCGACCGGCCGATCTACGGCCATGTCGTCGGCCTGTCGCTCGGCGAGCCTGCCACCATGCGCTTCCGGCGCCGGCGCAGCGACGGGTTCGAGCGCGTATTGGTGCCGCTCGACCCGCGCGGTGGCTATCACATGACCGGCCCCGCACGACACGAATGGGAGCATAGCATCGCACCGATGGAACGACCGCGCTGGTCGATCACCTTCCGCAGCCTGGCAGACACGCGATGACCGGCGTGACGGGAAGTCTCGTGACGGAGCAGGCCGGCGGCATCGACGCACCCGATTTCGTCGTCGTCGACGTCGAGACGTCCTGCTCGCAGGTGAGCAGCATCTGCCAGATCGGGATTGTCGGCTTCAAACGGTGGAGAGGCCTTCGCGTATTAAGCGTTGCTTGATCCATGCACCGCTTTTCGTCATTAAGCACATGTACCACGGCATCGCCGCCAACCATATCGTGGGGCTGTCGACATTTGCCGACGCTCACATGGTCATCGCGGGCAATTTGTCAGGCCGGGTCATGGTTACTGACTGTGCTGTTCGACAAGAGCACAATGGCCGCCGCCAGTCTGGTTCACTGGCGCGTTCCAATCCAGACATCGTGACTCGACAGCGTGCGCATGATGCAATAGCCTCGGTCAAGCTGCCAAATTGCCGGCTGAAAAATTAGTTCTGAATTAAAGCGCCACCTTTGGTGATACCCAGGCGGATGAGGCGTTTCTGGGCACAGGCTACGACGTCGTCCCACGCTACACTTCGAAACTCCAGGCGATCGAGGTCGGCCTTCAGCGTTTCGGTGGATGACCCTTGTCCGTAGCGGCCCCCCACCGACACCGGAGCATGGCCGGCAAGTTGGTCGAGGCTTTGGTGGTCGATCCTGAGCCGCCTCCCCTCACGCTTCATGGTATGGCGTGTGGAGTAAAAGGACTTATCGGGTTCATGGATGCCGAGCTTGCGCAAAGCGTCGTTGATCCGGCGTGACAGGTACTTGTATCGGTCGCCATACTTGTCGGCCTCGAGATCGTCGAACAGCCACTCCGCGCCACGATCCCGCTGCCGCCGTGCGAAATCAACAAAGCCCGCTTCGAGCAGGATCCAGTGGATCGGCACATCGCGGACCGAGCTGCGTGTCTTCTGTCGCCGCGGGCGCGTTTCATTGTTTGTGGCAGCGGTGGGGCGGATGCGGCGGTCGCGGCGGAACCGCATGACCCATTCGCCATCGTCCTGCACGATCTCGCTCGGCTTGAGCTTGCAATGCTCGCCTGGGCGCGAGCCATGGAACGGTGCCAAGAACAGGATCCAGAACATCGTGTCGTCGCAGGCATCGGGATCGGTCATCAGCGGCGAGGCATAGATCCGCTGCATGTCCTCATCCGAGAAGTGGTCGCGTTCGTCACCCTCCCAGGCGGCTCCCTCGACGGAGATGCCTCGCGCTGGATTGCCGGTAATCCACTCTGCATCCTTGGCCACGCTCAGGATCGCTCGGAGGGCGGTTAGCTGCTTGCCGACGGTCGGTGGCGACAGCGTCGGCAACGCTTTTGCATGCCCCACTGCGATCTGCTCGCTCAGCGGCAGCACGCTGACGGCTCTCTTCGGGCGGAACGGCAGTTGCTCGACCAGCGAGATGAACGTCCGCACCATCGCTGGCGTGATCGCTTCGACCATGCTGGTGCCGGTCAGTTCCTCGAAGCGCGCGATCGCCTTGGCGAACTCGTCGCCGGTCTTGTCCTTGCCGGTGATCCGCTTGCGCCTACGCCAGAGACTGAAGGCTTCGGACAACGTGTGATGATGCGCCGGGGTAGGGCAGGGTGGTGCTGCGGAAAACGCCGGTGGCGTCGCCGCTATTGCTGGCGCGGCAACGCCGTTCGTAGTTGACGTGACGACGGGGCGAAGCGCTTCACGGATGCCGATCGGCCAGGACCCGAACGCATGCTCGGCCAAGCGCGTTAGATATGCATGCGCGACGCGGTCGTAGGCAGCCTTGGTGGAGAGATCGATGGCCGGGACCAGATAGGGCAGGTAGCTGATGGCGAAGTACAGCGGTTCGTACACGCCGCGCGAGAGTAACTCGCGAGCGAGTTCCTGGTAGACGATACCGCTGGTCGCAGCGTTGCTTTCGAGGATTTCGGCGCGCACTTGGAACCGGCGGCGCTCCTCATCGTCGTCGATCGACAGGATCGACGCTGGTTCCGGGTCGAGCAGGCTGGTCCAGGCCTCGCCGAGATGCTGCCGTTCCACGGCTCGAGCATGAGCATTGCTCCACGACGACCGGACGATAGATGCGAGCTTCTGCAATTCGCCGGCGATGGCCAAATCCATCGAGCAGGTGAATTGAGCCAGCTTATTGAAGGCCTGATCGACGAGCGCGTCGGTGGATTGTTGTGCCTCATGCGCCGCAAGCATCCGCAGCCGGATCACCTCGCCCTTGTAGTGGGCGCTCCAGGCAGCGCGGCGCTGTGCGGCGAGGTTGGGCTCTGCGGTGTGCAAGGAATGCTGCCAGGACGTCTTGCCGGCAAGATGACGAATGTCTTTGGGGACATCCATCCGGAACCATGCATTTCGCGAGTTCGCGCGCTTGTGCGAGTGACTCATTCGACGCCCCATTCGTAGCACCCTTTCGTAGCATCGGGCACCTAATGAAGCGTTGATATCCGCCGTTTTCCGTCAAACTCCGCGACTTATCGCTGGAATGGTGACCCCTACGGGAATCGAACCCGTGTTTCAGCCGTGAAAGGGCCGCGTCCTAACCGCTAGACGAAGGGGCCGTGAAGGCGTTGGGGGCGGTTAGGGGAGGCGGGGCCGTCGGTCAAGCCTCTTTTCGTCAATCGGCCCAGGCGGCGTCTTCCAGATGCAGTTCGGCGGCGGGGCGGCTGCCCCAATCGTCGATCTTGGCGCGGCCGGCGAGCCACAGGCGACGGTGCGGGGCGGCGGCGAGCAGCGCCTGCCCCAACGCGCTGTCGGCGGCGCGGAAGGCGACCGCCTTGAAACTGCGGCCGTCGTCGCCCGCGACGATGGCGCGGACGTGGCCGTTGCCGACCACGTCGGCCTTGATGATGCGGACCGGGCCGGCGGCGATGCGCGGCGCGGGCCAGCCCATGCCATAGGGACCGCCGACATCGAGCGAATCGACCAGTGCCGGATTGACGCCGCCGGGGGCGAGCACGGCGTCGACCAGCAGCGCACGCTCGCCGATCGCACGGGTGACGGCGGCGGCGAGGCGGTCTTCGAGGAAGGCGGTAAAGGCCGCGACTTGATCGGCGGCGATGGTGAGGCCTGCGGCCATCGCATGGCCACCGCCAGCGACGAGCAGGCCGTGTTCTTTGGCAGCGAGTACCGCGGCGCCCAAGTCGACGCCGGCGATCGACCGGCCAGAACCCTTGCCGACGCCATGTTCGTCGATCGCGATGACGATCGCGGGGCGGCCGAGCTTTTCCTTCAATCGCCCGGCGACGATGCCGATGACGCCGGGGTGCCAGCCTTCGCCCGCGACGACGGCGACCGCGCGGTCGCTCGCGATCATCGCGTCGGCGGCTTCCTGCACGCCGCTTTCGATCAGGCGGCGCTCGTCGTTGAGGCGGTCGAGTTCCTCGGCGATCGTGCGCGCTTCGGCGGGGTCTTGCGTGGTGAGCAGGCGTACGCCGAGGTCGGCCCGGCCGACGCGGCCACCGGCGTTGATTCGGGGGCCCAATGCGAAGCCGAGGTCGCTGCACGTCGGCGCGCGGGTGAGGCGAGACGCCTGGATCAGCGCGTCGAGGCCGATGTTGCGGCGCTGTGCCATCACCTTCAGCCCCTGCGCGACGAAGGCGCGGTTGAGGCCACGCAATTGCGCGACGTCGGCGACGGTGCCGAGCGCGACGATATCGAGATGATCGATCAGTCTGGGTTCGAGGCGGCTCGCGAAGAAACCACGGCGGCGCAGCTCGCGGATCAACGCGGCGGCGAGCAGGAAGCAGACGCCGACGGCGGCGAGGTGGCCGTGCGCGGCGCCTTCGTCCTCGTCGAGCCGGTTGGGATTGACCAGAGCATGCGCGCGGGGGAGGGCGGCGGCGCATTTGTGATGGTCGACGACGACGACGTCGACCGGGTGGGCGTGCGCCATGGCGAGCGCGTCGAACGCCTGCGCGCCGCAATCGACGGTGACGATCAGCGAGGCGCCTTCGTGGGCCAGGCGGACGAGCGCGTCGCCCGACGGGCCATAGCCTTCGAGCAGGCGGTCGGGGATGTAGGCGCGCGCCTCGATCCCGAGGTCGCGCAGGACGAGGATGAGAAGGGCGGCGGAGGTGGCGCCGTCGACGTCATAATCGCCGAAAACGGCGATGCTCTCACGGGCTTCGACCGCGTCGGCGAGGCGGACGGCGGCACGATCCATGTCGCGGAAGACCGAGGGGTCGGGCATGAAGGCGCGGATCGAGGGTGCGCGATGCTGCTCCAGCGCCTCGCGCGGGGCACCGCGGGCCAGAAGGAGCTGCGTCACCAGATCGTCGGTGCCGAAGCCCTCACGCCCGTCGGCGGCGAGGCTGCGCCAATGCCAGGGCTGGCCGAGAATCGAGTGGGTAACGCCGAGAACGGGGGACATGGGAGCAGGATTTTCCGAAGGGGGCGCGGGCCGCGCGCGACGTCTCCCTTAGGGCAGACCGAGAGCGGCCGCAAACATCAGGCGGTGGCGGGGCGCCTGCGGAACCACCAGAGCCACAGGACGGTAAACCCGGCGAGCGTGCCAATGCCGCGCATCACCAGCGCATCCGTCTCGCCCCCGAACGGCGCATTGCCAGTGTAGCGCGCGATGGCGTAGCCGAACGCGAGCATGAAGCCGCCGAATGCCGCGGGCAGGCGCGGGGCCAACCGGCCGAGCACCAGCCGGGTGACGAGCGCGATGAGCAACGTGGACGCGAAGGCGTTGAGCAGATGGGCCGCGAGTGACATCGCGCGAGTCTACGCGGCGGCAGGCGTCTGCACCAGCGTCCGCCCTTCGACACCAACCCCTTGCGCTCCTATAGAGGAACGTGATGGCTGATTCCTTTGACCTTGGCGAACCGCCCCAGCCTGCGAAGGCGAATCCCTACCGCGTGCTCGCGCGCAAATATCGTCCGCAGACCTTTTCCGAGCTGATCGGGCAGGATGCGATGGTGACAACGCTGGGCAATGCGATCAAGCGCGACCGGCTGGCGCATGCGTTTCTGATGACCGGGGTGCGCGGGGTCGGCAAGACGTCGACCGCGCGGCTGATCGCCAAGGCGCTGAACTGCGTCGGACCGGATGGGCAGGGTGGGCCGACGATCAATCCGTGCGGGGTGTGCGAGCCGTGCCGCGCGATCGCCGAGGGGCGCCACATCGACGTGATCGAGATGGACGCCGCCAGCCACACCGGCGTCGACGACGTGCGCGAGATCATCGATGCGGCGCGCTATGCCGCGGTCAGCGCGCGCTACAAGATCTACATCGTCGACGAAGTCCACATGCTGTCGAAGAACGCGTTCAACGCGCTGCTGAAGACGCTTGAGGAGCCGCCTGCGCACGTCAAATTCCTGTTCGCCACCACGGAAGTGAACAAGGTGCCGATCACGGTGCTGTCGCGCTGCCAGCGATTCGACCTGCGCCGCATTTCGGCGGAGCAGCTGGCCGAGCATTTCGCCTTCGTCTGTCGCGAAGAGGGCGTCGAGGCGGAGTCGGAAGCGCTGATGCTGATTGCGCGCGCGGCGGAGGGGTCGGCGCGCGACGGCCTGTCGATCCTGGACCAGGCGATCGCGCATGCTGGCCTGGAAGGTGGCGGCGTGACCGCGGCGGCGGTGCGGCAGATGCTGGGCCTGTCCGATCGCGGCGCGGTGCGCGACCTGATGGCGTTGCTGCTGGCCGGCGATGCGGCGGGTGCGCTCGCCAGCCTGCGGCGGCAATATGACTATGGTGTCGATCCGCAATCGGTGCTGCGTGCGTTGCTGGAGACGGTACACGGCATCACGCTCGCCAAGGTCGGCACGGCGGAGGACCCGGCGCAGCCGGTCGAGCAGCGGCAGGCGCGGGGCGAATGGGCGGCGAGCCTCTCCTTTCCGGCGCTGCACCGGCTGTGGCAGCTGATGCTGAAGGGGCATGACGAGGTCGCCAAGGCGGTGCTGCCGATCGAGGCGGCGGAGATGGCGCTGCTGCGCGTCATCCATGCGTCCAGCCTGCCCGATCCGGGCGAGTTGGCGAAGCAGATCGCGAGCGGCAAGATCGGTGGTGCTGCGCCCGCGTCCGCCCCGACGGCGGCCCCGGCGCCCGGGCCGGTTGCGGTCATCGATGAAAAGCCAGCCATGCCGGCCGATTTCGAGGCGCTGGTCGCGATGCTGGAGGACAAGGGGCATCACGCCGTCGCCGCCCAGTTGGGCTATGGCGCGCGCGTCGTGCGGTACGAACCGCCCGAGCTGATCCTAAGCGGATCGCGGCCGATGTCGGCGGATACGCTGCGCGATGCGGCCGATGCGCTGAAGCGCGCGACCGGGCAGGTGTGGAAGATAGCCTTGGAGGATGCGCCCGGCGCGCCTACCTTGCGCGAGAAGGACAAGGCCGAGGAAGAGGCGACGCGGCAGGCGATCCTGGCGACCCCGCTGGTACAGGCGGCGTTGGCGGCGTTTCCCGACGCGGAACTGGAAACCTGGCCCGGTAAACGGAGTGTGGCATGAAGAACCTCGATGAAATCCTCGCGATGGCGCAGAACGTCCAGAGCGAGCTGCAAAAGGCGCAGGACCAGCTCGATACGATCGAGGTCGAGGGCGTGTCGGGCGGCGGCCTGGTGAAGGTGAAGGCGACCGCCAAGGGCCGGATCATCGGCATCGCGATCGACGATTCGCTGATCGAGGTGAGCGAGAAGCAGATGCTGGAAGACCTGCTCGCCGCCGCGTTCAACGATGCGCGGGCCAAGGCCGATGCGGCGTCGGGCGCCGAAATGTCGAAGATGACGAGCGGCCTGCCGTTGCCGCCGGGCTTCAAGCTGCCGTTCTGATGGACGGTCCGCTGGGATCGGTCGCGCGTGCCGCACCGGCGATCGCGATGCTGGGGTGCTTCGCCTGCCTGATCGGCGGCGGCGCGCTGCTGGCGCGGGGCGGCGACCGGAAGAAGGCGGTGCTGTTGCTGGTGATGTCTGCCGTGCTGCTGGGGAATGTGCTGATCTGGCAGATGTGATGTTGTAGGCCCTCCCTCGCTTTAGCGGGGGAGGGGGACCGTTCGCGGAGCGAATGGTGGAGGGGGCGTTTGCGCGGACGCCCCGTGCGCGGGATTTCAGAGCCTCGTGGCGGCGGTGCGCTTGGCGTCGCGGCAATGGCTAGGAGTGCCGTATCCTCCCCCTCCGTCACGCCTTTGGCGTGCCACCTCCCCCTGGCGGGGGAGGAATTTGGGAGCCGCTGGTCGCCCGGCATAGGCGAAGCCTATGCCGTCAGTCGGTGCTGCGCCCCGCTGGCCGGGCTGGCGGCCGAGACGCGGATTAGCGTGCCGCTATTCCGCTACGCCAGCCTCACCGGATCGGCGAGTTCGGGTCCAGCCGCATATCCAGATAATTGTCGACCGAGCGCATCAGTTCGGGCGTCTCGTTCTCGAAGAAGTGGTTCGCCTTCGGGATCGTGTCGTGGTGGATCGTGATGTGCTTCTGCGTGCGCAGCTTGTCGACCAGCTTCTGCGTCGCGCCAGGCGTCGCGACCTCGTCGGCTTCGCCCTGGATGATGATGCCCGACGAGGGGCAGGGGGCGAGGAAGCTGAAATCGTACATGTTCGCCGGCGGCGCGACCGAGATGAAGCCGCGAATTTCGGGGCGGCGCATCAGCAACTGCATGCCGATCCACGCGCCGAAGCTGACGCCGGCGATCCAGGTGGTCGAGGCCTCTGGATGGAAACTCTGCACCCAGTCGAGCGCGCTCGCCGCATCGCTGAGTTCGCCGACGCCATTGTCGAAGGTACCCTGGCTCTTGCCGACGCCGCGGAAGTTGAAGCGCAGCGTCGCGAAGCCGCGGCGCTGGAACGTCTTGTAGAGCTCCTGCACCAACCGGTTGTTCATCGTGCCGCCCGCGCTGGGATGCGGGTGCAGGATCATCGCGACCGGTGCGCGGGGACGGGGAGCGGGGGCGAAACGCCCTTCGAGACGGCCTTCGGGGCCGGGAAAGATGACTTCGGGCATGGGTCTCGCCACAGATAAGGGGCGCGCGGGTATGCGCAGAATGTTGCGCGCTATATAGGCCGCACACCCGTTTTCGCAATTGGAACGAATCCTGCCAGACCGTCTCTACCTGGATCATGCCGCGACGACGCCGATGACCGCCGCGGCGCGGGCGGCTGTAGCGAAGGGGTTCGACCTGTGGGCCAATCCGTCGTCGCCGCATCGCGAAGGGCGCGCGGCGCGGGCAGCGCTGGAAGAGGCGCGGCGGACGATCGCGGCGGCGCATGGTTGGCGGGGGGAGACGATCCTGACCAGCGGGGCGAGCGAGTCGCTCGGCATCGCCCTGGGGCGGACGACCGCGCCGCGGCGACTGATGACCGCGGTGGAGCATGATGCGGCGTTACGCGCTGGCGGCGATGCGGGCGTAGTGCCGGTGGGCAGCGACGGGCTGGTCGACCTCGCTGCGCTGGAGGCGATGCTGGCGGCGGGGCCGGCACTGGTCTGCGTACAATGGGCGAATAGCGAGACGGGGGTGCGCCAGCCGCTGGCGGCGATCGCCGAGCGTGTGCGTGCGGCGGGGGGATGGTTGCTGGTCGATGCGGCGCAGATGCCGGCTTCGACGGAACTGGCCGACCTTGCCGATATGGTCGCGCTGTCGGCGCACAAGCGCGGTGGGCCGCCGGGCGTGGGCGCGCTGCTGGTGCGTGATCTGGCGATGTTGCATCCAAGCGGGGGGCAGGAGCGCGGCTATCGCCCGGGCACCGAGAATCTGCCGGGGGTCCTGGGCTATGCCGCCGCGCTGGCCGAGCCGGAGCCGGATCATGGCGCGCTACGCGCAAAGCTGGACGATGCGATCCGGCGGTCGGGCGGTGAGGTGGTCGCGGAGGGCGCGCTGCGGCATCCGGCGATCGGTTCGTATCGGTTGCGCGGGTCCGCGGCGGCGGCGCAGCTGATCCTGCTCGACAGCGCCGGCTTTGCAGTCTCGGCGGGCAGCGCCTGTTCGAGCGGGAGCATGAAGCCGAGCCATGTGCTGGCCGCGATGGGCTGGAGCGCGGAGGCGGGGCGCGAGGTGATCCGGGTGAGCTTTGGCCGCACGACGACCGAGGCGGAGGTCGACGCCTTCATCGTGGCATGGCGCGCCATGGCGAAGCAGATGCGGCGGGCGCCGTGATCTACCTCGATTATCAGGCGACGACGCCGCTCGCGCCGGAAGCGCTGGCGGCAATGCTGCCCTGGCTGCGCGACCAGCACGCCAATCCGCATTCGCCGCATCGTCCCGGCCGGGCCGCCAAGGCGGCGGTCGAGGTGGCGCGCGCGCAGGTCGCGGCGCTGCTGCCGCCGGGCGGGCGCGTGATGTTCAGCAGCGGAGCGACCGAGGCACTTAACTGGGCGATCAAGGGAACGCAGGGGGCGATCGTCACGCTGGCGACGGAACATGCCGCGGTTCTCGATACGGTGCGGGCGTCGGGGCGGGCGGCGTCGGTGTTGGGAGTCGGTGAGGACGGACTCGTCGCCGCGACGGACGTGTCGGTTGAGGGTGGGCTGGTCGCGGCGATGCTCGTCAACAACGAGATCGGGGTGGTGCAACCGATCGCGGAGCTGGCCGCGCGGGCGCAGGCCGGATCTGCGCTGATGCTGTGCGATGCGGTGCAGGGCTATGGTCGCGTGGCGATTCCGGAGCATGTCGATCTGGTCGCGGTGTCGGCGCACAAGATCTACGGGCCGAAGGGGATCGGCGCGCTGTGGGTGCGCGATGGCGTCACGCTGGCGCCGTTGCTGCACGGTGGCGACCAGGAGGGCGGGCGATCGGGTACGCTGTCGCCCGCGCTCTGCGTCGGCTTCGGGGTGGCGGCGCGACTGATGGCGGAGCGGTGGGACGCAGACGCAGCGCATGTCGAGCGATTGTGGGGCCGAGCGGTCGAGCGGCTGCGCGGGTGGACGATCAACGGTGCGGTCGAACCGCGCTATCGCGGCAATCTCAACGTGCGCTGCGACGGGCTGGATGTGGCGCGGCTGATGTCCGATTGTCGCGACATCGCTTTTTCGGCGGGATCGGCGTGCGCGAGCGGATCGGGGCGGTCGAGCCATGTTCTGCGCGCTTTGGGGCTGAGCGAAACGCAGGCGCGGTCGAGCATCCGACTGGGCTGGGGGCGCTACACGACCGAGGACGAATTGGAGCAGGCGCTGGAGGCGATCGCTTCGGCGGCGCGGGCGCAGGGGGTGGCGTGATCCGGGTGCGGTTCATCGGGGCGGACGGCAGCGTGCGCGAGGCGAAGGGCGTCCAGGGCGCGCGGCTGCTCGATGTGGCGCAGGCGGACGGGCAGCCGCTGGAGGGGACGTGCGATGGCGATATGGCCTGCGCGACGTGCCACGTGATCGTCGCGGCCGAGGATGCGGACCGCCTGCCGCCGCCACGGGAGGAGGAGGAAGACCTGCTCGACATGGTGCCGCAGGCCACGAGGACCAGCCGGCTTGCGTGTCAGATCCGGTTGAGTACAGCGCTCGACGGGCTGACGGTGCGGGTGCTGGGGTAGGGGCGTGGATCTTACCGTCACCCCGGACTTGATCCGGGGTCCCGCTTCTGTTCGCCGGCCTCTGAAAAAGCGGGACCCAGGATCAAGTCCGGGGTGACGAAGAGGGGCGGGTCTTCGCGGCGCTTGGCGCGTGTTGATCCCTACACAAAGCTCCCGCCTTTCCTGACGGTTGGACAACGACGGGTTCAGGGATCGTGCATCGCGGATCGGCGATTGTACGCTCATGCCCGCTTCGGCGGGTTCATGAGAGGGAGTGTTCGATCATGAAGCTTGTCGCTCTATTCGGTGCCGCCGCGCTCGCCGCGGGCACCGTCGTCGCCGCCGCCCCGGCCGAGGCCGCCCCGGGGCCGCATGGCTGGCATGGCCCGCGTGGCGGACCGGGCTGGGATCGCGGACCCGGTTGGGGTCGCGGTCCGGGTTGGGATCGTGGGCCGGGTCGCCACCGCGGCTGGGATCGTGGTCCCGGCTGGGATCGCGGGCCAGGCTGGGGTCGCCCGGGTTATGGCTACGGTCGCAGCCGCGTCGTCTGCCGGTTGCAGCCGGGCTATTACGGGCCGGTGCGGCGCTGCTTCCGCGTATGGCGCTGATCTGACCACTTGATCCTGCCGCCCGACCCCGCCATATGCGCCGCGGGAGTCGGGCGGACGTGGTCGTCGCCAACCCGGTCAGGTCCGGAAGGAAGCAGCCGCAACGATTTCGCCGCGGGTCGTCCCGGCTCCCACCGCAGCATGTGAGGCATGCTGCGCGGCCGGCGGTGCAGAGCACCGTCCGACGTCATGGCTTCGCCATGATGCGTTTTTGCTAATTTTGCCTTTTGTCGGTGCATCCTCTGCGGCGCGTCCCCACTGATCCGTGCGCGCAAAAGAAGCGGGACCCCGGATCAAGTCCGGGGTGACGGTGTATGTGGGTTAGGTGCCCGAACGGCCCGAGCCTTATCCTCGTTTGAGCCACGATCCTTCGCGGAACCACTTGGTCACGATATATTTCGTGCCCTCCACCACATCCATGCCCTCGTGCAGCGTCAGCGTGTTGGGCGTGCCGTCCGGGTTCATGTTGTTCCAGGCGAGCAGCAGCCCGCGACGCGGTGCGATCTTGAAGCCGGCCTGCGGGAACCAGGTTTCGCCGCCTTCGGCGACGTCGTTGAGGTAGATCATCGCGGTCCACGTCCGCTGCCCGCCCGACGCCTGGATCTGCGGCCAATAGCTTTCGGTGTCGTGGAAGTAATCGTGGTGTGCGCGGAAGTGCTGGCCGGGCGCGTAGCGCTGGCCCTGCATCGTCTCGCCCTTCTCGTGCGGCAGGCCGAGCAGGTCGGCGATCGATTCGTCGATCGGCTGCACCTCTGGCGCGTAGCGGTTCATGTCGCAGCTTTCGCTGGTGCGAAAATCCGATTCGGGGCGGTCGGACAGCAGCGACGACGGCCGGCGGTCCGCGTCGATCATCGCGATCAGCGTGTCGCATTGCGCGGCATCGAGAAAATCGAGGTGGTAGAACAGCTCAACGCCCGACACCTCGGCCGCCGTCATCTGCGGATTGGCGGCGAGGCGGGTGGCGACCGCGCGACCCGTGTCGCGGCGTGCGGGCGAGGGGGCGGCGGCTTTCTTGCGGAAGAACATGGCGCGGGGAAAATGCCGTCGGGACAGGGACAAGACAAGAGGCCCGATGTCGCCACCGGGCCTCCCGTCATCCTGCCGATCGATCAGAAGAAGATGCCGTAGACCGCATCGACCACCAGTCCGCTGCGGACGTCGACGAGCAAGGCGTCGTCGTAATAGCGCACCCAGCGATACGGGCCGTAGGCTTCGGGCAGACGATAGACGAAGGGATCGTCGATCCAGTAGCTCTGCGAGAAGAGCAGCGGCGCCAGCGAGATGCCGATCGAGAAGCGGCGGTAGCCATAGCCCCAGCCCGACGGCGCGTAATAGCGCGGCAGGCGGAAGACACCGCGGTTGGCCGCGCGCTCACGCGCCCAGTCGTAGCGCCGATCGTTGCGCCAGCCCCGATCCCAATTATTACGGCCCCAATCGTTGCGGCGGTCGAAGCGGCCGCGCTGGTTCCAGCCCTGATCCCAGCCGCGCTGTTCGGTCCAGCGGCGGTCGATGTCCTGACGCCGCTGCCAGTCGCGCTGTTCGCGGTCGCGCCGCTGCCAATCCTGGCGTTCGCGGTCGCGGCGATCCTGATCGGCACGGTCCGGTCCGGGGCGGTTCCAGTCGGGGCGGGGACCCGGGTCGATCCCCGGTCCGGGCCGGCCCGGACGCTGCCAGTCGGGGCGGCGCTCCATGCCGGGATCGGGGCGATCCGGCCGCTGCCAGTCGGGGCGTTGCCCATCGGGGCCGGGGCGCCGATCCGGGCTGGGCGCAGGGCCTTGGCCGTCCGGGCCGCCGGGCCGGTCGCGGCGCCACTGCCCGCCATCGGGGCCGCCGGGGCGCTCGCCGCGCCATTGCGGGCGCTCGGTACGAATCTGGGCATCGACGCCGACCTCGGCCGACAGCGGCGGACGACCACCGTCGGGGCGCGGGCCACCCGGCGCCTGCCAGTCGCCACGACGGCCGGGACCGCCAGGGCCGCGCTCGCCCACCTCCTGCGCCTGCACCGCAACCGGCATCAGCATCGATGCAGCCAGCAACGCCTTAATCACGCTCTTCATGACGAACGTTCGTCCTTCCACTGCCGGCGCACGAGCCGGCCCCGATGATGACGTCGGAATGACACACCGGCGCTGTGCCGAAGCTGAATTGGTTCGTCAGCGTTGCGAAAGCTTGGGCCCGTGGCGGACCCGTTTCCCCTACCGCGCGGGCGGCGGCACCAGCGCGGGGACGACGCGGGCGGCGTCGGCGGGATCGATGCCGGGACGGGCGCCGGCGGGGATGGTTTCCTCACCCCGCGCGGCGCGGGCGGCGCGCTGGATCGCCTCGACCAGCCGGGGGTAGATGCCGCAGCGGCACAAGTTGCGGATCGCCGCCTTGATCGCCGCTTCGTCGGGGTCGGTGTCGCGCTTCAGCAGCACCGACGCCGCCATGATGATGCCGGGGATGCAGAATCCACATTGCGGCACATTGGCGGCGATGAAGGCGAGTTGCAGCGGGTGGTTTCGTTCGCGCGACAGCCCTTCGATCGTCGTGACGTAGCTGCCCTCGATCGACCCGATGGGAACGCGGCAGGACAACACTGCCCGGCCGTCGATATCGACGGTACAGGCACCGCAATCGCCGGTGCCGCAGCCATATTTGGTGCCGCTTAGGTTCGATGCGTCGCGCAGCGCCCACAGCAGCGGCGTTGCGGGGTCGAGCCGATATTCGACCGGCTGGTTGTTGACCGTGAGGCGCGACATGAAAGCCCCATAAGCGAAACGCGGCGTTTCGATCCACAGCGATTGCGGACGGGTCGGCGTGCGGCGATCTTGTCGGCATGACGCTTCCGACGCTGTTCGTGCCGCATGGCGGTGGTCCGTGCTTCTTCATGGACCCGCATGGCGGCCCGCCCGACCCGATGTGGCGGCCGATGCAGGCGTATCTTGCCGGGTTGATCGCGTCGCTGCCCGAACGGCCGCGTGCGATTCTGATGGTATCGGGGCATTGGGAGACGCCCGATCTGACCGTGCATGTCGGCGAGCGACCCGGGTTGCTGTTCGACTATTACGGCTTTCCCGACCACACCTATCATTTGCGTTGGGATGCACCCGGGGCGGTCGATGTGGCACGGGCGGCGGCAGACACGTTGCGCGCGGCAGGGCATGCCGTCGGCGAAGAGGCACAGCGCGGCTGGGATCATGGCGTCTTCATCCCGATGATGGTCGCCAACCCTGACGCCGACATCCCGCTCGCCCAGCTGTCGCTGCGGGCCGATCTGGACCCCGCCGCGCATATCGCGATCGGGCGGGCACTGGCGCCGTTGCGCGATGCGGGGGTGCTGATCGTCGGATCGGGGATGAGCTTCCACAATCTGCGTGCGCGCGGGCCTGCGGTGACGCCGGTCGCGCGCGAATGGGACGATGCGCTGGTCGCCACCGTGACCGATCCCGATCCCGCGCGGCGTGCGGTGCGGGTGGCAGCGTGGGAGACGCTGCCGCACGCCCGGTTCGCGCACCCCGAGGCCGAGCATCTGCTGCCGCTGATGGTCGCGCTAGGGGCGGGTGCGGACGATGCGGCGCTCTGCGACTATCGCGACGTGGTGATGGGCTGGGCGGTGTCGGGGTTTCGATTCGGGTGACGGGTATGCCGGGGGTCGGTGGTGCGGCTTGCCAGCGATGGCGGCGGGCGCCTATGCGCTGGGGATCATAATCTTCCCCAGGAGAGGCTGCCAGTCCCATGGCCATGCATGTCGACACAACCCAAGCCGCGGCCCGCGGCGATGCCGCGCACGGCTATGACGCGCCCGATCTGCGCATCTTCGTCATCGCGCTGTTCTTCATCTTCGGCGGTATCACCAGCCTCAACGACATCATCATCCCGAAGCTGAAGGAGCTGTTCACGCTCGACCATGCGACGTCGATGCTGGTCCAGTCGGCGTTCTTCCTGGCCTATGCGCTGTTCTCGCTGCCGGCGGCGGCGATCGTGCGCAAGGCGGGCTATATGCGCACCGCGTCGATCGGCCTCGTCACGATGATGGTCGGCTGCCTGCTGTTCATCCCGGCGGCGCAGAGCGCGACCTTCGCGATGTTCCTGGTTGCGCTGTTCGTGCTGGGTGCGGGCATCACGATCGTTCAGGTCGTCGCCAACCCGCTGATCTCGCTGCTCGGCAAGCCGGAAACGGCGTCGAGCCGCCTGACCTTCGCGCAGGCGTTCAACTCGCTGGGCACCACGATCTTCCCGCGCGTCGGCTCGTCGCTGATCCTCGGCGGGCTCGCCAGCGTCAGCGCGGCGTCGCTCAGCGGCGCGGCACTGGTAACGTACCGTCAGGAAGCGTCGCAGGCGATCGTCCATACCTATCTGGGCCTCGCGGTCGCGCTGCTGGTGATCGCCGCCGTCGTGTGGACGCGTCGCAACCGCCTGAAGGAAGAACAGGACCAGACGGGCAGCATCTTCCACGCCTTCACCCTGCTGAAGCGCCCGCGCTTCGCGATGGGAGCCGCGTGCATCTTCCTGTACGTCGGTGCGGAAGTCGCGATCGGGTCGGTCATCGTGCTGTATCTGATGCAGGCGTCGGTGTTCGGCATCGGCGATCAGGCCGCGGGCAATTATGTGCCCTATTATTGGGGCGGGGCGCTGGTCGGCCGCTTCATCGGATCGTGGGTGCTGACCCGCGTCGCGCCGGGCAAGGTGCTCGCCTCCGTGGCGACGGGCGCGATCGCGCTGATCCTGATTTCGGCGAACACCACCGGCGCGCTGTCGGGCTATGCGCTGCTGGCGATCGGCCTGATGAATTCGATCATGTTCCCGACGATCTTCAGCCTTGCCAGCGAAGGCCTGGGCAAGCGCGCCGCGGAAGGATCGGGCGTCATCGCCACCGCGATTGTCGGCGGCGCGATCATCCCGCCGCTGACGGGCAAGATCGCCGATGTCACCGGATCGATGCAGTTTTCGCTGACGCTGCCGGCGATCTGCTACGCGATCATCCTCGCCTACGGCCTGTACGCGCGCCGTTCGGCAGTGACGGCCTGAGCTACAGGCCGAGGCTCGCGATCTCCGCGGGCGTGAAGCCGAGATCGGCGAGCGTGGCGGCATCGGCCCGCTCGCTCGCCAGCGCAGGGGCCACGGTGGCGCTCGCCGAGTAGCGTGGGGCGGGGGCGGGCTGGATCACGCCGCCCGCCTCGACCAGCGTCTCCCGCGCGACATTGTGCGGGTGGGTGGTGGCTTCGTCGAAGTCGAGAACAGGAGCCACGCACGCCTCGCTGCCAGCGAAGGCCTCCACCCAAGCGTCGCGCGACCTGGTCCGGAAGACGGCCGCCAGACCATCGCGCATCGCCGGCCACGCGGAGGGATCGAGCTGGCGGTCCCACAGCGGATCGCTGAGGCCGAGAACTCGGCGGAGCGCGGCGTAGAAGGCCGGCTCGATCGCGCCGACCGCGATCCATTTGCCATCCTGCGTTTCGTACGTGTCGTAGAAGGGGGCGCCGCCGTCGAGCAGGTTGGTGCCGCGCGTGTCGCTCCACCGGCCCATGCCGCGGAAGCCCCAGATCATGCTCATCAGCAGTGCCGATCCGTCGGTCATCGCGGCGTCGACGACCTGTCCTTCGCCGCTGCGTTGCGCGTGGAGCAGCGCGGCGAGCATACCAAACGCCAGCATCATGCCGCCGCCGCCAAAATCGCCGACCATGTTGATCGGCGCCGTCGGCTTGTCGCCGGCGCGCCCGAAGGCGTGGAGCGCGCCGGAGATGGCGATATAGTCGATGTCGTGGCCAGGGTCGGCGGCAAGGGGGCCGGTCTGTCCCCAGCCGGTCATGCGGCCGTAGACGAGGCGCGGATTGTCGTTCAGCAGCACGTCGGGGCCGAGGCCCAGCCGCTCCATCACGCCGGGGCGGTAGCCTTCGATCAGGCCATCGGCGCTCGCGACGATGCGGCGGACCGCGGCGATGCCCTGCGGCGTCTTGAGATCGATCGCGATGGAGCGACGCGAGCGCAGCAGTGGGTCCTTGGCCGGATCGCTGAACCCAGGTTGATGCCCGCGATCGATGCGGATCACTTCCGCCCCATGGTCGGCGAGCATCATGCCGCAGAACGGGCCGGGACCGATCCCCGCCATCTCGACGATGCGCAGCCCGGTGAGTGGTGGTGGCGCCATGGGTCCTCTCCCTCTGTTTCGGGGGAGGGTAAGCAGCGCGACGAGCAAGCACAACAAATGTTATGCCAGGGGCGCGAGGCGTCCTCACCCATGCAATGCCCCACTTCCGTCACCCCGGACTCGATCCGAGGACCCGCTATGTCTGCGCGGACCAAGAAGCGGGACCCCGGCTCAAGGCCGGGGTGACGATGGGAGGTGGCGGACCGGCGAACCCCTAGGCGCCCCTCGCGAGGTCCTCAGAACGCCGCGATGCCGGTGATTGCGCGACCCAGGATCAGCGCGTGGACGTCGTGCGCGCCTTCGTAGGTGTTGACCGTCTCCAGGTTCATCGCGTGGCGCATGACCTGATATTCGCCGCTGATGCCGTTGCCGCCGTGCATGTCGCGCGCCATCCGGGCGATATCGAGCGCCTTGCCGACGTTGTTGCGCTTGACGATCGAGACCATCTCGGGTGCGAACCGCCCCTCGTCCATCAGGCGACCGACGCGCAGCGAGGCTTGCAGGCCGAGTGCGATCTCGGTCTCCATGTCGGCAAGCTTCTTCTGATAGAGCTGGCGGCCGGCGAGCGGCGTACCGAACTGCTTGCGGTCGAGGCCGTATTGGCGGGCGGCGTGGAAGCAGAATTCCGCCGCGCCCAATGCGCCCCAGCTGATGCCGTAGCGCGCGCGATTGAGGCAGCCGAACGGACCCTTCAGCCCCTCGACGTTGGGCAGCAGGGCGTCGTCGCCGACCTCGACATCCTCCATCACGATGCCGCCGGTGATCGAGGCGCGTAAGGAGAGCTTGCCCTCGATCTTCGGCGCGGACAGGCCCTTCAATCCCTTGGTGAGGATGAAGCCGCGGATTGCGCCGCCGTGTGCGTCGCTCTTCGCCCAGACGACGAAGACGTCGGCGATCGGGCTGTTCGAAATCCAGGTCTTGGCGCCGTTGAGGACATAGCCGCCGTCCACCTTGCGCGCCCGCGTCGTCATGCCGCCGGGATCGGAGCCGGCATCGGGTTCGGTCAGGCCGAAGCAGCCGATATATTCGCCGCTCGCGAGCTTGGGCAGGAAGGCGTGGCGCTGTTCCTCCGAACCGTAGGCGTAGATCGGGTACATCACGAGGCTCGACTGGACGCTCATCATCGAGCGGTAGCCCGAGTCGATCCGCTCGACCTCGCGCGCGACCAAGCCATAGGCGACGTAGCTGGCGCCGACGCCGCCATATTCTTCCGGGACGGTCGGGCCGAGCAGCCCCAGTTCACCCATTTCGCGGAAGATCGCAGGGTCGGTATGTTCGTGCTGGAACGCCTCGACGATACGGGGGGCGAGGCGATCCTGCGCATAGGCGCGTGCGGTGTCGCGGATCATCCGCTCGTCTTCGCTCAACTGCTCGTCGAGCAGGAAGGGATCCGCCCAGTCGAACTTGCCCATGCCGGCCATCGCATCGTCTCCTTTTGAAGAGCCGGTACGGGAGGATGCGGGAGGGGGCAAGGGGGCAGCCCATTCATCCCGTCACCCCGGAACACGTCCGAGGTGACGAGGGAGGTGTGGCGAGCGGCGGTTACAGGCCGAAGCGCAGCGTCACGCGGATGTCGCGGCCGGCGAGCGGCGCGAAGTCCTTCAGGAAGCTCGAATGGCGGCGCGCCACGACATCGAAGATGTTGTTCGCCGACAGCAGCAGGCTGGTCTTGCTGTCCTGCCCGAACGGACGGATCGAGGCGCTGGCGTTGACCATCGTATAGCCCGGCGTGCGCGTTTCGAAGGCGGCGAGGCGATTTTGCGGGAAGACGTGTTCCGCCTCGATGCGGCCACCCAGCCGGTCGCCCTGCGCTTCCAGCCCGCCGAGGACACGGGCCGGCGGGATGCGGGGCACGGGGCCGACGTCGACGATATTGGCGTGGACGTAATCGCCGAGTAGGTCGGCGTTGATCGTGTATTGGCCGATGCGCGCGAGGCGGACCGAGGCGTCGGCCTCGAACCCGTAATAGCGCGCGTCGCCCTGCTGATACTGGAAGCAGGGCAGACCCGACAGGTCGTCGGTGCGGGCGAGGCAGACGGCGGGGTCGACGCGGTTTTCCGAAATGTAGTTGGTGAACCAGTTGTAATAGGCCGAGGCGTCGAGGCTGAAGCCGTCGCCGTGCGCGTGCAGCGTCGCCTCTAGGCCCCAGCTCTTTTCCAGGCTGAAGTTCGGGTTGCCGAGCTCATAGGCCTGGGTGCCGGCGTGCGGGCCGTTGGCCAGCAACTCCTCCGCCGAGGGCGCACGTTCGGTGCGGGACCCATTGAGGCCGATGCGCACCCCATCGGCGATCGCATAGGACGCACCGATCGAGCCGGACAGCGCCTCGAAATGGCGCTTGCCCCCGAAGAAGCGATCGTTGCCCACCGGCACGCGGCCGGCGACGTCGGTCAGCTCGTAGCGCAGGCCGCCCTCGGCGCGGAACGGGCCGTTGGCATATTGTTGCAGCGTGAAGAAGCCGGTCTGGTTGGTCTCGTTCTTGGGCAGGAAGGCTTCGTCGCCGACGACGTTGAAGATGCGGTTGAAATATTGAACGCCGCTGGCGCCCTGCCAGCCGCCGCGATTGGCCTGGACCAGCTCGAGACGCCCTTCGAGGCCCTTGTTGTAGAAGGCAGTGCCGACGCTGCCGTCCTCCTCCAGTTCGAAGTGGCGGTAGTTCGCCTGGCCGGCGCGGACGCGGATCTTCTCGAGGACGCTGCCGCCGGTCTGCACCTCGCCGCGCAGGTCGACGCGGTTCTGGACGACGGAGAGGCGCGGGGCTTCCTGTTCCTGACCCACCGCGGTCGCGTAGCGGATGGGGACGCCGTACAGGCTGTCATAATGGCTGTACGACACGCCCAGATTGCCGGTGTCGGTGATGATCGATGCGCCGGCACCCGCGGTCCACGTCTCCGACGCCGAATTGGGCAGGCGGTTCCGCAGCGCGGCCGAGGCGGCGAAGTCGATCGGTTCGTCGGTATCCTGCGGCAGGCCGACCTGGCTGAGTGCGGCGGCACGGGCGGCGGGAGAGAGGATGTAGCCGCGGCCGGTGCGCAGGTCGTTCGATTTCAGGTACGATCCGTCGGCGTGCAGCACGATGTTCTTGGTGACCGCGACATCGCCCGCAGCGCCGCCCGACCGCTCGGTCGCCGCCGAGCCGTAGGCAGCGATGCCGTTTAGGCGGTAGCCGTTTTCGGGCACGGTGCGCGGAATGCGCGTGTCGATGACGTTGACGACGCCGCCGACCGCGGACGATCCGAACAGCAAGGCGGACGGGCCGCGCAGCACCTCGACCCGCTCGGCGAGCAGCGGATCGATGATGACGGCATGGTCGACGCTGGTGTTGCTGACGTCGATCGCGCCGATACCGTCGGTCAGCACGCGGATCCGGTCGCCCTGGAAGCCGCGCAGGATGGGGCGCGAGGCGCTGGGGCCGAACGAGGTCGCGGACACGCCGGGCTGGCGGGCGAGCGTTTCGCCGATCGTCGGGCGCAATTCGCGGGTCAGCTGCTCGCCCGACAGGACGGTGGTGCCCTGCAATACGTCGCGCTCGCTCTGCGGTACGGCAGCGGTGACGATGATGTCCTTGCCCTGCGGTGCGGCTTCGGGGGCGCCGGTCTGGGCGAAGGCGGGACTGGCGAGCAGGCTGGCGCCGGCGAGCAGGAAGGTGCGCATGGATACTCCGCGTAAGAACAGGCCCGGACCCGGGCGTTGTGCAACTGCGAAGCGTCTGTGCGACGTGATACGTTATATCAAGATGAAATCGGTGTGGCGGTGCGGTTACGTCAGCACTATGGCCCCGATGCTACAGGCTGGTGCGAACGTTGAGCAGCTCGGGGAAGAATCGCTGTTCCACCACGCGCGTCAGATAGGGGACGCCCGCGGTGCCGCCGGTGCCGGTTTTGAAGCCGATGACGCGCTCCACCGTCTTCAGATGGCCGAACCGCCACAGCTGCACGTGATATTCGAGGTCCACCAGCTTTTCGGCGAGTGCGTACAGATCCCAATGGTCGTTGGGATGGCCGTAGATCGTCGCCCAGCAGGCTTCGACGTCGGGCGACGGGGGGACGCTTTGGGCAAAGTCGCGCTCCAGCCGGTCGGCGGGGATCGGCAGGCCGCGGCGCGCGAGCAGGCGCAACGCCTCGTCATACAGGCTGGGGCGGGCGAGTTCGTCGGACAGGCGGGCGCGGACGTCGCCTTCGTCGAACACGTCGACCATCGCCGGATTGCGATTGCCCATCACGAATTCCAGGCTGCGATATTGGTCGGACTGGAAGCCCGAGCTCGACCCCAATTTGCCGCGCATCGCGGCGTAATCGGCGGGGGTCATCGTCGCCAGCACCTCCCACGACTGGATCAGCTGCGCCTGGATGCGGCTGACCCGTGCCATCATCTTGAGCGCCGCCGCGACGTCATCCGCAGCGATCCGCCGCCGCGCCTCGCCCAATTCGTGCAGGCACAATTTCATCCAGAGTTCGGACGCCTGGTGGATGGTGATGAACAACAGTTCGTCATGGACGCCGCTCAACGGGCTCTGCACGTCGAGCAGTTCGGGCAGGCGCAGATAGCTGCGATAGGTGATCGTCATGGCGAGAGCGTAGCGCAGCCTGACTCAGGCTTCCAGCAACACCAGCAGCTCCAGCCGGGTGCCGTGTGCGTCCCGACGCACCGCCAAGTCGGCGACCAGCCGGCCGGGCGCGGAGACCTCCTCCTCCGGCAAGGCCGCGAACCAGGCGGTCGCGTCGCCATCAACCGTCACCGCCATGGTCAGGCGATAGCCAACGAAGGTGGCGCTGGACCAGGGCGTTTCCGAAAAGTCACTAAAAGTCGCACCGACGCCATAGTTTCGCGCACTGCGTTCCAAGGATTTCAACAGCCTGGCATGCGGGTCGTGGCCACGGCTCATGCGCGCCGCTCCGCCATGAAGCGTTCGATGCGATGTTCCAGATCCTGGCCGACGATCCGGCCGCGCATCATGTCGGTCACGAGCCGGGGATCGTTGACCGTCCGCCGCCCGAACTCGCTGCGCGACATCTTGGTTACGCGCAGATAGCGATCGATCTTCAACAGCAGGCACATCCATCTCCCTCCCGAGTCCGCGAGTCATGTTCCTCATATGTTCTCATTGTCGCGTCTTGTCTAGGAAATTTTCCTACGCTAGTGTTGCGCCGTGGAGCAGGACGATCCGAGGGGGCGATTGAAGGCCCTGGCCGAGGCGCGGGGCGACAGCCTGGCGGCGCTGTCGGCGATGATCGGGCGCAACGCCGCCTATTTGCAGCAGTTCGTAACGCGCGGGTCGCCGCGACGGTTGGCGGACGACGACCGGCTGCGGTTGGCAACCTATTTCGGCGTGGACGAGGATGTGCTCGGCGGGCCGCAGCCGCGGCGGGCGTTCACGGTGCCGCGGCTGGACGTGGCGGCGTCGGCGGGGCCGGGTGCGCTGGTCGACAGCGAGATCGTGCTGGGGGCCGAGGCGCTCGATCCGGCGCTCGCCGCGCGACTGGGCCTGCGCGAGGGGCTGACGGGAATCGTGCGGGTGCGCGGCGATTCGATGGAGCCGGGGCTGATCGACGGCGACCTGATCGTGGTCGACCGGGCGCGGCGATCACCGGATGCGACGGGCGCGGTGTTCGTGCTGCGCGTCGACGATGCGGTGATGGTGAAGCGCGTGGCGCGCGGGCGGGGCGGGGTGACGATCAGCAGCGACAATCCGTCCGCGCCGCCGGTGCCCGAGGGGACGGTCGAGGTGATCGGCCGCGTCGTCTGGCTGATGCGCGCGCCGCGTTAGCGCTGTCGGTCGCGCAGCCAGACCGCGACGGCACCGGCAGCGCCGATCGCCAGTCCTGCCAGGAAGCCGATCGTCACCTGTCCCTGCATCAGCCCGATGGCGGTGCCGCCGATCGAGCAGAGGGCGATCAGGATGCCGCCCGCGGCGGAAGGAGGAGTGTCGGCCATGGTCGAGCCCTGCCACGTCCCGCGCCGGGACGCCAGCGTCCCCGCTCGGGACAGGCGGGACGGCAGGCCGCACAGGCATTTACCATCGGACGCGGCAGGCGCGCGCCAATCCGCCGACATTGGCACGGCGATTGTAGATACGACCGGTGCCGCGTTCGCTTGAGGAGTTTTTCGCTTATGGTCGCTTTGTATGTCGTCGATGCGCAACAGGTCGCCGAGGCGGCCGAGCTGATCGCGACGTTCGGCGATCATGCCCCGGTGGAGGCCGCGATCCGCGCGGGCCATATGCGCGACATCGGCAACCACGTGCATTTCTGCCGCTGGCGTCAGACCGAGCGGCTGGTGGAGCTGCTGGCGTCGGACGAGGTGGTCGGTACGGTCCACTGAGGGCGGGCCGCGCGGGATTCGGGCTGCCGGCGCATGACGTCATCCGCCCGACAGTGTTTTGTCATGTGGGCGCTGCGATCCTCAGCAGATGGAGCAGCGCAAGGACAGGTGGCGGACGCCGTTGAGCTTGGGGAGCGCCGCCGTGGGTTTCGCCATCGCGCGGCTGGCGTTCAATAACGTCTGCCTTATCAAGCGGCATGACCTTATCCTGTTGGCGGCCGTGACGGCGCCGTCGATTGTGCTCGATGTCTATCGGCTGGTACGCCAGCGCTGGCCCGTAACAGCCAAATAGCATCGCCGGCGTGTGGGCGGGGGTACGTGCGAACGCAGGAGCACAAGCCCGGCGAGACGCCGTCTCATGGGCTGCGCAACTCTGGGCTTCGGCGTCTGCATGCGTCCGGCCGGTTCCTCGCTGCGTCGGGTCGATCGGGATTCGCGCCGGTGTGGGACTTTTGCGCCGGGGCGCCGCGCGCTAGGACAGGCGCATGGTGTCGCGTTGGGGGTGGTTCGGGCTAGGCGCGACTGCCGCGTTCCTTGTTGCCGGATCGGCTGCGGCGCAGACCTTGCCCGCGGGGGATACGGCGCGTCCACCATCCGCGCCCACAACCGACGGTGGCGTGTCGCTCGATCCCAACGCCCCGCTCGCGGCATTGCCCGATATCGGGGTCGCGTGGCCCGAGTTGAAGCCCGACGCGACCGAGGCGGCCGCGACGCAGGCGACCGATGCGGCGGGCGAGCGGCGCTATGGCTGGCGGATCGAGGGGATCGATAGCGCCGCGACGCCGCTGCTGCGCCGCCGGTTCGAGGAATTGTCGACGCTGGCGGAGAATGACGGCAGCGCCGCCAATGCCGCGCAGCTCGACCGGCGTGCGCGCGAGGACGGCGACCTGCTGCGCACGTTGCTGCGCGGCGAGGGCTATTATGATGCGCGCGTCACGACGCGGATCGAACCGGGCGCCAAGCCGCAGGTCGTGCTCGCGGCCGAGCCGGGGACGCTCTATCGCTTCACCACGGTGACACTGGGCGGCGTCGGCGCGGCGGGGGACAAGGCGCCGGTGCTCGACAAGGCCTTCGGGGTGAAGGCGGACGACCCGGTCAACGCCGACGCGATCGTTGCGGGCACGACGCAATTGCGCGCGAAGGCGGGGCAGGCGGGCTTTCCCTTCGCCGACATCGGCGAGCCGCAGATCGTGGTGGATCATGCGACCAAGACCGCGACGCTCGACCTTGCCGTCGCGACCGGCAACGCGCGGCGGTTCGGGCGGATCGTCGCACTGCCCGGCAATCGGGTGTTCGACGCGGACCATGTGCAGGAGATTGCGCGCTTCCAGCCCGGGGATGCGTATAACGCCGCGTCGCTCGACGATCTGAAGCGCGCGCTGATCCAGACGGGCCTGGTGTCCTCCGTCGAGGTGAAGCCGATCGCGGACGCCGATCCGGGCACGGTCGATATCGGCGTCAAGATGGAGCCGGCGCCGCCGCGCACGATCGCGGGCGAGCTGGGTTATGGCACGGGCGAAGGCGCGCGCGCCGAAATCAGCTGGACGCACCGCAACCTGTTCCCGCCCGAAGGCGCGCTGACGCTGCGCAGCGTGCTGGGCACGCAGGAGCAATTGGGCAACATCGTCTTCCGCCGCAGCAATGTCGGCGGGCGCGACCGGGTGCTGACGCTGCAGGCCGCCGCCGCCCATACGGTGCGTGACGCCTATGACGCGAAGACGTTCACGCTGGCCGGCAGCCTGGAGCGGCAGACGACGATCTTCTTCCAGAAGGCGTGGACCTGGTCGCTGGGCGGCGAACTCATTGCGTCGGACGAGCGCGACGTGATCGCGGCGACGGGTGAGCCGCGACGGCGCACCTTCTTTATCGGCGCGGTGCCGACCAGCCTGAATTACGACGGGTCGGACGATCTGCTCAATCCGACGCGCGGCTTTCGCATCGGCGGGCGGTTCAGCCCGGAAGTGTCATTGCAGGGCAATGTCTTCGGCTATGCGCGGATGCAGCTGGATGCCAGCGCCTACCAGCCCGTCCATAGCGGCGTGGTGCTGGCGGAGCGCATCCGGCTGGGGTCGATCCTGGGCGCGCCGCGCGATCAGATCGCGCCGTCGCGGCGCTTTTATGCGGGTGGCGGCGCGTCGGTGCGCGGATACGGCTTTCAGGCGATCGGCCCGCGCGACGTCAACAACGATCCCATCGGCGGGCGCAGCCTGGCCGAGTTCTCGATCGAGACGCGGGTGAAGACGTTCGGCAATTTCGGCATCGTGCCGTTCCTCGACGGCGGTACGGTCTACACCACCGCCTTCCCGGGGTTGGGCGATTTCCAATACGGCGCGGGCGTCGGCGTGCGCTATTATTCGAACTTCGGGCCGATCCGCCTAGACGTCGGCACGCCGCTGAACCCCAAGCCGGGCGACAGCCGCATCGCCGTCTACGTATCGCTGGGGCAGGCGTTTTGAGGCGCGCCTTGCGCTGGCTGGGGCTGGGCATCGCTGCGCTGGTGGCGGTGTTCGTCGCTGCGCTGGCATTGGTCGACACCGGCATCGGCCATCGCTGGGTCACGGAGCGGATCGCGACCGTGCGCACCGCCAACGGGCTGCGCTTTGCGATCGGGCGGATCGACGGGTCGCTGTATGGCCGGGCGCGGCTGACCGACGTGCGCGTCTACGACCTCGACGGACTGTTGCTGCAGGCGCCATCGGTCGATCTCGATTGGCGGCCCTGGGCATGGGTGCGGCATCGGCTGGTGATCCGGCGGCTGGCGGTGGGGCAGGCGGTGCTGTTCCACGCACCACACACGCGGGCAAACCCGCAGCGCGGACCGATCCTGCCGGATTTCGATATCGCGATCGACGATCTGCGCGTTGATCGGCTGATGCTGGCAAAGCCGGTGTTGGGGACGCCGCGGGTCGGGCGGATTGCGGGGCGGGCGGATATCCGCGACGGACGGGCCCTTGTGCGGCTGGGCGCGGTGGTCGCGGGGACCGATCGGCTGGCGGTGCGCATCGATGCGGCGCCGGATCGCGACCGGTTCGATATCGATGTGCGCGCAGCCGGCGCCGCGACCGGCGTGCTGGCGCGCGCCCTCGGCGTGCGGCGGGCGGTGCGGCTGGACGTCGACGGTAAGGGCAGCTGGACGCACTGGCGTGGGCGCGCGATCGGGCGGATCGGTACGGCACGGGCAGTCGACCTCGCGCTAGCCACGGATGCCGGGCGCTATACGCTGGGGGGCGAGGTGGCGACGGCGGGATGGACCAGCGCGGTCGTCCAGCGGCTGACCAGCCCGCGCGTGCGGATCGCGGGCTCGGCGACCTTCGCCGACCGACGGCTCGACGGCACGCTATCGCTCCGCAGCACGGCGCTGGCGATGACGACGACCGGGGTGATCGATCTCGGCACATCGGCCTGGCGCAACGTGCGGATCGAGGCGAGACTGTTGCGGCCCGCCGCGGTGATCCCGACGATGAGCGGCAGCGGCGTCGTGCTTCGCGCGGTGGTGGATGGCGGGTTCCGGACCGCGCTGTTCGACTATCGCCTGCGCGCCGACCAGCTGGCGATCGACCGGACCGGCATGCGCGGGGTGCGGCTGGCGGGCAGCGGACGGTTGGGCGGCCGTGTGCTGACGATGCCGACGCGCTTCGTCGCGGCGGAGGTGACGGGCGTGGGCGACGTCGCGGGCGGCATCCTGCGCAACCTCAGCCTCGACGGGCCGGTGCGGCTGACGGGATCGCTGCTGACCGCGGATGCGCTGCGGCTGCGATCGGACAAGCTCGACGGGCGGATCATGGTGTCGCTGGACCTCGCGACCGGGCGATACGAGGCGGGGCTGAACGGGACGCTCGGGCGGCTGTACATCAAGGGGCTGGGCGTCGTGGACGTCCGATCCGACCTGCGCGTGGTGCCGGGGCCGGGCGGCAAGGGCATGCGGATCGTCGGGCGTGGCACGGCACAGGTCGTGCGGCTCGACAATGGCTTCCTGCGCACGCTGACCGGTGGTTTGCCGCGCGTCGTCGCGTCGCTGGAACGCGCGCCCGACGGCACGATCCGCTTTGCCGATCTGGTGCTGACGTCGCCGCTGCTGACGTTGCGGGGCAGCGGCTATCGCCGCAACGACGAGACGTTCCATATCGACGCGACCGGGCGGCACGCGCGCTACGGCCCGGTGACGATGCTGCGGCTGGACGGAAAGATCGACCGGCCGACGCTCGATATCGTCTTCGCGGCGCCCAATGCGACGATGGGGCTGAGCCAGGTGCGACTGCACCTCGACCCGACGCCGACTGGCTTCAACGTTCAGGCGCAGGGCGGATCGCGGCTGGGGCCATTCGCGGGAACGGGGCGCATCCTGTTGCTGCCGCCGGGCGTCGACGACGTGCTGTTTGTCGACCGGCTGGCGGTGAGCGGCACGGTTGCATCGGGTCGGCTCGCGATGCCGCCGGGCGGGTTCGAGGGCACGCTGACCGTGGCGGGCGGCGGCCTGTCGGGTGCGTTGCGCTTCCACCCGGTGGGCACGGTGCAGCAGATCGTGATGAGCCTGGATGCGGCCAATGCGCAGCTGGCGGGCGCGACGCTGCGGCGCGGGCATCTGGAGGCGACGCTGCTGCTCGATCCGGCGGGCGCGTCGATCGACGCGACCGCATCGGGGCAGGGGCTGCGGCAGGGGCGGCTGAGCCTCGCGCGCTTTGCGGGGAATGCGAAGCTGCGCGGCGGCACGGGCGAGATCCGCGCGTCGATCGCCGGGTCGCGCGGCCGCGCGTTCGATGTACAGACCGTGATCGTGGTGGCGCCGGATCGCTATACCGTGTCGGCGCAGGGCACGCTCGACCGCCGGCCGCTGAAATTGCTCGAACCCGCGATCGTCACGCGCGATGGCGACGGGTGGCAGCTGGCGCCCACCAAGCTCGCCTTCGCGGGTGGTGAGGGCAGCCTGGCGGGGCGGTTCGCCGACACGGCGCTGGCGGTGGATGCCAGCCTGACGCGCATGCCGCTCGCGATCCTCGACATCGGTTTCCCGCGGCTGGGGCTGGGCGGCACCGCGTCGGGGCGGATCGTCTATGCCAGCCGGGCGGGCGAGGCACCGACCGGGCGGATCGACCTGACGCTGCGCGGGCTGAGCCGTGCGGGCCTCGTCCTCGCCTCGCGGCCGATCGACGTCGGGCTGGCGGGCGTGCTGTCCGCCGACCGGCTGGGCTTGCGCGCGGTGATGGCATCGGGCGGGCGCACCATCGGGCGGGCGCAGGCGCTGCTCAAGCCGCTGGGGGCGGGCGACCTCGCCAGCCGTATCGCCGCCGCGCCGCTGATCGCGCAGCTGCGCTATCAGGGCCCAGCGGACACGCTATGGCGGCTGACCGGCGTCGAGCTGTTCGATTTGTCCGGTCCCGTCGCGATCGGCGCGGACGTCAGCGGGCGGATCGGTGCGCCGGTGATCCGCGGCGTGTTGCAGGCCAATGGCGCGCGGATCGAAAGCGCCGCGACCGGCACCGTGCTGACCAACGTCGTCGCCAGCGGCAAGTTCGGGGGATCGCAATTGCAGATCGATCGCTTCGCTGCCGATGCGGGCAAGGGCGGGCGCGTGACCGGTGTCGGCACGTTCGATTTCGGCGCGGCGCGCGGCGTGGGCGTCGACGTGCGGTTGCAGGCGGATCGCGCGGTGATGATCAACCGCGACGATTTCGGCGCGACCGTCACCGGGCCGCTGACCTTCTTGTCCAAGGGCGTCGGTGGTCAGATCGCGGGTAATGTCCTGCTCGACCGCAGCCGTTATCGCCTGGGGCAGGCGAGCGCCGCCACCGCCGTGCCGCGGCTCAACATCCGCGAGATCAACCTGCCTGACGGCGGCGAAGAGGACGAGGCGCCGCCATCGCCCTGGACGCTGGCGATCAAGGCGAAAGCGCCCGACAAGATGATCGTGAGCGGCCTGGGCCTGTCGAGCGAATGGTCCGCCGACCTGTCGATCGCGGGCGAGCCGGGCAATCCGGCGATCACCGGCCAGGCGACGCTGGTCCGCGGCGACTACGAATTCGCCGGCCGCAAGTTCGAGCTGCGCCGCGGCATCATCCGCTTCGGCGGCGAGGTGCCAGCCAATCCCGCGCTGGATATCGAGGCGAATGCCGACAGCACGGGCCTGAGCGCCTCGATCCGCGTCACCGGCACCGCGCTGAAGCCCGAGATCAGCTTCACCAGCGTGCCGGCGCTGCCGCAGGATGAATTGCTCTCGCGCCTGCTGTTCGGCACGTCGATCACCAAGCTGTCCGCACCCGAGGCGTTGCAGCTCGCCGCGGCGGTGGCGGCGTTGCAGGACGGCGGCAACGGCCTCAACCCGATCAACGCGGTACGGCGCGCGGCGGGGCTCGATCGTTTGCGCATTCTGCCCGCCGATCCGCAGACCGGGCAGGGCACGTCGATCGCCGCGGGCAAGTTCGTGACGCGGCGGCTGTATGCAGAGATCGTCACCGACGGGCAGGGCTATTCGGCGACGCGGCTGGAATATCAGGTCACGCGCTGGCTCTCGCTGCTGTCCAGCATCTCCACCTTGGGCCGGCAAAGCGCGAACGTGCGCGTGTCGAAGGATTATTAACCCGCCGCCAGCGGTTCCGCTGAGCGCCATCGTCGGCTAGGGCCTGTCCATGTCCGACGCATCTGCCCCGTCGCCGCGTTCCCGCCGCTGGACGCTTTACCGCCTGCGCGCGCTGCTGCGATCGCGCGGGCCGACCAGCGTGCGCTTCCGGCGGCGGATCGCGGTGATCACCGGGGCGATCCTGATCGGCATCGTCGCGGTGCTGTTCGCCGAAGCGGCCGATTATACGGGACTGGTGTTCAGCGCCTATGCGCGTACCTGGCACTGGCTGCCGCTCGTCACGACGCCGCTGGGCTTCATGGCGCTCGTCTGGCTGACGCGGCGGTTCGTACCGCTGGCGCGTGGTTCGGGTATCCCGCAGGTGATGGCGGCGCAGACCGACCCGACCGCGGCGATGGGCGGGCTGATCGCGGTGAAGACGGTGCTGGGCAAGGTCGTGCTGACCATGGCGGCGATCCTGTGCGGCGCGAGCGTCGGGCGCGAAGGGCCGACGGTGCAGATCGCCGCGGCGGTGATGGGGATCAGTCACCGCGTGCTGCGCGTGCCGTTGAAGGGCGCGGTGGTGATCGCGGGCGGCGCGGCGGGTGTCGCGGCGGCGTTCAACACGCCGCTGGCGGGCGTGATGTTCGCGATCGAGGAACTGGCCGCCGCCTATGAGCAGAAGGTGACGCTGCTGGTCCTGTCGGCGATCGTTATCGCCGGCCTCGTCGCGCAGAGCCTGGCGGGCGACTATATCTATTTTGGCGCGATCGGCGCGCATATGCCGACCGCGAGCGCGCTGATCGTCGTGCCGGTCGCGGGCGTCTTCGGCGGACTGGCCGGCGGGCTGTTCTCACGCGTGCTGCTGGGGCTCGCCAGCGGGCCGGGCCGCGTAACGCGCTGGACGAAGGCGAACCCGGTGCTGTTCGCCGGCATCTGCGGCGTCCTCGTCGCGGTTCTGGGCGTGTTCTCGGCCGGGCTGACCTGGGGCACCGGCTATTCCGCGGCGCGGGCGATGATCATCGGCGTCGATGCACCCTTGTGGTTCGGGCCGGCGAAGGCGCTGGCGACGACGGCGACCGCGGTCGCGGGGCTGCCCGGCGGCATCTTCGCACCCAGTCTGGCGGTAGGGGCGGGCGTCGGCAATCTGTTGCACGCAGTGTTCCCGAACGATCCGGCGGGCGCGGTCGTGATCCTCGGCATGGTCGCCTATTTCGCGGGCGTCGTGCGTGCGCCGCTGACCGCGGTGATCATCCTGTCGGAAACGACGGTCAGCCGCGGGCTGCTGCTGCCGATGTTCGCCACCGCCTTCATCGCCGACTGGGCGAGCCAGCTGGTGTGCCGCGAGAAGCTGTACCACGGGCTGTCGCAGACGTTTCGGTAAGGCGCGCGACCACCAGCCCGTCCTCGTCATTCCCGCGCAGGCGGGAATCCAGATGCGCTACCGTTTCGATTCTGTCGCTGACGTTAGAGGTTATGGATTCCCGCCTTCGCGGGAATGACGGGGTGAGTTCGGTTTAGCGCAGTGCGCGCACCTCGGGCGTGTCGAGGCAGCGCATCATGTCGGCCGATTGCATCGCGCGGCCGGTCTGCGGCGGGGTGTAGACGGGTATGTCGAACGGCTTGCCGAGCCCTTCCGCCGTAAAGCCGCTGCCACCCGTGCAGCGCATCGCCGCCGCCAGCATTTTGGGCGGCGTGTCATAGCCTTCGTAGGACAGGCGGAACGTGCCCCAATGGATCGCCATCGATCGCGCCGCGCCCAGGCGCTGGTGGATGAGCGCCGCCTCTGCGGGGCCGACATGGCTGCCCGACGACATCTGGCCGGGCGCGAAGCGGAAGGCGCCGATCGGGATCATCGCGAAGCGGATCGGGCCGTAGGTCGCGGCCTCCGCCGGCCACAGGCCGTCGCCGAATCCGGTATCGCCCGCGAAGAAAATGTTGCCGCCGCTGGGCAGCGTGACGACGAAGCTGGACCAGAGCGCGCGGTTGCGATCGGTGAACCAGCGGCTGCCCCAATGGTGGTTGCGCGTCACGAACACGCGCGCGCGGTCGCCGGGGCACCAGCTGTCCGGGTCACAGCGGATGTCGCTGCTGGTGTCCTGGATGCCGGAGGCGGTGAGCGTCGCATTGCCGCCCCAGTCGAGTGCGGTCGCCTTCGCGCCAGTCTGGCCGATAACGCTGTCGTTGCCCAGGCTGGTGACGATCGCGGGGTGATCGCGATCCCACAACCGCTTCAGCGTCGCCTGATCGAGGTGGTCGTAATGGTTGTGGCTGACCAGCACGAGATCGATCTTCGGCAGATCGTCGAACCGGATGCCGGGTGCCGCGACGCGCTGTGGACCGAAGCCGAACGGGCCGGCGCGCTCCGCATAGATGGGGTCGGTGAGGATGTTGAGGCCGTGCGTCTGGATGAGGACGCTGGCGTGGCCGATCCACGTCACGACCATGCGATCGCCGTCGATCAGCGCTGCGGGGCGGGACGGTGTGACCGCCACGCTCTTCGGCCATTCGGGACGCCCGTCGTTGCCGGTCAGGTAACGCCAGAAGAAGCCGGTGCGGCTGCCGCCCGTGGGCATGCGCATCGTGTCCTGATCGCCATCGGGATTGAAGAAGCGCTGCCCGTCGTAATGGTCGCTTTCGTCGCCTTCGTAATAGATGCGGTCGAGGAAGCGCGGGACGATCGTCACGGTGAGGCCGAATGCGATGACGAGCGCCAAGATGATGCCGCCGATGATCTTCAGTGCCAGCGCCACGGCAGCCCCTTTGGAGATTGATGCGGGTGAACGCCGCGGAGGTGCCGTGGGTTCAATGGCGCGTCAATCGCGGGTGGGCGTGGGGAGGGGACTTGTGCAGGCCGCGCGCTCGGCTAGCATCCCGCCGCAAAGGGGATGGATATGCGTCGGATCGCGTTGGGTTTTCTGCTGGCGAGCGCCGTGCTTGCAACGCCGGCTGTCGCGCGTCGGGTGACGGTCGAAGAGGTGCCGCTGGAGCAGGTGCAGGCGCTGATGACCGCGGGCAAGGCGACGAGCGTCGAGGTGACGCGCGCCTATCTCGACCGGATCGCCGCGCTGGATCGCAAGGGGCCGGCGCTACGCAGCGTCATCGCGATCAATCCCGACGCGTTGGCGCAGGCGAAGGCCTTGGATGCCGAACGCAAGGCGGGGCGTATCCGGGGGCCGCTGCATGGCGTGCCGGTGCTGATCAAGGACAATGTCGAAACCGCCGATCGGATGGCGACGACCGCAGGCAGCCTGGCGCTGAAGGACAATGTCACCGGGCGCGACGCGCCGGTGGTGGCGCGGCTGCGCGCGGCGGGCGCGGTGATCCTTGGCAAGACGAACCTGAGCGAATGGGCGAATATCCGCTCGACGCACGCGATGAGCGGGTGGAGCGCGGTCGGCGGGCTGGTGAAAAACCCCTATGCGCTGGATCGTACCGCGTGCGGATCCTCGTCCGGATCGGGCGCGGCGGTGGCGGCGAGCTTCGCCGCGGCGGCGGTGGGGACGGAAACCGACGGGTCGGTCGTGTGCCCGTCATCGATCAACGGCCTTGTCGGGTTGAAGCCGTCGATCGGCCTCGTCAGTCGCACGCATGTGGTGCCGATCAGCCATTCGCAGGACACGCCCGGGCCGATGGCGCGCAGCGTGCGCGACGTGGCGGTGCTGTTTTCGGCGATGGTCGGGCCCGATCCCGCCGATCCGGTGACGGCGGGCGCGGTTCCGCGGGACTATGCGGCGGGGCTGTCGGTCAGTGCGCTGTCGGGGATGCGCGTGGGTGTCATTCGGCCGAAGGACATGCCCGCGGACCTCGCCGCGCGCTACGACGCGGCGCTGGCCGTGCTGACCGCGGCGGGCGCGGTGCTGGTGCCGGTGACGCCGCCCAAGCTCGATGGGGTGGGCGATGCCGAATTCATGGTGCTGAAGACCGAACTGAAGGCTGACCTGAACGCGTATCTCGCGACGACGCCGTCGGCGGTGACGGCGCGCGACCTCAACCAGTTGATCGCCTTCAATCGCGATCATGCGGCGCAGGAAATGCCGTTCTTCGGGCAGGAGATTTTCGAGATGGCGGCGCAGACCAAAGGCCTGCGCGATCCCGAATATGTGGCGGCGCGGGCGAAATCGGTGAAGGCGGCGAGCGGTGCGATCGACGGGATGCTGGCGGCGGCGGGCGCACAGATACTGGTCGAGCCGACCTATGCCGAGGCGTGGCTGAGCGATCCCGTGTATGGCGATCAATATAACGGACCGTCGTCGTCGGAGCTGCCGGCGATCGCCGGTTATCCCAATCTCACCGTGCCGATGGGGCTGGTGAGGGGGCTGCCGGTGGGCTTGTCGTTCATCGCGACGAAGAACGCCGAGGCGACGGTGCTGGGCGCTGGCTATGCTTACGAGCAGCGGGCGAAGGCGCGCGTGGCGCCGAGCTATCTCGCGCAGGCGGATGTGGGGGCGGGGCTGGAAGGGAGTCGCTGAGGTCCCGCACCCACCTTCACCCCGCGGGTGAGGTGGATTAGGCGCGGAAACGCTTCTCCAGGCGCCACTGCCACAGCATCAGCAGCGGCACGGCGCCCAGCTCCATTGCGAAGCCGAACACATGCCCCGCGGACGGTGCGCCGACCGCGACCAGCGATATGATCCGGCTGAGGCCGCCTGCCACCACCAGCGCGCCCAGCAGGCGGAAGCGCGGGCCCTTGCGCTCGATCCCGGGGATGCACGTCGCGAATGCGATACCGACGGCGAAGAAGATGCCGGAGATGTAGCGGAAATGGCTGTCGAGATCGGTCGGGATCACCGGGGGATGGCCGAGAAAGCCGGGCCCCCGCGCCACGCTCCAGCCGCCGACCGACAGCGGGACGAGACAGGCGAGCGCCACCACGATTTGTAGCGCACGGCGCTCCATCGCGGGGCTCACGACAGGATTTCCTTTCGCACGTGGATGGCGCGGAGCGACACGCGCACCTCCCACATGAAGGCGGCGAGGCAGCAGGTGAGCA
The DNA here is from genome assembly GCF_049897245.1 of Sphingomonas sp. DC5200-1. Lineage (NCBI taxonomy): Bacteria > Pseudomonadati > Pseudomonadota > Alphaproteobacteria > Sphingomonadales > Sphingomonadaceae > Sphingomonas > Sphingomonas sp. DC5200-1. Next base: position 59,340 of record NZ_JAFCVW010000013.1, read on the forward strand.
GCGTCACCGCGACAATGAAGCAGAAGGCGATGCCGGTGCCGATATGCAGCCGCGCGATATTGGCGACGAACAGCATCGCAATGACGATGCACGCCATCACCGCGCTTAACACTGCGAGGAACAGCGCCGCGTTGATGATCGACATGCGCTCGTCGAGCAGTTTCAATTCCCAGATGTCACGTTGCTGATCGCGGCCGCTTTCAGCGATAACCCGTTCTTCCAGCACGCGGGCGCGATCGATGACGCGGGCGAGGCGGCCGGCGAGCACGTTCAGGATCTGTCCGATCGCCGCCAGCATGAAGACGGGGGCGAGCGACAGCTGGATCGTCTGCGCGATCGTGGACACCTGGAGCAACGTGGGCATGGCACCATCATATCCGGGACGGCGCCGCGTGAAAGGGCCGATCCGTGCCGGGCGGGCAGTTTGTCGATCACGGGGCCGCGATCAGCGGATTTTCGTTGCCCGCCGCCGATCGAGCGATAGACCCGCGGACGTGCGGTCGCCGATGCGCCTTTCGACGTTCGAACGTCTGCCTCCCGCTGCGCGCGCGCGGATCGACGATGGCCTGTCCGTGGCGATCGACGCGGTGGCGACGCGGGCGGCGTCGACGCACGGCTTCCTGCGCTATGGGTGGTATGCCGCGGCGCTGGACGCCTATGGCGGCAGGGCCCGGACATTGGTGGTCGAGGAGGAGGGGCGGCCCGCGCTGGCGCTGCCGTTCGTCGGTATCGGGCCAGGGTTCGCGCGCGCGGCGGCGGTGCCGGGCAGCTACTGGCCGTTTCGCAGCTTTCCGCTCGCCGCCGACGCGGGGGAGGCGGTGCTGCGAGTGGCGCTGGCGACGCTGGCGCGCGCCGTCACACTGCTGCGGATCGGGCCGGTCTATGACGACGATGCTGCGGTGATGCCGCTGATCGCCGCGGCGCGGGCGCAAGGGTGGGCGGTGCTCGACCGGTTCGTCGCGGACAGCTGGCTGCTCGACATGGCGGCGCGGCAGCAGGAGGGGGCGTGGCCGCGCGGGTCGACGCTGCGCAAGAACCGCTTCCACGAAAAGCATCTCGCGAGCCATGGCGTGCCCGACTGGCGCTTCCTGTCGGGGGCGGACTGGCCGGCGGCATTCGACGATCTGGCGGCGGTGGAGCAGGCGAGCTGGATCGCATCGCGCACCGACGGCCGCGATGCCAAGTTCACACGGCATGGCCATGGCGCCTTCTGGCGCGCGGCGGCGCGGGACCCGGTGCTGGCGCAAAGGATGCGCGCGGCCTTGCTGACCATCGACGGCACGCCTGCGGCCTTTTCGTTCGATCTGGACGCGGGAGCGATGACATACGCGATCGCCAACAGCTACGACCCCGCCTATGCCAAGCATTCGCCCGGCAAGCTGCTCTATTACCGCAATCTCGTGCAGGCACAGACGCGGGGGATCACGCGGGTCGACTGGGGGGCGGGCGACAGCGGCTACAAGCAGGTGATCGGCGCCGATCGGGGGCCGGCGATCCGCGACTGGCTGCTGGTGCGTCCGGGCGTGCCTGCGCTGGTCGGGCGGCTCGCTGCGGGTGCATGGCGGCGATCGGGGCAGTAGACGGAACCCGGCCCCAGCGCGTAGGCGTTGAGCCATCATGTTCGTCTTCCTCGATTTCGAAGCCTCGTCGCTCGCCAAGAAAAGCTATCCGATCGAGGTCGCCTGGGTGTTCGAGGACGGCACCGAGGAAAGCCACCTGATCCGCCCGCCGCTGCAATGGTCGGACTGGGACAACGAGGCGGAGGCGATCCACCATATCACGCGCGCCGAGATTGAGGCGAACGGCACGCCGCATGACGTGGTTGCGCAGCGGATGATCGATGTGCTCAGCGGCCATGCCCTGTTCGCGAGTGCGCCGTCGTGGGACGGCAAATGGCTGAGCGCACTGCTGCGCGCAGCGAAGCAGCCGCGCCACGCGCTGCGATTGCGCGACAGCGAAGAGGCGCAGCGCGAGACGGCGACCGCGATCCTGCGCGGGGTGGTGCCGGATGTCGAACTGGGGCGGGCGGTGGCCGATGCCGTCGTACTGGGCGAGGTGCGCGATCATGACGTGCCGGCGCATCGGGCGCTGGCCGATGCGCGCGACGAATGGCGTCGTTGGGGGCTGGTGAAGCGCGCCGCGGAAGAGCGCGCGGGGGCCTGATGGGCGAGGTGGTCAACTTCCGCCGCGCCCGCAAGGCACGGGACCGGGCCGCGGCGGGCAGGGTTGCCGATGCGAACCGCGCGAAGTTCGGGCGGACCAAGGCGGAGCGTGAGGCCGCAGGCGCCGAGGCGGCGCGGATCGAGCGGACGCTGGATGGGGCGAAACTGGAGGATTGAGGAATAGGGCATCGCGCCCACCCTCACCCTTCGCCGCCTTCGGCGGCTCTTCCCTCTCCCATTGGGAGAGGGAGGGAGGCGCGAAGCGCCGGAAGGGTGAGGCAGGCGCGGCGCGTCGGCGGCTTAAACGCGCCGCCGCACCCGCCACGCCATCGCCGCGACCAGCGCGGCCAGTCCGAACCAGGTCAGCGCATACACCAAGTGGCTGTTGCGGAACCGCACCACGGTCAGCCCGCCGCGCGGCCACCCGCTTTTGGGTTCGCTCGCATCAATGAAATAAGGGGCGATTCCACCCAATCGCCGGCGCGCCGCGATCGCGACGATGTCGCGCGAATACCAGCGGTCCGCCGCCGGGTCGTTCGTGCGCAGGAACGCGCCACCCGGTTCGCTCAGCCGCAATAGGCCACGAATGGATTGCATGGCGGGGGAGGGGGCGATTCCGGTCCGCCGGTCGGCGGGGACGAAGCCGCGGTTGACCAAGAGGGTGAAGCCGCGATCGGTATCGAAGGGCGTCATCACCCAAAAGCCGCCGCCCAGTTCCGTCACCGCCTGCACCAGCGTGTCGGCGTCGGTGCGATAATGCCCACGCACGACGACGGGGCGGTAGACATCGTCCTTGCCGATGGCGGGCCAGCGATCCGGTCCGGGGGCGGGCACCGGCGGCTGCACCAGCATCGCCTCGGTATGCGCGATCAGCGCCAGTTTCCACGTCCGGCGTTCGAGCTGCCAGACGCCCAGTCCGATCAGCGCGGCGATCACGAACAGCAACAGGCCGGTCGTGATCGCACGCCCACGATTCATGGGGCTACATCGCCCCCATGTCGCCGCCGCTCATGCCCGGCATCATGTTGGCGTTCATGTGATACATGACCCACATCGAACCGGCGAGGCAGATCGCCACGATGATGACCGTGAAGATCAGCGCCATCAGCGTCCACCCATTCTCCGACTTGGAGTTCATGTGGAGGAAGTAGATCATGTGGACGACGATCTGCACCAGCGCGAACGCCATGCAGATGCCCGCCGTGATCCGCGCGTCGGCGATGACGCCGCTCATCACCAGTCCGAACGGAATGGCGGTGAGGATCACCGACAGGACGAAGCCGATCACATAATCGCGGCGGGTGCCGTGCGCCTCACCCGAGGAATGGCCGTGGTCATGGCCATGGCCGTGATCGTGCGCATGATCGTGTGCGTTGTGCGCGCTCATCGCAGCACTCCCAGCAGGTAGACGAAGGTGAAGACGCCGATCCAGATCACATCGAGGAAGTGCCAGAACAGCGACAGGCACTGCAGGCGACGCTGGTTGGCGGGGATCAGGCCCTTGCGGCCGACCTGTACCATCAGCGTCACCAGCCAGATGATGCCGAAGGTGACGTGCAGGCCGTGCGTGCCGACGAGTGTGAAGAACGACGACAGGAACGCGCTGCGCTGCGGACCGGCGCCCTCGGCGATCAGGTTCGAAAATTCGTAGAGCTCGATCCCGAGGAAGGCGAGGCCGAACAAGCCGGTGATCGCCAGCCAGCCCTGCGTGCCCTTCACGTTGCCGTCGTTCATCGACAGCATCGCAAAGCCATAGGTGATCGACGACAGCAGCAGCATCGAGGTGTTGAGCGCCACCAACGGCAGCTCGAAGATCTCGTGCGGCTGCGGGCCGCCGGCATAGCTGCTGCCGAACACGCCATAGGCTGCGAACAGCATGGCGAAGATCAGGCAGTCGCTCATCAGGTACAGCCAGAAGCCCAGCATGGTGCTGCCGCCGGCGTCGTGATGATGTTCGTCGGTCTCGTAGAAGACCGGGGCCTGGGTGCCCGGGGGAATGGTCGCTTCGCTCATGACTCCTCAGGCCCCCATTGCCGGGGTTTGGGCCGGGGTTTGGGCCGGCTGCTGGGCCGCGCGGGCGGCGAGTTGCTGCGTGCGTAGGTCCTCGCACGCCGTCACTTCCTCGGCGGGGATGTAATAATCGCGGTCGTAGTTGAAGGTATGGCCGATGCTGACCGCCACGATCCCAACGAAGGACAGGATGGCGAGCCACCACATGTACCAGATCATCGCGAGGCCGAAGACCACCGCCAGACCCGCCAGGATCACGCCCGTGCCGGTGTTGCGCGGCATGTGGATGTCGCGGAAGCCGGTGGTCGGACGCACGGCGTTGTTCGCCTTCATGTCGTACCAGGCGTCGACATCGCGGACGACCGGCGTGAACGCGAAGTTATAGGCCGGCGGCGGCGACGAGGTCGCCCACTCCAGGCTGCGGCCCTGCCACGGGTCGCCGGTCTCGTCGCGCAGGCTGTCGCGATTCTTGATGCTGACGAAGATCTGCATCAGGAAGGCGCCGATGCCCACCGCGATCAGCAGCGCGCCGATCGCCGCGACGATGAACCAGATCTGCAACGACGGATCCTCGAAGTGGCGCAAGCGGCGTGTCACGCCCATCAGGCCGAGCACGTATAGCGGCATGAACGCGACGTAGAAGCCGACGACCCAGAACCAGAAGCTGATCGTGCCCCAGAACTTGTCGAGCTTGAAGCCGAACGCCTTCGGGAACCAGAAGTTGATGCCGGCAAACATGCCGAACAGCACGCCGCCGATGATCACGTTGTGGAAGTGCGCGATCAGGAACAGCGAATTGTGCAGCACGAAGTCGGCGGGCGGCACCGCGAGCAGCACGCCGGTCATGCCGCCGATCACGAAGGTGATCATGAACGCGACCGTCCACATCATCGGCAGTTCGAAGCGGATGCGCCCCTTGTACATGGTGAACAGCCAGTTGAAGATCTTCGCGCCCGTCGGGATCGAGATGATCATCGTGGTGATGCCGAAGAACGAATTGACGCTCGCCCCTGACCCCATGGTGAAGAAGTGGTGCAGCCAGACGAGGTACGCCAGGATGGTGATGACCAGCAGCGCGTAGACCATAGACGTATAGCCGAACAGCCGCTTGCCGCAGAAGGCGCTGGTAACTTCGCTGAACACGCCGAACGCCGGCAGGATCAGGATGTACACTTCCGGGTGACCCCAGATCCAGATCATGTTCACGTACATCATGGGGTTGCCGCCCATGGTGTTGGTGAAGAAATGCGTGCCGAGGTAGCGATCGAGGCTGAGCAGCGCGAGCACCGCGGTCAGGATCGGGAAGGCGGCGACGATCAGCGTGTTGGTGGCGAGCGCCGACCAGGTGAAGATCGGCATCTTCATCAGCGACATGCCCGGCGCGCGCATCTTGACGATGGTCGCGAGCAGGTTGACGCCGGATAGCAAGGTGCCGACGCCGGCGACCTGCAACCCCCAGATGTAATAATCCACGCCGACGTCAGGCGAATAATCGAGCCCCGACAGGGGGGCCATCGCCAGCCAGCCGGTGCGGGCGAACTCACCCACGAACAGGCTAACCATGACGATCGCCGCACCCGCCGCGGTCATCCAGAAGCTGAAGTTGTTGAGGAACGGGAACGACACGTCGCGCGCGCCGATCTGCAGCGGCACGACATAGTTCATCAGACCGGTGACGAAGGGCATCGCCACGAAGAAGATCATGATGACGCCGTGCGCGGTGAACACCTGGTCGTAATGGTGCGCGGGCAGGAAGCCTTCGTTGGCGCCGAACGCCATGGCCTGCTGCGCACGCATCATCAGTGCGTCGGCAAAGCCGCGCAGCAGCATGATGATGCCGAGCACCATGTACATCACGCCGATCTTCTTATGATCGACCGACGTGAACCATTCCTTCCACAGGTAGCCCCACACCTTGAAATAGGTGAGGGCGCCCAGCACCGCCGCACCGCCGATCGCGACCATGATGAAGGTCGCGACCAGGATCGGCTCGTGGATCGGGAAGCTGTCGAGCGTCAGGCGCCCGAAGATGGTCTTGAGAAAGCTATCGGACATCATGTCGGTCCTACGAACGGGCCACGGCAGTAACGCCGGGAAGGGGCAGCGGATCGATCGCGGTCATGCTGCGGTTGGCTTCGCTGCCGGGCTGGCTGCTGCCGGGGGCTTGCTGGCGGGGGGCGTTACGGTGCGGGCTGCTGCCCTTTTCCTCCGGCTCCTTCTGCAGCGCGCCCTTCGAATCGCTGCCGCGCATGTGGCCGGTGTCGTTGACGGGAGGGGCATGGCCCATGTCCATCCCACCATCCTTCATCATCGTCGCCTGCATGCAGGTTTCGCCGGGCTTGGTGCACATGCCGAGGATGCGGTCGAACAGGCCGGGCGCGAAGCCGGCGTAGCGGATCGCGGGGACCTTTTCGCTCGGACGCTCCAGCTTCAGGTAGGTCGCATTGTCGAGCTTGCCCTGCGCGCTGCGCGTTTCCGACACCCACTTGGCAAAGCCGGCATCGTCGAAACCATCGACGGTGAAGCGCATGTCGGAGAAGCCGGCGCCGCTATAGTTGGCCGAAATACCTTCGAACCGGCCGGGCTTGTTCAGCACGGCGTGCAGCTGCGTCTCCATGCCCGGCATCGTGTAGATCATGCCGGCCATGGTGGGGACATAGAAGGTGTTCATCACCGACGACGAGGTCATCCGGAAGACGACCTGACGGTTGACGGGCAGGACCAGCTCGTTGACGGTCGCGATGCCCTGTTCGGGGTAGATGAACAGCCACTTCCAGTCGAGCGAGACGACCTGGATTTCCAGCGGCTTCGCGTTCTTCGCCACCGGCTGGCCGGGCGCGATGCGCGCGAGCGGGCGATAGGGGTCGAGGCTGTGCGTGCTGATCCAGGTCAGCGCGCCCAGCGCAATGACGATCAGCAGCGGGGCCGACCAGATGATCAGCTCGAGCCCCGTCGAATGGTCCCAGTTCGGGCGATATTCGGCGTCTTCGTTCGTGTGGCGGTATTTCCACGCGAACAGGACGGTCAGCGCGATCACAGGCACGATGATCAGCAGCATCAGGCCGGTCGACCACAGGATCAGATGGGCCTGTTGCCGCGCGACATCGCCGGCCGGGTTCATCACCACCAGATCGCACCCACCCAAAAGGGCCGGCGCGAGGAGCGCGAGGGCGGCGGTGCGCATGCGCGCCGCGCGGAAGGACGGAAGGGTTCGCATCGTCATTCGCGCTAATCCCGTTCGCTGCACCGCAAAATAGGACATTTTGTCCTATCCCGTCCCCGTCGTTCGCGCGCTAGAAGGTCGTGCGCGCGCTGCGTCCGAAAGGACACGACGTGCGTTGACGACCGGTGGCCGAAAGGCCGTGAGACGACAGGACTGCGATACATGTCAGTGGCTTCCGCCCATTCCGCACCGCTTGAACGCGATGCCCGTGCCGTCAACACGCGGGGCGACCATGAGGTCCGTCCGGGCGAGATCGCGATCGGCGTTATCATCGGCCGCACGTCCGAATTCTTCGACTTCTTCTGTTATGCCATCGCTTCGGTCATCGTCTTTCCGGCGCTGGTGTTCCCTTACGTCGACCGGTTGACCGGCACGCTCTGGTCGTTCGCTCTCTTCCCGCTGGCGTTCATCGCACGGCCGATCGGCACGCAGATCTTCATGTGGGTCGACCGCACCTACGGCCGCGGCACGAAGCTGACGATCGCCTTGTTCCTGCTCGGCACGTCGACCGTGTCGCTCGCCTTCCTGCCCGGTTATGCCGAAGTCGGCATCTGGTCGGCGATCCTGCTGTCGCTGTTCCGCATCGGCCAGGGCCTCGCGCTGGGCGGCGCGTGGGACGGCCTCGCGTCGTTGCTCGCGCTCAATGCGCCGGCCGAGAAGCGCGGCTGGTACGCGATGGTGCCGCAGCTCGGTGCGCCGCTCGGCCTGATCGTCGCCAGTGCGCTGTTCGCCTTCTTCCTGTCCAATATGGACATGGGCGATTTCCTGTCGTGGGGCTGGCGCTATCCGTTCTTCGTCGCCTTCGCGCTGAACGTCGTCGCGCTGTTCGCCCGGCTGCGCATCGTTGTGACGCCGGAATATACCCAGCTGTTCAAGACGCGCGAGCTGACCCCCAGCCGCGTGACCGCGACGGTGAAGGCGCAGTGGCGCAACATCATCATCGGCGCCTTCGCCCCGCTCGCCAGCTTCGCGCTATTCCACATGGTGACGGTGTTCCCGCTGTCCTGGGTCGCGCTGTTCACCAAGGAAGACATCGCGCGCTTCCTGGGGATCGAGATCGTCGGCGCCTTCTTCGGGCTGGGCGCGGTCGTCATCTCGGGCCTGCTTGCCGACCGGATCGGGCGGCGTTCGGTGCTCGGCTATACCGCGGCGGCGATCGCGGTGTTCAGCGGTTTTGCGCCGCAGCTGCTCGGTGCGGGCAGCTCGGGTGAGCTCGCGTTCATGATCGGCGGCTTCATCCTGCTCGGCCTCGCCTTCGGCCAGTCGTCGGGCGCGGTGACCAACAACTTCCCCAAGGGTGCGCGCTATACGGGTGCGGCGCTGACGTCGGACCTCGCGTGGCTGTTCGGTGCGGGCTTCGCGCCGCTCGCCGCGCTGGTGCTGGCCAGCGAGTTTGGGCTGATCGCCGCGGGTGGTTATCTGCTGTCGGGTGCGATCGGCACGCTGGTGGCGCTGGGCCTCAACAAGGAACTGGCACGCCGTCTCGACTGATCGACGTTGCCTTACGAGGTATGCGAGCGCGCGTCGGCTTCTGGCCGGCGCGCGTTTTGCGTTGCGGGGCAGGTGGTTGAAGCGGCCGTCGTCATAGCGAGGGGTTGGCCCCCCGGTGGTGGCGCGTGGCAAAGGCCGGCGGGGGCTCAAGCCTGCGCTGGGGCGACGACGTTTTCTAAGGCGTAAGATACGGCGCCGTCAGTCGATCGCGCGGACCGACAGCACCTCGATCGCATCGTCGCGGCCACCGAAGGGCAGGGCGTCGCCGGGTTCGGCTCCCATGAGCGCGCGCGCGAGCGGCGACTGGAACGACAGCCGGTCGGCCTGCGGTTCCGATTCGTCATCGCCAACGATACCGATCTCGCGCGTGCGACCGCCCATCCGGATCGTTACGATCGTGCCAAAGCCGGCGCTACCGTCCGCAGGCGCCGGCGTCTCGATCGCGGTCGTGCGCCGCGTCTGCCAATAGCGCAGATCACGCCGGATCGCCTCCGCCTGTTCGGTATCGGCGTCGGCCAGCCTGGCTTCTAGGTCGATTAACTGGCGCTCGATCAAGGCCTTGCCTGCTGCCGTCACCCAATTGGGGCCGGCTGGCAGGGGACGTTCGAACTTGGGTTCCAGATGTTCTTCGTCGCTCTCGCGGCGGAAGGCGACGCTCATCTCATCCTCTCCATCACTGTCCCACCATCGGACAGGCGGGGCTTAACCACCTTTGCCGCTGGTCCAAATCGTAAACGCGGCGTTAACGCCTTTGCTATGACCAGACGCCTCGTCCTCACCAACGAATCCGCCCGGCATCCTTTCCGTCGCGCGTTGCCGCCGCCGAAGGTGGTCGATCCCCGCAAGAGCGACGACAGCGACTGGAAGCTGTTCCTGCTCAGCTTCGCCGCCTTCTTCACCTGCTTTTATACGTTCCTGTTCTGAATGCCGCGCGCCTGCCTCAGTCGCAGGCGAGATGCAGCCTCTGCGCGATCCATGCGGAGACGAGGCACATGGCGGCGACCAGGAACAGCATGTCGACCGCCTGAACCCCCGCGACGTTGATCCCGATCGCGGCGATCGAACCCAGCGTCATCGCGCCCGAGTTGACGACGTTGTTCGCCGCCACGGTGCGCGCGGTCTGATCCTTCTCCACGGTCGTCGTCAGGAAGGCGTAGAGCGGCACGACGAACATCCCGCCGGTGGTCGCGATCGCGAGCAGGGACAGCATGATCGGGATGGCGCGCGGCTGGGCGACGAATTGCGCCCAGTCGTAGAAATGGCCCGGCGCCGCGGGCGTCCAGCCGCGGCACAGGAACGAGAACAGCACGACGAACGCGCCCATCGCGATCACCGATACCGGCGAATAGCGCGCGCTGATCCGCCCCTTCAGCATCGTGTTGATGACCACGGAGCCGATCGCGACGCCGACCGAGAAGATCGCGATCGCACCGCTCGCCACGCGCTCGTCGGCGGTCAGCACGTTCTTCACCAGCGGCGGGAAGATGATGATGAGCACCGACCCGATCGTCCAGAAGAAGCTGATCGCGCAGATCGCCAGGAACAGCCGCGGGATGTGCATCGTCGTGCGGATCAGGCGGAACGAGGCGGTGAAGGGGTTGTAGTTGAGCTTCAGTCGCGGCCCTTCGCGCGGCGCGGGCGGCACCGCGCGGGCGGTGATCCAGCCGATGCCGGCAATGACGAGGACGAGGATCGCCGCGCCCTCGATCGGCACCCAGCCCGCCATGATCGTACCCATCAGGATGGCGAGATACGTGCCCGCCTCGACCAGGCCGGTGCCGCCGAGGACGTCGTGCGCCTTCAGATGCTGCGGCAGGATGGCGTATTTGATCGGGCCGAAGAAGGTCGAATGGACGCCCAGGAACAGCACCGCGCCCAGCATCAGGCCGATGCCGACGTGCGGATAGCCCGCACGGGCCACCATCAGGCCGCCCGCGCCGAGCAGCATGATGCCGATTTCCGCGGTCTTCACGATGCGGATGATCCGCGCCTTGTCGTGGCTGTCGGCGAGCTGACCCGCCAGCGCGGAGAGCAGGAAGAAGGGCAGGATCGCGATGCCGGTGGCGACCGCGTTGAAGATCGTTTCCACCTTCGGATCGTTGAAGATCGCATAGGTCGCGAACAGCACCATCGACGTCTTGAACAGATTGTCGTTGAAGGCGCCCAGGAACTGCGTCGTGAAGAGGGGCAGGAAGCGGCGCTGCTTCAGCAACCCCAAAGCATTGATCATGCGGAACACGGCCTTCGATCGTGGCAGGATTGCGGCGGGCATAGCCCAGTGGCGGCGCGACGCCAACCGGGGTTGGGTGGGCGGGCGCTTCCCCGCGCAGGTCGTCATTCCCGCGAAGGCGGGAATCCAGAACCTCTGACGCTGCGGCTCCATCGATATGGTAGCGCGTCTGGATTCCCGCCTGCGCGGGAATGACGGTTGAGGAGGGCGCTCGCACATGTTTCGCAGCGATGTGCAAAACATCATTACTTCCCGGCCCGCAGCGGGTTAGGAGAGACCCACGATGCTGACCTTGCCCAATCTTCTGACGCTGTCGCGGATCGTCGCGGTGCCGTTGCTCGTCGCCTTTCTGTGGTGGCCGCGGTGGGAGGCGGGGTTCGCCATCGCCTTCGCGCTCTACTGCCTGATGGGGATTACCGACTATTTCGACGGCTACCTTGCGCGCGCGCAAGGCGCGGTGTCGAAGCTGGGCGTCTTCCTCGATCCGATCGCGGATAAGATCATGGTCGCCGCGGTCATCCTGATGCTGGTCGGAACGCGGCACGACGACAGCGCGCTGATCACCGGCGTGCATCTGATCGCGGCGCTGATCATCCTGCTGCGCGAGATCGCCGTATCCGGGCTGCGGGAGTTCCTGGCCGGGCTGCAGGTGTCGCTGCCGGTGTCGAAGCTCGCCAAGTGGAAGACGACGCTGCAACTCGTCGCCTTTGGCGCGTTGATCCTGGCGGGCGCGTTGCCGGCGCAGGTGTGGATCAAGGTCGCCGGCCTCGGCTGTCTGTGGGGCGCAGCGGCGCTGACGCTGGTGACGGGCTGGGATTACCTGCGCGTCGGCCTGAAGCACATGGACTGAGCGCGATGCGGATCGACATGCTGTATTTCGCCTGGGTCCGGGAGGGCATGGGCCGGGCGGGTGAGACGGTGGACGCGCCGGACACGCTGGCGAGCGTCGCCGATCTGGTCGATTGGCTGGCGGCGCGTGACGATGCCTCCGCCGCGGCGCTGACCGATCGCGCGCGGTTGCGGGCGGCGGTGGATCAGGCGTTCGTGACGCTCGACGCGCCGATCGCCGGTGCGCGCGAGGTGGCGCTGTTCCCGCCTGTGACGGGCGGATGATCCGCGTCCACGTCTCGCCCGCGCCGATCGATCTGGCGGCGGAGATGGACGGGGTCGAACGCGCGGACGGCGCCGGGGCGATCGCGACTTTCACTGGCCTCGTCCGCAGCGACGACGGCGTGGGGACGCTGGAGCTGGAACATTATCCCGGCGCGACCGAGGCTGCGCTGACGCGGCTGGCGGAGGAGGCGACGGCGCGCTGGGCGCTGGGCGCGGCGACGATCGTTCACCGCGTCGGGCCGATGGCGCCGGGCGAGCGGATCGTATTCGTGGCGGCGGCCGCGCCGCACCGTGCGGCGGCGCTGGAGGCGTGCGCCTATCTGATCGACCGGCTGAAGACCGATGCGCCGTTCTGGAAGCGTGAGACCCGCGGCGGCGAGGCGCGCTGGGTGGAGGCGCGAGACAGTGACGCCGACGCGGCGGCGCGGTGGGGGCGCTAGGGCGCCTTTCCTACACCCGTCACCGCGGACTTGGTCTGGGGTCCCCTTGCAGCAAGGGGTTGGCTGGAGCCTTTTGCCGCCCCCCTGTGGCCCGGTGGACCCCGGACCAAGTCCGGGGTGACGACGAAGGAAGGGATGGCCGCCCGCCTTACGGCAGCCGCGGCACCAGCACGCCATTGACGACGTGGATCACGCCGTTCGCCTGCGCGACATCCGCCGCCTCGACATAGCTGCGATTGCCGCTGGCGCTGGTCAGTGTGATGACGTCGCCGGTCATCGTCGCAGTCAGCGGCTGGCCGCCGAGCGTCGTCAGCGTCGCGCGGCCGCCGCCTGCTGCAATGCGCGCCTCCAGCTGCTCGGTGGTCATGGTGCCGGGGACGATATGGTAGCGCAGGAGCGCCACCAGCGTCGGCCGGTTCTCCGGCGCGAGCAGATCGCCTGCGATGCCCGGCGCCAGGCGGGTGAAGGCCATGTCGGTCGGCGCGAACAGCGTGTAGGGGCCGTTGCCCGCCAGAAGCGGATCGAGTTCGGCGACGCGCAGCTCCCGCGCGAGCGTGGTGAGGCCGGGCGTCGTCGCGACCGACTGAGCGATCGTCGCTTCCGACTCCATTCGGCTGGGATCGACCGCCACCGGTGCCGGCGCGGATACGACGGGCGGTGGCGCGACTACCGGCGCGGTGGCGGGCGGCACGCAGCCGGCAAGGCTGGCGAGCAGGACGGACGGGCCGAGCCGGCGGATCGATCGGGCGTAGGGTCGGGTCACGCACACTCCTGTGTTTCTCGGCCCTTACCGGGCTTCGGCCAGCGCCTCGGCAAGCAGCTGGAAATCCTTTTCGCGTGGCGACGCGCGGCGCCAGACCAATGCGATACGCCGCACCGCATTGTCGGCGTCCAGCGGTTTGGCGACGATATTGGTGTGATCGAGTATGCCTGCCTTCAGCGCCATTTCGGGCAGCATCGTCATGCCCAGGCCGTTGTCGACCATCTGGACGATCGTGTGCAGCGAGGTGCCGAGCATCGTCGCTTCCGCGCGCAATTCCGGGCGGTTGCACGCCGAGAGCGCATGGTCCTTCAGGCAATGCCCGTCTTCGAGCAGCAGCAGCCGCGTCTCGTCGATCAGCGCGGCGGGCACGGCGGGCGGGTCCGACGGCATGTCCTGCGGCTGATAGGCGACGAACAAACGATCGTCGAACAAAGGCTGGCTGGCGACGTCGCCGCAGGCGAAGGGCAAAGCGAGCAGGACGCAATCGGTGCGACCATTGTGCAAGCCCTCGCATGCAGCGCCCGAAGGCTCTTCGCGCAGGAACAGCTTGAGGTCGGGATAGTCGCGGCGCAGGCGGGGCAGGATGTGGGGGAGCATGAAGGGCGCGATCGTCGGGATGACGCTCATCCGCATCTCGCCCGACAGCGGCCGGCCGGCAGCGCGGGCGATGTCCCCCAATTCTTCCGCCTCGCGCAGCACACGGCGCGCCTTGTCCGCGATCCGGTCGCCCAGCGGCGTGAAGCGGACGACGCGCCGGGTGCGTTCGACGAGAGTGACGCCGATCAGCGTTTCGAGTTCGCGCAGACCCGCCGACAGCGTGGACTGGGTGACGAAGCACGCTTCGGCCGCGCGGCCGAAATGGCCATGGTCCTTCAGCGCGACGAGATATTGCAGCTGTTTGAGCGTGGGGAGGTAGGTCGCCGCCATGGGCTGGCGAGATAGGGGGTGGGGCAGGGGGATGCCAGTCCTAAGTCTGGCGGGTTGGCTGGCGTGGCGGCTGCCCGGCAAAACTCGTCACCCCGGACTCGTTCCGGGGTCCACTTAGCCGCGGGGGGAGGGCTGGAGCCTCTTGCCACCCCCTTGCCGCCCGGTGGACCCCGGAACGAGTCCGGGGTGACGGGTAGTGCTAGGCGATCGTCTGCCTTGAGGATTACTCCGCCGCTTCTTCCCAGTCGCGGGTCTCTTCCACCGGCATGCGGATCAGGTGGTCGAAGGCCGACAGTGCTGCCTTCGACCCTTCGCCCATTGCGATCACGATCTGCTTGTACGGCACGGTCGTCACGTCGCCCGCAGCAAAGATGCCGGGTTGCGAGGTGTGGCCGCGGTGGTCGATTTCGATTTCGCCGCGCGGCGACAGCGCGATGGTTCCCGCCAGCCATTCGGTGTTGGGGACGAGGCCGATCTGCACGAAGATACCGGCGAGATCGACCCGATGCACCGCCTCGCTATTCCGGTCGCGGTAGGACAAAGCGACGACCTTGTCGCCATCGCCATGGACTTCCGTCGTTAGCGCAGAGGTGAGGACGGTGACGTTGGCGAGGCTGCGCAGCTTGCGCTGCAACACCGCGTCGGCGCGCAATTCGCTGTCATATTCGATCAGCGTGACGTGCGCGACGATGCCGGCAAGGTCGATCGCCGCTTCGACGCCCGAATTGCCGCCGCCGATCACCGCAACCCGCTTGCCCTTGAACAGCGGGCCGTCGCAATGCGGGCAATAGGCGACGCCCTTGTTGCGGTATTCCGCCTCGCCCGGCACGTTCATCGTGCGCCAGCGCGCGCCGGTCGAGAGGATGACGGTGCGCGCCTTCAGCGACGCGCCGTTTTCGAGCACGACTTCGTGCAGGCCGTCGGCGCCCGCGGGCACCAGCTTTTCCGCGCGCTGCAGATTCATGATGTCGACGTCATAGTCGCGCACGTGGCGTTCCAGCTCTGCGGCGAGCTTCGGGCCTTCGGTGTGCGGCACCGAGATGAAATTCTCGATCCCCATCGTGTCGAGCACCTGCCCGCCGAAGCGTTCCGCCGCGATGCCGGTGCGGATGCCCTTGCGCGCGGTGTAGATCGCCGCAGCGGCACCAGCAGGGCCGCCACCGACGACGAGGACGTCGAACGCGTCCTTGGCCCCGATCTTTTCGGCCGCGCGCGCGGAGGCGCCGGTGTCGAGCTTGGCGACGATCTGTTCCAGCTCCATCCGGCCCTGGCCGAAGGGTTCGCCATTCAGGAATACGGTCGGCACTGCCATCACCTTGCGGCTGGCGACCTCGTCCTGAAACAGTGCGCCATCGATCGCGGTGTGCGTCACGCGCGGGTTGAGGACCGCCATCAGGTTCAGCGCCTGCACGACGTCGGGGCAATTGGCGCAGGACAGCGAGAAATAGGTTTCGAAATGATAGTCGCCATCGAGCGCCACGACCTGCTCGATCAGGTCCTGCGCCGCCTTCGATGGGTGGCCGCCGACCTGGAGCAGCGCGAGCACCAGCGAGGTGAATTCGTGGCCCATCGGCAGGCCGGCGAAGCGGACGCCGATGTCCGTGCCGGTGCGGCGGATCAGGAAGCTGGGGGTGCGGTCGTCATCGCCGGTGGTGACGCTGACCTTGTCCGACAGCGCGGCGATCTTGTCGAGCAGCTCGCGCATCTGCTGCGACTTGGCGTCCTGCCCCAGGCTCGCGACCAGCTCCACGGGGAAGCGGACGTGAACCAGATAGGCTTTGAGCTGCTGCGTCAGATTGGCGTCGAGCATGGGAGGCTCCCGAAAGGAATGAGTCTACGTAAAAAGCGAACGGCCCGAGGCGGATGGTCCGCCCCGGGCCGCGCGTGCCGTGGCCCCGGGGGGCAGCCGGCTTAGATCTTGCCGACGAGGTCCAGGCTGGGGGCGAGCGTTTCTTCGCCCTCTTCCCATTTCGCCGGGCAGACTTCGCCCGGATGCGCGGCGATATACTGCGCGGCCTTGATCTTGCGCAGCAGTTCGGCGGCGTTGCGGCCGACGCCTTCCGACGTCACTTCGATCAGCTGGATCACGCCGTCGGGATCGATCACGAACGTGCCGCGATCGGCGAGGCCCTGGCCTTCGCGCAGGATTTCGAAGTTGTTGCTGATCGCGTGGTTCTGGTCGCCCAGCATGTAATAGTTGATCTTGCCGATCGCGGGCGAGCTGTCGTGCCACGCCTTGTGGCTGAAGTGGGTGTCGGTCGACACGCTGTACACCTCGACGCCCATCTTCTGGAGCGTGGGATATACGTCGGCGAGATCTTCCAGTTCGGTCGGGCAGACGAACGTGAAGTCGGCCGGATAGAAGAAGAACACCGCCCACTTGCCGAGCACGTCGGTGTCGCTGACCGACACGAACTTGCCTTCCTTGTAGGCTTGCGTGGTGAAGGGCTTCAGCTTGCTGCCGATGAGGGCCATGGGTCGTCTCCGTTGAATGGTGTGGAGCCGATATAGGCGATCATGCTGCAATGCAAAATTGATCTGTTTGCGCCGCATGATCGATGTGATCGATTAGTACGAGGGCGCTGGCATTTTTCTACCGCAAGCGCGAGCGTATCACTTTGCAGCTGCGGAATAAATTGACCAGGCGCTGGTGAGGGTCAGCAACACGCCGACCAGCGCCATCAGGTGGCGGGTGGGGACGCGCTTGGCAAGAATGCCGCCGAACGGCGCCGCGACGAGGCCACCGATGAGGATGCCGAGCGTGTGCAAAGTGAAGGCGGACCAGCCGAGCACGGAGAAAAAGGTGACCGAGGCGGTGGCGGTGAGGAAAAACTCCGCCGTGTTGACCGTGCCGATCGTGTGGCGCGGCGTCGCGCCCTGGATCAGCAGGTTGGAGGTGACGACAGGACCCCAGCCGCCGCCGCCCGCGGCATCGAGGAAGCCGCCGACCAAACCGAGCGGCGCGACGACGCGAGGTTTGCGCGGCTTGATCTCGCCACCGACCGCGCGGAACAGCAGGTACAGGCCGATGCACGCGAGATAGGCCATGACGAACGGCTTGGCGACCGAGGCGTCGATCGTGCTGAGCAGCTTCGCGCCGGCCACCGCGCCGATCATGCCGGGGATGACAAGCCGGCGGAACAGCTTCCAGTCGACGTTGCGGTGTACGACGTGGCTGACGCCCGACGCGGCGGTGGTGAAGGTTTCGACCGCATGGACGCTGGCGGAGGCGACCGCGGGCGGCACGCCCATCACCGTCACCAACAGGGTCGAGTTGATGACGCCGAACGCCATGCCGAGCGCGCCATCGATGACTTGCGCCGCAAAGCCGATCGCGATGAACGGCAGCACCTGGGACCAGTCGATCGCAGTTAAAAAATCAGGCATCGCAGGCGGTAACTCCCGGCGCCCGGCAAAGACGCATTGGCCGCATCGTGCCCGCTGTGGCCAATTCCCACAACAAAGCTGGGCTTTGCCGCCCCCAAGCCGCGCGGTCTCTGCCGACGGCTTTGCGGCGGAACCATGGAAATTACGCCGCCGAAGCGTTACATGCAGCGAATGACGAGCCGGAAGGGCAAGGGGAAGTAACGGATGTTCGGACGGCTGGCCGCCTATCTCGATTCGATCCGGGCGCGTGATCCGGCCCCGCATTCGCGCGCCGAAATCCTGCTGTATCCGGGCGTTTGGGCGCTGGGCCTGCACCGCGTCGCGCATGCTTTGTACCGGCGGCGGCTGTTCTTCCTGGCGCGGGCGGTCAATCACTTCGCGCGGGCATGGACCGCGATCGACATCCATCCGGGCGCGACGATCGGCCGCAATTTCTTCATCGACCATGGCTTCGTCGTGATCGGCGAGACGGCGGAGATCGGCGACGACGTCACCATCTATCAGTGCGTGACGCTGGGCGGGACCAGCCCCGACAATGGCGTCGCAGGCAAGCGCCACCCGACGCTGGCCGATGGCGTCATCATCGGATCGGGTGCGCAGGTGCTGGGGCCGATCCTGGTCGGTCCGCGCGCACGCGTCGGTGCCAATGCGGTGGTGACGCGCGACGTGCCGGCCGGTGCGGTGATGGTCGGCATCCCGGCGCGGCCGACGATGGTAGAGGGCGGTGCGGCCGAAGCGCCCTCGCGCTTCGTGCCCTATGGCACGCCGTGCAGCGAGATGTTCGATCCGGCGACGCAGAAGATCGAGATGATGCGCTGCGAGCTGGAATCGATGCGCAAGCGGCTGGACGCGCTGCTCGCCGAACGGGCGGACGACGCCGTGCCGCAGGCGGAGCGTGACAGAGCGTGATGGGCGGGGCCTGATGGGGATCGTCACGCCGTTTCCGCTGGGACGCGAGCCGGGACAGGTCGGGTTCGAACGCGTCGAATTGAACCGCATTCTCGACCTGTACGGCCGCATGGTCGCGGCGGGGCATTGGAAAGACTATGCGATGGAGCTGGGCAAGGATGCCGCGGTCTTCGCCGCCTTTCGCCGCACCGCCGAACGTCCCGAATTCCGTATCGAGAAACGCCCCGCGCTGCGTGCGCGGCAGGGCATGTGGGCGCTGATTGGCGAGCAGGGCATGGTCCTGAAGCGCGGCCAGGAGCTCGGCCCGGTACTGGCGCCGATCGAGCGGCGGTTGATGAAGCTGGTCGACTGACGGCGGGGGCATTGGCCTAGCGGCAGCCCATTAGCCGTCATCTGAGCGAAGGCTGAGATATCCTCGTTATAGCGAGGAGCCGACGCCGCGAGACACCGTAGCCCTCGCTGCGGTGACCGCCGCTCGGATCAGAGGATGACGGGGAAGGCGGCGCCTTCCCCGGCCCCTCAAGCGTATTGCACCGGTGGCAGCCGGCGGCGGAGCGATTGCGACAGAGCGGTCACGACGGCGCGGCGCATCGGCTGCCAGAAGGCCGACAGGCACAGCAGCGCCGATCCGATGACGAAGGCGGTGAGCGCCGCGCCCAGTTCGATGGCGCCGGCGCTGCGGAACAGCGCGTAGAGCGCGGCCAGCACATAGGCGAGGCCCGACACCAGGAGCGCGCGCCGGTCGACCGCCAGCGCGATGGCGGCGAAGCAGACGTAGAGCGCCAGCACCACCACGGCCATCCCTGCGCCGATATCGCCGCGGAACACGCCCAGCATCTGGAAGATCGAATGTGCGATCATCGGTGCAGCGGCGAGGTGCAGCCAGAAGGCGACATCCGACCGGCGCGTCTTGCGTTCGGTATCGCTCATGTCCCAGCGCATTGCTGCGGCGAAGACGCCAAGGCCGCCGACCAGCAGCAGTGGCCATACCGCATCCTTCACGTCGGGGATGGCGGCGAGGATCAGGCCGATCGCCGTTGCGACCAATGCGGCCGCCCCGGCGGCGACGGTGATCGGCACCATGAAGCGGCGCCAGTGCAGCCACGCTGCTGCGGCGGTGGCCAGGCCGATGCCCGCGATCGCCAGCGCTCCCGCGCGATCACCGAGGTTTGGCGCGATGGCCTGCACGCCCTCGAACAGACCGCCAGCGACCCCGCCGACGAAGGCGATCAACAGCAGGATGCTGGGCAGTGCCATTCGGCGTTTGGCGGTGAAATATTCCGCGAGCACCCATGCCGTGCCCGCGACGAACACGCCACTGAGCGGACGGGCAAACGTGGTGCCGATCTGCCCCACCGCGACGAGCAGCAGCACGATCGCGATCGAGACGAAGATGTCGTTGAAGCCGGTGAGCAGACGGAAATGCTCTTCGTCCACCGCCGGTGCTGCGTGCGCCGCGGCGATGTGCGCGCGCAGCGCCGCCGCGGCGTCGGCGGAGATCGCCCCCGCCGCCACCGCGCCATCGATGTCGCTTTCGCTATACATGGCGATCCTTCCCCAAGTTGCCGATCGGGGGAGGTTATCAGTAGTGTATTATTTGTTCAACACACTAATATCTTGGGTGTTTGGGCGCTTAGCGGACGAGGGAGTTCCTCGCTCCGTCACTGTGGCCACAAGGGCTACATGACGGTGGAGTTCCGGTGGGTGTGACGGGCGACTCGCCTGAGCGGTGATGAGCCGCGCCGTCATCCACGCGGGATCAGCGCTTGCCGACGCGGGCCTTGCGGGCGGCGTAGCGGGCGTCGCGCGCGGCCTTCATCTCCGCCTCGGTCGGGATGCGGGGCTTGGCCTTGGCGGCGGCTTCTTCGGCAGCGATGCGCGCGGCTTCGGCCGCGGCCTTCTTCTCGGCGATCGCCTGTTCGCGTGCGGCCTTCTTTTCGGCGCTCGCCTTGGCGCGCGCAGCTTCCTTGGCTTCGGCGGCTGCGATACGCTCGGCGAGAACCGCTTCGTCGACCTGCGGACGGTTGCGCAGCTTCTCGAGTGCGGCCTCCTTGGCCTTGGCGGACAGCGCGGCGCGCTCCTGGAACGTCTGGGGTTTGTAGGCGGCCATGTGGTGAACGGTATTCCTTATTGTCGGGCTGACGGGTCGACGATGCGACCTCGGCGGCGTGCCGTTACAGCAAAACGTCGCATTCTCCAAAACGCTGCGTGTGGAACCGGCTCGCGGTGCGGCGGGCGAGCGTGTAGGGCGGCGCCTTTCGCCGCAACGAAGGACGCGATCGATGACCCCGCGCGAGCTATTGGGAACCGCCGAGGTGCCGGGCGGCGAGCCGCTGCGCCTGTTCCGCCGCGGTGGCGATTTCATGATCGTGCTGGAACGCAACGAGTTGATGATATGCTTTCCCCGGCACGAAGCTCGTCTGCGGCGACGGCCCCCTTCAGCTTCTTCTCGCGGCTGGCGTCGGCCATGATCGTGCTGCCGTCCACCGCCAAGTCGCGCCCCGTTACCAG
>NZ_JAFCVW010000014.1:0-64168 GCF_049897245.1 Sphingomonas sp. DC5200-1
AGCGCAACGTGCCGGACCGAGCGGGAAAGCTGGCTTTATCAGTGCTTCCCCAAAGGAGCAGGCCGCAGGAGGCGACAATCAGTGATGTCACTTCGTGACATTTACCGCTGAAAGCTACAAATTGGTGCATGCTGTTTCCGCCTCCAGATACGGCCGTTTGTGAAAGAGACGCAGATGACGCGCGAACCCTATCTGATCGGTTATGCCCGCGTGTCGAAGGGCGACGACCAGTCGAACGCCGCGCAGCGGCGCGCGCTCGATGCGGCCGGCTGCAAGCGGGTGTTCGAGGAGACCGCCAGCGGTGGGCGGTGGGACCGACCCAAGCTTCTGGAGATGATCGGCCAGTTGCGCGACGGAGACGTCGTCGTCGTCTGGAAGCTTGACCGGCTGTCGCGCAGCCTAAAGGATATGCTGCACATCATGGAGCGGATCGAGCTGGCAGGCGCGGGCTTCCGCTCACTGACCGAGGCGATCGACACCACCACCGCGGCAGGGCGGATGATGATGCAGATGGTGGGAAGCTTCGCCGAGTTCGAGCGGGCCATGATCCGCGAGCGTACCAGCGCCGGCCTTGCCCAGGCTCGCGCAGAAGGACGGATCGGCGGGCGTCGGCCCAAGCTCGGCGACAAGCAGCGCCGCGAAATCGCCGAGTCCGTCACGTCCGGCCGCAAGTCCGGTGCCGAGATGGCGCGGCTCTACGGCGTCAGTGAACCCACCGTCTCGCGCATCGTCGCCGCGCACCGCCAGCAATTCAGTCAGCAGCAGAGGGAACAGGCATGAAGCGTGGTCACGATCTGTCCGGCGTCATGAAGTTCGCCACCTCGCCGGCCTGGGGCGAGCATCTGGGCGAGGCGCTCGGCGATCATCTCGGGCTGGCGATGGAGGAGTTCGACTTCGAAGCGGACGAGCTGGCGGACATCGTCGGCGATCATTGGGCCGGCGTGTTGTGGGGATGCGCGTTCGAGGATCTGCTGACGCGCACCATCCAACCCGACCGGAACATCGTCGATGACTATATTCGGCGCCGGGGCTGGAATGAGAGCGGCCCGACCAAAATCTACCTGCGTGCCCTTCGATCGTCAGTGATGAGCCTCCACGAGGTCAGCGAGGTCGAGCCCGGCAGCGGCTTCCTCGTGCGCGACCTGATCCGGGGCGGCGAGCCGCTTCGAGTATCCGAGCGCAGCGCCTCGCAGACGCTGAAGCAATGGGACAGGATCGGTGCCCGCGTCGTGCAGGTCGGAGGCAAGCACCTCCTGTCGGGCGGCGTGCTGTCGTTCACGATGGAGGCGGCCGAGGCGCTCGTCGCCGATCTACGGCGCTCGAAGGGCAAGCGCAGCCCGCGCACCGCGTTGAACCTAGACGCCGACGATCTGGCTGCACTTCCGGCCCTCATCAGCACGGCATGGCTGTTCGATGTCGTTCCCAAGACCATGGGACCGGCGCCCATCCCCACGCTGCACAACATTGATGGCGAGGAGGTGATGTTCCACCGCGTGCGCTTTCCCTTCGCACGCGGCGTGACCCAGGCGCTGGTCGGCGAGCGGCTTGATACTGTCCCTGCGCTTCAGCGGGAAACCACGCACTTTTGGAACTGGCTGGGCGAGAAACCGAACGGAAAAGCGAAAAGCACCGGGCGCATGGCGTGGGGTGTGACGATGGCGGACGGCACCCCGGTGCTCGGCAATGTCGAATTGAAAGGCCGCGCCCTGATGCTCGCCGTCACCTCGGCCGAGCGAGCGAAACGCGGCACCGCGCTTATCAACGATGCGCTCGCCGGGTTGGTCGGCTCGCCGCTGACCACGATTGAGACGGTCGAACAGGCCATGGCGGCGCGGGCCGAGGGGCTGACATCATCCGAACCGGCACCCGCCATTGCGCCAGAGGTTGCAACCCCGCTCATCCATGCCATGCTCGACCGTCAGTACCGCGCGACGCTCGATGAACCCGTCGGCATGCTCGGCGACATCACCCCGCGCGCAGCCGTTCAAACTGCCGCAGGCCGGCACCGAGTAGCCGGGTGGCTCAAGCATCTCGAAAACCGCAGCAGCAGCCAACTCGACGCGAACGACCCGATGGCCACCTACGACTTCACTTGGATATGGCGCGAACTTGGCATCGAGAACCTGCGCAAATAGTTCGCTACCCCTGACGTCGATGCCTACCGTGAATCCGTGTCCCTACAATGCACAGAGGCCGAGAAGATCCTGCCGCGCGGGCTGCTCGGGTTGATGAACTGCGCGATGTGCCTCCGGCAAGCCGCCCAATCGGACGGGGGCGGCATCGGCGGGACAGCGAGGGGCACGAACCCCGTCTGCAGTCCAGTCATCTCGCCCAAGATGGGCGGGTCGAGCGCGAACTGCGCGTCGAGATGGTTTAGGAAGGGCTCAAACTCCTCGAGCAGCCGGCCTGCGATCGACGAGGTCGCAGCATGCTTCCGAGCGAGCACACGAATGTCCTGCGCCTGCAGCGGCGTTTTGGTGAGGAAGCGAAGATAGATGACCTCGTCGAACAGCGGCTCGCGGGCGTGGCCCGGCACCGCTTCAACAAGAGCCAAGGCGTCGTCCAGCTGATCGGTCTCGGTCAGGTCCAGCACACGCTGCCAGTGCGGATCAGGATCCCAAGCCCCTGCATCGGGGTCGGGTAAATCATCCGGCAGACCAGCGCCGTCTGGCCCACGCCACTGGGTGCGCAGCAGCCACGCCTTATGGCTGTAGCCCATCGCGTGGCCGTTATCCTGCCAGATGCGCGCGATCGGTAGCGCGGGATCAAGAGGATTGGCGGTCCAGCTCTCGCCTGGTGCTATGCCATCCGGACGCATGGCATAGACGATGTCGAAGCCCGCGGCCGCGAAGTCGCCCGAAGCGAGCTCACCGATCGCCTCGACGAGGCGGTGGAACAGGCGCACCTGGTCCTTGCGCACGCCAATCGAAAGCAGGACGCGGCCGCGACCGGAAGTCTGTCGCGAGACGGCCGGCGCATAGGCGGCGAGCTCGATCGCTCGCTGCCGCCGAATGCCCGGACCTTCGAGGAAGTGGATTCGGTGGCTGATCTCGTCGGGAAAGTCAGGGTAGCTGAGCGCGACGGCAATGCTCGCTTTGCGCGCGCGTACCTTGGGCGGCGGTTCCGGACCATATTCAGCGAGGAGCGCGCCGCAGAGCGCCGAGAGCTCGGCGAAGTGGGCCGCGGCTGGCGAGCCGCTCGGCCGCTTGGCCGCGAGCGTCGCATACAGCTTCTGCCATTTGGCGAGGTCCTTGCGGTAGAACTCTCGGAAGGTCCTGTTACGAAGCGATGCCTCGTACAGCTTGGCGGCTGACCGGAAGGCGGAGAGGCCCTCGGCTCCAGTTTCGGGCGGTGGCGGCTTGAGGAGCACGGGACAGCGTCTCAGTCGTAGGACGGCGAGCCGTCGGCCCAGCCCGCCGCCTGCCATAAGATGTCGAACTGCTCTCGCAGGCGCGGCTGGAACGGCGCACCGAGATCATCGGTTTCGAGGTGCGGTAGGACAAGCTCCGGGCGGCGAATCTTCCGCCCGCCAGGCCGCGCTCTCTGGAGCACGACGTCCTCCACCCCGCGCAAACCGACGCTGGCGATGCCGGGACCGGGCAAGCCGATGGTGGCAAGGATGCCGGCGAGCCGCTCAAAATGCTCGACGATCGCCGCTTCAAGGGCGCAGCCATCGACCACGATTTGAGGATCATCGTCGATCCGGTCGCCGATCGTTATCTCGAACTCGATCATGCCAGGTCGAACGAGGCGGGTGAGCCATCGCGTCTCCGGATTGTTGTCGGTCCGGATCAGCGGCAGGCCATAGCTCCACCATTGCCGCTCATCAGAATCCTCGGCGACCTTGACGTTGGTATCCGGCGGAAAGCGGCGCGCGCCCCAGATCACCGCCTTGGGAACAAGCCGCGGCCTCTCCATACCGGCAAGTGGCACGAGCCGCAGCACCATGCTGGGCGCTTGCACGATCTTCGGAACCCCGCCGCGGGCGCGATCGGCCGCCAGTTCCTGTAGCGCCGCGCGTGCAGCCTCCCAACGCGTGTCAACCGGGCGTGGCACCGCAGGCGCCGCAGCGACCCGCACTCGCGATCGACCCGCCTTTTCGAACGCGTCGATCGCGTTGACCAGCGTCTCCGCCCGCGCGTTCAGCTCCTCAATGATGGCGAGCGTCGCCGGCTGGATACCGCGCCGCACATCGTCGTCCGTCTTGGGCCAGCCCATCTCGGGGTTGCGGTCCATGACGTAGATCCGCTCATCGATGAGCCGGATCAGCGAAGCGTTGGAGTCACGGAGCGCCTTGCCGGCCTCCTGAAGGACCGGGTCCTCAAAGTCGAACTCGGCGCCCGCCCAAGCCACCGCCATCTCGTCCAGCGGGTCGAGCATTTTGCGGCGATAAGGCGTGCCGAAGCTGTGCTCGCGCAGGAACTGGCGCAGCTGCTCGGGCAGCTGTGCCCGGTAGCGCTGCAGGAGCGCGACATCATGAGGGTGCGGCTCGGCCGGCGGCGGCGGGACGCGTGCCGCGCGTAGCACCTCGTCGGCGAGGATCCCGCGAAGCGCCTCTTCTAGCGCGCGCTGCAGGCCTGCGCGCGCCGCCTGCCGCTCCTCGTCGCCGGCGTCAGGTGGGCAGTGATAGAGGATGGGCCGGCGATAATGCCGCAGGTCGAAAGGCAGAGGATGCTCGTCGGGGTGGCCCATAGCGGTGTTCATCACGCCGATGAGGCTGCGCCAGCCGCGCGACTGCAGCGCATAGCCGTGCTCGAGGAGGACGTTCGGGTTGGGCGACCGCTCGGCATTGGCGCGGGTGGCAACGTGCGTCAGATCGGAGAGGAAGGCCGCGGCCCGGTCGATCTTGTCGAAGATGGTGTCGGCAAGCGGCGGCATACCGGGCACGTCCAGCGTGTCGCGGTCCGCTTGGAGCTCGCGATCGGCCGGGTCGACATCGGCGTCGGCGTTGATCGCCCGGATCGCGCGATCGAGTGCCCACTGGACCAGCCCTCTCCCGACACGGTTTTCCGTATCACTTTGCCAGGAGTAGAAGATGTGGTGCGGCATGCAGGGACGAGTCTCGAAGAGGCGGGAACTCCACTGCTATCACGCCTTCCAACCCTGATCAGCACCAACGCAGCAGGGTCTTGTCATCAATGACACTTTACCTAGAGCGAATGGGTAAAGTGTCACAAATGGCACTTCTGTTGAGCTTATAACCTTTTGGGGCCCGACAGCATCATCCTCGTTTTAAGATTTCCATCCGGCCTCCGGTTCAGATCGATGACGTGGCCCGCCGACGGCTCGAAGGTCAGCAGCTCTGCCGCCGTTTCGTAGGATGTGTTCGGCCCGAAAAAGCGCGACGTGCCGTGCCACCTCTGGCCTTCGATCAGCCGCATTCGGAAGGTGCCGATCGGCGCGGGCGCCGTCACCCTCTCGTGCTTCGCCACATAAATCGAGAAGATATGCCGATCGGTCAGCGGATCGAAAAACTGGACGACAGCGTTCGCGGCCCCAGCAGCGATGGTCAGGCTGCTCCTGAGGGCTTCCGCTTTCAACGAGGTCGCGGCGGTGACCGAGCCCGTCTCGGGAAAAGGTGACGCTGCAGCGAAATCCGGTATCCACCCCTCGCGCTTTGCCGCTCCATACATCGGCACAAGGATCAAGATCGCCGAGAGAAGGAAGGTCCATTTCTGCCAGGGATGCGGACCGACGCCCAGAGCGCGCCGGTACCGGCGCTTGCGATAGTCGTGGCCGATGTTTCTGGCGTCAAACCAGAGTTCATGGTCTTCAAGACGTCCTTTGGCGTCGATCCACGATGCACTCCCCAGCCGCGCAGCCTTGCTTTCTGCACGCCGCCGCTCGCGCATATACTCGCGATCATCGAGCCCCATGATCGCCCCCTCGGTTCGAAGGTCGCAGGGGCAAATCGTGGCCGTCTCGCGATCGCTCTGCGAGAGCTAGGAGGGGCGCGAGCGCCTCACGGACATGGGTTAGCGTCGGCCTGGTCTTTCCCGCGATCCGGATCGTCGTGTAGCCAGCGCGGGACGTCATCGCATCGCGCTTGCCGTCGGTCGTAGCGTTGTGGGAGTAATCGTCGATCTCGACCAAGGCGACGACCGCGCCGGTCGCCCGGTCCTGCAGGTCGCTCGTGCTGCCCAGGACAGTCCCGCACTGCGATACGCGACCGCCAAATGGGAGAGTGCATCTTCGAGACTGTGGCTATGTTCCTTCTTGGTGAGGTGCAGGACGGCCTTCGAGAGCAGCCTGATCATCTCAAAATGCCTGGTCAGCTCAAGCTTCTTCGCGCGGCGCAGCAGGAGTAAGGCCCCTTGCGACTCACCTTCACGCTCCGCCACGAAATCCGCGAGTTTGTCGATCAATTCCGCGTAAGCGGGATCGTCGCCGGCCACCGCCTCCGCGGCCTCTATCAAATTTGCGACACGCTCCGCATCGAACTCGCCGAGCCCTCTGGCTCGATCAATAATGTCGGCGTAGCCACGCCAAATGGCGGTCAGCGCACCGGCATCCCTGCTCATCGCCGCCCAGTTCATCTCGATGTGTAGCAGTGCTGCGTCGGCCTCGAGCTGGTTGTTTGGCCGCTCGCCGTCCTCGCTCATAGGCGTCAGCAGCTCGGCGATCCTAGCGATGCGCTTGTCGAGCTGAATGGCGTCCCGGCCCGCGTGTCCGTGGAGGACCGCGGTGAACAGAAGTTGGCCCAGGTTGACGAGAAATCCGAGCGTTCGCGCGTGCGAGGCTTCGCTGGCGAGCGCTTCGATTGCGTCAAACTCATCGTCGAAAAAGGCGAAATCGTCGTACCACCAGACCGCCGTCCAGATGCGCTCGTACCGAGCTTCTACCCTCTGATGGAGGTTGCCATGCTTGTCCGCGAGACGGATCGCACGATCGAATCGCCCGTCAGTCTCGACCCTGGGCTTTTCCATCCCACGCGACAGCTTTGCCGCGACGAGGGCGTCAAGAATATGATCGCGGCCGATCCCCGGCCCGGACGCCGCACGAGCCAGGTCTCGTTCGATTTCGTCAAGTTGCTGCAGGCGGGAGTAGTCGGTCGGGCCAAGCTTGCTCTCGTCGGTGATTTCCTTGCCGACCCCGAGATAATTATAGGCAAGGTCCTTGCGCTCATGGTCGAGAACCTGGTCGATGACCCAGGTGCGGTCGTGGATCGTGATCGGAACGCCGGTGCTTTGTGAAAGCTCGTCTTCGAGCGCCGCGCGTTCCTTCGATTTGATATACTGGCTCGTCACGCAAATGATGCGGTCATAGCTACGACCGGTCTTTATTAGCCCGTCGACATCCTTGCGAATCTTTCGCTTCCATTCCCCCTTCGCGCTGAATGCAAAGCCCCAGCGTTCGCGGCCCGAATTGGCTTCGCCCTCGAAGAAGATATCGCTGAGTTCCTCGGCGACGGGAAAGCTCTCGCCATCGGCCTTGCTGTCGCCGCCGCCATCTGGCCCGGTTTGCGCTCTAAGGTTGGGACAGATCGCGCGCTCGCAGAGTTTTCTGCAAAAAATCTCGAAATCGTGAGTCTGGTTACGCCGGGTCAGGGTCTCAAGGTGATGATCGAAGACCGCTCTGTCGAGCTCATAGTCCGTCCGACCAGCGGTGTCGGAATAGATTTCCGGCCGCCTCTCCCGCAGGAACTGGGATGGCAGGATGCCCTGGGAATCATCGTCGGAATCGGTCGGGGCAGAAGCGCTCGCCATGGGAACAAGATTAGAACAGGTTCGCGCGCACGTCCATGCTGCTGGCAACCGGATCGGGGCATTACCCTGTCATCAAGACGAACCTGGATACTCCTCGACGTCCAACAGCTGCTCCTGCATCTTGCCTTCGACGAAATAACCAAGGTCGCGGCGAATATCCTCGGCTTTTTGAGCCTCCTCCGCGGTCCAATCAAGGGTATCGAGATAAACCAGATCTTCCGACGATCCCTCGCCGCCGGGGGCATCTAGGCCGATGCCGACAATGAAGCGTGCTTGCGGGCGAGCAGCCTTCGCGGCGTAGCAACGAAGAACAAGTTCCTGCGACCGTTGCGTTCGGTACTCCTCATATTGGTCGCGGCGCGCGCCAGGCCCCATCAGCAGTACATAGAGGACATTCAGATCCTGCGATGGAAGAATGGACCCGATCCAGCCACCGCGCGCTCGCTCGGCGCGATCCTCGATCGCCTGTGACAGGATGCGTCTGTAGAACCGGCTTTCGCTTGCCATGACCCGAACGAGGCGCTCATGGTCTGACATTGTCGTTTCGTTGCCGAACTGGAGTTCCTCGGCAAGATAGAGCCGGGTCACGCGATCGATCAGCCGGTCCCACAGGCGATGGCGGCGGTTGAGTTCGCGGCCTTGCTGAAACGGCTGCTGCGCTTCCACCTGTCGCCAAAGATTTGATTGAAGCACGAATTCCTGCTGGGCGTCGGGGAATGTGCGGCCATGATGGAGATAATAGGCAAGCAAGTCCGCTTCCGTCGGCGCCCCCTTGAATTTGCCTCCCGCCACAAGATCGGCTTTTGCATCGAGATATTCCACAAAGTCGCTGATGGTATCGAGCTCTCGCATCACCAAGGCGAGTGAATCTGCATCGAAGACGTGGAGGAAGCCGTGTGCTTCGGGCACGGTTCCGATGCGGAGCGGCGCCTCATCGTCTGTGGCGGTAAAATCCAATCCGAGCATCGGCTGACCGGTTACGCGGCGGCAATGTCCCGCTGCACCTGTCGCGACGCAAATACGATGAATTTTGAGAGTGTCAGGAGGCGGCAGGTCGATGGGCAACGGTTCCGTTGCCTTAGCGTCGAGAAATATGCGGGTCGGCTGACTTCGAAGCCAACGTTCGGCCTGTTGCACCTGATGGGCAGATTTTGCGACGGCACGCGAATACCAACGCTTCCAGTCCAGCTCGGGATTATCCGTTTCTGGATAGGCGCAGCTCTTGTCCGAAAAGAGGAGGACGTCGTTGCGAAAGACGACCATGAGGTCGATCATTTCCTTTGCGGCCTTCTTGAACAGATTTGGGTATGTCCACAGCGCAAAGAACGATTGCTCGCATAGCGAGGCAAGAAGCGCTTCGGACTCTGTCAGCCCCTCGGATTTTGTGAAGCGCATTCGCCGTAACCCTTGCTCAATCGTGCGGGAGGTGCCCGAAGGCCATCGCTTCCGTCAGCACGGCGTGCGCCTCTTTGACCAGCGTAAGGTCGCGATCCCACTGCCCCTCTGGTCCGCCTGTGAATTTTTCTCCGTGAAGAAAGCTATTCCGCACGCGACATACGCCTTGAACTATCAACTCGTGCACGTTGGTGAGCGGCGAGGTTTTCTCTGGTGACCAAATCATGTCTGCCATCAGTCGACGCGGTGGATCGCCAATGAGTGTCTTGGCGATCTCCTTCTCGACTATATGCGCGAAAAAGTCCGCGCCGAGATCGCCGGCGAATGAGTCCCAGTCTGCCTCGGCGACGTCCTTGCTCTTTCGAAGGTATTCGGAGCGCTTGAGCGCATATTCCGCCCGCCCGAAATCAAGTGCGAACGCTTTGGCAGTTTCGTAGGGGTTTTCCATTGCACCGCATATTTGGTGCTGCCCCGCCACTTCCCGCAAGCCTTAAGGCAACAATTGCGATTGTAGCGGCTTGCGCTTCCCCGAAAGAGCCCAAAGAAGACATAGGCCGGCGGCGTCACCAGCAGTTCGTCGGCTGGAATACTGCCACTGAGCCGCCTGCTGCCCGTCCCGAAGATCTGCGCAGCCCGGTCACCCGGCGAGGCGCTTCACGTGGTGGCGGGATTATCGCGTGACAGCGGTCACGGACCGAATCGTCAACGCCATCTGGAGTTTACCATCGCGTGCAGTGGCTATCGACAAAATGAGAAGCTAGGCAGACGCGAATGATTCTCGGAGTAATGGGATGACGGGGGACGCAACGGCGAACGGCGGCAAGTCGGTGTTCATTAGTTACGCCGCTCAAGATCGCCCTACTGCGCAATTGCTTGCGTTGCGACTTCAGGATGCGGGCTTGGCGGTCTGGCTCGATGCGGACCTTCGACCGGGAGACCAGTGGCAGGATGTAGTCGATCGAAAGCTTCGGGCCAGTGACTATTTTATTGCGCTTATATCGGCTGCATCAATAAACTCAGCCCACTTTCACGACGAAGTAATGCAGCGTGATTTCGTTCGAGGATTGAGCGATCGCTCAATTCCGATCATCCCTATCCTGCTCGACGACGTGGAGGTCCCGCAGGAGATGCGCGATCTCCTCCACCTTGATTTTCGCTCAGACCCGCGAGCGGCCCTGGAGAAGCTCGTTGAGACGCTCGCGCCAACGATCGAAATCGATTTCTCGACCTTGTCGCCTCATCGTTTCGAAGACCTCGTTGCCGATTTGCTCGCTGGCTTGGGCCACGAGCCCCAGCGCGAAGCTTCATTCCAAGGCCGCCAGTTCGATTTCCGGTTGAACTTCGAACGCTCTGACCCCTTCGGCGGGAATATGTCCGAGGAATGGCTGATCGAAGTCAAGCACTACAGCGCGGGCCGGTTGAGCGTAGCCGTTATGACCGAGTTTGCCCATTTGGCGATGGTGGCGCGCGACCAAAATACCCGCATATCTCTCGTGACGAGTAGCCAAGTCACGTCGGCCGCCAGGCAGGTCGTCGCCGTGGCACCTATCCGCCTAGTCGAAGGCGTAGAGCTAAAACGTCTCCTCCTCGCGCAGCCGGAGCTTCTCCGCAAATATTTCGGTCCGCGATTCAAATGAGCATCGCGAATGATATTCGAGCCCGGCTTCGCGCCTGCAAAGCAGGGCACGGCGGCTGGAGCGAGTTCGAAAACGCGTGCACGGAAGCGCTCAGCTACTTATTCGTACCGCCACTCGCCAAGCCTATCATACAACCAAGAAGCTATTCAGGCATCGACCGGCGCGACGCCATTTTTCCGAACCGATGTCACGACGGCGGCAGCAACTGGGCCCACCTCTATAAAGAGCTCGATGCGAGGATGATTCTCTTCGAGTTCAAGAACTACGACGCCAGCGAAATCGGAAAAGATGAGGTTAATCAGACACGTAATTACCTGTCAAAGCCGATGGGTCGGTTGGCGGTGCTGTGCACGAACAAGGCACCGGAGCGACAAGCCCATATCAAGCGGAACACGATTTATAGCGAGGACAAGAAGGTCATTCTGTTCATCACGACGGCCGACTTGATCGAGATGATCGCGATCAAAGAGCGCGGCGACGATCCGTCCGATCTCATCCTTGATCTGGTTGAGCTTTTCTACGTGCAACACGAGTAGCGGGCCGGCCCATATTCGCCGGTCTCTTTGGATGTGTGGCCCGCTGCGTCGTCAACCAAAGGCTACCTCCTCGTTTACGTGTAAGGTGGCGGCGTCTACTGCCCACCGCACAAGGGTCGTCAGAGCTGCATAACAGTTTTTAGAATGCTGCGGGACTAGCGACCAGGACCTCTGCTGAGGCGCGTTGCCGCCAGAAGTCTTTATCACAAACCCGCGGCAGCTTCCGGCAGAACCTGCGGTTAGACGCTCGATCGGCCAACGGCGTAATCTGGTCGTAAGCTGACCTGGTAGCACGTTCCGGGATCTGATTGACCGCGGGAGCGACGGCTCGGTACCGTGTCGCACGATGCGTGATTTGTTGGCCTTCGACCGACGCGATCTGCAGCTCGATTCCGGCGCGACGCTGCTCGCGGGGTTCGCGCTAAAGTTCGATCAGGCACTGCTCGATTCGGTAGCGGCGATCGCGATCGCTGCGCCGTTCCGCCACTTGGAGACGCCCGGGGGTAGACGCATGTCCGTGGCCATGACCAATGCCGGGAGGCTCGGCTGGATCTCGGACCGGCGCGGCTATCGCTACGGCGACACCGACCCGTTGAGCGGCCTTGCCTGGCCGGCGATGCCGGCGCTCTTCCGCCAGCTGGCGAGCGACGCTGCGGCGGCGGCGGGATTTGACCGGTTCGAGCCCGAGGCGTGCCTCGTCAACCGCTACGAGCCGGGCTCGAAGCTGTCGCTTCACCAGGACCGGGACGAGCGCAATCTCAACCAGCCGATCGTGTCGGTGTCGCTCGGCGTCGATGCGATGTTCCTGTGGGGCGGGCAAATGCGCGGCGACCGCGTCCGCCGGTTCAGGCTCCATCACGGCGACGTGGTGGTCTGGGGTGGGCCGGCGCGCCTCACTTATCATGGCGTCGACACGCTCGTCTGCGCCGCACATCCGCTGACGGGAGAGCTCCGCTACAATCTTACCTTCCGCCGGGCCGCCTGATCACGTCCCGTTCAACGGATTGACGGGCGCGACTGTTCACGGTACGTTCTGCTGGCGCAGGAGATTGTCAATGCCAACCACGCTTTTCCGCAACCGCTTCGATGTCGACATCACGTTGCGAGACGCAGCGCTCGATACCGAGAACCGGCCGACCCGGCGCATGATCGCGAACGCCGCGATCGGGATGCATGTCGAGGACGCTTATTACTCGACCCGCGAGCTGCGCGAGGCGGTGCGCTGGATTCATGAAGGCGTGCCGGCGGGCAAGCTCAAGCTCGCTGCGATCCTCGCCAACGACGGCGCGGACGATTTTCAGCGCTGCCTGTATTTCTGCCTCGCAGGTCGCGGCGTCGTAGGCATGCTCGACGATCTCGAATGGCTGGAAGATCTGCTTGAGCGACGCGGACGCGTGGCCGGTGAGCAGAAGCGTCTCAAGGCCTCGCTGATGCCGCTGACCAACCCTTATGTCGCCGACGCGCCCGACGGACCGTTGGTGACGATGGATGGCGGGTTCGAGCAAGGTCCGTCCTGGTGGGCCGACCCGGCGCTGTCGGCCTGAGTTCATCGCTCGCAGGCTAGGCGCTCGCCGTGTCGCCAGCGCGACGGCTCGATCCACGTGCCGGCGAAAGCGCCCGCCCGCCGTGCGCGCGCTTGTGCGAACGCCGTTCGATAGCGTGTCGCGCGGCCGGGATCGTGGCGTAGATACTGGGCCTCGGGCACGGCGAATCCGGCGCGGATAATCTGCTCGCCGAGGTCGCGACCATCGACCGTGACGCTCGCCACCGGCCGCCCGTAAGAGCTGGTAGCGGTTAGATGGATGGTGGCGGAGGTCGCGCGTAGCGCTCGTGCCGCGTAGTCCTGCGCAGCCTTGCCGCATTGCCAGCAGCCCGATGTCTTCCGGCAGAGCTGGCGCCGCTCGAATGCGTCGACGCCGAGCAGCCGAAAGTCGACCGCGACCGTATCGCCGTCGAGCGCCCGTGCTTTGGCGTCGAAGCGCTGGGTGGCGGCCGGCGCGCTGGGGACGGCGCAGGAGACCGCCGCGAGTGCAAGGAGCACGATGCGGCGCATCAGGAAACCATCTCCACTTCGACATGGTCGCCCGCAACGGTCGTCGTGCAGACGCGGAAAGGCTGAAGCGGGTTCGCTGTCCGCACGATGCTGACGCGGCCCGGCCGTTCGTCGAACAGGCGCGAGGCAACACGGTTGGCGTTTTCCCGGCTGCATAGGAGGAGTCGCTTCGGCGAGAAGCCAGGGCTCAAGGCAAACATAACAGATCCTCTTCGGAGGGCATGATAGTGGCCAGCGCGCTCAGGCAAAGATCGTCTTGTGGACCTTCGTCACCGGAACAATCTGCCAATCCAGTTCCATGAACCGGGTGATGCGGTAGCGACCGTGCGAATCAGGTGCCCGGAAGCTGAGCCTCCGGCCGCGCTTCTCGACGATGAACTCGTGGCCGACATGGCCGTCGGTGAAGCTGAGCGGCACCGCCAGCCTGATCTGGTCGCCGTCCGCGATCTTGCGCGCGCGCCGTGCAAGGGTCTCCGCACACCGGCGGCGCCAGTCGCGTGCATGCTCGTTGTCTGTTGGGCTCAGCATCGTGAGGATGGTCTTCGGACAACGGTCCTCACAGGAAACCGCCCAGACATCGGAGATGCGGGTCCGGCTCGCGCCGAGCCGCGCGTAGAAGCGGTCGACCTTGTCCTCAACGCGGTCTCCATCGGAAGACTCGGCCTCGCTCCCAACGCCTTGACCCGTTCCGGAGAAGTCGCGCCAGCTCGTAAGCTCGGCGTCGATCTGCTCCAGGAACAGGTCGAACGCCGAGAAGGCGCGTGACACGCCAGCCTGGCCGAGGTCTCGGACCGCGAGGGCGAGATCGTCGCCCACGTTGTTCCAGTCCGGCATCCCTCCCCAGAGATCGGCGCGGGCGTCCACGCGCTGCTTGATCGCAGCAACACTGACGCCCACTTCGAGCTCGTCGGCAAGAAAGCCGAGCCCAATCGCCTGCATTTTCAGCGATCGGTTCAGCCGCTCGTGGAAGCGGTGGAAGCGAAGGATCGCCTCCGTATTTCCGGTTGTGATGTCCATGGTTCCTTACTGGTGCAGGCTTGCGCGACCATTCAAGCGCGCTTTGTGGTGGCGCCGCGACAAAGCGCACGAAGCTGGCGGTCCGTGGCTATGCAGGTGCTTACGCCGCTTCGCCCAGAACCCGATGGAGTGTCTCGCTCGCCGAGGACGCGGGGAGGAAGACGCGGGTTCGATATTGAATAACTTCAGTGAAGCACCCTACAGACTTGAGCCAAGCGAGCTGCTGGGCCGGGGCGCCGACAAGCTCGATCCGCGGCGAGCCGTTCACCAGCGAGCGCTTGATCGTCATCGGGAAGGGCCGCGTCAGATCGACGCTGCGGCCAGCCGCCGCAGACTTGACGATATCGGTGACCGGCATGTTCTCAGCGCGGTCGATGCCGAGTTTGGTAAAGAGCTGCACGACATGCTCGTCGAAGACGAGACGTCCAAGCCAGCTGTTACCAGCTTTGTCGGCGATCCGATTGACCACCAGATGATCGCTCGGCAGCGCCGACCAGATCGGGAGCAGCAACCCGGTCGCGAGTCTGATTGTTTCGGTGTCGACCTTGTTCGCCGCCGCTTCTGACTCTTCGAGCCACTTGGCCGAGAAAACGTCGCGCTCGATCGGCGTCCAGGCGCTTTCGAACAGCTCCTGCTCCCGCACATATTCGCGGCGTGTGGGACGCATAAGTTCGAACCGCGGAATCGGAGTTCCCTCCTTCTCCTCCATCAGCGAGCGGGCGCGGGTCTGCAGCGCGACCATCCCGGACTTGGCGTTGATCAGGAAGGTCGCCGTCGCATCGCTGTCGGCGATGTGCAGAATCCGGGTGAGGGAGACCGGCGTCCTGCGGTGGGCGATCTCGATCGTAAGGAGATGCGAGGTCGCGCCGCTGACCGGATCGGTGCGCAGCACCGTGTCGTCGATGAGCGTCGCCGTATCGACCAGGATAGTTTCTACTCCGACATCCAGGCGGCCGGCTTCGCGGGCCGCCGAGACCCGCGTTTCGACAAGCGAGAGGAACTCGTCGAAAATTTTGTTCTGAAGCGCGATCGGCAGCGCCAGGATGCGGTTGAGCCAGCGCTGGATCGGCGGCATCTCGTCCCTCATCACGCCGTCCTTGTCGCAAAGCTCCAAACCGGTGCGCCGCTCGAAATCCGCATGGGAAACACTGGTCAGCTTGCCGGCGACGAGCAGGTGGAACCAGCTGACGAGTGCGGCACAGGCATATTCGCTTTCAAGATTGTCGGCTGGATCGAACAGGTTCTGCCCGCCGGTCTGGCGTTGCCCTCGCGTGAGCGCACCAAGGCTGTCGAGCCGGCGGGCAATGGTGCTGGTGAAGCGGAGTTCACCCTTGCAATCGGTGGTGACGGGGCGGAACAGCGGCGTGCTCGCTTGATGTGTTCGGTGCGTGCGGCCGAGACCCTGGATTGCGCGATCGGCGCGCCAGCCGGGCTCAAGCAGCAGGTGGACCCGCTGCTCCTGGTTCACGACGTCGCGGGACGCATGGTATGATCGCCCCGTGCCGCCGGCATCCGAGAAGATCAGGACGCGCTTGCGGCCCTGCATGAAGGCGGCCGCTTCAGCCTGACTGGTCCGCGTGGAGCGGGTCTCGAGCTTCTGACGACCATCGCCGGTCAAAACGAGCCTCTTGGTGCGCCCGGTCACCTCGGCAACGTTGTCGTGGCCGAACTGCTCGAGGAGGCCGTCGAGCGCGGAGGTGATGGGCGGAAGAGCGCACAGTTGTTCGATTAGCTGCGCCCGCGCCGCCTGGGCCTCGGGATTGTAGACCGGGTTGCCGGCGTCGTCCTCCATGGGGGTCGAGCGCTGTGTACCCGTATCATCGGTGAGCACCCGCATCTGCCGCGTCGGGAAGGCGCGCTCGAGATAGTCGATGACGTATTCGCGGGGGGAGAGATCGATCTCGAGTTCAGCCCGCTCGTCGGGGCTCAGCGCGTCAAGTCGACGATCGAGGATCGACTCCGCTGTCGTCACGAGCTGCAGCACCACGGACTGGCCGTTTGCCAAATGGTCGCGGACTGCGGCGATCACGGTCGGTAGCTTCATCGACAGGAGGACCTGGCCGAAGAAGCGCTGCTTGGTGGACTCGAAACGTGAGCGGGCCGACGCCTTGGCGCCGCTGTTCAGCGTGGTGTTCTCCAGCCCGTCGACAATGCCGGTGAGCTCGAGTGCGCGCTCCATGTTCTGGTGTATGATAGACCAGGCGTCGGCGTAGGTGTCATAGATCTCCACCTGTGCGGGAGTCAGCTCGTGGCGCAGGATGTCGTACTCGACGCCAGCGAAACTCAGCGCCCGTGCCATGTACAAGCCGGTGGCCTTGAGGTCGCGCGCGACCAGCTCCATCGCCGCAATGCCGCCCTTGCGGATGCTGCTGATGAACTGCTCGCGATCGGCGAAGGCAGTCTCAGGCCCCCATAGGCCCAGTCGAACCGCGTATGCGAGATTGTTGACGTCGGACGCCCCGGTCGCCGAGGCGTAGAGCACGCGCGCGCCGGGCAGCTGGTTCTGGAGAAGGACGCCACAGATGCCCTGCTGGGATCCATCCTTGGCACCGAGAGCCCCCTCCCCGCCCGCGACGCCACCCATCTCGTGTGCCTCGTCGAATGCGATCACGCCCTCGAAGCCGGCGCCAGCCCAATCGACGATCTGCTTGAGCCGGCTGTGGTCGCTCCGCATCGAGCGCAGCGTCGGGTAGGTGACAAGGAGGACGCCTTGGTCGAGATTGATCGGCTCGTCGATCTTCCAGTTGGAGATGGGCTGGATGTCGCCGCTTAACCCGCCGAGCGCGGTCCAGTCGCGGCGTGCATCTTCGAGAAGCGGTGCGTTCTTGGTCACCCAGATGTTGCGTCGACGGCCCTGGAACCAGTTGTCGAGGATGCAGGCGGCGATCTGGCGGCCCTTGCCGGCGCCGGTGCCGTCGCCGAGGAAAAAGCCTTTGCGATAGGCATCTCCGTCCTCGACGAGCGTGAGGCCGACACCTTCCTTGTCGGGCTTAAAGCGTCCTGGAATGGTCTGCGTCCAGGCATGACCCGCATATACGATGGTTTCGAGCTGGGACGCGGACAGAAGACGCTCGGCGACGGTTCGCTCGGGCAGCGCCGGACGGTAATGCGGAACGGGGGCCGGGATCGATCCCATCGCCACCGATTCGACGAGTGGCGTCGGGTGCTCGCCGGCAGTGGCGAAGACGATCCGACTTGGCCGGTACGGAAGGTAGACCCCGGTCTGGTCGAGGAGCGGCGCAGGCGTGTCGAGCTTCTGGTACTCGACGGGGAGGACATCGTTACGGACGGGCGCGTGGTAGGCACGCGGTGCGGGACGACTGCTCTTGACCGCGCGGAACATCGAAATGCCGCTCGACCGCTTGGGCACCGGAGACGCCAGATCGGCCTGGACCTTCGATCTTTCGGGAACGGCGAGAACGTCCAGCAGCTCGTCGACCGAAGAGCGCTGGATAAAGGCGGGTGGCGCCTTGCCCGGAACCTTGTCGATCACGAAGAGGCGAACCGCGATCGAGGTCCCGTGCTTTAGATAGCATTTTTCCAGACGGATGGCGGTGTGGACAGTGACGTCCCGCAGCACCGTCTCGTAGAGATCGCGCATTCTCGCGCTCGGGCTGAACCAATCAGGCATGATTGTCACGAGGCGACCGCCTGTCTGAAGCCGCCGAAGCGCCGCCTGCAGATGGCGCACCGCCGCGTAAACATCCGCGCCGCGGCCGAGCGACCGGGAGAATGGCGGGTTCATCAGGATTAGCGAAGGTCGATCTTCATTCGCCAGAGTCGAGTTGATCGTCGCTCCATCGTGACCGGTAATGGCGGCATCCGGGAAGATGTCAGCCAAGCGCGCGCGACGGATAGGATCAAGTTCGTTGAGTTGGAGTGCCGCATGCGGTCCGATTTGCGCGACCAAGAGGCCGTTGCCGGCGCTGGGTTCCAAGACCACGTCCTCCGGCTGAACGCTGGCGAGCAGGACAGCGACGGCTGCGATGTCGACGGGCGTCGAAAACTGCTGCCAGTCGAGCTGCTCCTCGCTGCGAACCGTTTGGGTGGGAAGCCGGTCTGACAAAGCGATCAGGGCGCGAATGTCATCTGGGCTGGTCAGACTTATGGGGCTGGACCGTTGATGCAGGGCAAGCGCGTGCTCGAGCACTTCGAAG
This sequence comes from Sphingomonas sp. DC5200-1, assembly GCF_049897245.1. Classification (NCBI taxonomy): domain Bacteria; kingdom Pseudomonadati; phylum Pseudomonadota; class Alphaproteobacteria; order Sphingomonadales; family Sphingomonadaceae; genus Sphingomonas; species Sphingomonas sp. DC5200-1. The sequence continues at coordinate 18,502 of NZ_JAFCVW010000014.1, forward strand.
CTGGTGCGCTGCGACCAGCGTCCATCGGCATCCGAACCACCATAAGCCTTCCACATCACGTCGTTGAGCATTCGCCGCGTGATCACCAGGCCCGACGTGAGATGGGGTACGAGCAGGTGCGCTGCGCGATGGTCGGCGTGATCGACCGCGGTGAAAAGGTCGGACATGTTGGGATCTCCTGCGTGACTGCACCCTCGGCAGCATCACGCTCTCGATCCCCCTCCCCTTTTCCGGTGCCGAGCGCCTAGACGGTGACCTGCTGAGCGGCGGCGTCGAGGGCTTTCGCCCAGTCCTTGAATTTTGCCGGGGGTGGCGCTCGGCGGATGGTTAGACCCGGCCGCCCATAATAATTTTCGGCTTTATCTGCCGCGCGCCGGCCTTCAGGGTCATTGTCCTCGGCGATAAGCAGCGTATCGACTGCGGATGGGATGATGAGTTGATCGAGACGTCGGGCGCCAAGTGAGGCCCAGCAGGGGATGGCGTTTAGACGAGCGAAGGCTTCTGCCGTTTCGAAGCCCTCGGCAATCGCGAGGATGGTGCTCCCCTCCCCGCCCCGCCACGATCCGCTCCCTGGCGTGCCGAGCATTACTTTGCGCTTATATTCGGCGGTCACGACGTCGAGGAAAATTCGCTGGATAGCGACCAGCCGTCGAGATTCTCGAACGGCTATGAGCAGCGCCGGCTCGAAAACCGTTTTGGGCTTCGGCATGTACGGGCACCGTGGATGGAAGCGGACGTCGCGCGGCGGCGGAAGGAGGTGGCGGCGAGCGAGATAGCGCTCAGCCAAGGTGCCTCGAACATCGCCAGCCTGATCCCAGAGCCGCTCGATATTGGCCGCACGCTGCATATTGGTTGAGTCGGGCGCCAGATAGTGACGACTCGGTCGGACCCGGCGGAGTTCCCTCAGGACGTCTTCGCGCGAGCATCCGGCAAAGCAGGTAACGAGGATCCCTCGATCACCTTGCCGGATCGACAGGCTTGGATCGCTATCGTCGTGCGCCGGGCAGCGGCACATCGCGATATAGCCTGTCCAGGTGCCGCCGAGGGCCCCGACCATGTTGACTAGTTCCTGCGTTGGTCTCTTGGCTGTAAGCGGCATAGCTGCATCTCCTGCTCGCCAGCCTGGACCCCTCTCCCCTCCTCAGCGTCGTGGCAGTTGTTCACGGATGCGACTCGAGTGAGCTTTCCCAAAGAATCATCTTTGAAAACGCCGCTGCTCGCAGCGGAAGGATTCGTGATTCAAGAGATTCAGATTCAGGGCGGCAAAAGACCTACAATAGCAAGGGCTTAAGCCCTCTTATCCTGACTCCCCGGGGGTGTTTGGCTGACCCGATGGGGGCTGGAGCCTGTCCCGTTGGGGGAGGCTACCTGACCTCGCGGGGTCGTCCTGACCGCTTGGGGGCATGCATCATCGGACGAATCGTAGCAGTCAAAACTGAGCCTCCTAAAAGGAAATTCGCGAGAAATGGCAGATGTTGGGGTGGGGCAGTCAGCTAATGTGCGACTCAGCGAGTTTGCGTGCTTTTAGATGGCAGGGCACAGAATCGTTCCTGACCGCGTGGGGGATCGTGCACCACGCCCATCCTGACCTGACTTGACGAGTGAGGTCAGGTCAGGCAGCAACGACCCTCCCCCGATTCCCACTCGATCGTAACAATGGCATGGATAACGACGCTGGCCAAGTAAACGAGGCAATAGAGGATGCGGCAGAGGGAGTCTCCCCTGGCCGCTCGATGAGAGTTGCCGCAGCACTGAAGGCGAAAGGCGGCGATGAGTTCGCCAAACCCGGCAGCATCATCGAGGTCAAGTTCATCAAGGGCGAGTCGCTTAGCTTGACCGCATCGCGGCTGTTGGCGCTGATGATCCTTACAGCGGGCGGCGATGCTTGGGAGGATCGGCCGCATCGAATGCGCAAGGCCGACATTCGTCGGGGTCACAAGGGCAATGAGCGAATCAGCGACATGCTGGAGGAGCTTCACCGCACTCTCTTCGCTGTGGACGATAAGTCGTGGCGAGGGAAGAAGGCGACGCTGCGGTTCTCCCTGATCTCACGTTCTCGAGAAGAGAGTGAGGAAGATGGTGGCGAGGCGGGGTGGATCGAGTGGGAGTTCACGCCCGACGCCCGGAAGCTGATCCAGGCATCAGAGACTTACGCGGTCCTCAACCGCCAGGCTGTCCTCGGCTTCCGGTCGAGTTACGCGCTCAAGCTCTACGAGCTAGGCGCCCTACGTCTGCATCGCCGGCAAGCAACCTGGAAGGGTGACATGCAGGCTCTGCGCGCGGCGCTGGGAATACCACCTGAGGTGTACACCGACTTTGCCCAGCTGCGACGGAAGGTTCTCGAAAAGGCTAAGGCGGAAATTGACCAGCTAGCCCACTTCAGGGTCGAGTGGCGGGAAACACGTCAAGGTCGGACGGTCACCGAGCTTGAGTTTCGGTTTGAGCCGAAGGGCCCCCCTGCCGTCATCGAAACGGTAAATGAGCTCGACCGTCACGCGTCGGGGAGGAAAGCTCGTCGGGAAGGCACTGTGGAGGCCGTGACGGTAGGACAGGCCGCGCTCACCGCGTTGGCCAAGGCATTGCCGTCGAGCAAACCAGAGGACAAGACATTCCCGAGGGGGTCGCTTCACTTCGGGGAGGATGAACTCTTAGCGATAGGCCGAGCGCACGGCGGTGGCTGGGACATCAATTTGATCGCCGACGCCTATCGCGAGCATATGGGCGCGCGGCTTGAGAAGCTCCGGGGCTCCAAGATGATCGCATCCTGGAAAGGGTTTTGCGAGGGCTGGGTAAATCGCCGGGGACGCCCATAGAAACGCGAATTGCACGCGTGCAATTTGGGGGGTGCCCCCACTCAGTCAGGATAGCCGCCTTCCTGACCTGATGGGGTGTAGAAGCGCGGCCGAACTTTCGAAAGTCCGCGCAATCTTGACCGAAAAGCGCAAGTGGGTGTAGCCCATGCTCAATTGCGAAAGGTGGGCATGTGGCGAACGGACTTGAGATTGAGGAAGCCGAGCGCATTGTCTCGGTTGCCGCGCTTGCCAATCGAACGTCCTCGGTGCTCGAGAAGCTGCGGGACTCGGCGCGAAGCGCAAGAGCCGATGACCGCCGTGAGCCGACCTTCACGATCAGCAAGGCGGCGGACCTCGTCGGGCGAACACCAGCGGCCGTTCGCGACGCGGAGAAGGATGGTCGCCTGCCGGAGCCATTAAGGACCGACACCAATCGTCGCGAGCGCTACACGCTCGCTCAGCTGAACGATATGCGCGGCGTGTTCGGAACACGGCCTTACCGGGCGCCGACTGATCCGTGTTGTGTCGTCGCGGTCCAGAATTTCAAGGGTGGGGTGGGGAAGTCCACTGTCGCGGTTCATCTCGCTCAATATCTTGCGATCCGCGGCTATCGTGTCGCTTTGGTTGACTGTGATAGCCAGGCCTCCGCGACGACCCTGTTCGGCTACGTTCCCGACCTCGATCTGACCGAGGACGATACGCTCTACCCCTACCTGCGGGAAGGGGAGCGCTCGTCACTCGATTACGCGCTGCGCAAGACCCATTTCGATGGGCTTGAGCTCATTCCTGCAAACCTTAGGCTGTTCAATTCGGAATATGAGCTTGCGGCGCGCATGGCTCGCGGGAGCGACGGTCTCCTGGACCGATTGAAGGAGGGCATCGAGAGTATCTCGGACAGGTTCGATGTGATTGTGATGGATCCGCCGCCCGCGCTCGGCGCCATTTCGCTGTCTGTGCTGAGAGCCGCCAACGCTCTGGTGGTTCCGGTGCCGCCTACGGTGATGGATTTCTCCTCGACAGCGGCCTTTCTCTCGATGCTGGATGAAACGATCGAGCAGCTCGCGGAGCGTGGGCTCGCCCCTGAACTCCGGTTTCTTCGCTTCGTCGCCTCAAAGGTCGACGAGAACAAGTCGATGCAGAAGGAACTGCTGCATCTCATGCGGACGCTGTTCGGCCATGCGATGGTGCGCACGCCGCTCAAGGATTCGGCCGAAATCGACAATGCAACGGCCCGGCTGATGACTGTTTACGAGCTCGACGGCCCCGCGACGAGCTCGGCTGTGCGCAATCGTTGCCTAGGCTATCTGGACGGCGTGAATGCGGAGATAGAGGTAGATATCCGGTCGATGTGGCCGAGCCACCAACCTGCGCTGCGCAAGGCCGCACTGGCATGAGAGGCCGAAATTGCACGCGTGCAATTCCGCGAGGACGAAAGACTATTGCACACGTGCAATTCGCTAGAGGGAGGCTCGCATGAGCAGGAAAAACACCGGCTTTGCAGCCGATCTCGCGGCGGGAATCGACCTGTCCGAGGAAGCTTCTCCGCCACGCCGTTCGGGCCTCGCTTCCAATGTGCTGACGGGCCGATCGAACCGGTTGGCAGATCTTGCTTCCGGAGCCATCGTCAATCGCACGCATGAGCTTGTCGATCCAGCGCGGTGTCGGATGTGGGCCGGGCACAATCGCGACTACGCGTTGCTCACCGAGGAGCGCTGCGCCGATCTGATCGAGAGCATCAAGGCGCAGGGACGTCAGGAGATACCCGCGATCGTCCGCCGAGTGCCGGGCGACCCGGACTTCGACTTTGAGGTGATCTGCGGTGCGCGGCGGCATTGGTCGATAAGCTGGCTCAGGGCGCACAATTATCCGGATTTCAAATTTCTTGTCGACGTTCGGGAGATCGGTGATGAGGAAGCCTTCAGGCTCGCCGACATCGAAAACAGGGCGCGCGACGATCTCACCGACTTGGAGCGGGCGAGGGACTATCTGCGCGCGCTCGACGCTTACTACGATGGTCGGCAGAAAACGATGGCCGAGAGGCTCAAGGTCTCGGAAAGCTGGCTCACGCGTTATCTCGATCTGGCCCGTCTGCCAGTGGAGTTGACTCGGGCGTTCGCCAACCCGCAGCAGCTCGGCATTCGCAATGCGATAGCGCTCAAGGCGCTCCTGAAGCCAGAGGACCGCAGGTCAAGGGCGTACAAGGAAGCAGACCGGCTTGCTGCCGAGCAGGCAACTAGCAGCGAACCTATGTCGGTCCTCGACGTCATCAAGGCACTCGCTCTGGCGGTAGACCCCCCCAAGCGGTCAGGATCCCCCAAGAAGTCAGGAAAGCCGGAAACAGTTTCCTCGGCCGGGGGGAAACCAGTGCTGCGGATCGACGGTGTCGACCGCAAAGGCATTCGGTTGACGCTGCTCAGCAAGGGCGGGGCATCGCGCCAGGATGCCGAGGAAGCCATTCGCGTCTTGTTAGATCAGCATTGGGCGTGAGGGTTGTGGCAGGGAGGCGAGCAGCTTCCGAGCGCCTTGCGGGGTAATACCAAGCAGGCGTGAAACAGCATTTGGTTGGAGGCCGGGATAGCAAAGCTGCAGGCGGGCGAGGAGAGGGGCCTTGCTCCGCTTTGTGACCGCGAGGTCTGTCTTGATGCGCGATGCGGCGCGCTCGATCGAATCCAGATCGCGCAAACCGGCCTGCGCCGTCCGACGGATCGCCTGCACCAACGTCGGCAACAGATCTATCGGCGAGGAGGGCAGGAACTTTGGCATCAGGACGAGGGCGGGGATCACCTTTGTCGTGAAGCCCGCGCGATACAGCATCCGCGGTACGGCGGCGGCGATCAGCCAGGTTCGGTCGCGTTCGGGGGGAGGCAGGTTGAGAGCGCGACCATCGATGCTCACAACATCGAAGCCGCTTGGCGTTGTTGGTTCGGTCAGCGCGAACAGTTCGAAGATGCGGTCGGCGACGGCCAGCAGGTCACCGGAAGGAAAGGAGGCATCTGCCGCAGTTCGTAGCTGGCGCCACATCGTCCCGAAGTGCGCAAGGTCCTCGGCCCCATAAGCCTCGGCCTCGGTGCGATCATCGAGAACAGTGCGCAGCACGTTGAGCGTGGCCCGCGCGAGCGGATCTTTGAGGTCGTCGCCGGCACTGAGCGCCAGGTGAAAGATGGCCGCAACCGAGATCGGATCGTTGAGGCCTTCGGAAGCGCGGGGAGGGGGTGTGCGGCCTGCGATCCATTCCTGCAGATCGCGCACCACGATCGGCACTCCTGCAAGACCGGCCAGTGCGGCAGCGCCTTCCAAGCGGGAGCGCGCAAGAAAGATGTCCGCGCACGAGCTGCTTTGCAGTCGGCCATCAAGCCGCCCGAGCAGGAGCAGGCCATCGTCCACGCGCAGGCTTTCCGTTCGGATCACGTCGGGCCAATGCCACGGAGAGAAACCAAAGTCAGCAATTGGTTTCCTCTTGCCGCTGCACATTAGAGCCCACACTCGATAATTGCAGTTATCGCATAAGCATATTTGACGCTAAACTTTAGAATGGGCATGGAAGGCGCCAGGTAGGGACGGGGCGGCGTGGTGACAGAAACGGTTTTCTGGTCCTGGCAGAGCGATCTCGATGGCCGCGTGACGCGTGAGCTGATCCGCTCCGCGCTCGACCAGGCGATCGGCATGCTCGCCGCCGACCTCGACGAAGCCGAGCGGCCGAGCCTGACGTCGGACACCCAGGGCGTCGCTGGTACACCCGACATCGTCGCCACGATCCTGCGCAAGATTGACGAGGCCGCAGTGTTCGTCGCCGACGTCACGCCGATCGCGGTGTCGGTCGAAGGGAAGCCCTGTGCCAATCCGAACGTGCTCATCGAGCTAGGCTATGCGCACCGGGCGCTCGGCGAGAACCGCATCCTGCAGGTCTGGAATACCGCGTTCGACGGGGCGCTTGTCGACAAGCTGCCGTTCGACATGCGCGGGCGGCGAGGGCCGATCCCGTTTCACCTGCCCGCCGGTGCCGATCGCGAAGAACTTCGGCGCGTCCGCGCGGATCTCGCCAAGCGGCTTGCCGACTATCTGAGGCTGGCGCTCGATCAGCTGCCGGCGCCGCTACCCGAGGCTATCCACTGGCAGCCGCATTTCCAGGGCGATCTAGATCTGTGGTTCGATCGCGAAGTCCCCCAAACGGTGACCAGTCGGCACGGGAGCCGGAAGGTCCGATGGGAGCAGCATTTCCCGGGCTATGCGCGGATCATCCCGTCAAAATGGTCGGCCAAGCCAGGGGCGAGGCAATCGCTGATCGAGCATATGGGGCATCCGGCGCTCGTCGCGAGAGCCAATTCGTTCAATTATGGCATGAGCCAGGGCGGTGCGATGGTGTATTGGCCACGGGCGCCGGAGGACGATGTCGATCCGACGCTCGCCATTACGCAGTGGTTCGAAAAAACCGGGGAAATCTGGGGAGTCGCCGGCGGCTTCCTTTTCCAGCGCGAGGGTGAGCGGCTTACCTTGTCGACCGGTTATTTCTTCAAGCAATGGGTACATTTTCTCGAGCGTAATTGTGCCTTGGTGTTGGCCCACGGGGGCTCGCTGCCCATCCATGTCCGCCTCGGCATCAGCAACCTTACCGACAGCTGGTGGCCGCAGGGACCATTTAGCTTCCGCGATGAGGGATATGCCGCGGTTGAGCTAGCCTATGAGTATGACGGCCGGCTCACGTCGATCGAGCCGGAGGCGGTCAAAGCAGTCGCCGTTTCAGCATTCAATGGGCTCGCAGCCGTCTATGGCCAAGAGCCGTTCACGTTCGATGAAATCATCGAGATGTCGAAGCGCTGACAGTGACCCAGTACCGACTTTCCCCGATGCTGCCTGCCGCCAACGACGATCTGCTGTGGCAGCTTACCAAGTTGCAGGTCGAAAAACCAATCACGATCAATGCCGATCTGATCGCCGCTTATCAGGCCGCCTCGTCTCCGCACAGCATTAGGGCGCTCAAGTCCGACCTCGAAGCTTTCGATCTTTGGTGCCGTCGTTCGCGGTACCAATCGCTGCCGGCGACGCCAGAGATGGTCGCAAGCTATCTCGATGCACGGGCAGGGCAGGGGGCAAAGCCCGCCTCTCTTGGCCGCTACAAGGCGTCGATCGCCAAAATCCACCAACTGCTCGACCTTAAGGACCCGACCCAGGCAGAGCTCGTCAAGTTGCGATTGCGTACGATCCGGCGAGAGAAGGGCACAGCTCAGGCTCAGGCACGCCCGCTGCGCTTCAAGGGGCCCGTAAAGGATGTCGAGCGCGACAAGCCCCGTGGGATCAATGTGAGGGCGCTCCTGGAGGCTTGTGCGGATGATTTGCCGGGGTTGCGGGACCGAGCACTGCTATCGGTAGCCTATGACACTGGACTGCGCGCTTCAGAGCTGGTCGCGATCGAGGTCGAGCATATCCTCGAGGCGCTCGATCCCGAGGCGCGGCTGCTGGCAATTCCGCGGAGCAAGAGCGATCAGGAGGGGGAGGGGGCAACAGCGTTCCTTGGCCCGCGATCGGTACGCGCGATCACCGCGTGGACCGAGGAGGCTGGCATACGCCATGGGCCGCTGTTCCGCCGCGTACAGGTCCGGCGTTACAAGGCACGGCCTGCCGTGAAGGGACGGAGCATTGACAGTATCACGGGGCGGGAGACCTGGGACCTGCGCAAGACGCTGTCGCGGCCGGCAGTGCCACCTCGTACCGAGTATGACATTGGCTCCGTCGCGCTTCACCCCGCCTCCGTCGGACCCATCTACCGGGCGATGATCCGACGCGCATTCGACAATGGAGCGCTATCCGATCTAACCGCTGACGATATCGTGCGGCTGCTGAAGGGGGTGAGCGCACACTCGACCCGGGTCGGGCTCAACCAGGACCTGTTCGCGAGCGGTGAGGACCTTGCCGGGATCATGGACGCCTTGCGGTGGAAGAGCCCGCGCATGCCGCTAGCCTACAACCGCAACCTGGCGGCCGAAGCCGGTGCTGTGGGTCGCCTGCTGGAGAGGTTGAAGTGACGGCGCCCGGGATCGACACCTGCTCGCTGGTACCCTTGTACGTCGAGGCTTTCTTCGGTGAACAGCTTCTTGGAGGCGCGACGGCATTCCCTTGGCTGCGGCTCGATGGACGTCTGTCCCTGCTGACCAACTGGCACGTCGTCTCCGGCCGCAACAGCGAGACCAACGAAGTCACGCATAGGAAGGGCGGCATCCCGGATCACCTGCGGGTGTACGTTCCCTTGAACGATCGGGATCGACCGCCGCTGATCGTTCGGGTGCCGACCATCGACGCGGACGAAGAGCCGCTTTGGGTCGAGCATCCAAAACACGGTCGCGCTGTAGACATCGCCGCTCTGGACGTAGAGTTGCCGCCGCCCGGCGAAGCTTCAGTAATGCCGATGAACGTCATTCCCACCGTGGCGCTCAAACAACGGATCGGGATGCCGATCTTCATCCTCGGCTATCCGTTCGGCCGCCTTGGCATCGGGCTGCCTGTCTGGAAGCAGGCAACGTTCGCAAGCGAGCCATTCTTCACCGCGAGCAAGCACCAGCGATACCTGATTGTGGACTCCGCTTCGCGGCCGGGCATGTCCGGCTCGCCGGTCATCCAGAGGGCGCATGGTCAAGTCGAGCTGGAGGGCATGCATGGCCGCATTCAGGCCGGCGATGGCGCCGTAAACTTCATCGGTATCTACTCAGGCCGGTTTCACACCAACGATCCGTCCGACGCCCAACTCGGTCGCGTATGGCCCGCGGTACTGGTGAGAGAAGTTGTCGCCGCGGCCGAAGCCCGCGCAAGAGCTCGCTTTGACTGACGGCCTCCAGCCGAATGCACTCGAGACCGCCTTCCTGGCTCTCCGTGCCGTGCTGCCAACCGGGCAGCCTCGCGCCCCTAAGCAACTCTATGCGCTCGGCGACCTGCAAGCTGCCTTCCAATCACTGAAAGGCCCGCTCGCCACCGTCAAGGCGCGGGGCGGTCTCATCAATCCCTGGGCGCTGGCGGGCTTGGGCCATGATGAGGTGCGTAACGCGAGCGCGTTGGCCGGGCTTTGGATGACCGAGTTCGGGGGCGAGACGTCCAGGATGTTCCTCGCGCACTATCTTCGCGCCGCGCTGCCAAAGACGGACTGGTCCGAGACGCTGGGCGCGGGGTACCGGGTCAGCACTGAAGTCTGCCCGATGGGCGATGCTGCCGACCGAGTGGACCTCATCATCGAGACCAGCGTCCATCTGATCGGCATCGAGGTGAAGATACGCGCCGGCCTCGGCCGCGATCAGCTCGATCGATACAAGGCATCGGTGTTTCGGCGGGCGGAGCTGCAGAAGCGATCGGCGCGGATCGTGTTGCTGGCGCCGTTCTCGGCCGACGTGTCGGAGGTATCGTCGACAGGGTGGTTTGACGTTGCACGCGCCGCTCGAACGGCAGCCGGCGTGACGGTCGCCGGTAGATCCTTTGTACAGCAGATGATCGCCGCATTTGGCGAGCATGTCGAAGCGTTTTAGGAGAGCTGATCATGCCGGAGCCCGCCGTCGGCGCGGTCATCGTGAGCCATATCGATGAACTGGAGGCCGCCCTTCGATACGCTCACAGCACGATGGAGCCCATGCTCGAAAAAGTCGTCGCAGCGCTAATCGACGACAAGCGGCGTGCTCTCGGCTGGGCGGGCGAGGCACCGGCTGATTTCGACAAGACGCAGTGGTTCGCGCCTGAAGAGTGGCGCATGCCAAAATCAGACGAGAATGACTGCTATCTATCCTTCGTGCTGGACACCGTCGCCTGCCTGGATGGTCACGAGCCTGAGACGTGGGTGGGCACGATCGCAGGCTTCGCTGGCGCTGGTATCCGGTTATCAGCAAGCACGGATGCCCTCGGCCAGCGCGACTGGAAGGCGCTGTTGAGGTCGCAAGGCCCCCTGATCGACGAGCTCGTGGATCGAGGCTTTCTCTGTGATCCCAAGACCGGTGTTGTCGCATTGACGATCCCGGTCAGCAAGGAAGCGCTGGTCGCGGGGTTTGAGGAGGAGGAGTTGGAATCTGCGCTCGAGCCGCTCGGCCTAGCGATCGATCGTATTCATGCGGCGAGGACCACTCTGGATCGGCTGGTGGAAGCGATCAAGGCGGCGCGAAAGCCGTGACCGCCCGCTGCGCCCTGTCTGGACCTGCAGACCAATTCTTTGCGGCTGGCTGAGTTGTGAGGGCGAACCTTGCTCCTCGACTATGATCACCCGGCAGGCTGGCCGCCGGCGGTGACCGCCTTCCTCGACGAGCATCTCGATGTGTTGGACGATTGGGTGACGACACAGCGCTTCGCCACCGGGAATCAGTATGACCGGTTGGTCGAGCAGCTGGGCGAGCTGCTGAGGTCTCACCAGATCTTGGCCTGGCATTGCAGCCGACTTCTACCTCATGAGCGGAGGGCCATTCTCGAAGCGGGAATGAGCCTTCCGAGCATCGACGGGCTAATGAGGAGGATCGATGCGGCGGTGTCGTCGGGCGCGTTCGTCCCCGAGATCGCGGGGCAGTTTCGACTTCGTCACCAGGCTCACTCACCGACGCGAGCAGGACGGATTTGGTTCCTCTTCACGCGGCCGCACAACGACGACGGAGTTGAGGATTTCTTCCGGTTTTGGGGCGGCGAGTCCCTCTACGCGGCGATCGACCGTAACACCGAACTCGGGCCGATCCTCCGCTCGACGGGTTTGCCTTGCGTGGTGGAAGCGGCAATCCCCATGTCCTATTTCCAAGATAGCCTTGGCTATGAAACGCACATCATGCGCCAGTTTTGTAGCTGGCGAGCGGGCCGGTCCTACGATGGCGTTCCCCATGATCGCGCGCTCGCCCCGGTACCACCGCACATGATCCGACGGATCGTGACATTTGATGATCCGGACTTTGCCGTCCTGAGCGGCTGCGGCAACTATTTTGAGCCGCTTACGATCGCCTAAGGGCCGCAGAAGAATGGCGATGACGCATTTTCGGCGCGCGGTGTCGGCACCTGCTGCGGCCTTTGCGCCTACCGTGGAGCCCGTCGGCCGGCTCAAAAAGCGGTTCGAATGATAGGAGATCGTGCCCTGGACGGCCATCGAAGCAAAGCCTCTGCCTCGGCGACCCAGCTGCGGATTTCGTTGTCACAAAGAAGGAACGACGATAGAACGGTAACGACTTGGGGGCAGTCGATCAAAGCGCGTCTTCCGAGCGTTGCCACAACCGACAGCGCGAGATGAGTGCATGAGAAGCGATGGAACAGGCGATCTGCGGTGACAAAAGCCACCCACCTTGTCGCGCTGCTGCAAAGTCACATCGATGGCGATGAGGAGCAGTTCCTGACGGTCGCGATGCAGGCAGCCGCCAACGAAGCGCGTCTCGGCCACGGCAAGGTCGCCCAGCAGCTGCGCGAGATGGTCGATGATGCACGCGCCCGCGGCAAGATAAAGGGGCGCACGCGCGCCGTCCCCCTGGTGCAGCCGCGCGGCGAGCTGGCGAACCTCGTCGCTGCCAAATATGTCGATACGCGTCTCTCGAGCATGGTGCTTCCGCTTGAGCTGCGCGACCGGTTGCAGCGCGTGATCGTGGAGCAGCGGCAGGCGCACCGGCTGCATCAGCATGGCCTGCAACCCCGCCGTAAGCTGTTGCTGATCGGCCCGCCTGGAGCGGGCAAGACGATGACAGCGGCAGCCATCGCCGGCGAGCTCAAGCTGCCCTTGTTCTCGGTCCTCCTCGACGGACTGTTGACCAAATTCATGGGCGAGACCGCCTCGAAGCTTCGTGCGGTCTTCTCGGCGATGACCGAGACTCGCGGTGTCTATTTCTTCGACGAGTTCGACGCGATCGGCGCCCGCCGCAGCGAGCGCAACGACGTGGGTGAGATACGTCGCGTGCTCAACTCCTTCCTGCAGTTTCTCGAAGAGGACGACAGCGAGGGCTTGATCGTCGCGGCGACCAACCATCCTGAGCTGCTCGACCCCGCGCTCTTCCGGCGCTTTGACGATGTGATTGAATATGCCCTGCCGGACGCGCAGGTGGCCCGTGCGATCCTCGAAGGCCGGCTGTCGACCTTCGACACCACCTCGGTCTCCTGGGATGAGGCGACCGCACAGGTTGAGGGGCTAAGCCAGGCTGACCTCGCCCGGATCGCGGACGAGTCGGCGAAGCGGACCTTGCTCGCAGGGCGTGAGCGCGTGGAGACCTCAGATCTTCTCGCCGCGATCGACGAGCGAAAGGCAGCGGCCCGACGGTAAAGATGGCAGACGAGGAAGCGCGGCCGCATCCGCATATCTACCTGCAGGGAACAGGGGCGCGCCAGGGGTACACAGCCTATCAGGCGGGCGGCGACGGTGGCGGAGGACCGCCGCAGCGCGATCGGGCCGGTCATGCGAATGCCTTGACCCAGGCCCTGACCCAGGTGGTGCAGCAAGGCGAGACGATCCTCGCGAACCGTGAGCCCGATGTGGCTGCCGGCGTGAAGGGCTTCTACGTCGAATTCACACTGCCCGTGGGCCAAGCTGACATCGTCGACAAGCTGGAGAACCGCCGCGGCCGTTTTCCCATTGAGCTGGTGAACGTACACCCTGCCGAGGAGGGGCTTGTCTCGGCTACCGTGTTCGTGCCCGAGAAGCAGAGGGACTACTACCTCAAGAAGGTCGCGGCCTATCGCGACGAAGACAAGGTCAGGCACAAGACCCTAGGCGACGGTTCGGTCGAGGAGATCCGCAAGCCGAAGAACCAGCGCCTCGTCGCGTCGATCGAAACCGCGCGCCTGGCGGTTGCCCGGTCCTTCTACACCGATCAGGCGGACCTCTTCCCCGCGCCGGGCGTCGAGACTTGGTGGGAGGTCTGGGTCCGCAAGGGGACGAAAGGATCGTTCGACAAGGCCGCGCAGGCGCTTGGCATGGCGACGCGCGAACACAGTCTCGAATTCGCCGAGCGTGATGTCGTCGTTGCGAAGGGCACGGCTGAACAACTCGGACGAGTGATCGCCAACACCGACAGTGTCGCCGAGCTCCGCCTCGCACGCGACACGCCCTCGCTTTACATGGGTATGGACGGTGCCGAGCAGCGGACATGGAGCTCGGACCTCGCGGGCCGGCTCGTACCGGTCGGCGGCGAGGTTCCAGCCGTCTGCCTGCTCGATTCCGGAACCACCATCGGCCATCCCCTGATCGCGCCCTATCTGCTTCCGGCCGACCAGCAGGCCTTCGATGCCGCCTGGAATGTCGAGGATGTCAGCGTTCAGGGTCATGGCGGTCACGGCACGCAGATGTCGGGGACGCTGCTGTACGGCGACCTCATGGAGGTGCTTGATGGGGTGGGTCCCGTGATCGTCCGGCACCGGCTCGAGTCGGTCAAGATCCTGCCGGATCATGGCGCCAACGACCCGGATCTGTATGGGGCGATCACCGCCCAGGCGATCGCGCGGGCCGAGATCGCAGCACCAAACCGGCCAAGGGCTATTTGCCTTGCGGTCACCAGCTTGGGCGATCACGGCCGAGGGAGGCCGTCGGCCTGGTCGGCGAAGCTCGACGCGATCACCTTTGGCCGTGACGAGGTGCAGCGCTTCATCGCAGTTGCTGCGGGCAACATCCGCGAGGCGATCGTCGCGGCAGACTATCCCGTGCGCAACGATACGATGCCGATCGAGAGCCCGGCCCAGGCGTGGAATGCACTGACCGTCGGAGCGTATACCGAGCGCACGCTGATCTCGGATCCGACCTATGCCGGCTGGACCGCGCTTGGAGCCGCCGGTGACATCATGCCGCGCAGCCGAACCTCCGTCAGCTGGATTCGCGAATGGCCTCTTAAGCCCGACGTCGTCTTCGAAGGCGGGAACATCGGACACGATCCGGCGACGGGGCAGGGCGACCATGTCGATGACCTCGCATTGCTCACCACCTATCGCACGATGGCCGAGCGGCCGTTCACGACGACAGGCGATACCAGCGCGGCGACCGCGCTCGCCGCTCGAATGGCGGCACAGATCATGGCGGAGAAGCCGGCATTGTGGCCCGAAACGGTCCGCGCTCTGATCGTTCATTCTGCAGAGTGGACCGCTGCCATGCGAGCTCATCAGGGCGCCATCGGCAAGCCCGCGCTCGTGCGGCGCTACGGTTTTGGCGTGCCGTCCTTGGTGCGCGCGCTCGGCAGCCTCGACCACGATGTGACCCTCGTCAGCGAAGACGAGATTGTGCCGTTCAAGATGAAGGGCGGAACATCAGTGACCGATGAGTTGGCGGTTCACCAGCTCCCATGGCCGCGCGAAGCACTACTGGCTCTTGATCCGGCGACGCTCGTCCAGCTGCGGATAACGCTGAGCTACTTCATCGAACCGAACCCTGGCGAGCGCGGATTGTCGCGGCGCCATGTCTATGCGAGCCATGGTCTGCGCTTCGACCTGAAGCATGCGGATGACTCGCTAGACACCTTTCTCCGGCGGCGGACCTCGGAAGCAGGCGCTCGGCCGGCTAAGCGCGCGGCATCGGACACCGGCTGGGCTGTGGGTCCGCAGCTGCGCAACAGGGGATCTCTGCACGCGGATATCTGGGAAGGCACCGCGACAGAGCTTGCCGCTCGTGACGCGATTATCGTCTATCCGACAGGCGGCTGGTGGCGGGAGAACGTCGCGCAAGGTCATGTGGGCGAGGCGGTGCGTTACAGCCTTATTGCCAGCATTCGTGCGGCACCGGGGACAGAGTTGTACACCGAAGTAACGGCGCAGGTGGCGCCCGAGGTTGCGATCGAGATTTAGCCGCCCACGGCTCAAAGAGGATTAGGATCCACTATTCCGCTGCTGATCGAAGGAGTTCAGAAGAAGGACGAGGGACGCGGCGATCAGCACCGTGTCCTTGAGCAGGAACTCGCCCGGTACTGTCGAAATGGCCGGGAACCCGCCCGCGGATGATTCCGCCACTCCTGGCGTGGTGACGAAGAAGGAGAGCGTGATCAGGGAGAAGCACATCGACATGGCTGCTCCGAGCGCCGAGAACAAAGCGCTGAAGGCTCCAGCAGTCAGGGCGAACGCAGTCGCGAGCTGTATGAAACCAATGAAGTTGCTCTCGCCCTGCACCCCGAACATGCTCAGCCAGCTTAGGATTGGACTTTTGGCAATGACCGGAGCGATGTTATAGGCCTCGTAGGCTGTGAACTTCATGGCACCGGACCAGAGCAGCACTAAGACGAGCGCCCATCGCAGCAGAGCCAGTTCCCCCCCGGCGCACTCAGCAATCAGAAACTTGGACTTCATCAAGTACTGCATCATGCCCGGCTCGTCTCGCCTGGCTGCACGGATACGCCGTAGAAGTTCGGCGCGGCGCATGATCACGGACGCCTCGCGAAGCAGGTCTTGGCCTGCCCGCCGCATTCTAGACCGCATCTGCTTGGAACGAGGAGATGCCAACCGAAAGTCCCGACTAATATGCGTGACGCATATACAGCACCGCTTATTGGCTGTCGATCCGTCCGTCAGGGTCGATGAATCTGTAGCGCTCGTCCGACGTTATGAAGCCGACGAAGGAGCGATCCCGCCGTTTGCTCCGCGCTGCGACCTCTCGTTCAGTTCCGCTTCCCCGTCGCCCTCGCGCAGATTGTGCGCTTCGTTGGTCTAACCGGTGAGTTCGAGGAAGTCAGTCGTTGATCTCATTCCGCACAACGACAGGGCAACTTGCCGCTGCGCTATCGCCAGCAGCTACCTCAGTTTTTTTCTAGCGAAGGTACTAGGACGCCTGCGGCTTCGAGCATGCGCTGGCCCATCGTACTTACGATGAAGCGGTAGCCGGTGGGGGTAAGAGACAATGTCTCCGCCCCAGTGGCACCATCGGCGATAGTCGCCATGCCGCTGGACAGGATGTCCCGGCCGACCCCGTTCTCGATCGACATCGCTATGCCATCGACGATCATGAGGCGCGGGATGGCCGTTCCCGGCTGCAGGAGCACGTGATTGGCTACCGCCGATGCCGTGAGGGCCGCCGCCTGCCTCTGGCTCATCGCAAAGTCGGTGCGGTTCGCGTGCAGCCGCTCCGGCTTGAACCGGCTAAGTGGCTTCACCGGCACCGACTTCACCTTGCAGAGCGTCTGGAACCAGGTGTTGGCGGCGCGACGCTCCTCGTCCTCCGCTTCGCCCCAGAGCGACTGCCGGCGTCGCTCGCGCGATTCCGGAGAGGGATTGGACGCACCCTCGCCGCCATCCGTCTGGTTCGTGAGAGGACCCCGGCCCTGGTCGTGACGCCCGAACGTAGCTATGAGGTGACGCTCCCGTACGTGAGCCTCCGTTTCAGTATCGAAGCTGCTCTCGATGCAGTAGCCGATCGCTTCGCCCCTGCGGTGCATCGCTCGCAGCAGGTTAAGCTTGTGGGTGAGCCTCTCGGTCTTGCGCGCCTCAGCCTCGTGGTGGAAGCAGCGGTTCTGGACGCCCTTGCCAACATAGAACGGCGTTCCGTCGGAGCGACATAGAACGTACACGTAGTGCGGGCCGGCATTCGTCAGTCGGCCGCGCGCGGCGACCTCGTCCTCGATCCTTTCCGCCAGCACCTCGATCCATGCGGTCACGACGTTCGGAGCTCCTGTCGGCTGGCCGGGACTAGCTCTTGGGCGTGACCCAGACGGACACCGGTACGACCACCTTGCCGGGTGCAGGCTTGCCGACCTCCACCCGGTCCGCCGAGACGAGCTCGCCCGTCTCAAGCGTGAACGAGGCCCATGGCTTCGGCATGCGTCCGAACGTCATTTTCTGGATGGGCTGACCCGTGGTCGTATTCATGATTGTCGTCACGACTGGCATCAGTCGCGATTAGCCGCGGGCGCAATGGGCTGTCCAGCTTAGCTGCACACATGCTCCCGACGGAGAAGCAGCCAGAATCGGATCGTCGCTTTCTACGTCATGCACCGCACGCACCGCACGGAGCCGCCGTGCCGTGCTGATGGAAGGCACCGATGTCACGGCAGCGCAGGGCTAAGGCTACATCACCTGCCCGTGATGGCTCGAGCCAGGACGGACGCCATCCGCGAGCTTGCGCTCCAACAAGACCTAGAAAAGCTTATGCGCTGCTCCTGGGCTCCTTCCGCAACGCCGAACTTCGCCCCGACATATTCCCACTTGTGCAGTGAGATCGCGATTGAGCGGGCGGACGATCGTCACATGTCGGGCGGTGGGGGAAAGCTCCGACACGAAGATCGGACCGGCCCGTGCGGCGCCCACCAGTGCAATCCGACCTGGCGGCCGCGTCCGACCATCGATCGCCGAACTACGGATCACGCCGCCAAGATGGCTGAATCCACCGGCTCCAGCCGATGCAGAAGGAATGCGGTCTCGCCGATTGCACGTCGGGCGACCTCAACGATGTGCTCGTGGTGCGTGAACAGCACCACCTGGTTGGAGGTGGACGCGGTCGCCAGCACCTCGAGCATCGCAGCCGAACGAGCATCGTCCGCGGTGATCAGAAGGTCGTCGCAGATCAGCGGAAGCGCGACGCCAGCACGGTCGCGGATCGAGGCCAGACGAAGCGCCAAGTAAAGCTGGTCCCTCGTACCTTCGGAAAGGCCCTCCACACCTACGGGATCTCCTGTCGACCGTAACGCACGGATGGTCGGCTCGTCGTTGTCGGAATAGCGGAGCGCAAGGCCGGTAAATGCGCCTCGCGTGACGCTCGAGAAGATCTCGGACGCACGCTGCATCAGCGGGGCTTGCCGCGACGCTCGGTTGCGCTCGACGACCCACCGCAGAAGCGCGGCCGTCGCCACCGTTCCGACGTGCTCCTCGGCGGCGTCCGCCAGAAGGGCGGAGGCGTCCACGAAGCGCTGTTGGGCCTCGGCCGCCGCCGCAGCGGTCGAGGCGGCTCTCGTCGCAGCCTCGGCCTCGGCGAGCTCACGACCCACCGCCTCCCGCTCGGACTCGAGAGCGCTTCGCCGCTCGGCGATGCCCTCGAGTTCGGCCGCGACCTCGTCGGGTCCGATGGCTGCGGTCTCATCCCGAAGCGCATCGAGCGCGATCCCGTCCCCGAGCGAAGCCAGCTCCGTCATCAACGTATCCCGTGTCCCGCGAAGCTCGACGACCCGGGACGAGGAGGTTATGGCGGGTTCGAGCAACTCGATCGCTCCGACCCCGGCTGCACGCATCAGCTCCGAGATTTCCTTGTCTGCCGCCGCCGCGCCTTCGCCGACCTGAAGGAGCGCTTCCGCCCCCTCCTCCGCGAGCTTCTTCTGCCGGTCGAGTTCCGCATCCGCCGCGACGGCGATGCGAAGTTCCGCCGCTAGCCTGCGAACCATCGGCGGGGACTCGTCTGCCGGCCGCCGGAGATCGTCGAGGAGAGACGAGACGTCCCGGTCGAACGCCGCGATATCGCGCTCCATGCCGGACACCTGTCTGGCGAGTCCGGCCCTCGCGCCATTCTGTCCGGCGATCGTCTCCATCGCCGCCACGGCGTCGATCAGCGTCACGTCTCCGTCGCCAGCCGGCAAGGCGGCCTCGGAGAGCAGAGCGCCCGAGACGTCGGCGGCAGCGCGCCTTCCCGCAGCCAGCCGAGCTTTGTCGCGTTCAAGGTCCTCGGACGCAGTCGCCAGGGCCTGGCGCTGCATCGTGCTGCGTTCGGCTTCCCTGACCTCGGTCTCGAGTTTCTCCAACGTGCGCCGGGCAACGGGGAGGAGCCCGGCGAGCGTCGGCTCGGCTGTCTGCACGCCGGCAACCCGCAACGCGTCGACAAGCGCTTCTGCAAACGCTGTCTCCTCCTCGCGCTGGCGTGCGAGGGCGTTCTCGGCCGCTTCGGCGTCGGCGAGAAGGGTCACGGTCCGCTCGCGCTCGGCGCGCCATGCGGCCATGCCGGTCGGGGGGAGTGCGCCGTCGAAGCCCAGAGGGCGGAGCGTGTCGGCCCATCGCGTCTGCGCAGCAGTCAATGCCTCGGTCGCGACCGTAAGACGGTCCGCCGCTTCCTGGCGGAGGTTGCGGGCCTTCGCGAGATCCGCAAATACGATCGCATGCTGCGCGACGCGGGCGGAGTCCGCGTCGCGGCGATCCGCCAGAGCGTCGGCGGAGCCGATCGCTGTGGCGAGATCGTCTACGACGCCGCCATCGTCGGGCCGTCGTTCGCCGGCCAGACGGTCGCGCACCTCATTCATCAAGCCATCGCGGGCCGACCTCGCGGCCGCCACCGCTCCGGCCGTCGGAAGGTCGCCGGCACCAACCAGGCGGTCCAAGTCCGCCGAGGATTCGATCGCACGCTTCTCAGCTGTGACGATCTCGGCCTCGGCGGCCGCGATGCCCCGGCGCGCTATATCGATCTCCTCGGCGTGCTCGGCTACGACGGCTTCGGGAGGAAGGGCGAGGGTAGGGAGGTCGGACGGCTCGCCGCGCCAGGGCGCGAGCGCCGCCGTTGCCGGTCCGAGGCGACTGGCGGCCTGCTTGAGACGGTCCTCGGCGGCTCGCAGCCGCGCGGAATGATCGCTGGGCACGGCCGCGACGGCCGCCTTCAGTATGGCCGGATCCACACCGCCGCCCACCGCATCCGTGGTCGGAAGACGGCTCAGTCTGGCGGTCAGCTCCGATCGGACGATCTCGAGCCGACCCCCTTCCGCATCAAGGAGGCGGACGTTCTCCAGGTGTCGCCGCACCCTCTCCACCCAGCCGGCGCCCGGAAGCGGCGCGTCGACCGGAAGCCTGGCCTCGGTACGGGCGGCGCTGATCAAGGCATCGACCCGGTCCAGCTCGGTGCGACGTAGCTCGAGGTCGCGGATCGCGTTCTCCGCGACCGGACGGCGTTCCTCGAGTTCGGCCACGCGATCGCCATGCGACAGCAGAAGCGTGTCCACCGTGATGGCGGAGGCCGCCTCCCTAGCTTTGTCTCGCGCACCCCGGTGCTGTACGCTCAGCAACTCCGCGGTCTTGCGATTGGACAGGGCGGTCGCCAGACGGGATGCCGCGTCCCTCGGGAGAATGGCGACTTCCCCCAGGGACGCCAGTTCGTCCTCCACGGCGGCCAGCCGGGCGAGCGAGGGCCGTACTCTGGTCAGGCGCTCCAGCATCGCGGAACGGGCCGCAAGTCCACGAGCCTCGTCCAGAAGCTGCGCCCGTCGGCCCGTTGCGGCCGCCAGCTTCTCCTGGACCGTCTTCCAGTCAGGTTCGGTCAGCGCCGCGGTGCGGACGTCGGATCTCGCCTCTTCGCGTTCGCGCATGAGGCGGTTGATCAACGGGTTCTGCGCGCTCGGCTTGAACTGCTTGGCGGCTTCGCCGTCGAGGCGCTTGAGCTCCGTTCCAATCCCGCTGAGGCCGGTCCCCGCCTCGAGCACCACGCGCGCCGCGTCGTCGCGGCCATCAAGGATCGCCTGCCCACCCTCGCGGAGCTTCCGGTGGTCGAGGCCGAACATGCGCTCGAACGACGTGCGATCCATTCCGCCCAACATCGTCGAGACGCTGTCGTCGGGAGCCGCGCTCCCGTCCGGACGGAGCAACGTGTTCTTGTTGCCCTTGCGCCGCGTGAGCTCGATCGTCCGGCCCTCGTGCTCAATCACCGCCCGGATGCCGAGCGCCCCATAATCGTACCGCCAGTTCTGCGTGCTCTGGGGATGAAGACCGAACAGGAAGTCGCTAACCGCCTGGAGCATCGTCGACTTGCCGGCCTCGTTGGGGCCGACGACGAGATGGAGATCGACCGTCCCGTCGCCGAAGTCGATCACCCGGTCCGCAAAGGCCCCGTAGCGCACGAGTTCCAGCGTCCTGAAGCGCATCAGTCGGCCTCGCCTTCGAAGCGCGCCGCGACCCTGCTTCGCGCATCGCCGATCAGCGCCCTGACGTCGCGGGCCCTGGCCGCCGCAAGGAGTGGCGACGTGTCCGCATCGCCGATGTCGGACGGCAGTTTTCCGAGCAGCGGCGCGATCGCGGCGTCGATCGCCTTCGCGCAGTCGGGATCCTCGAGTGCTTCCGACAGCAGATCGGAGATCTCGGCAGGCAGCCTGACCGGCGTATCAACCAGCGGGGCCTCGATCCGGATCTTCTCCAGCCACAAGGAATCCGAAACGGCGGACGCTTGGGCCCGTACCTCCGCCGAGAACCAGTCGGGGTCCGAGAGGAGCGCGTTGCGCAGAGGTCCGGCGGCCGTCACGGTCAGTCGCGTCGCGGTCGGACGGTCGCCGGCATCGGCGATCGACCTCAGCAGCACCTCGGAGACGCCCGACAGGAGTTCGGTCATGTCGCGTGCGCCGGCCGCGTCGATCGAAGCCTTCGCCCAGCGCACCTCGTCGCAGGCGCGAGGTTCGACGCTGCGGACGACGCCGTCCTCGACCCGCACGATCATCGCCCCCTTGGCGCCGGTTTCGCGCACGTGACGTCCCTGCGTGTTGCCCGGAAACACGATGTGCGGATCGGTCGATCGGACCGAAGCCTCGTGCACATGCCCAAGTGCCCAATAGTCGTGCCCCGCCGCACGCAACTCGTCGACGCTGCAGGGCGCATACCTCGCGTGACCTTCGGCGCCTTCGAGTGCGGTGTGCAGGATCGCCAGGTTGAGCCGGCCCTTTGTCGGTGGGCAGTACGTCGACGCGATATTTTCGAACGTCGCCGCTTCCTTGTAGCTGCGGCCATGAATTGCGACGCCGAGCTCCGGCAGGTCGATGGTCTCGCATTTGCGGTTCGAGAACGAATACACGCCATCCGGCATGGTGAGGTGGCGGGTGACGCGGCTTTCCGCGTCATGGTTGCCGAAAACGATGAAGGCGCGAATGCCGGCCCTCGTCAGACGGGCGAGTTGCGCTACGGCGAACTGCCCCGTTGCGTGGTCCTTCCACGTCCCATCGTAGAGATCGCCGGCGATCACGACGAAGCTCACCCCTTCCGAGATCGCCAGGTCGATGACGTTCGCCAAGGCGCGCCGCGTCGCGCCGCGCACCAGCTGCGAAAACGCCTCGTCCTTCGCCGCCAGTCCAGCAAGTGGGCTGTCGAGATGGACGTCGGCCGCATGGATGAAGCTGAAGTCGGCTACCATTGTAGCGAGACTAGCCTTTAACTCATCGAATTGGAACGCGATCTCGCGCTTCACGATCCTGTGCCGTGGTGAGCACCCTCTTCGGTGCAGTCCTTACGTCCTCCCGTCCCGAAAGTTCGCCTCGGTGTTCATCGAACACGTCCGAGGGCGTCCATCACAAGCCGCTTAGCGGCATGCCCGCATGCTGCATGGCCGATCTTCGGCCTTGTGGTCCACTTTCCCGCTATCAGGATTTCGGCCTAACCCTCTGCATCAGCCTACATAGAGCAAGAAGGGCCAGCTCGTAGAAGGCGACGTCTGCGATGAACGGCCAGAACCGGAAGTCGTCTTCGGTGAAGGCGATCTTGCCCTCGACGGAAATGCCAGGCCGGTCGAACGCGAACGGCGCTGGCCAGCCGCCGTTTAGTACCGGCTTCGGACAATAGATGTCGACACCGTCGCGCGACTTACCCAGCGCGCAGTAGATGGCCTGATCGGGGCCATGCCGCTGGATCGCGCAGGAGCCCATCGCCAGCATAGCTGCTAGTGGCAGTAGGATCGCGGAGGCTCTGATTTCCGATACTCCGGCCTAGAGATTGCGGACTTTCATAAAGTCACCCTTACTAGTTCTGGCAAGAGCCGTAGGCGTCGAAGGGCGATCGTCATGTTACATATGGTTGGTGCAGCTTCGCCTAATCTGAACCATCAATTGCATAAATTGAACCAACACGTCCCAGCGAAGAAGTCCGCCAACCCCGGATACCGCAATCTTGCAACTTGAACCAACGTCTGCTTCCCGGCCGTCCCCGCCGAACTCACTCCCGGTTCATTGTCGGTCGGGCCAGCTGACGGAACCCGTTCCAAGAGGATCCGTTTCGCGTATCGAGATACCGTCGGAGATCGGACATAAAGCGCTTATTGTTATTGTCCGCCGGACTGCTGGCTAGTTCCCTGGCTGCCCAGGACACTCCCCCGGCAATCGATCTTGGCGAGTTATCGCGCGGCCAGGTCGTCAGCTCGACGATGAGGGCCCACTCCAAGCGGATCGAGGCGCGCGATCGAGCAAGCCGGCAAGGAACACCGGGTCAGGCCGCGGCCTGTGCCAAGAAAGCCGAGTTTCGCAGGGAGTTTGGCGCGGGCAACCCCAAGGTGCAGAGGCTCTACGGTCTGTGTCGCAGCCCCGGACGCTGATCGACCGATCTGGCATCGCCAGCCGTCGGGATAGGACGGCATCCGGCGAGGCCGGGGGTGCGCATTCTGAATCTACCTGCTGTTCTATTATCTGGGCAGCAGCGTCACCGGATCGATCGGCGGCTGGTTCTGGGAGCATCACGGCTGGCTTGAGGGGTGACCCTGTGCGTCGGATTCTCGCTTGTCCGGGTCGCCTTGGCGGCAAGCGTGCACTACGTGGCACATGACTGACCGCGCGCCGCTTCTGCTCCTGCCGGGCCTGCTGTGCGACGCACGCCTCTGGGACGACCAGCTCGCCGGACTGGCCGACATCGCCGACGCGCAGGTCGCCGACCTGACGCTGGACGACAGCGTGAGTGAGATGGCGGCGCGCGCTCTGGCGCACGCGCCACTGCGGTTCGCGCTCGCCGGACTATCGATGGGTGGCTACGTCGCCTTCGAGATCATGCGTCAGGCGCCTGTGCGGGTCATGCGGCTCGCGCTGATCGCGACAAGCGCCGCGCCCGATCCGCCGGTGCGGGCCAACGCGCGCCGTGCCGCGATGCGCTCGCTCGAGCTGGGACGCTTCCTCGGCGTCACCGGCCGCTTGTTGCCGCAGCTCGTTCATCCCGACCATGTCGAGGGACCCGTCGGCGACGCGGTGCAGGCGATGGCGGCGCGGGTCGGCGGCGACGCCTTCCTGCGCCAGCAGCGCGCAATCCTGGGTCGGCCGGACAGCCGTCCCTTGCTGCCGCGGATCGCCGTGCCGACGCTGATCGCGGTCGGTGATGGCGATCGGCTGACGCCACCGGCAGAGGCGCATGCGATGCACGCCGCGCTGCCGGCCGCACAGTTCCACCTGTTCCACAGTTGCGGGCATCTGCCACCTCTCGAGCGACCGGACGAAACCACGAATGTACTGCGGCATTGGCTTGGCCAAGGAGAGAACGCATGACGACCGGCATGGAACAGGCGGCGTGTCGGCTCGCCGTGTACGGCACGCTGGCACCGGGCAAGCCGAATGCGCACGAACTTGCCGCGCTGACCGGCACGTGGACACCGGGCACAGTGCGCGGCCGCTTGGTCGAGCAAGGCTGGGGCGCGGCGATGGGATTTCCGGCGATCGTCCTCGACGACGCCGAGTCGACGGTGACAGTCCAGCTGTTTCAATCGCCCGACCTTCCCGCACACTGGTCGCGCCTCGATGCCTTTGAGGGCGACGGCTATAACCGCGTTCCCGTGCGGGTCTCGACAGCGGCGGGTGAGGCTTGGGCGAGCATCTACGTGTCGGTCTACGCATGAGCGGCGACGCCGCGCTCAGTCGCGCCCTTGAAGTATCGATCGTTGCAATTGGTCGGCACTGAGATAGCGGCGCAATGACGATTATAAGCCGCCCTGGAAGCTGAATGTGAAACGGTAGGGCAGGGGCAGGCGGCTGGGGCGCCTAGGCGGCGTTGCTGCCACGAGGGTGATCGTCCCATCGGCGACATTTACGGGGATGCCGCGTGTGAGGTCGAGCTGTCTGGACCATCCGCCTCCCAGCACTGTCACCCGCACGATCAGGCGCCCTGCCCAGACACATCGGCCATCCGTAGGGCAGCGGCTGTCCTCGATGACCATTTCCGGCCGAACCTTTGGCCCACCAACGAAGGCGATCTGTCCTAGCCTGACCGGCCCTTCAATCGGCTTCTGGACGGCGCAGCCTGCGAGCGACGAGAGAACGGCTACGAGCACGATCGCCTTCATCTGCGGTCAGAGCTCAGCCACAGGAAGCGGAGATTACCCGGCCTTGAGCGATCGATACGGTCACGCGCTCGAGACGATAATCCTGTGTCACTTGATCGCCAGGCGCGATCCGTCGAACGATCGTGCTGCCGGTGCGGCGGAGTATTGTGCCGTCGTCAGGCGCGACCTTGCCTACAAGGCGCGCGGCACCTTCGGCGTTGCATTTACCCGATCCGACGTCGCCGGCCGCGCGGCTAGCGGCACAGGCACCCAGCCCGAACGACATCATCAGCGAGCTCATCACAATCAACTTCATCGTCGTACCTTCATCCGTCGAACTCTTCGGCTGGTAGCGGGTCGTACATGAACGATAGACGTAACCCGCTTCGTGATACCTCACTCGATTAAATAGGGCTCCGAGCCGATGGCCGCGAACGCATCACGAGCGCCGACCGCGAGGTGCTCAGCAATCACCAGCCTTGATCAATTCGCACGCAGGCTTTGCCAACGCGCAGGTTAAGGCATCAGTCGAGATATTTTGGAAAGGCCGGTAGTGCTGCGAAATCTTCCGGGGCATGTTGGACAATCACCCGAGCCTTGGTGTTTGCCGCGATCCGCTTGAACCGGTCGAATGAGGCCAGCGTCTGCGCGCGATCGACGTTTGGACTGGGAACCAGCCCCTTCTCGTAGTTCTCACGGGTATGATAGAGGTCGCCCGTCACGAGCAGCGAGCCCGCCTTGGCCAGTCGGACGAACAATGACCGGCCACCAGGCGTGTGGCCCGGGGCCTTGATGATCTTGATGCTGCCGTCGCCGAACACGTCCTTGTCCTCGTCCAGCGGCTCGACGCGGACCTTTCCAAGCAGGGCGACCGATGCTGCCTCGACCCCGAACGGTGTTGGTGTGCCCCGTGCCCAGGCGAGTTCGCTGGCAGCGACAAGAAACGTTGCTTTGGGGAAGAGGCCGATATTGCCCGAATGATCCTGGTGGATATGCGAGAGCGCGACGTAGCGAATGTCGTCGGGTTTCAATCCCAGCGCTGCGAGCTGGCCCGCGAGCGTGCGGCGCTGGGAGAAACGGCCGCCAAATTTTGTCTCGCCATCCGGCATTGACGCCAGCCGATCGCCGTTGCCGGTATCCCACAGCAACCAGTCCTTGCCGTGACGGACGAGATAGCACGGGGTCGGGAGCGCGACCGAGCGCCCGTCATATTCGCCGGTGTCGGAAAAGGCGGACGCGTCCTGGAACTCGGTCAGGCCGCAATCGAGTGTGTACAAGCGATCGGCAACGCCTGTGGGCGGCTTCCCGCCGGTCTCCTGAGCATGCAACGGTCCGAAACTGCCGAGGAGAGCGATGGCAACAGCCGTCACTGCGCGTCTCATGCCCTTTGCCTGATCAAACAATCGCCTCGTGAAGCCGAACCGATACGATTTCATGCCGATACCCCTTCCTGTTGCCTACGTTTGATGACCTGTCTGTCATCGGGATGCTCGGCATCCCTTCAGCGCGTTCTTTCGACGATTGGATCGTGCACAGCCGCGAGCCAGTCGCCGAGCCGGGAGGGGTCACCTTCGACCCGCATCTCGCCCGTTTCCAGATAGCGGGCGCGTGCTGCCGCATAAGCGGGATCGTTGCTGCGCAGTATGTTGAGATGGCGCGCTGCGGCGGCGGTGATCTCAACAATGACATCCGCCCGCTCGTTCGGGCGCACGCCAATCCGGAAAGAGGGCCGTCCCTCGACAAGTTCGAAGCGTATGCCCTGGATGAGACCGTCGGAAAGCGCGACGCCGTCGGTATAGCGCTCGACCAAGCTCACCGTCAGGTCGGACGGAAGGTTCGCGCGCGAGGCGGCATCGCACATCAGCAATGCCGCCATCTCCAGCCAATCCGCCGTGCCCTGCGTAAGCTTGTCCTCTCGCGGCACGGTCACGTTTGGCTGCCCACCGTAAGGACTATCTTGCCCTGAATGTGCCCGGCGGCGGCGCGCTCATGTGCAAGCCTCGCGTCTTCGAGCGCGAAACTGCTGTCGATGGCTACCCGAATAGTGCCGTCGTCGAGCAGGCGTCCCAGCTCGGCGAGCTGCGCGCCGTCCGACCGCACCTGTGTCGCAGAGACAGTCACGCCGAGTTTCGCAGCCTCGCCATGCCCGGTGAAGCCGAGCGGGAAGATCGGGAACAGCGCGCCGCCCTGTCTTATCGCAGGGAGGAACCGGCCCGTGCTTGGACCGCCCACCGCGTCGACGACGAGATCGAGATCGCGAAAGGCATTCTCAGGCACTGTTTTGGTGTAGTCGATGGCCTCGTCAGCGCCGAGTTGGCGAAGGAACGCGTCGTGCTTGCCAGAGGCTACTGCGGTCACGTGCGCGCCGCGATGTTTGGCCAGTTGCACCGCGAAATGCCCGACCCCACCCGCCGCGCCATTGACCAGCACCCGCTTGCCGGCGAGCGGCACCGGCTCGTGCCGGGTCGGTTGCAGCGGATTGTCGACGTCATGACCGAGATCGATCAGGAACTGCCATGCGGTGAGACCCGACATCGGCACAGCGGCGGCGTGGACATGGTCGATGCCGGCGGGCTTGAGGGCAACGTCCGAAGCGGGCGCCGAGACATATTCGGCATACGCGCGGCTGTCACCGAAACTCGGGAAGCGGATCATTCCGTAGACGGCGTCGCCAACGGCGAAGCCTTCGACGTCATCGGCAAGCGCCTCAATCACGCCCGAAACGTCAGATCCCGGAATAGCCGGGAAGGGCACCGCCGGGCGCCATTCGGGCGGCAATGCCGCATATCCTTCTCGCAGGTACCAGTCGGGCGGGTTGATACCTACCGCGTGGACGCGGATCAGGACCTCGCCAGGGCCAACCTCGGGCTTGGGCGCATCCTCATAGTGCAGTACCTGCGGATCACCGAACTCATGGAAGCGAACGGCCTTCATGGTGTTAATGGACACGGGTTTTTCCTCAAACGAGGCACTACATGAGTGCGGAACAGTGTCCCGGAGATATCCGGATCACTGCTCCGTCTGTCAAGTTGGAGCCAATGAGAGCCGACGCGAAGAAGAATTATGCACGGCTCCTCGCTGTGGCTCGCGACCTTGTGATGGCGAATGGCGCCGATGCCTCTTTGCGTGAGATCGCGCGGACGGCCGGCGTGGGGCTCGGCACGCTCTACCGGCACTTCCCGACCCGGGAAGCGCTGCTCGACGCTCTGCTTCGCGAGCAATTCGATGCGCTGCGGTCGCAGGCGGAAGAGCTGGCATTGTCCGATAAGCCGCGAGAGGCACTTGTGGCTTGGCTGCACCGCGTTGTCGCAGCCGCCCACGATTATCGCGGTGCGATTGCCGTCATGGTCGCGGCGATCGATGACGAGGCGTCTCCTCTTCACGCATCGTGCGTTGCAATGAAGGCGGCAGGCACGAACCTGCTGACACGCGCGCAGGACCATGGCGAGGCCCGGCATGATGTCAGCGGGGCCGACCTGTTCGCGCTGGTAAGCGCGCTTGCCTGGCTGCGTGAGCAGCCGGCGTTCGTCACGCGGATTGAGCACCTCTCCGGCCTGATTGCCGGCGCGATCCTGACCAGCTGATCGACGCCCCTTCAGGCGTTAGCTTTTTCCGCCTTGACCGGGAGCGGTAGCAACACGTCGGTGATCGACACTGGCGCCTCCATGTCAATTTTGATTGCCCACATAGGCGATTGCCGACTTAGGAGTTCTCCACATGTTGCGGATAGCTGTACGGGTTTGCCATCTTCATAAAGTCGACGAAGACGCGCAGCGCTGAGGGCATCTGCCGTCTGCTGGAAAAATAGAGATAGAAGCCGGGGAAGGGGCGGCACCAATCTTCCAGCACTCGCACAAGCGAGCCGGCGAATACGGGCGGTGCGACCAGACTCTCGACGAGATAGGCGAGGCCAACGCCAGCGATTGCTGATCCGAGCAGCATGTCGGTGGCGTTGGTAGTCAGCACGCTGTCGACAATGATCTCGATCGGGCCGTCGGGTCCATCGAAGCGCCATGGATGCAGCACATCCGACTGCAGCCAGCGGTAGGTGACGCACGGGACACCTTTAAGATCGGCGGGATCACCGATCTTCGGCAGGCCGCCTAGAAGCGCCGGCGAGCCAACGACGGCCATGCGCAGATCGGATGTGAGGGGTACGGAGATCATGTCCCGTTCGACGATCCCGCCGGACCGGATGCCGGCATCGAACCCCCTGGCGACCACATCGGTGATGGCGTCGTCGATCGCGAGATCGACCCGCACGTCGGGATAGGCGTCCCGAAAGGCTTTTAGCTTAGGCATTATCACGAGTTCGGCCGCTGCGCGTGGCAGGTTGATCCGTACCCGTCCGCGCGGCCGTTGCTGGAAAGCGGTGACGTCGCGCACCGCTTCGTCGACTTCGGCTATCGCTGGTCTTAATCGATGGAGAAGGTCCTGGCCGGCTTCGGTAGGCGCAACGCTTCGCGTGGTCCGGTGGAGCAGCCTTGCGCCGAGCCGCTCCTCGAGCGCTCGCATGCTATGGCTGAGTGCAGAGGGCGATATGCCTAGCCGCTGTGCCGCTCGCCGGAAGCTCCGCTCTTCGGCGACGGCGAGGAACGCCATCAACTCCGCAAATTCTGAACCGCGCATTGTTGAGCCTCGTTCAATAACCCGTGAAATTAATCGGCCATTCTCACATGTATCTAGGCCTTCAATATTGCACCGCAACGGAGATGCGGTGGCTATGACGATGATGCGACGATGGGAAATGGAAGGGATCGGCCGCGACAAGCTCGCTCTGAGAGAGCGGGACGTTCCAGTGCCTGGCCCTGGCGAAGTGTTGGTGAAGGTTGGAGCCGTGTCGCTCAACCATCGCGATAAGATGGTGATCGAGACCGGTAGGGGATTGCCTCTGGCTTTCCCGTTCACGCCTGCCTCGGACTTGGCTGGCACGGTGGTTCAGCTCGGCGAAGAAGTGCGGCGCTTTTCTCTTGGCGATAGGGTGATCTCGTGTTTCACCCCTGAGTGGATCGACGGGTCTCGGCCTGGCAATGCGCGATCGCCGGCTTATTATCGAACGCTCGGCGGCTTCTTCGCAGGGGTGCTCGCCGAATGCGTGACCTTGCCGCAGGATTGGCTGGTCGCCGCGCCGGCGTCGCTGAGTGACGCGTATGCCAGTACCTTGCCGTGCGCTGGCGTGACCGCCTGGTTCGCGCTCGTAGAGCGCGGCCATGTGCGAGCCGGCGAGACGGTGCTGATCTTGGGAACGGGAGGCGTCGCGCTGTTCGGTCTCGCCATCGCTAAACTTCACGGCGCGGAGGTGATCGTCTCAACCACGCCCGACAAGTTCGAACGGGTGCGGGCATTGGGTGCGGATATCGTAGTCGACAAGCACTCCGAGGACTGGATCGCCACGATCCATGCCCTGACGCTTGATCGCGGAGTGCATCATGTTCTGGAGACGGTCGGTGGCGCGCACCTTGGTCTCTCCATCGAAGTTGCTGCGGTCGGCGCAAAGATCCATCAGATCGGCGCGCTGGCGGGGTTCGACATCGCGTCGCCGGTCATGCCATTGCTGATGAAGAACGTCTCGATCCACGGCATCGCCACGGGACATCGTCGCGCTTTGGAGGATCTGGTCCGTGCGCTCGATCGCACAAGCGCCAAGCCCGTCGTCGACAGCCGCTTCGCGCTTTCCGATCTCTCCTTGGCGCTGGATCGGCTGGACGAAGGGCCGTTTGGCAAGGTCGTGATCGAGATGGCTCGGCAGGAAGGAAGCGGCGATGACCGATGAGATCCAGTTCCGCGACGCGAACATGCGTGATGCCCAGCCGGTGCTCTCGGTCCGGGGACTTGCCCTTCCTGCAGGAGATCGGGGCGAAGAACTGCTGCTACGAGTCACCGCCCCATTGGTCGGCAAAGGGCTGCCGGTGGTCCTGTTCTCGCATGGCTATGGGTCGTCGATGGATGCCTATGCGCCGCTTACCGACTATTGGGCGTCCCGTGGATTCGTGGTCATCCAGCCGACGCATCTTGATGCGCGGCGGCTCGCTCTCTCGGCCGACGATCCTCGTCGACCCGACATCTGGCGCATTCGCGTTGCCGACATGGTCCAGGTTCTCGACGCGCTACTGTCGATCGTAGGTGAATTGTCTTGGCTGAATGGCCGTGTGGACACGTCAGCCGTCGCGGCAGCTGGCCACTCTTTTGGAGGGCAGACGGTTAGTATGCTCCTGGGAGGCCGCATGCAGGGTTCGATGAGTGGCGAGGACTGGCGTGATGAGAGGATTCGAGCCGGCGTGTTGCTGGCGTCCGGCGGTCACGGTGGGACGGATCTGAGCGATTTCGCCAGGAGGCACACTCCATGGCTGGATATGACCTTCGAACATCTGGTCACGCCCACGTTGGTCGTGGTGGGTGACGCCGACCGCTCGCCCCTCACCGTTAGAGGACCCGACTGGTTTGCCGATCCGTATCGGCTGAGTCCCGGAGGACGGGTCCTGCTGACGCTGGAAGATGGCGAACACATGCTGGGCGGGATCTCCGGCTACGCGGTGACCGAGACCACGGATGAGTCGCCTGAGCGCGTCGCATGCGTCCAGTCTGCTACTGCTGCTTTCCTCGATGCCATGCTGAAGTCGGGCGATCTTCGACAGCCGGACCTCGCAACGAGTTTCAGAAGGGCGGTGGAAGGGCAGGGAACGATCGAGCGCAAATGACTTGCGACAAGTGGCGGTTCCCCCTGCTTCAGCGGATAGTGTTGTCCGGCCATCTTCGCTGGGGCATTGTTGGTCTTCCGGCTTTCGGCCAACCTGCATTCGCCAGAAACGATCAGGAGAGCACGTATGCGGCGGACCAGCTATGTGGCATTCTTGGCGCTAGCGTGCGGACTTCCGGCATGCGACCGCGCGCCGAGGAATCAGGAGGACGCCAGCAACCCAGCCGCCACGGCCCCAGCTGCCGGCGTGAAAGACTCATCAACTGAGGTGGATGCGTACCTCCGCCGCTTCGCTGCCGAGAACCCGGAAACCTGTTTCGGTGAGGCGTCGGTGGGCTCGGCGACTTTCGAGGCCAAGTCGAACGAGCAGCCCTTAGGGTCTCCGCAGCGCGTGCTCATCGCTGTGGATGCATCAGGGTCGATGGCCGGGCGGGTCTCGGGTCGAAGTAAGCTGGACCTAGCGCATGCAGCAGCTCGTAGCTTTATCGATGGGCTGCCCGCAGAAGCGGAAGTCGGCCTGCTCGTATTTGGGCAAGCTGGCGACAACACGGCACGCGGGAAGGCCCCTTCGTGCGGCGCGATCAGCCTCACCGTGCCGCTTTCGCGCGATCGAGCCGCGCTTGTTCGCGGTGTGTCGGCCGTAAAGCCTGTGGGGTGGACACCCCTCGCAGCCGCTCTCCGACAAGCCGAGATGCTGCTCGTTGAGGGCGGCAGGCCGGGAACCCAGGTAATCTATGTCGTGTCGGATGGTCAGGAAACCTGCGGCGGCGATCCGGTCGACGTTGCCCGCCGGATCAACGCAGGGCCGACAAAGGCTATCGTGAACATCATCGGCTTCGCCGTCCCCACTGGAGAAGCCGCGGCATTGGCCGCAGTCGCCTCGGCCGGAGGCGGGCAGTTCATCAACGTCGATGCCGGCAATCAGGTCGACGCCGTCGCGGCCCGCATTCGCGAAAATGGGCGACAGGCCGCGAACAGGCTCGCGGAGGGCGGCACCACGGCGCGCAACAACCTTTCTACCTCGGGTACAGCCGCCGAGGCCCAACTATGCACTAGCGGCATCATCGCACGAGAGCGGTTGGCGGTAAGCGCCGATGTCGCCAAGAAGCGCATCGCTGGTCAGGATGTCGCAATGGAAGAGCGGGCGGAAAAGGTCCTGAACGACCGGCATAAAGCGCTCGAGCGGCGGACGGCTGCTTTCGTGGAGCGATTGCAGGCGAAACTCGGGCGAGCGAATGACGCCGTCGCAGCAGAGGCCGCTAAGGTTCGCTAACCCAGCCCAACAGTATCTGAGGTGGGTGAAGGCGTCGGGCAGGATTGTACCGCTCAGCGTCAGAGCGCGAATCCACGCCTTATTCAATAAACAAGCTTGCCCGGTGTGCCGGCATTTACGTTGCGCATATACCGTGCGGCGGCATTGATATCTATGCGCAGCGCATATATCTCAAACGCATGCTGCATGAAGTTGCTAGGCTCCAAGTCACGAGCGGCGCTCTCCCGTGGGAGCGGCTGAGCAGCTCTTTTCCCCGGGATAAACACCGCCTGAACTGCAGAGCTTAGCGAGGTGCCATCCTGGCTCGACTTCGCTCTATGCGTACTGTCTTTCGGCTTCGGATTCGCCGCCAACCAGGGTGGGACGTGCCTGGTCGCCGCCGCTGACGAGCTGGCCAAGAGACACCCTCCTCGCATTCTCATCGGGCTTGTCTCAGCATCGGCAGCTGCCGGTCTCGTTGCCGTTCCGCTCGCCTGGGCCGCGGCGATAGACGGACTAACAATCACCGCGTCCAGTATCGACTCCTCGCTCCTCGCTGGTGCCGTCGCGTTCGGAATAGGCGCCCTCGTCAACGACACCTGCTTGCTCGGATCGCTCGCTCGTTTGGGGAACGGGGAGGTCCGACTTGTAGCTCTGCCCTTTGGACTAGCGGCCGGGATGCTGCTCATTGACCGAGCGCGACACGATCGTATCGCAATGTGGCCAAGCCTGCTCGCGGAGCCGAGCGTGCAGGGTATGGTCTGCCTCTTGAGCTTTCTGATCATTCTTACGCTGGTGTCGATCATCCTGGCGGTCAGCGAGGCATCGCGACCAAGGGCGAGATGGCCGCTGGCATTATCGATGTTGGTCCTTGGAGTGACCGGCGGAGCGCTCTTTGCGCTATCGCCGTCCTGGACGCTTGCTCAGTTGCTGCAACACAGCCTTCTTCTCCACGACATGCGCACCGGGGTTGTCGCACTCCCAGCTGTGGCCGCATCGGTAATGGGCGCATTCGCCGCCTCTGCGGGGCAAGGCAACATGGGCCTGCAGGAACCTTCTGCCCGTGACCTTCTTCGAACCCTCTTCGGCGGCTTCCTTATGGGGGTTGGGATCTCTCTCATCCCCGGCGGGAATGATGGTCTTATCCTGTCAGCAGTGCCCGCGCTGTCACCAGGTGGCTTCGCAGCCGTCCTAACCATGACTGCCACCATTCTGATTGGCTTGGTCGGACGCCGTAGGCTGGCACGCGGCGGGCGCATCGACCATTAGCGAACGTAACTGCTGATCAGGCGATAGGCTTTGGCCGGGCCCACCACGTCGATGATGGTCTCGAATGCACCCGGCCGCCCGAGAATGTAGCGAACCTCGTAAGTGTCGGCACCGCAGCGGTGGACGTCGTCAGCTACGAGCTGTTGATCGTCCACGGCGTCGAAAAGAAGCCGCACGAAGATATTGCCCAGGGTCGGCCCGTCCGCGAACGCGACCGTGAACCCCCTTTCGGAGGGACGATAGGTGTAGCTCCGGTGGGAGGATAGCTCTCGCCCGTCTCGCAATAGAAGCGTCCCGCATTCTCGGTAATTGGAAGTGCCATCAGGTTGAGGCTCGAAGACGGCCTTGCCGAGGAACTGCGCGCCGGCACCCCTGATCTCCCGATCGAGTTGCCAGGCGCCACTTAGACTTCGAAGGAGACGGGAGCCTTCGATCACCGGCGATTTGTCACCCTCCCTCGCAAGCTTGTACCAGCATGCTTAGGTTAGGCCGACTGTACTGGTCGCCGTTCGACCGAGTTGAAGAGCAACACGAGCGACGCCGCGAGGAGAACGGCGTCCTTGAGCAGGAACTGTCCCGGCGCGGCCGATATCGCAGGGAAGCCTCCTGCGCTTGCCTCCGAGACGCCCGGCGTAGTCACGAAGAAAGTTAGCGTGATCAGGTAGGTTGACACCGACATCAGGGCGCCGAGCGCTGAGAAGATAGGCCGAAACGCGCCGACGGTCAGCGCCGCAGCCGTCGAGAGTTCGATGATCCCGACGAAGTAGCTCTGCCCCTGTGTTCCGAACATGCCGAGCCAACTCATCAGCGGGCTGTTCCCGATGAACGGGGCGATCCCTTCGGCCTCGTACATAGTGAACTTCATGCCGCCGAACCATAGGAAGACCAGGACGAGCGCCCACCTCAGCAGTGCCAGATCCCTTCTGTTTTCCTCGGCAACATGAAAGCGATAGCGGTTCAGAAACGGCATCGGAACTCCTCGATGAAGATTATGTCGGTTGTGGATAAACGGAAGATTTCAGTGGCGCCGTGTGCCCATCGGGCAGCCAAGACACCGTGCCTGATCGCAGAAGCGGCACGTCGCCAGCGCGCTCTGCGGATCATCCAGCAACGAAGTCAGAATGGTGTCGGCGATCCGTTCCAAAACTATGCGGTCGTTGGCAGAGACCCGGACCAAAAGGCCGGAAACCGCGGCATTTCTCAGGCTGAGGAGTTTGGTTCGTTCGGCATGCCCCCGCCGCGTCAGCGTTATACGTGCGACGCGGCGGTCAGACTGAGACTGCGACTTCCCTACAAAGCCCTGATCATCCAGCCGCTCAACAACGCGAACCGTCCCGGCATGTGAGAGGCGAAGGATCCGGCTGATCTGATCGATCGACATCCCCGGATCGTGACCGATCGCAATCAGCGCAGCAGCGGTTTCCCCACCCGCGGTAAAGGCCTCAGCTATGGCAATCCGCACCCGATCGGAAACGGCCTGAGCGAGCGCGCCGAAGACGTTGATCAGTCGATCTGAGGGCTCGTCCAGCATCGTCATCACCTTGCGTGATATATGCGCCACGCATACACCTTGGCAGGTCCTCTGTCGAGTTCGATCGAAATTTGATCGCGCTGCCTGTGTGGACCACTTTACTCAGGATGGTGTTTGAAGGACGCGAGAGTAGGGTGGCGCAAACGGCGCCTTAGTTCGCGCGAACGCTCGCTTTGGGGGTCGGCGCCGGCGGTCAGTTGCCGAATTTGGCCATCTCGAGCGCGGTATCCGCCATGCGTGTCGCAAAGCTCCACTCGTTGTCATACCAGGCTAGAACGCGGACCAGTCTTCGATCGACAACGTCGGTCTGGGGCAGTGCGACGATCGACGACTCGGTCCGATGGCTCAGATCGATCGACACCAACGGTTCGGTTGTGACCGCGAGCACGCCCTGCATTGGTCCATCGGCAGCAACCCGAATGGCTCCGTTCACCTCCTCGATGGTGACGTCACGCATGGCGGACACGGCTAGATCGATGACCGAAACATTGGGTGTGGGGACACGGATTGAGGATCCGTGCAGCTTGCCCTTCAACTCCGGCAACACGCGGCCGATTGCATTCGCCGCGCCCGTCGATGTCGGAATCATCGATAGAGCGGCTGCGCGTCCTCGATAAGGATCCGTGTGCACGGCATCCAACGTCGGTTGGTCGCCGGTGTAGGCGTGGACCGTCGTCATGTAGCCGCGCTCGATGCCGAATAAATCGTTCAACACTTTTGCCACGGGTGCGAGCACGTTGGTCGTGCAGGACCCGTTCGAAACGATTACATCCTTGGGCGTCAATGTCGCATGATTGACCTTGAAGACGATCGTCTTGTCGGCTCCTTCGCTGGGTGCGGAGACGAGAACACGTTTCGCACCGGCGCGGAGATGCGCGCTGGCCTTGTCTTTCGAAGTGAAGAAGCCTGAGCACTCCATCGCGATATCGACGCCGCACTTCTGATGAGGCAAGTCCGCCGGGTCGCGCTGCATGGTGACTGTGATTCTCCCGTAGCCGACATCGATCCAGTCGGCGCCGACGTCGATTTCACCCGGAAAGGGACCGTGGACGGAGTCGTATTTGAGGAGGTGAGCCAGGGTGCCGACCGGTGCGAGATCGTTGATAGCCACGACTTGGATATCCTGACGGCGAAGTTCGACCACCGAGCGCAACGTCAGTCTGCCGATGCGCCCGAAACCGTTGATCGCGACCCTGACAGTCATGCGCATTCCCTTTCGTTGATGAGAAATCGCCGCCGGGAACGAGTATCTTTCGCTACCGCTCGTAGGAAAATTGTCGCTCAAGTCGACGATATATATGCGTGACGCATAGACCTAGGCGTGGGTTCCGAGCAGGTCAACACGGCGAGGCGACCCGGATTGACTGGCCGTTTCCGGCGCCTGCTCGGCACCGTCGCGTAGAGCATGCAGCGCGCGACGGAACTGCGCGAGGAAGGGAAGGAGGATTTAAACGGTGTCTGACCTCGAAGCAGAAAAGGCTCTCGCAGCCAAAAGGGCAGTCGATGAAATCCAGGACGGCATGCTTGTCGGGTTAGGGACCGGCAGCACGGCGAACTACGTTCTGAAGTATCTTGGAAAGCGAGTTGCTGCCGGGCTCCGCATCACGGCTGTCCCAACCTCGCGCATGACCGAGGCTCTGGCCCGCGAATTGGCCGTACCGCTGGTTGCCTTCGGGGGTCTCAGTTCAGTGGACCTCACGATCGACGGCGCCGACGAGATCGATCAAAACCTCCAGGCAATCAAGGGCGGCGGGGGCGCTTTGCTGAGGGAAAAGGTTATTGCTGCGGCATCCGCTCGCGTCATCGCCGTGGTCGATTCAAGCAAGGTCGTAAGGCGGCTCGGCCGCTTTCCGCTACCCGTCGAAGTTTTCCCGTTTGCCGCTGAATTCGTCGGAGCGCGCCTCGCCGACCTTGGAGTTCCGGTGTCCCTCCGATTGCAGAATGACGATCCGCTTTTGACAGATCAGGGCAATCACATCCTGGATGTGGCCTTCGGGGTCATCACAGACCCGCAACAGACCGCACTCGCGATCGCAGCCATTCCGGGTGTTGCCGCGCACGGCCTTTTCCTCTCTGAGATCGATACGATCATCGTTGGGCGCGATGGTGCGGTTGACGTTAGACACGCGGATCGATCGTGATCCCAGTACTGCGGGTTGAACCTTTTGCCCCAGCGCCGCGTCCTTGATGAACCGAAGGGGGAGAGACGCCGGGGTTCTCTCAAGCCGCCATAGCCGCAGCGTATCGAGCGGTATGGCAGCTCGTCGCAAACTACGACTGATGAAAATCGGATGTGCCTCGGTAAGTCTCTGACTTTGCAGGACTCCCGGTTGTTCTAACCTGCCAGATCAATACGCACCGAAGCTTGCTGTCTATGCGTCGCGCACATATACCCGCACGGATGGATGAACCTCGAGACCGTAACGTTTTCGGGGCGTTCGCACTTATGATCAGCGACGACATCGTTCGCGCTAGTTCATCGCGGGCGCCGGAAGAAGGACCTGCCGCGTCAGCGCTAGCGCTGCTCGCGCACCAGCCTGGGCTTTCGGTGAGAATGCTGGCGGTCGGCGTGGGCTTGTCGCACGCAGGGACGGTCCGCCTTGCCGATCGGCTCACTGCCGAAGGACTGATCGAGAGCCGGGCAACCGCGACTGACGGCCGCGTCCGTTCCCTGCACCTGACATCGGCCGGTCAGAAGGCGAGTGCTGCGATCCTAGCCGCAAGAGACAAGGTCATCGAAGAGGGCTTGTCGATCCTCAACAAAGGCGAAATGAGGATCCTGGCCGACATTGCCGAGCGCGTCCTTCGTGGCCGTTTGGAGAACCTCGAGCACTCCTATCGCATCTGCCGCCTGTGTTGCTACGAAGGCTGTACCAATTGTCCTATCGACGCTGAGCTTCATGAGCGGGGGCAGGACCGCGAGTAACGGCCGCACCAGTGGTCTTGAAGCGCGTGCTCAATGCTGCGCGATTAGGTAGGCGGCCAGAAAGCCAAGGACCGTGATAAGCCCGATGAACGGAGGCGCATTCTCGAAGGCTTCCGGGATCATGGCTTCGGCGAGCATGGCCAGTACGGCACCAGCGGCGAATAGGAGGATGGCAGGCTCCTGCGCCGATGCTGATCCGAGCAGGAAGTTTCCAACACCTGCCGCGATCGCGATTATAAGCGGTATCCCGATCCATATCGTGTAGATGTATGTGCGAGACCGGCCGGCCAGCTTCATGCCTGAGGTGCTCGAGAGTCCCTGAGGCACGTTCGCCAGAAAAAAGCCTACGATTACGGCCAGGCTGATCGCGCCGCCGCCGGCGACCGACATCCCGATTACCAGGGCCTCAGGGATGCCGTCGAGCACGCTGCCCACGGCGATCGCAGCTCCACTGCCATGACGCTCCGCTTCGTTGGGTTGCTCGACGCACTCGCCACAACGCTTTCGGTCCCTCGCCCCGCGCCTAGCGAGGTACCAGTTTATGCCGCTGAAAATCCCCGCACCTACTGGCAAAGCGATGGTCGGCCATGTAGCCGCCCCGCCCGCATGTGGTCGAACGACGAGTTCCGTGGCGATCACGGCAAACAAGACACCGCCCCCGAACCCCATGATGGCGGAAACCATCCGATGACTGAGTTTGCCAGATAATGCATCTGCAACGATCGCGCCCAAGAGCAAGCCGCTGCCAGACACTAGCCCCCACATGCCGGCAACGACGAACTCAGGGACGGGTGTCATAGGTGATCCCACCGTCGCAGCCTCCTTCAACAAACATCGACTTGCCAGCTGGCGCGTTCAATGGCGCTGTGATGTGCCAGCAGGTCGTGGCTTGGCCGCATCATCAGCGCGATCGGTCGAGGCGCCACGTGGGACGCGCGAAGTGGCAGCTATACCCCCTCGGATGTCGCACTAGGTACTTCTGGTGCTCCGGCTCTGCCTCCCAGAATGGCTCCTCGGGATTGATCTCGGATAAGACCGGCCCGGGCCATCGACCCGATGCCTCGATATCCTCGATCGTTGCCAAGGCGACCTCCATCTGACGCTTGTCGGTATAGAAGATGGCGGAGCGGTAGCTTGGGCCGACGTCGCTGCCCTGTTGTTCGTACGTCGTCGGGTCGTGGATCTGGAAGAAGAGTTCCAGCAGGGAGCGATAGCTCAGAACGGCGGGGTCGAAGACCACCTCCACCGCCTCTGCGTGGCCATGATGATCATGGTAGGTCGGGTCTACCGTTTCACCGCCGATGTACCCGACGCGTGTCGAGACGACTCCCCGCTTTTGCCGCAGCAAATCTTCCATGCCCCAGAAGCATCCGCCGGCGAGTATCGCTCGTTCCGTCGGGTTTGCTTCGCTTTCGACAGACGGGTCGCTCACAGATCCCTCGCTTCTGGGTCGGCTCGAATCCTCTTGATCATGCCGCCGGCTCGGAACTTCGCTTGGGTAAGGGTGCGTCGACGAGGTCGGTCTGGACATCTGATCCACGGATCAGCGTGAGGTCGACGGGGCAGCGGTCGGCGATCTCGAGAATGCGCGCGCGCTGCTCCTCATCCAGAGGTCCTTCAAGGACAATCGTCCGAGTGAACCGGTCTGGAGGCATCATGTCCGCCACCTTCTTGTGCTCAACCCTCGTGCTCGCTCGTTCGAGCGGAAAGCCTTTGCGGTTTGCATAGAGGCGCATCGTCATCACCGTGCAGGCAGCGAGGCCGGCGGAGACCAACTCATATGGCGAAAGACCGCTCCCTAGTCCGCCGACCGATGTCGGCTCGTCCGAGTAGATCGAATGCTTGCCGCTGCGGACCTTGAGCTGGAACTTGCCCGCCAGCGTCTCGATGGCCTCGACTCCATCGGCAGCCTCAACCTGCGGAAGATCGGCCACGAGGGGTGGCAGGTAGCGGTTGGCCCAGGTGGCGACCATGGCGGATGCAAAGTTCGCGTCGGCGGCATCTGCAAGAAGGTGATCGGCCGCATCGAGCGATACGAAGCTTTTCGGGTGCCGAGCAGCGACGAAGATGCGCGACGCATGCTCGACCCCAACCACCTGATCGAGGGGGGAGTGCAGGACGAGTAATGGACGACGGAGCGCAGCGACCGCCTTTTCTACATCCACCTGTTCGACGGCGTCGACGAAGCTGCGTCGGATGAGGAAAGGCCGGCCGGCAATGTCGACCGATGCCTCGCCTTCGCGTCTGATCGTGTCGAGATCGCTGGCGTTGAAGACCTTGAGGATGTGCTCGAGTTCCGCCGGCGCGCCGATGGTCGCCACGGCGACGATGTCCGGCAGATCGGTCGCAGCCATCAGAGCAGCGGTTCCACCTAGGCTATGTCCGATAAGAAGGGCGGGCGTCATCCCCGCGGTCGTCATCGCCCTTGCCGCTGACTTGAGATCCGTCACGTCCGCGGCGAAATCCACTGCCTCGCCTTCGGCGCCGCCGACCCCAGTGCCAGCAAAGTCAAATCGCAGGACGCCGATCCCTGCCCGTGACAGTGCGCGGGAAATGTGGACAGCCGCTCGGCTGTCCTTCCCGCACGTGAAGCAATGAGCGAAGATCGCCCATCCGCGAGGAGTGCCTTCCGGAGACTCTAGGAGCCCGCTGAGAAGCTTGCCCTCTCCGTTCTCGAACGTGAACTTCGCTGCAGGCACGTCGATACCTCCCAGAACATATGAGCGCGCCGTTCCAACCCGGAACTCCGCATTCCTCCGCCATTCAACGATCTCCCCCACCCGCGAGCCGGGGCGAGCATTGCCTCGGCTCTACCGTTGGGCCGGGCAGCACCTTGCATGGGCACCAGTCACGACAGGACATACCTTTTATATGCGTCGCGCATATAGACAACCCCTAACCGGCAAACTATATGCGTCGCGCATACTTCTCCGCTCCGGTCGGTCGAAGACGGATCTGCGGAGGTAGTCGAGAGAGACATGGGCCGAGGGGTGATGGAACTCAATCAGGTCAGCTATTTCATAAACTTGGCTGAGACGCTGAATTTCACCGAGGCTGCTCGGTTAAGTGGCGTGTCGCAGCCAAGCCTGACGCGTGCCATTCGTCGCCTGGAGGAAGAACTCGGCGGGGCACTGATCTATCGGGACGGAAAGAACAGTCGGCTCACGGGCCTCGGCCAGGATGTTGAAGCGGAATTCCGTCGTATGCTCTTGGCGTTGAGGAGCGTGCGCGATCACTCTGAGAACTGGACGATGGGGCGCCACCGCGTGCTTGACATCGCTGTCGCGCCGACCGTCGGACCGAAAAGGTTTGCATCTTTTTTCGAGGGTGCCCTGGAGGAAGTCCCGTCCATCGAGATCAGACTGCATTCACTTCAGTCGGGCGAAGACTCGTCGGAGGTCCTATCCGGCAAGTATCACGCGTGTATTCTTCCGCGGGAAGTTCGCCCAGATCGGAAGCTCGATGTTCGACCGCTCTTCCAAGAGCGCTTCGTACTCGCCTGCGCAGTGAGTCACCCGTTGGCGGCAGCGGAAATTGTTCGTGGGGACGACTTGGCGAAATTCCCTTTGGTCGATCGGCTCAACTGCGAGTTTCGCGACCAGATACGAGAGCACTTTGCGCGGCGCGACGTAGTGATGCGCCCGCGCTTGCGTTCAGACCGCGAAGACTGGGTCCACCGCATCGTTGCCGAGGGTAGCGCGATATGCATCGTCCCGGAGCGGTCAGCCGCAGAGACCGGCCTCGTTACACGGCCTATCGAGGGTTTCACGTTGGAAAGGGAGGTGGTGATCGTGACTGTTTCCGGATCGACGGCGCCGGTTGAAATCCGGAAAATCGCGCAGCTTGCGGCGCGACATGAGTGGCGGTGAGCCGCATCAATCAAAGCGGCGAGGCTATGGAAACTATGCGCACGACGTATTGGATAAGTACGTATGCGGCTGCGATAGTCGACTAGATGACACATCAGCCATGCTGATCGTTTTGCGCCTAAAGTTCTGGACTTAGCATTGGAGGTCTAATCATGAAGTTTGAGAAAACACAGGCCGCAATCGATCGCCTGACCCCTGAGCAGCGTCGCATCACTCAGGAGCACGGCACCGAGAGGCCGTTCACGGGTGAATACAATGACAACAAGGAGCCGGGGATCTACGTCGACGTTGTTTCGGGTGAGCCACTGTTCGCATCCACCGACAAGTTCGATTCACGCTCCGGCTGGCCAAGCTTCACAAAACCGATCGTCCCTGCGCATGTCAACGAAGTGCGGGACAGCTCCCATGGGATGACAAGGACCGAGGTCAGGTCGGTGCATGGTGACAGCCATCTCGGCCACGTCTTCCCGGATGGCCCCGCCGACCAGGGCGGCCTGCGCTACTGCATCAATTCGGCAGCGCTCCGCTTCGTCCCCCGCGATGAGATGGAGGCCGAGGGATACGGTGAATATCTCGATCAAGTAGAGGAGGTTTAACATGCATCAGCGCGCAGTTCTCGCTGGCGGCTGTTTCTGGGGTATGCAGGATCTGATCCGCAAGCAGCCGGGCATCATCTCGACCCGCGTGGGCTACACCGGCGGCGACGTCCCCAATGCCACCTATCGCAATCACGGCACGCATGCCGAGGGGATCGAGATCACCTTCGATCCCGAGGTGACGAGCTACCGGAACATCCTGGAATATTTTTTCCAGATCCACGATCCGACGACGAAGGATCGTCAAGGCAACGACCGCGGAGCCTCCTACAGGTCTGGCATCTACTATGTCGACGAGGAGCAAAAGCGCATCGCCGAGGACACGATCGCCGACGTGGATGCATCGGGGCTCTGGAATGGCAAGGTCGTCACCGAGGTCGAGCCCGTGGGCGACTTCTGGGAAGCCGAGCCGGAGCATCAGGACTACCTCGAGAAGCGGCCG
Source organism: Sphingomonas sp. DC5200-1 (assembly GCF_049897245.1). NCBI lineage: Bacteria > Pseudomonadati > Pseudomonadota > Alphaproteobacteria > Sphingomonadales > Sphingomonadaceae > Sphingomonas > Sphingomonas sp. DC5200-1. Next base: position 62,710 of record NZ_JAFCVW010000014.1, read on the forward strand.
GGCGGTTACACGTGCCACTTCGCACGACCCGACTGGGTGCTTCCAAAACGCCAGGACGCCGGCGGTGCGCACGGCGCGGCTACGGCACAGGCGGACTGATCGAGCGGATCCACGCTCCTTCATAGCATCAGCAGTTCCCTTCGTGGTCGCGTCGCCATGCGACCTGGCCACGAAGGGATGATCGTTCTGACAGTCTGTTGGACCGGCTTATTTCGAGAATTGCAGCCGAATGCCAGATCTCTCCTCATTCCCGATCGCGCAGCGGTGGCCAGCAGCGCATCCTGATCGCCTGCAGCTGTATGCGGCACCGACGCCCAACGGCGTCAAGGTTTCGATCATGCTTGAAGAGGTCGGTCTGGCATACGAGCCGCACTTTGTAGACATCTCCAAGAACGAGTCGAAGGACCCCGCGTTCGTCACGCTCAATCCGAACGGCCGCATCCCGGCGATCATCGACCCCCATGGGCCAGGCGGCGTGCCGATCGGCGTGTGGGAGTCCGGAGCGATCCTCGTCTACCTGGCGGAGAAGAGCGGAAAACTCATGCCGACCGCGCCTGAGAGGCGGTATGACACGCTCGCCTGGGTTTTTTTCCAAGTGTCGGCAGTCGGACCGATGTTCGGTCAGTTGGGCTTCTTCCTGCGCTGGGGCGGCAAGGACTTTGAGGACCGGCGTCCTCTGCAGCGCTTCGCGGACGAGTCCAAACGCCTACTCAGCATCCTGGATCGCCAGCTAGACGGGCGTGACTGGATCGTAGGCGAATACTCCATTGCTGATGTGGCGACGCTCGGCTGGGTGAACGCGCTCGTCACGTCATACAATGCCGGCGGACTGCTGGAGTACGAGACCTTCTCCAACATATCTGCTTGGCTTAAGCGCGGGCTAGCGCGGCCGGCGGTACAACGCGGCCTTCTCGTTCCGGAGAGACCCGCATGACCGTCATAGCAAGCTATTACTATAACGAGGGGAAACGCGTAAAAAAGGTCGCGATCGATGAGCGTATAGCCCATGACAACAGCCGCTCGGGCTTTTGTTGGATCGGGCTGAGTGAGCCGACAGCGGGGGAGCTTCGCTCCTTACAGGAAAGCTACGGCCTCCACCCCCTTGCCGTCGACAACGCGATGCACCCGCAATGTCCTCCGAAGCTCGAGGTATATAACGACGAACTCTATGTCGTGGCCAATACGGCTGAGCTGGACGGGGACCGGATACGCTACGGCAAGACAGCGATCTTCACCGGTCACAACCACCTCATTACGGTCCGGCACGGTACGCCTGGTGCGTTGGGAAATCTTCGAGAGCAGCTTGAAGCGTCGCCAGCGCAATTTGGCAAAGGCGTCGACTGCCGATTCCGATGAAGCCGCCCCTCGTTTCCGAGATGATTGCGCCCCTTCGTTCCGAGATGATGTCGCCCCCCCGGAGACAGGGCCGTGCTGGCTACGTCTGTTGTTATTTCGTTCG
>NZ_JAFCVW010000015.1:0-51424 GCF_049897245.1 Sphingomonas sp. DC5200-1
GTCGGGAGGCTCGCCCGGGTCGTTCTCGCCCGAGGTTCGGGTCTGGCCAGGTCATGGTCCGCGCGCGATATTCTCGGCCGACGACAACGAAAGCGTCGTGCTGACGCTTCAGGAATACAATGCTCTAGGTGACCTCGCCGCGATCGGTGAGCACTTCCGGTTGGGTGGCTTCAAACCGCCTGCGCTCTCCATCGTCCCGGGAAAGCCTGAGACCGATAGCTAACAGCGCCATCGGCACATCCTCCTGACCTAGCCCGATCCGCGTCCCGCACGCACCACCGTCCGCGTGAAGAACGCGGTCGGTGAGGGGCGCTCATCGCGCCCTGCCCGGCCGAAGGGCCGGGGAGGGGAGGAGGATTGAAGATCGGTGTCGAGGACATGGGGTCCAGCACGACATCAGGAGACACGTCATGAACATCGGTCAGATCAAGCAGAACGACGCGGGCATCTTCATGGGCCGCATTTCCACCCTCGCGGTCGCGATGACGATCGCGCTGAAGCCGGTCCAGTCGTCCAATCCGCGCGCCCCGCGCTACGAGATCCATGCGCTCACCCCGGGCCGGACGTGGGTGCAGGTCGGCGCGTTCTTTGAACTCACCTCCAACAACACCGGCGAGGCGTTCCTCAACGGCCGCATCGACGATCCGTCGCTCGCCGCGCCGCTCCAGGTCTCGGCCTTCCGCCAGGACGACGGCTCGTACAACGTCGTGTGGCAGCGCGCCCAGAAGCGCCGCGACGTCGGTGCCGCGCTCGGGGTCAAGGCGGACGATGGCGAACCCGCGCTGCCTTTCACCGCCGATGGCCGTGACGTGGCGACCTCGGGCGCAGGCGATGACACCGGAGACGGGCTGGGTGCCAGCACCGCGCCGGTCGACGAGAGGGTCTGACCGGCATCGGGCGGCGCTGACGCGTCGCCCGTATCGCCACCTCGACGGGGATCGCTTCATCGCCGAAGCGGTCCCTGTTGCCGTTAGTGCCTGTTGCAGCCGCGCGGTCCGTGGTGTACGGATTGTCTTCCGTTTTACGGAAGATACGGATTCCCATGTAACAGAAAGATGGCCGTTACAACATTGGCAGGACCAGATGAGGGTCCCATCCTGGAGGGACGCAGGGCTTAATCGATCCCCGGCCGCGTAACGAAAGATGAGGGAAACCATGACCCCTACAATCGAAAAGGCCAGATCGACCGACGTGTCGAAGCGGTTCGGCTTCTATTACGACGAGGCGATGACGCATCCGATCGCAATCGAGCGCAACGGCGCTGCCCGCGTGGTCATGCTACCCGCCTCCGAGTTCGAACGCTTGTCCCGCCTCGATCACCTCGCGCTCTCGCCGCAGGAGTTGAGCGATGAAGCCATCCACGCCATCAGGACCGCGACGCCCAGCGCCGGGTCCGTCCAGAACGATCAGTACGTCGATTGAACCGCAAGCCGGTGACCTGATCTGGTATTTCTACCTCTGGCGGCATGAACATAACCGGGGCGACGAGGACGGCTCGAAACTCCGCCCCTGCATGGTGGTTGGCAGCTATCGCTCAGCCGGAAGGCTCCGTGTCCTGATGGTGCCACTGACGACGCGCGATTATTCACCGGCTGCATCCATCCCTCTGCCGCCGCGATTCATTGAGGCCTTCGGCCTCGATGACCGATCACGCATCGTGTGGGACGACGTGAACGATTTCGCATGGGTCGGACCCGACGTTCGCGCCGGTAACGACGGTAGCACCATCATCGCCGAGGTGCCGAGCCGCATCGTACAACGTGTCGCGGCGCTGATCGTCGAGCATCGGATCACCCCCACCCGGCGAACCGAGTAGGCGATCGATCCTCGCCAACCCGAAGGGCGGCGCCCGCAGACACAGCCCGGTTCGCTGGCCGAGTGGAAAGATCATCACGATCGGCGATGATCCCGCAGCCGGGCGGCGCGTAAAGCCGTCGCTGTTCTGCCAGCGGGTATCGGCAGGCGTTTGCCCCCTATGGCGATGAGGACGCCCAGGTCCGATGCGGTTGCCGGCGATCGCCCTGGCGAGGGTCGGCCGTCGGGCGACCTTGCGGCATCCGGTCTCCTTGCCGGTGCGTCGTCGCCCGGGCGCGGCCGTCCTTGTCGAGCTTCGGAGCGGCACCACGTCGGTCAGCGAGCGACGCTGGCGGCACGCCTGCCTTCGCGCCGGGTCGTTCGGGGGTACGGGTCAGGCGACCGACATGAGCGGTTCACGAGGTTTGTCCATGGCAATGCCTGCGGGAACCTTGGGCTGATCGACGGCCCATCCGCCGTTTCGTGTCACCTGCGCCGCGCCCCGGGGCCTCGCAACCCCTTTGGCAGGGCCGTGTTGCCGCGCTTCGCGCGGCTGCCCGCACCACCCCTGCAAAAGGGGTTCCCCTCCGGTCGACCAGGCCCGCCGCCTGCGCGCCGGCCCAGCTCGCCCTCCGGTGCGACGCCCCGAACCGCGACGCCCTTCAGGTGACACCGGCGGACGGACCGCCGACCAACCCAAGGAGGCAATGCCATGAACAACGTGAACCTCGTCGGCCGCCTGACCCGCACCCCCGAACTGCGCGAAGTCAATCGCGCCACCAGCGTCGCGACCATCTTCGTGGCGACCGATCGCCCGAAGCTCAACAAGGACGGCCACACCTACAAAGGCGACGACGGCTTCACCGTCAAGGAGACCGAATACCACAAGGTCACCTGCTTCAACGGCCTCGCCAAGGCGATCGCCGGCAACCGCAAGAAGGGCGACCTCATCGCCATCGAGGGACGCCTGCACTACACCCGCTGGCAGGACAGCGACGGCAACGACCGCTACGGCTGCGAGATCATCGCCGATCGCGCCGAGTTCTACTGACCGGCCAGCGAACCGGGCGGCGCCTGCGGGCGTCGCCCTTCGCGCATGCTTCTTCATCGCCAGCTCGGACGCTTCGGCCACGTTGCTTCGCACCGCGGCCTTGCGCCCGCGCGCGCTCACCTGAAAGGTCCGGCACCATGACCGTCCAGCGCGACATGTTCGACGGCGACCCGTTCGCGCCCGAGCCGATACCTACGGCACCGGACCCGGTCGCTCGGGTCGACGAGCCGGCACCCGCCGGCGGCGACCACGACGGCAATGCCGTCGCGCTCGCCCCGCTGGCGGTGCCGTGCGGCTTCCGCAACCGTCGCAATGAACCCTGCCGGCGTCTCGCCGAGCGACCCATCCTGATGAACGGCCAGCCCTTCGTCCATCGTGGTCACCAGCTGCTCCAGTGTCCGCGTTCCTGCTGGCTAGACGATGACAGCGCGGTCGAGCCGGACATTGCTGACCGGATCGGTGAAGATATCCGGTTCGCAACCGAACCGGATATCCAGACCGACCCGCACGGCGAGGACCCCGATGCCAACCGCGATCCAGACGACCCGGGAATCCAGGAGATGCCGGATTACGATGCCGGGGATGACGGTGGCGAGTATGAATGGGACTGATCCTGCTGATCCTGCTGTGCTGGCTGTGGGACGGCCGTAGAGGGGCAGGGCGGGGCGTCCCGCCTTGTGGGCGGGACCGGGCTCTATTCGGCCCTGGCGGGCCTCACGGAGCCCCCTGGCGGGGTCTCCGCCCTGCGGGTGACGATCCCTATGCCGGCGCCGGGCGTCCTGCGCGCGGGCGGCGGCAGCTGGCTCGCCCTCCCGGGCTCACTGGCGCTGCCTTTGCGGCGCTGCGCCGTGCCGGCGCATCACCGCCGCCCGTGCTCGGTCCGACCCGGCGTGCCCACCACAACATAATATTTTCTCTCTCTGTGATGAGGAAGTCTGGCATGCGGGGTTGGCGGGCCGTCAAGGACGCGCGGTCCCCCCAATTTTCACGCACCCTTCCGTCTCCGCTTCGCTCCGCCTCCAGGGCACGAGAAAATCGGCTCCCCCGCGCGCGAGCGTTAACCGGGGTCCGCGACCCTGCGGGCCGCGGCTTCCCGGTTAACGTCCCTGACCGCCCTGACCGCCGCATGCCGGATGAGATTCCTCACCGAGAGAAGGTGAGATTTTCAACTCATGGAGGCTATCATGACCAAGTACAGCAACTTCAACGACATGGGCCGCGCGATCAACGAGCGCCGCGCCGACGAGCACACCACCGAGACCTATCAGGGGGCGTTCATCGAGGCGAGCGAGATGGCGAAGCTTTCCATCGTCAGCGAAGCCGAGAAGCTGGACATGCCCGACCCGGAGCAGGCCGCACACGCCGTCGAGCAGATGCTGGCGACGATGTTCGACGTGTTCCGCGACACTCGCATGGAGGAGTTCGCCGCCGACCTCGCATGGGGCTTCGTCAACAGCTTCCACATGGTGGCCAAGCGCATCGAGGGCCGTGAGGATGACGCCGCCAAGAAACTTGGCGACCTGGTGCGCAGCTACGACCCCTCGGAGATCTACGCGGTGGAGCTCGAAGAGACCCAGCTGCTCTGCCAGACCCTCGAGAATTGCGCCGAGGCGATGCGCTGCATGCGGGACCACGCCGGGAACGTGTATCGCGTCGAGACCGGACGGCCCTTCTCGACCGTCCGCGGCAGCAGGGTGTCGTCCAAGCTGACCGCCTCGATGATCGACGGTGCCGACTATCTGGCGGCACGCGCGGCAAAGCGTCGGGACGAGCACAACCCGAGCGGCCCGATTGTCGCCTTCTCGGGCGGCATGGAATGGCACGACCACGAGCAGCTCTTCGAACGCCTCGACCAGATCAAGCGTCGCATCCCGTCGATGGTCCTGATGACCACCGCCATGAACAAGGGTGCCGACGCCATCGCAGCGTCGTGGGCGGCCTCGCGCGAGGTCAAGCTGGTGCGCATGTTCCTCGACAAGCGCCACGGCAACCGGGGCGGGTTCCTCCGCAACGACCGCATCGCCTCGCTGCGTCCCGTCGAAGCGATCGTCTGCGAAGGATCGGGCGTCCAGATCGACTTCGCTCGCAAGTTGCGTACCGCCGGCGTACCGCTCCACGTCTTCCGCAAGGACGGACAGGCACCGGTGCAGCCGAGCCAGCGCAGCCGCCGCGCCTGACGCACCCACGGAAGGGCTCCGGGCAACCGGAGTCCTTCCCCTTTTTTACGTCGCCCTGGGCGGCGCTCCGGGGCATCGAGCCCCATCGCGCCGCGTGGGACTGACCTATCGGTCGATCACGCCACGTTGCCCGCTCGGCACGGCTCGCTCGCGGCAGGGCAATGCCGTCGCATTGCCACTGCCAGCTACGCCTCGCCGGTGCCGGGGTCGATACCGACACCCGTCGCATCGCCTCGCTCGCTTTGCGGTCATCGCTGAATGCGATGACCAGCGCGCTACGCCTCGGCCGATACGACTGGCGATCGTCGTTGAACACCAATCGGCACGCCTCGCTTGCTTCACGGCGATCCCTTCGGATCGCCGGTTCGCTACGCATCGCCGTGCCGATCGCGTTGGCTTATCGACCGCGCCGTCTCGCTCGCATCGCGGCCACGCCTGCGCGTGTCACGCTCGCTACGCATCGACCGGCGCGGTTCAACCGGCGTCACGCTTGCGGCATCAGCACGGCTCGCTGGCGGGCGCGGCGATGCCGTCGCATCGCCTGCACTGCCGCTGCGCATCGCGCCGTGCCGATCGCACCCATTGATCGGCCACGCCGTCTCGCTCGCATCGCGGCCACGCCTGCGCATGTCGCGCTCGCTACGCATCGACCGGCGCGTCTCACCCGGCATGTCGCTTGCCGCATCGGCACGGCTCGCTGGCGGGCGCGGCGATGCCGTCGCATCGCCTGCGCTGCCGCTGCGCATCGCACCGTGCCGATGCCATCGCGCAGGAGCTGACCGGCACGGCTCGCTCGCTTCACGGCGATCCCTTCGGATCGCCGGTTCGCTACGCCTCGCTCGTGCCGATCGCACCCGCTTATCGACCGCGCCCGTCTCGCTCGCATCGCGGCCACGCCTGCGCGTGTCGCGCTCGCTACGCATCGACCGGCGCAGTCCGACCGAAGCCCGGCTCGCTCGCGGTGCCGCAATGCCTGCGCATTGCGAGCACCAGCTACGCATCGCTCGGGCACCCGGTCCTGCGGACCGACCCATGACCCCGTGATCGGCCATGCCGATCCTGACGGATCGGAAGGGGAGGGGAACCGGAGATGATGGTTCCAATGGGAGACAGACCATGTCGATCACCTTCTTCCTCAGCGTCGATCGCAAAGCCGACGCCGCGCCCGCCGTCATCACCGCCCGCCAGCTTGCCGCGTTCCGCGCCTTCGCCCGCGAACGTGGCCAGCTGCTCGAAGACGAGGATGATGACCCGCTCGTGTCGTGCTCGTTCGAAGCTCGCGTCTGCCCCTGGTCGCTCGCGTCGATCTGCGCGATCTTCGATCACGATGTGGGTGTCATCGCCGTGGTCGAGGAAGCCCAGTTCCGTGGCCTCAACGTGCGCTTCTGGCACGATGACGCGACCCGCACGATCACGATGCGCGTCGCCAGCACCCCGGACGGCGCAGCGGAGATCAATCTCGCGAACGGCAACGCCTTCCACGTCCTCGACGCGCTACGACTTTCGGACGATAATTGCGGCAGCATGCCCATCGGGCAACTACGCGAAACACTCGGCCAGCCCTATGTTCGCCGCGACCTTGGTCGCCTCGATGGTCGTTACCTCGAACGCTTCGACACCCTCGCTGCTCAGGCCGACACCAGTGAAGGGATACGCATGGTCTGGGGATAGCCTCCCTCCAGTCGCCATCGCGTCGGGGAGCATCGGGCTTCGCCTCGATGCTCCCCATTCTTATGCCTGAATGGACCGAAGCTTCGCCAACTCGGCCCAAGCATTGAAAAGGGGAGCGCCTAACGGCAGCTCCCCTTCTATTTGCATGATGGGCTTGAGCCCGCTTTCGCGCTGACCCGCTTACGCGGTCAGGCGCTTCACGGTCTCGGCGATCCCGAGTTTCTTGATCGCTCCAATGATCGCGCTGAACTGGGCAGGATCGGCCTTCATCAACCCCGACCGTTCCACCTCCTTCAGCAGCTCCGAACGCTCACGATCGGCCAGTTGCTTGCGGCGTTCGTTGAGCCGCTGTTCGTCCGCCTCAAGCTGTGCCCGTTCCTGCTCGATACTCCGTGCCATATGACCTGCCTTTTCTGATCGTGGATCGGCCTCCATTTCCCACGATGCCAGCACCGCTCCACCGGCACAATAGCGACACTCATAATCGCTCGCTGGTCCGGCTTTACCGGACCAGCATGAGGCGACGGACACTGACCTTCGGCCAGGTCCGTCGTCGGGCGGGATTGCTCCGCCCAATACCCTTCGGTCCAGTCCGGTGGTCGCCTGCCTGCGGCGCTTACTCTCCCGGAACCCAGTCCAATGATCGGACATCCAGCCATGATGCCACCACCACCGCGACAGTCCCTAAGGATTTGCACACCGTACGCGGCACGCCGCAGGTTAAGTGTCTGTAATTGCCGGTGTTTGCAGGGGCAAACATGTTTGCCCCTGCAAACGCCTTGGTGGTTCTCCCCTAAGCGCTTGAGAACGCGCGAAAATCCCTGTTTGCAGGGTGAATGCGTTTTCACTCTATACCTCGGGACCAGGCTGTAGTATTTTCCACTCTCCGAAAACCCCACCAGCCACTTTCAAGTGGGTGGTGAATGTCTAACTCGACGATAGCTTTCAGACTTTCGTCTGAAGAGATTGCGGCACTTGATCGTGTAGCCGCGAAACGGTCGTGCTCCCGGTCTGAGGCCGCGCGCACTGCGCTTATGTTCGGTATCCGTTTCGCTGAGGCCGAGCATACTTTCAACATCACCCGTGCGGTCCTCGTTCTCGAGTACATGCAGGCGGCGATCGACGTGATTATCACACGCGATCACGGCGACGTCGTACCCCAGCTTCGCGAAGCCGCGAAGGAGCGCCTGGCGACGTTCCATGCGTAGCGGCGACATCCGGTTCAACGGTCAGGCGGCGACCGTAAAGCACCATTCCGCGCGGGGGCGGATCACCCGCAACTCGGGCAATTTCACCCGCGGTTCGCAGCTTCTCGCCAGTCAGTACAAGATGACCTGGGCGGGCCTCCAGGTGCCCATCTGGATATGGCTGGGGACGTTCATCGTCCTGTTCAATATCTTCGTCTGGCTGGGCCTCGCCGAGCATGAATTCCAGCTCGACCTGATGAAGCTCTATTCCGCCATCTGGACGTGGGTCGGCGGGGACAAATTCCACCTCATCAACCTGACCTTGCCAAACGGCATCGTGACCAAGGTTCCGATCGGCTACGTCCCCTACGAACCCCATGTCGTTCATGCCTGGGCGAAGACGGTCAAGATCTTCCTGACGACACTCGTCATGTCGGCCTTCATCGCAGCACCGATCATCATGTGGTTCATCATGTGGGCAAACAAGCGCGGCAGCGACATGCTCCAGGAACGCCACAACCGCGGCGCCCTGTTGGTCGAGCGTGACGTGCTCGTCAAAACTGTCAGCGGCCACAACCGACGCAAGTTCCGCACCGAGTGCGCCGAACACGATCCGCCGTACGTCCCCGAACTCGTCGCCAAGGCTCCGATCCTCGATCGGATCGACCGGGGCATCCACGTTCCATACACGATCGCCGGCATCCCCTATCCGTGGCGGCTCGAACAGAGCCATACCATGCTCATCGGCACCACCGGCACCGGCAAGACGACCCAGCTGCGCAGCCACGTCTCGCAGCTTCGCGCGCGCGGTCATCGCGCGGTCATCTTTGACCTGACCGGCGTGTTCGTGGAGACGTTCTACAACCCAGAAACCGACGTCATTCTCAACCCTATGGACGAGCGTTGCGCGCCGTGGACGCTGTTCGACGAATGCCGCAACTATGCCGACTTCGTTTCGGCCGCATCGGCCCTCATTCCCTCGCATCCCGACGACAAGGAACCGTTCTGGCAGAACGCCGCGCGGATGCTCTTCATCGAGATGTGCCTGAAGCTTCAAGAGATGGGTGAGGCGAACAACGCCGCGATCGCGCACCACCTGATGCAGGCCGATCTGAAGTCGATCAACGCCAAGCTCGATGACACCATCGCCGCCCCGCTGACGACCGAGAAAGCCGCCCGCATGGCGGAATCGATCCGCTCGGTTCTGAACGTCAACGGACAGGCGCTACGCTTCATGCCGGACCCTGTCCCGGGCGGCCCGCCCGCCTTCTCGATCCGCGACTGGATCGCGACCGACAATCGCGACGGCTCGATCATGTTCATCACCGGCTCGTACAACGACCTCGAGATGACCCGCGGTCTGTTCACGCTGTGGATCGATCTGGCCGTCAACAACCTCATGCGCCTGCCCAAGACCCGTGACCTGCGGACCTGGTATCTGTTTGACGAAGTCCATGCGCTTCACGCGCTTCCTGGTATCGAGCATGGCCTCCAGTCGGCCCGCAACTTCGGCGGTGCGTTCGTCCTTGGGATCCACTCGTTCGACAAGCTGGTCGCGACCTATGGCTTGCAGAACGCGACCGCGCTCACCGGACTTGCGCGCACCAAGCTGATCCTCGCCACCGCCGATCGAACCACAGCCGAAAAGTGCTCCGAGTTCATCGGCAGCCGCGAGGTCCGCCAGATGGATGAGGCCTACAGCTACGGCTACAACAACACCCGCGACGCCTCGACCCTCACGCCTCGCACGGCGATCGAGCCGCTGGTCATCCCCGACGACATCAACAACCTGCCGTCGCTCCACGGCTTCGTGAAGTTTCCCGATGGATTTCCCGCTGCGCGGATCGAACTCAAATACCGCTCCTATGCCGAGGTCGCGCCGGGGGCGGTGCCCCGCAAGAACTTCAAGCCTACCGAATACGTCTCGCCGGAAGACCGGCGTCGTCAGAACACCCGGAACAATGGCGCGGATGAGGGGGGTGAGGGTGGCCGCGAGCATACCCCCACACGGCCTGTGGGGGGCGTGGAGGCGAAGGAAAGGCAAGAGCCGGACCTGACCGCCTCGCAGCCCGAGAAGCCGCGTAGCGAGGCTGAAAAGGCGGCTGCGGCGATGGAGGTCACCGGGTCGCTGCCGGTGGTGATCGATCAGATAACCGGCAAGGGCGTCGCCAGCAGCCCGACCGGCGTCGATGCCGTCCGCGCGTCGGATGCCGCAACGAGGGTCGGGGGCGAACCTTCCAAGCCTGTGACGGGAGGTTCATCCAGTCTGGATGCCCAACTCGGCGGCATGGGCATGTCCCTGATCGAGAACCGTGCGGGTCCGCAGAGCGGGGTGGATCCGACGCGCGGCGAGGCGTCACGCCATGCCCCGGAAAGCCGGTCCGATCGCGGTGATGCCGATCGCCACGAGGACCAGGCGACCCGCGAATTGCGCGATGGGTTTGCGACGCAGCGCGACCCCGATCACCACCATCGTCATCACGGCCCGGATCATTCGCCGGAGATCGATGACGACATGGACATGGGGATGTAGCCGATGCTGTCGATCGCTTCCGTCAAGTCCGCCTCCGGCGCGGCGCAGTATTTCGCCAAGGACGATTACTACACCGCCGAGCATTCGTCCGAGGCGACCGCCTGGGGCGGGGTGGGCGCGGCCGACCTTGGCCTCAAGGGCGAGGTGACCAAGGAAGACTTCGAGAAGATCCTCAACGGCGAGATGCCCGATGGCGAAAAGGTCGGGCAGGTCGAGGGTCGCAGGCTCGGTGTCGACCTGACCTTCTCGATGCCGAAGTCCGCCAGCGTAATGGCCTATGTCGCTGGCGACACCCGTGTCCTCACCGCGCATATGAACGCCGTAAAGGCGACGATGGGATGGGTCGAGAAGACCTTCGCCGAAGGCCGCACCTACGATCAGTCCAGGTCAGGGGATGCGGTGCGAACCGGCAACCTCGTCTATGCGCTGTTCCAGCACGACACGAGTCGCGCGCTCGATCCACAGGGCCACATCCATGTCCTGATCGCCAACATGACCAAGATGGCGAACGGGGCATGGCAGGCGCTCCACAACCAGCAGCTGTGGAAGAACAACACGACCATCGGCGCGGCCTACCACGCGCAGTTTCGCGCCGAGCTGGCGAAGATCGGCTACGAGACCAGCGTCACCGGCAAGCACGGCCAGTTCGAGATCGCCGGCGTGCCCAAGCAGGTGATCGACACCTTCAGCCAGCGGCGCGCCGATATCCTGGCGAAAGCCGGCGAACTCGGTGTCACCTCCGCCGAGGCGTTGCGCAAGGTGACCAACAATACCCGCGACGCCAAGCTGAACGTCGAGGATCGCGATGCCCTGCGTCAGGAGTGGCGCGACCGGGCGGCCGCGCTCGGGTTCGACGGCAAGGCGCTGGTCGATGCCGCGCGCGAGCGTGCTGGCGCCAGCGGCCTCGATGCCCAGCCACGACCGATGGAGCGCCTCGGTGACGTCCTGGCCAATCTCCGCGAAAGCCTGGGCGAGTTATTCCGACCCGCCGATCCGCTCGTCGCCAGCGGCCTCGACCGGCTGCGCATCGCGCCGGTGGATCTGCGCGCCCAGCACGCCGTCGCCTCCGCGATCCGCATCCATGCCCAACGCGAAGCCGCGTTCGCGGTGCCGGACATCACCAGGACCGCGCTCGACCTCGGGCTGAAGGGTGTCACCGCCGCGCATGTCGACGCGCGCGTCTCCGAGCTCATCCGCAACGAGAAGCTGATTCCGGGCAAGGATGACCGGATCGACAGCGTCGTCACCCATGTCACGACGCCCGAGGCGCTCGCGACGGAGCGCGGCATCCTTGCAGAGATCGAGCGCGGCAAGGGGGAGGGGCGGGTGATCGTCTCCGCCGACACCGTCATCGAGCGGATCAACGCCGCATCGGGCGACAAGGAACTCAACGCAGGCCAGATGGCGGCCGCGACGATGGCGCTGACCTCCGCCGATCGTATCGTCGCGGTCCAAGGCGTCTCGGGCGCCGGCAAGTCGACCATGCTGGCGAGCGTCGCGCGCAACGTCGAGCAGGAGGGCGGCAAGGTGGTCGGCCTCGCGCTCATGAAGGCGACCGCCGATCGCCTCGGCGCGGAAGCCGGGATCGAGAGCCGCACCGTCTCCTCGTTCGTCCACAGCTATGCCCGCCACGCGCTCGCTGGGAAGGGAGCGGGCTATGACGGCGCGCGCGACGCGCTCGCCGGCACGACGCTGATCCTCGACGAAGCCTCGATGGTGGGTTCCGACCAGATGAAGCACCTGGTCGGCATCGCCAATGCGCTCGGCGTCGATCGCTTCCTGATGATCGGCGATCGCCAGCAGATCACCGCGGTCGACGCCGGCAAGGCGTTCGCGCTCGCGCAGGCCGGCGGGATCACGATGGCGCGGATGGACGAGAATCTGCGCCAGCGCACCGAGCAGCTGCGCACCGTCGCCGCGCTGACCAACCGCGGCGAGGTGCGCGAGGCGATGGCGATGCTCGGCGACAAGGTCACCGCCAACCCCGAGCATGTGAAGGCCGCGGCCGAACACTGGCTGGGCCTAACCCCCGAACAGCGCGAGACCACCGCGATGTTCTCGTCGGGCCGCGTCGCGCGCGCAGAGCTCAACGTGCGCATCCAGGACGGCCTCGCCGCGGAGGGCACGTTGAAAGGGGACGGCGTCGTCACCCCGGTCCTCGACAAGGTCAACGTCACGCGCGAGGAACTCCGCTACGCGCATACCTATAAGCCCGGCCAGGTGATCGACCTGCGCCATGCCATGCGCGAGCTCGGCCTCAGCCCCGGCACCTATGACGTGCTCGGCGTCGACGCGAAGGGCCGCGTTCAGGTCCAGATCGGCAACCGGGTACGGACCTTCGATCCGCAGAAGATATCGCCGGTCGACAAGACCGACGCGATGCAGCTCGCCCAGCGCGAGCAGATCAAGCTGCATGAGGGCGACAAGATCCGCTGGACCCAGAACGACAAGGACCGCGGCCTCAACAACAACGATATCGCCCGCGTCGTCTCGGCCGACCCGTCGGGGATCAAGGTGGAGGCGAGCGACGGCACCCTCCACGAGCTAAAGGCGGGCGATCCGATGATGGAGCGGATCAGCCTCGCCTACGCGCTCAACATGCACGCGGCGCAGGGCATCACCACCGACACCGCGATCGCGGTGATGAGCCACAGGGAATCGAACCTCTCCAACCAGCGGCTGTTCAACGTCACCGTCACGCGCGTCCGCGACGACATCCAGCTGTTCACCGACGACCGCGAGAAGCTGACCGCCGCGATCGAGCGCAACGAGGGCAACAAGACCTCGGCGCTCGAAACCACCGGCGCGCTGACGATCGATCCCGATCGCGGCGCTGCCGGCGCAGCCACGAAAGCCGGCGCGGGCGAGACCTTCAATCCGACCTTGCCGCCCGACCTCGATCGCGGACCGGAGAAAGTCGGAGGCGAGCCGAGCGCAGATACAGCCCGCCCCTCGACCGGCGGCAAGATCGACATCCGTACCGATCCCTCGCTCGACCTCTCCCGGTTCAGCGTCCCGGTCGAGCCCAAAGGGCCTGAACTTCCCTACCCCGAAAAGGACATCGGACTGGAGCTATGAGCATGACCACATCACCACCGACCTGGGACCAGGTGATCGCCACCAAGCACTGGCACGCCTGCGACCTCGACACTCATACGCTCACGCAATGCAGCCAGCTCGCGCGGCGCGACGATGCGCTCGACTGGGGCGGCGAAACGCTTGCGATGGCCGCGATTTTCGGCCTGACCTACGTCTTACTCCTGCCGCTCACCCGCGCGCTGCGTGCCCTCCGGGTCCGGTCCGAGCCAGCACGATGAGCCTCGCCGACCGCGACTATATGCACGGGCCTCCCCGCATCGGTCGGACCTCGCGGCTCGACACGCCGCCCTGCGACGCGATCGAGGGAACGGCCGAGTATGGCCATCAGGCCCGCAGGAAGCCCGTGGAGCCACGGTCAACCGCACCACGCATGATCGTCCCGCTGACGCGCCGGTTGCGTCAGGCGGGACTCCTGGCGGCCGCGGTGGCGGCTTTCACCTTCGCCTGGGCGGTCGGATGCGGAATCGTCAGCGCGTCGCTTCACACCGATGGTGGAATTTTCGTTCCGCCCGCAACCCAAGGTACGCCCGGTGGACGGTAGTTTCCCTTTTCGCTTCCGGCGCCAACCCGAGCCGACGCACGCGACCCTCACGATCGCCGAAACCGCGGATCTGACGGAAGCGGCGCTTGAAGCGGTCCGCGCCGGTGACGGGGGCCGGCTCGCGGTATTCGGCGATGGCGACGCGATCGCCGAACTCGCCGACCAGGTCCGCGACCAGCTGATCGACCCCGCGCGCGGCAACTGGGACTTCTTCGCAGACCATCCGAGCGACTATGCACGCTCGTCCGCGATCGAAGCGTTCCTTCCCGACGATCCTGACGTTTGCTCGGGCTACACCTGCGCTTCGCGCTATGTGCTGCTCCGCGCGATCCAGCATGCCGGCGATGAACCTGGTGCGACCCTTTCGGCCGTCCGCGATCTGATACGGGATCTCCCGCCGGAAGCCGTCGCAGAGGCGGCGGGACACGATTCTGGAAACGGTCACGCCCTGCGTTGGGGAATGACCGTGCTGGCCGGCGTGCGACGAGCGACCCACGCTTTCGCCGACCACGACCGGCTGATGCCCAGGATCTCCATCGCGCGCTGGCTGGCAGGATCGGCGTCGACCATCCTGTTCGTACGACGCGAACCTGGACTGACTTCGAGCGAGGTTGTCGCCGTCGAGGCCTCGCTGCGCGATCACGCGATGCTGTCCAGAATGGACGTGTTTCCCCTGGCTCTCCCCTCGCAGTCGATGGAGGTGGTCGATGGGCATCGATGATCGCGACTATATGCGCGATCGCTACCGCAAGCGGCAGGGGCTCGATCCCGGTGCGACGCAATGGAACGATCGCAAGGCACGGGTCGAGCTGAACCGCTTCGGGTTCAGGAAATCGGTGCCGCTGGGGAGCGCGAGCTGGATATCTGGCGGATCGAAAGGGTCGTGGTTCGAAGCCAGGAACAGGGGCCACGATTATCAGCGCGGTCGATGGCGGCCCCGCCCGCGCTTCACGCCGGCCCCTTACTGGCAGGCGCTGGGCGTCGGTGTTGCCATCGCACTGGTCCTTGCGGCCTGGGCCGGGCAGGGCCAGATCAAGCGCGCAACCTCCAGCCTGTTCGCGTCAATCGTGGGGACGAACACCGGTTTTCCGGAATCGGGAACGGTCGCCGTCTCCTCCAGCGTCGACCTGCGAACCGTCAGAAGCCACCTGACCATTCAGGGTGCGGCAGACAATAGCATCGTCCAGCTGCTCGATCCGGCGACGGCGAAGAACCGGCTGTCGGTCTATGTCCGCGCCTTCGAGCGTGTCACCGTGCCAGCCCCGCTCGGCCAATATCGCGTCCGCTTCATCCACGGCCGCGAATGGGCAGATTCTCGGACCTTCTTCGGCAAGGGCACGCTGCACGACGAGGTTGCCGGCGTGATGCTGTTCACGCGACGGGTCGGGCACACGCTCGATCTTCGTCTGGGGGCCGACAGCAATCTCGTGGTCCGGCGCATCGCCGCCAAACCGGCCTCGATCCAGTGACACTGTCCTTCATCCACGCGCGGGGATTTCGCATCGCACCGCCAGGACCGGCCCCCGCGCGCCGGCACGGCGATCAACCGGGACAGGAGACATGAGCAACTGGGATTTCGAGGAAATGGGCGAGTTCGGCTCGGATGCCGACGCAGACCGCTGGGCGAAGCGCAACAACATCGCCCCGCAGGATGTCCGCATTCGCCGCAAGGGGGACGGGGTTGAGCTGGAGGTCCGGCGCTCGGCGCTGGGCGACAGCAGCGCCCGCCACGATGACCGTCGCGACGGCCGACGCAACGGTTTCTTCTGAAAACGGCCAGGGAAGGAGTACACACGATGAAACTGAAGATGATCGCCGCGCTGGGGCTTGCCGCCCTCTCCGTGGCCTTGCCGTCGGCCGCCAGCGCGCAGTCGTCGGCGCCGGTCCTGCTCGCGATGGCGAGCTTCGCCGGAAGTCATGCCGGCACCGATGCCGCGCGCGAGGTCGAGGCGAAGAAGGCGCGCTATCGCGCGCACGCGCTTCACAACGGCAAATGCAAGGACTGCGCGGACTGTCCCGACTGCAAGGACTGTGACGAAGCCGCGAAGAAAGTTGCGGCGGACGAGGAGCGTGCCGGGATCTGCGATCCCGCAGCGCATGCGAAGAAGGCGGGCGCCGGTGCTTGATCGCACCCGCATGCTCGTCGTGACGGCCGCGCTCGCGGCCGTCACACCTTCAATGGCCCACGCCCAGAAGCTGGGGCAGGGCGGCACCGGCGTCGACGAGACGACCGCCGTGCCGCAATGCCAGGTGCCGCTCGGCGTTGCCGCGCTGGTTGAGGAGAAGGCCGCCAACCCGGCCGATGGCCTGTCGCCGCAACTGCAGGCGCTCATGCGCATGGCGGAGATGCAGAACGGCGGTTCGACCGCGCGCGTCGACGCGCTGCCACTGGTCAAGCTGATGATCGCGCGATCCAATTGCTTCCGCGTCGCCGATCGCGGCGAGGCGTTCAGCGCGCTCGAACGCGAACGCGCGATCAATGGCGGGACTGCCACAACCCGGCCTGTCACCAAGGCGGATTATCTGATCGAGGTGAAGGTGGTCTATTCCGACGCCAAGTCGCGTGAGAGCGGGGGCGGGGTCGGCGGTGTGTTCGGCGGGGCGGTCGGGCTCAAGTCGAAGACACTCGAAAGCCAGGTGCTGATGACGCTGGTCGACGTGAACACCGGCATCCAGGAAGCGGTCGCCAGCGGGTCGGCGCGCAAGAAGGATATCGGCGTCGTGGGCGGTGGGCTGTTGCTCGGCCTTGGCGTGGGTGCGCTCGGTGGAAGCTACGCCTCGACCGACATCGGCAAGATCACCACGCTGGCGACGCTCGATGCGTTCCGCAAGCTGATCGAGGATGCACGGCCACGGCTCGAGGCGAGGCTGGTGCCGGCCAAGCCGCCCGCAATGGTGCCTCCCGCCTCCGCGCCGCTACCGGCGCAGGCGGTTCAACCGCTGCCGCAGCCAAATCCGGGAACGCCGAAACGATGATCCGCAAGAAATCGACCCGCGCGGCCGAGATCGCATTTGCCGACGAAGTGATGGCGTCCGACGAGTTCGCGGCTCTCCCCGAGCGCGTGCGATCGACGGTGCGGAACCATCGCCAGGGGATGCGGGGCGAGCGCGAGACCGCCTATATGCTCGATCACCAATTCGGGCCTGACAACGACCGCAACCTGCTTATCCACGATCTGCGCCTGCCGGACGGGCAGGGCGGGTTCGCGCAGTTCGATCATATCCTGCTGTCGCGGGCGTCGCGCACCGCCTCGATCTTCGAATCCAAGAACTACTCTGGCCGGATCTCGAAGAACGAGCATGGCGAATGGATGGTCTGGTATCGCTCGCAACGTCAGCCGCAGAACATCCCCAATCCGGTCGAACAGGCCAAACGACAACGCAAGGTGCTGCAGGCGTGGCTGAAGCGAAAAGGGCATGACAGGGCGTTCGCGGAGGTCGGCGTATTCGTGTCCGTTCCGCCCACCGCGATGATCGACCGTTCCAAAATCGGCAGCGACGAGCCGATCTACAAATGCGACAACCTTTACAAAGCCTGGGTGCCGTTCGGCGGGTCATCGCCCCTGGGACGAATGTTTTCGACCGGCGTCACCGCCGCGCAGATGGTCGAGATCGCCGACCAGCTCATCGCCGACCATGTCCAGGAGGGCGATATCTATACCCGCCTCGGCATCGTTCCTGACAGCACGGACGCCGCCGATACGTCTCATACCGGCGACCCGTCTGGGCCGATCAACATGCCCATCGTCCAGGCCGCGTCTGTGCCGGAATTGCCGCCGTACGTCGAGGCAGAGCCTGTCACTGTTCATCCGGCGCAAAGTCCCTCCACATCGGTAGCGGTTGAATGCACCGTTTTGGAGGTATCGCCCCCTGCCAAGGCGGTTCCCGTCAAGGCGGGCGCACCTATCGAGGTATGCGCCGGGATCGTCGAGCGGACACTGCCAGATGGCCGCATCGCATTCAGGGCCGCGCGCGACGATGAGATCGGCAGGGAGGTTCTTTCCGCGTTGTGCAAGGGCAAGGCGATCTGGAACCCGAGATTCTCCAACTGGATCTGCGTGCCCGACGTCGCCGACGTGATCCGGGCTGCACTTCCCGATGCGATCAGGGTCGGCCACGTCGCATGAATATGATCAGCCTGCCCCGGCCCGAATGCCCGTATTGCCATGAGGCGATGCGCCGCTGGCCGCTGGGGCAGCACATGCTGGTCTGCGACACCTGCCGCCGTCCGATCGTGCGCTACCTCGCTGCGCCCTCGCGTCGGATCTTTCGGCTGCGCCCGCTCTACAGCGTCATCAACGCCATCGCGCTGTTCATTCTGGTCGCGACCTTTCTCGCCATCGTGATCGCCCGCGCCGACATCCGGCATATCATGCTGGCCGTCGCGATCCCCATCGCGATGTTCGGCGCGAGCGATATCGGCGATGGCTGGCTGTCCTGGCGTACCTCGCTCGATCGAGGGTGGAACCACCTTCGCAAGGGTCGCAAGGCGCGGCTGATCGGGCTGGCACGCGCAGCGTTCGGCATCGCCGGCTGTGCTGTCGCCATCTTCGGGCTACTTGCCTACGGCGACATGACCACTCCACGAAAACCGCTTGCCCATCAGGCTGGTCGGCCATGATTCCCTTCTGCCTGATCCTGGGCGACAGCACCGCGGTCGGCACGGCGCAGGCATTGGCAGCACAGGGCATACGCTGCGAGGTTCATGCGCGCGTGGGTGCCGGTTCGGCCGAGATCGAGCGGCGGGTGAGGGGCGCTTCGGCCGCCACCGTCGCCCTCATCGCACTCGGGTCGAACGATGCCGCCAGTCCGGCGCTCCCAACCAACCTTCTTGCGCTCAGGCGGCGAACCACCGCCGTCAAGGTGGCCTGGCTTGCCCCCTACGACCTGCGCGCGTCATCCATTGTCACGTCGATCGCGGCACGTTTCGGCGACACCGTCATCCCGCTGCGGGCGCAACCGAGCCGGGATGGCATCCATCCGGTCAGCTATCGCCCCGTCGCCAAGTCGCTGCGGTGGGGGGCGGTCGCCCCCTTCAGAGCCGGCGTAGCGCCGGCGCCGATCGCGCGCGCGACCGTGCTGGTGATGAGCAGCCCACTCGGGTCGTGATCGCCATCTTCATGCCGCGAGCATCGGTCGCCGGAACCGAACGGCTCGACTCAATCCCGCTGGAACAAATCCGGCCCATATGACAGGCTGAACGTCATGGACCATCGCATCACCCACACCTGCGGCCATGAGCAAACCCATTTCATTGCCGGGTTCGCGTCGCAGCAGGAGCGCAAGGCCACCTGGCTGCGCACGACGGTCTGCGGCGCGTGCTACCGCAAGCAGCGCCAGGAAGAGAACGAGCGCGACGCCGCGGCCTCGCAACAAGCCGTTGCCCATCTGTCGCTGGCGCCGCTCAACGGCTCGGAACGACAGGTCAGCTGGGCAACGACCATTCGCGCGAAACGGATCGCCTTGCTGCGCAAGGATCAACCTCTCGATAGCGTCGAAACCGGCGCGGCGCTGCTCGGCATCGCGGACGCCAAATGGTGGATCGACAACCGCGACGCGACCGACGCGCAGTTGCTCGCCTCGGCAGGGGTGGCTCAGGCTCCCGGCTGAACCGGCGTCGTCACCGCATTCTTCAGCGGCGCGGGCTTCTTGCCGTCAGGCAGCGTCCTGCGGAGGTGCTCGTGGACGATCGCAGCCGAGAAGGGCTTCGGGATGAACGTCGCCTTCTCGGGCATGTCACCCGGATTGGGACGGATATTGCCGCTGGCGATCACGATCTCGATCCAGGGCCAGTGCTGTGCGACATGACGCGCCAGCGCAAAGCCGTTGATCGATCCCGGCATCTCGACATCGGAGAACAGCAGGATGGTGTTGTCGGCCTGCTCCTCCAGCAGCACGATCGCGGTATCGCCGTCCATCGCCTCATGACAGCGAAAGCCGGCGTCCTCCAGGATCAGCGTCATGTCCATCAGGATGATCGGGACGTCATCGACCGCGAGCGCGAAAGGTACGGTCGAAGTGTTCATCACCTCTACAACCGCCTGTATCTGTAGGCGCTTGCAATCGTAACTGGCGCAGTAGATGTCGATCATCGCGGACATCATCCTGGCCAACTCGCGTGTGGTCGGCGCATTTTCCCACCGGCTCATCGTTGGTTGGCTGGCCAGCCCCGCGCCCGATCCCGGCAGCTTGCCCAGCGCCAGGCGGAAGCCCGGATCGTCACGCAGAGCGTCGAGATCATCGGCGTCCTCGTAGCCGCACGCGATCGCGAACACGCGGGCACGCAGTATGTCATCAAGGCGATGGATCACCCGCGCAGGATCGCGCGGATCGGCAATGCAAGCCGCAAGCCGCCGGCAAAGCCCCATCGCGCGCTCGGCCTGTGCCAGCAGCAGAACACCGCCATCCGAGGTGAGCCGACCTCCGTCGAACGCGGCTGTGATCTTCTTGCGCCCGATCGCTGGAAACGAAAATCCCGGCGCGCTATCATCGCTCCCGGCGGGTGTGGTCCGTGGCATAAATTGCCTCGCTGCAGGAATGGCCTAGACACCCATTTTCCTACATCAAAGCAATCGCTTAAACCACTCCCGCCAACCCTTCTGACCGAACCCGATGAATAAGCCGGGCTAGAGGCGGCCGAGTGATGAAACGGCATCGCTCCACCTTTCGCCGTCAATGGTCGTGGCCGATCGCCCTCGCGGCGCTGACCCTGTTCGGCTTGCTCTCGGCGCTGTTCGGCGAAGGCGGCATCTGGTGGTGCCTGTCGTGGGCGGCGCTGGCGATCCCGCTGCTGGTGATCGCGCGCCACGTCCTGCGACCGACAGGGAGGCCGCAACATGCTCGCCACCATGCGCCCTGACGGCGACGACGCGCGCCAGGCGCGCGACGATGCCGAAACGCTGCCGATCGTGCTGCCGCTCCCGGTCGAGCGGCATCCCTATGCCCCGCCGCCCGAACACAAGATATTCGGCTTTCTCGGCACATGCCTGGTCTTTGCCGTGGCCTTCGCCGGCCTGCTCCTGACGTTCGAGCATCATTTCAACCCGCCGCCGCCCTCGGCGCCGCTGGTGGTGAGCCTGCTTCCGCTCGCCTCGCCGCCCGAGACGCCGCCCAAACCGAAAGAGGCGCCCAAGCCGGTCGAGAAGCACCAGCGCCAGCCCACGCCGCAAAAGGTCGTGCCGGTCGAGCGTCCGATCATCCCGGTCCCGACGATCGCGCCGCCCCCACCCGCGCCAGCGGTGAAGCCCGTCGATCCGACGCCCCCGCAACCGGAAACCGCCGCGCCCAAGACGGCGCCGGCGCCCCCCGCGCCGCAGGTATCGAGCAACGCGCCCGATACGTGGGAGGGCCGCGTTCTCGCCCGCTTGCAGAAATACCAGCGCTATCCCGGCGCGGCGAAGAGCGCCCGCCAGCAAGGCGTCGCCTATATCCGGTTCCGGATGAACCGCGACGGCCATGTGCTATCCTCGTCGCTGGTGCGGAGTTCCGGCTTCCCGGCGCTCGATCAGGCCGCGCTCGACACGCTGCGCCGCGCTGATCCGCTCCCCAAGATTCCGCCCGAACGGCCCGACGAAATCGAGCTGGTAGTGCCTGTGGAGTTCCTATTACGTTGAGCGCGCCCTTCTCCCCGATCGCGCTGCGTCGCCGCCCCGCGCTCGAACGCCGCGCCCTCGCCATGCTGCGCGGCGACGAACAGCATTTCCATGCCGATGAAGATGCCCGCGCCTCGGAGCCGTCGCGCCAGGCCGCGAAGTCGCAAGCGCTGTTCTTCGCCGAGCTGCGCCGCGTGGCGGCCCGCCACGGCATCACCGTGCTGCCGCCCGGTTCCCGCCTCGTCGGCGAGGGCGAAATGCTGCTGCTGACGTGGCTCGCGCAGGAACAGCGTATCACCAGCCACGGCCGCGCCATCCCGGCCGATCCGCTGCTGATCGCGGCCGTCGCCCGCTGCGCAGGCCTGCTCGATGCGCTCGGCATCCATCTCGGCCCGAATACCCTCTATGGGGCGCGGCTGCGCGGAAATCACGCGAGCGGGGCCGGGTCCGCCCTATAGCGGCCGATAGGCGACGCCGATCCGGTTCTCGGCCGAGTTGCGCCGGCGCAAGGTCGCGGCGATATGGCGCTCGGCCGCCTCGCGATCGGCGAAGGCGTGGGAACGGGCCTGACCGCGCGCGCCGATCCGGCCCCAGCGGGTTTCCACCAAGATCATGCCGAACAGGTCGAGGCTCGCGGTGATGCTGTAGCCGCGCCGGACGTTGCGGGCCGGGTCAAGCGCCACCAGCTCGATCGGATCACAAAGCGGGAGAGCTGCGCCATTCATGGCGCAAAGCCTACAAAATCAGGCCCGCGAAGTCCGGCGACATTCCTGAATCAGTGCGGGGGCGGTGATTCACAAAAGCGATCAGCGCGCCCGTGGTGCAGATTTCGATACACCGTGTTCAGCCGTTGAACACCGCCCGATCGGCTTGCCCATGACCGAGATGGCGAAGCCTGCTAGAAGATCGATGAAGCTGCGCGAACGGAGGGCGGCACATGGTTCAGGGCATCGTCATCGTCGCCATCCTGGCCGGCGCCGTTTGGTTCCTGATCCGGCATTTCAAGCGCGGCTGCTGCGACTGAGGTTCGGCCTCGCTATTGGGCGGCCTTCAGCTCCGTCGTACAATACACCGGATTCTTGGCCTTGGCCGCCCTCCATTCGTCATCAGCGCAACTGGCTGTCCTTGCTGCCCCGGCGATTGATGCCGGTGAAGGTGGGGCGCTTATCGCGTTCGCTTTGACAGGCGACACAGGTTCTTACGCCGGGTATGGCCGTGCGGCGTTTCGCGGGGATTTCGTCGCCGCACACCTCGCAGTCGGTGCTACCCTCGCCGGAAGGCAGACGCGATCGGGCGGCGAAAACCGCGTCCATGATCGTTGCATCAATCTGGTCCTGCACCGCACTATCGGGTGCCCATCCATTTGCCATCGCCGCAAGCTCCTCGATTTTGACCTTGGGGGTCAGATAGTCGGGGGCGCATGGGCCAAGCACGCGACTATCCAGCACAGCACCCGAATATAGGGTACTCCCTGCCAGTATCAAGGAGTGCGCAAATTTAGCTCAGGACGGATTTATGGGGTTCCAGTGGAGCGGGTAGATCTTCTTCGCCAAGCAGCGACAACATATCCCGCTCGATTGTCCGCTTCATCGCATAAAGCGGCAGACAGTTGGGCTCGACGCCGAACGGGTCTTCCAGCTCGTGTCCCAGCGCGTCGAGGCCGAAAAAGGTATAGGCGGTAAGGAGCACCGGCAGGAGCGTCCACCAGTCGAGTGATCCTGCGAGCGCGAAGGGAAGCATCACGCAAAAGATAATTGCGGTGCGATGAAGCAGCAGAGAATATGCGAACGGCACGGGCGTCGTGGATATCCGCTCGCAAGCGCCCTGAACCTTGCCGAAGGATCGCATGTCTTCTGCCACGACGGCATAGTGAATCGGCGTAATGACGCCAGTCTGCTTCAGGTGGAGCAGCCTACGCCCCATACGATCGAGCACGAGGTTGGTGACGTTCGGGCTCTTTGTCGCCGGGCCGATTTCGACCCACGGCGCAATAGCGGCGATTTCGTCCTCGCCGCGAAGGCGTGCGGTGAGGCCGCAGGCAAAGCCACATATGCTGTGGAGCAACGCTCGCCGATCCTCGTCAGGGAGAAGCGATGTCTCGCGCGCGAACGAACGGGCCGAGATAATCAGCTCGCCCCATAGCTGCCGCCCCTCCCACCATCGCGCATAGCAGGCATTGTTGCGAAAGCTCATGAAGATCGAGAGCGCGATGCCGATCAGGGTGAAAGGGATCGTCGAGATACGCGCGAAAATGCCGGGATGGGCTTGGGCGGCCAGGATGGCGATCACACTGACGATCGCTATCGCCGCCAGCCTCCGCGCGATGCGCGGCAAGATCGAGCCATGCACGGTGAAAATGATATCTTGGAAGCTCGGTTGCGATCGAACGATCATGGTCCGTGGAATGTCCTTCGCCTGTTTGCCGGCATTTCCCTCGGCAGCTCGTCGAAACGAGCTGCCGTCAGGGTTTGAGGATGAGGCGAATGACCTGCGCGACAGCCCCCAGCGCCAAAACGCTGGCCGCCCAGATTAAGACCATCCAGGCGAGCCGTCGACCGAGCGGTTTTTGCTCATCCATCAGTGATAGCCGTGGGCGCCGACCTTACCGCGGAACACCCAATAGGCCCACGCGGTATAGCCGAGAATGATCGGAATGATGATGGCCGCACCCGCCAGCATGAAGAGCTGGCTTTGCGGGGGAGCGGCTGCATCCCAGATCGTGACGGCGCGGGGAACGACATAGGGATAGATGCTGATCCCCAGCCCAACGAAACCGAGAAAGAACAGGCCAAGCGCCATAATGAAGGGCAGACGCTCCGCGCCGCGCTTCAGACTCCAGAAGAAGGTTGCAGCGCAGATTGCCACCAGCAGAGGAACCTGCGCGGTGAGAAGCACGCCGGGCATCGCAAACCAGCGTCGCCAATAGTCATAGGTCAGGAACGGCGTCGCCGCACTGACGGCGAAAAGCGCGAGTAGCGTCGCACCGCCGAGCCAAAATGCCAGTCGACGGGCGCGTTCCTGGCCCGGCCCTTCGGTTTTCCAGACCAGCCAGGCCGCGCCGAGAAGCGCATATCCGATTACGACTGCCGCGCCGGTCAAGAGGCTGAACGCGCTCAGCCAATCCAGCCATCCCCCGGCATAGGCATCGGCCTCGACCCGCACGCCTTGCAGGATCGCGCCCAGCGTGATCCCCTGCGAGAACGCCGCGAGAACGGACCCAAAGCTGAAGGCGACATCCCAGAAGGGACGATGGCGTGGATCTCGCCAACGAAACTCGAATGCCACCCCGCGGAACACGAGACCGAGCAACATCGCGATGATGAGCGGGTAGGTCGCGGGAAGGATGATGGCGTAGGCAAGGGGAAAGGCCGCGAAGAGACCGCCTCCGCCCAGCACCAGCCATGTTTCGTTGCCATCCCAGACCGGCGCGATCGAGTTCATCGCCTGATCGCGCTCCCCTCCGACCGAAAGGCTCGGGAAGAGGATGCCGATCCCCAGATCGAACCCGTCCATCACGACATAGGCGAAGACAGCAAAACCGATGATACCGGCCCAGATTATGGTGAGATCGAGGTGCTCCATGTTCATGCCTCCCGTCCGGTCGATGCCACGACGCCGCTCGCCGGCGTAATGCCCGCCGCGCGTTGCGGCACCTTGGACGGTTCCGGCTCACCGGCTGCGGGCGGCTTTGCCATCATCCGGAGCAGATAATAGGTGCCGGCCCCGAAGGCGCCGAAATAGACGAGGATGAAAGCGACGAGGGACGCCGCGACGGCGGGTGCGGCCAAGGGGGAATGGGACTCTGCGGTTCGCAGCAGGCCGTAAACGGTGAAGGGCTGTCGCCCAACCTCCGTCGTGACCCATCCTGCTATGACCGCGACGAAACCTGACGGACCAAGCGCGACAGCGGCGCGGTGAAGCCAGTGCCAGTCATAGAGCTTGCCGCGCCAGCGGGCGAGCAGGCTCCAAAGTCCCAGCCCCAGCATGGCGAGGCCCATCGCCACCATGATCCGAAACGACCAGAAGACGATCGGCGTGGGCGGCCAGCGATCGCGCGGGAAGTCGTTGAGGCCGGGGAGGGGCGCTTTGGGATCGTGCTTGAGGATAAGCGATCCCAGATAGGGGATTTCGACCTTGCCGTGGACCACCGCATCCTTGTTGCTCGGGAGGCCGAAAAGGATGAGCGAAGCGCCGTCGGGGCTGGCCTCATAATGACCTTCCATCGCGAGAACCTTCGCCGGCTGATGCTCCAGCGTGTTGAGGCCGTGCTGATCGCCCGCGAGAATCTGGATCGGAGCGACGAGCGCCGCCATCCACATCGCCATCGAGAACATCTTGCGCGCGCCGGGATTCGCGCGGTCGCGCAGAAGGTGCCATCCCCCGACCGCACCGACGACCATCGCCGTCGTCAGATAGGCCCCGATGACCGTGTGAACGAGGCGGTATGGAAAGCTCGCGTTGAAGATGATCGGAAGCCACGAACCTGCGGGCACGAACTGGCCCTTGGCATTGATCGCATAGCCTGCCGGCGTCTGCATCCAGCTATTCACGGAAATGATCCAGGTCGCCGAGATGAGCGTCCCGACGGCGACCATGCAGGTCGCGAAAAAGTGCGGCCCTTTGCCCACCTTGTTGATTCCGAACAGCATGACACCGAGGAAGCCCGCCTCAAGGAAGAACGCGGTGAGAACCTCATAGGCCATCAACGGGCCGATGACGGGGCCGGCTTTGGCCGAGAAGACCGACCAGTTCGTCCCAAACTGATAGGACATGACCACGCCCGAGACCACGCCCATGCCGAAGGCTACGGCGAAGATCTTGAGCCAATAGCGGTAGAGGTTGGCGTAAACGCCGCTCCCCGTTTTCAGCCACAACCCTTCAAGCACCATCAGGTAGCTTGCCGTGCCGATGGAGAAGGCCGGAAAAATGAAGTGGAAGGAGACCGTGAACGCGAATTGCGCGCGCGCCAGGATTACCGGATCGAGATTCGCAAGCACCAGATTTTCTCCCTGACTTTCGGCCTCCTCAACTGCGACCAGCGTTGTGGTGCTGCGGCGCGTGCTCGGCGAAAGGTGGAACAGCCTTGCGCACTTTAATATCATACTCCCCACCAGTATCAAGGGGGCAGGGAACCATAGATCAGCTCCTGATGTTTGGAGGGGGAAAGCGGGCCGTTGCAGCTATGAATCGGCAGAGGCCGTCGACGAGCCGCGACCCTTAATTCACAAGCGGCTTGAAACTCCCCCCCTGTATAGTATGTAGTGGTGATCTTTCAGGAAAGCGCGATGCCACATTCACCAGAGGACAAGAAGCGGGCCATCACACGCCTTCGCCGTATCAAAGGGCAGGCGGAAGCGCTGGAAAGGGCGATCGAGGCAGGTACGGACTGCGCACCCCTGCTCCAACAGATCGTGGCAATGCGGGGAGCGACCAACGGATTGATGGCGGAGGTGATGGAGAGCCATCTTAAAGAGACGTTCGGACCCTCAAGCAAGGCGATTGGGGGGCAGGACGGTGACTCTTACGATAATGACATGGAGGGGGTCATGAAGATATTGAGAACATATCTCAAATGAGCGCGGCCAAGATCATCCCGTATAGGTAATTATCTGGATATCTGATGCGTATGTATCGGTAATGTGGTGGTAATAATGAAGATACGACCAATCTTCGCTTGGTACGATTTGTGGGTTGGCGTTTTCATAGATCGTCCGAAGAGGCGGATATATATTTTTCCGGTTCCGTGTCTTGGATTGATGATTCAGCTTCAACACGCCGCCGCATCCTGACCGATCTATCTTCCAAGGGTCTCAGTGCAGGATTGCCGCCGCCATGCCCGAGCGAGTCGAGCGCAATTGCGAATTGTCGCTGCGCCGGATGCCGCAGGCAGATGGGATAGCATATGATCGTCAAGAATTTCGAATATCTCATAGCGCTCGATCGCGAGGGTCACTTCGGGCGGGCCGCCAAGAGCTGCAACGTGTCGCAGCCGACGCTTTCGGCGGGGATCAAGCAGCTAGAGGAAGATCTGGGCGTCGAGATCGTGCGGCATGGCCGGCGATATGACGGTCTCACATTGGAAGGCGGGACAGTGCTCGCCTGGGCCAAGAAGATCGAACGGGACTGTGACGGGCTGGAGAGTGACCTGTCGGCCCTCAAGCGAGGGCTGGAGGGCCTGTTCCGCTTGGGCATGGTATCAGGCACTTCGGCTGTCGGCGCGATCGTCAGCGCCGCTCTTGCGGATCAAATCCCCTTGCTGGGGCAAACCGTGACGGCGAGTGGCACTGCTTCGCTGTTGAGATCCTTGCTGGATCACGAAATGGACATGGCGCTGACCTATCTCGGCGAGGTTCCGAAGGACGAGTTCGAGACCCATCATCTCTACCGGGAACATACGACCCTGTTCCAGATGAGCAAAGAGCCGCAGCCCAAGCGAGTCGCGTGGGATCATGTCGTGAGCCTGCCGCTTTGCATTCTGGCAGGCGCGCTCCCCAGCGAGGCACAGTTGCAGCTCGCGCACTGCTCGGCCGCGACGATCAACACGGACACGATCGACATTCTGGCGGCGCATCTGGCCACAGGGCGTTACGCGGCAGTCTTGCCCCAATCGCTTGCGACCCGCCTCGCCCACATTCCAAACCTTCAGGCTTCAGCACTGACGGGTGCGGGCGCGCACGCAGATGTTGGATTCGTCAGCGTCAAGGGGGAGGCAAAGTCGCCGCCCTCGGCAGCCCTTCTTGAGCTGGTCCACACTCCCAAAGTCGTGTCTCCTTTGCAGGAAATCCTTGCATTGCATCGCCAATTTCAGCCTCGAAAGGGCTGAACCGGCAATGTTGCGGTGCGAAAAACGCTCATAGGAATTTCCTATCTCAAGATAGAAACTTCGAGTTTGCTGTCACATGCAGCCAAAGCCATTCTGCATGGACGATAATGAAGAGGTCTGGATCGCCAAAGGCGTATTGTGTTGATTTAATTCAGCGCAGCTCCTTTGGCGCGTCCGGTAGAAACTTCAACATTATTGAGGGGTGGCGGACGAGAGCTAGGAGATAATTCGATGGCTACCGGAAACAGGATCGTCACATTCGAGAAGCCGATGGAGATGAAGGTCAACACCTTCAAATTCCCGGAGCTGATTACGCCGCAGGGCAAGAAAGCCCCCCACGGCGCCATTCTCAAGATCGTCACCACCAACATCTGCGGCAGCGACCTTCACATCTACCGCGGTTCGTTCGAAGTCCCCAAGGGGATGACGATGGGCCACGAGATGACCGGCGAGGTGATCGAGGTCGGCTCCGACGTCGAATATATCAAGGTCGGCGATATCGTGTCCGTTCCCTTCAACGTCGGCTGCGGACGCTGCTACAACTGCAAGCACATGCGCTCGGACGTGTGCGAGCACACCAACCCCGAAGTCGATTGCGGCGCCTACGGCTTCAACCTGGGCGGATGGACCGGCGGTCAGGGGGATTACCTGTTCGTGCCCTATGCAGACTTCAATCTGCTGGCCTTCCCCGACAAGGACGCGGCCATGGCGAAGATCCGTGATCTGACGCTGCTTTCGGACGTGCTGCCGACCGCGTTCCACGGGTTCGCCGCGCCCGACTGGCCGGCGCAGCCTGCGTATATCGTCGGCGAGAACGTGCTGATCTTCGGCGCGGGGCCTGTCGGTCGCGCGGGCGCAGCCTGCGCGAAGCTCCTCGGTGCCGGCGCCATCATCGTCGCCGACTTCATTCAGGAGCGGCTCGATCTGCTCAAGCCGCACGGCGTCGAGACCATCAACCTGTCGGACGGCATTCCGATCGAGGATCATCTGGAACGGATCACCGGCAAGCGCGAGGCCGATCGCGTCATCGACTATGTGGGCCTCGACTGTCGCGGGTTCGGGGCGGAGTCCGACCAGATCGTCGAGAACGCCGTCACCAACGCGCTGCTGAAATATGTCCGCTTCGGTGGGATGACCAGCACGGTCGGCGTTTACTGCCCCAATCCGATCTCCAAGAATAGGGACAACAAGAAGGGCAGCATGGAAGTCGATTGGGCCAGTGGCTGGATCAAGTCGCCGCGGATGTCGGCAGGCCAGTCGCCGACGGCGAATTACAACCACGCCCTCATGCGGGCGATCCTGAACGATCGGATGCCCTATCTGACCCCGATGATGAACACGAAGATCATCAAGCTGGAGGATGCGCCGGCGGCCTACAAGGAGTTCGATGACGGATCGGCGTTCAAGTACGTCATCGATCCGCACGGCTCCGTAGCGGCCTGATCTTCTTCTAACCCGGAATATCCCCCGGTCATGACCGGGGGATATTCTGAGTCGTAGGGGGCGGACTGCTTTCCGCACGAACACCCCCTTCCGGCTTGTCGATCTAACTCCCCCCCGGATCGGCAAGCCGCCCCTTTCCGGAAACGCAGCATCAACGATCGCGCTGCGCTTTCCCAAGCCATGACGTCCTGTCAGGCGCCTCCATCCCTCAGTCGATATCCCTCTTGCATACTGGCTAGGAGTATATTAGACATACTCCCGCCAGTATGTGTTTGTCCGAGAGTCGCGCTTCGCCGGGCTTCACAACCGGCGGTCCGATTCAACCAACGAGGGAAATCAAAATGAAATCTCGCGCCGCCGTAGCCTTCGAGGCAGGCAAGCCGCTCGAAATCGTCGAGATCGATGTCGCACCGCCCCAGAAAGGCGAAGTGCTCATCAAGGTCACGCATACCGGGGTATGCCACACCGACGCTTTCACGCTGTCCGGCAACGATCCGGAGGGCATTTTCCCGGTCGTTCTCGGTCACGAGGGCGCGGGCATCGTCGTCGAGGTCGGCGAGGGCGTCACCAGCGTCAAGCCGGGCGATCACGTCATTCCGCTCTACACCGCCGAGTGCGGCAAGTGCGAGTTCTGTCTGTCCGGCAAGACCAACCTGTGCGTCGCGGTCCGCGAAACGCAGGGCAAGGGCCTGATGCCTGATGGCACCACGCGCTTCTCCTACAACGGCCAGCCCCTCTATCACTACATGGGCTGCTCGACGTTCAGCGAATACACCGTCGTCGCCGAAGTCTCGCTCGCCAAGATCAACCCGGAAGCGAACCCCGAGCATGTCTGCCTTCTGGGCTGCGGCGTCACCACCGGCATCGGCGCGGTCCACAACACCGCCAAGGTGCAGCCGGGTGACTCGGTTGCCGTGTTCGGTCTGGGCGGCATCGGTCTCGCCGCGATCCAGGGCGCGCGTCAGGCCAAGGCAGGCCGCATCATCGCGATCGACACCAACCCGACGAAGTTCGAGCTGGCACGTCAGTTCGGCGCGACCGACTGCATCAACCCCAAGGACTATGACAAGCCGATCCAGCAAGTGCTGATCGAGATGACCGGATGGGGCATCGACCACACGTTCGAGTGCATCGGCAACGTCCATGTCATGCGGGCCGCGCTGGAATCCGCGCATCGTGGCTGGGGCCAGTCGATCGTCATCGGCGTTGCCGGCGCGGGCCAGGAAATCTCCACCCGTCCGTTCCAGCTCGTCACGGGCCGCGTCTGGAAGGGGTCGGCCTTTGGCGGCGTCAAGGGGCGCACCCAGCTTCCCGGCATGGTCGAGGACGCCATGAAGGGCGAGATCGATCTGGCGCCCTTCGTCACCCACACCATGGGTCTCGATGAGATCAACGAGGCGTTCGACCTGATGCACGAAGGCAAGTCGATCCGCACCGTGATCCACTACTGATCCGACAGATTACGCCGTTTAGTTTCAAACACTAACCTCAAGGAAGAATATCATGGCTGACCCCGTTATCTCCGGCAACGGCGTGTTCTCGCACGTCTTCATCGGCGCTGCCGACGTCGAGCAGTCGTCGGCGTTCTATGACGCCGCTCTGGGCGCCCTGGGCGTCAAGAACCTCGGCCCCTTCGGCAATGGCTGGGTGCTGTACGGTCGCGACAAGCCCGCCTTCATCATTGCCCGTCCCGGCAATGGCGAAGCGCCCTCCAGCAACGGCGTGACGGTTGGCTTTGCCGCCGCGACGCCCGCCGAAGTGGACGCTTTCCACGCGGCCGGCCTCGCGGCCGGTGGCACCGACGAGGGCCAGCCCGGCCCGCGTGGCCATCTGCCGGGTGCCTATGCGGCCTATCTGCGTGATCCGGCGGGCAACAAGGTCTGCTCGTACACCTTCATCTGAAGCCGGAAGGTGAGGGCGATACCCGCAACCCTATGACTGGCTGTCGCCGGCGCTGAAACAGGCGCCGGCGCTTCCCCCCGCACAACAGCCAGCAAAAGGGCTCCTATCGCCACACCGTCCACCAACCGTCGAAGCAAGGAAACAAAAATGGAACGTGTCGAACATCACGCCAGCTTCGGCGGTTGGCAGGACGTCTATCAGCATGACTCGATCAGCCTCGGTTGTCCGATGAAGGTCGGCGTCTATCTGCCTCCCCAGGTGAAGGACGGTCGCGTGCCGGTGCTGTATTGGCTGTCCGGCCTGACCTGCACCGAGCAGAATTTCATCACCAAGGCTGTCGCGCAGCGTTTCGCGGCCGAGCACGGGATCATCCTCGTCGTGCCGGACACCAGCCCGCGAGGCGAAGGCGTGGCCGACGATCCCGGCTATGATCTGGGGCAGGGCGCCGGCTTCTACGTCAACGCGACGCAGGAACCTTGGGCCGCACACTACCGCATGTACGATTATGTCGTCGAGGAATTGCCGGCGCTGATCGAAGCCACATTCCCGGCCGATGATCGCCGGGCTATCGCGGGCCATTCCATGGGCGGGCATGGCGCCCTTGTTGCCGCCCTGCGCAACCCCGGACGCTATCGCAGCGTATCGGCCTTCTCGCCGATCGTAGCGCCGAGCCAGGTGCCTTGGGGCGAGCGTGCCTTCACGGCCTATCTGGGTGACGATCGCGAGGCGTGGAAGCAATATGACGCCATCGAACTTATCAAGGCCGCCCGCGAGCGTCTGCCGTTGCTCGTCCATCAGGGTCTGGATGACGAGTTTGTCGAGCGCGAGCTGCGCCCCGACTTGCTGGAGGCGGCGTGCAAGGCTGCCGAGCACCCGCTGACGCTCCATCGGCTGCCTGGATACGACCACAGCTATTATTTCATCGCGAGTTTCATCGGCGAACATATCGCCCACCATGCCGCGGCGTTGTCCCAATGACCGGGCCGTCACCTTCAACCATGCGCGAAATCGCGCCCAGCCATGAGCCGGCTCACGGCCGCCATCGCGTGGTGGTCGTGGGGGCGGGCTTCGGCGGCCTTGAAACCGTGCAGCGGCTCGCCGGGAGCGGCGTGGACATCACGCTCGTCGATCGCCGCAACCACCATCTCTTTCAGCCGCTGCTCTATCAGGTGGCGGGCGCCTCGCTGTCGCCATCGGAGATCGCATGGCCGATCCGTTCGCTCTTCGCCAAGCGGAAGGACGTGCGGACCCTGCTCGGCGAGGTTGAAGGTGTCGATACAGGCGGTCGGCGCGTCATTCTGGAGGACGGCTCGACGGTTGCCTATGACACGCTCGTCATCGCGACGGGCGCGCGGCACTCCTATTTCGGCCACGATCAATGGGAACCGTTTGCTCCCGGCCTGAAATCGCTGGAGGATGCAACCACCATTCGCCGGCGCCTTCTGGTCGCCTTCGAGGAAGCCGAGCGTGAGACGGACCCCGCGCGCCGTGCCGCTTTGCAGACCTTCGTCATCATCGGTGGTGGCCCGACCGGCGTGGAGCTGGCCGGCACGATCGCGGAGCTTGCCCGCCTGACGCTGGTGCGGGATTTCCGGTCGATCGACCCGCGTGCGACCCGCGTCGTGCTGATCGAAGCCGGGCAACGGCTCTTGCAGGCTTTCCCGGAAGACCTCTCCGCCTATACCCGGCAGGCGCTCGAAAAGCTCGGCGTCGAAATCAAGCTCGGCACGCCGGTCACGGAATGCTCCGCCGATGGCGTCGTCGTGGATGGGAAGCAGATTCCCGCCGAAACGATCCTGTGGGCAGCAGGCGTCCAGGCATCGCCCGCCGCGCATTGGCTGAACGCTGAAGCCGATCGCGCTGGCCGCGTGATTGTCGGACCGGACCTGACGGTGCCGGGTCATCGCGACATTTTCGTGATCGGCGACACCGCGGCCTCGAACGGGTTCGATGGCAAGCCTGTCCCCGGTCTTGCGCCGGCTGCGAAGCAGGCGGGTCAATATGTCGCCCGGCTTATCCGCCAGCGCCTGAAGGGGCAGAACGAGGTCGCGCCCTTCCATTACCGGCATCAGGGCAATTTGGCGACTATAGGCCGCAGCCTTGCCGTCGTCGACATGGGTCGGTTTAAGTTGCGCGGGGCCCTGGCGTGGTGGATGTGGAAGCTCATCCACATTTATTTCCTGATCGGGGCGCAGAACCGGCTTAGTGTGGCACTAAGCTGGCTGTGGACCCATGGCATAGGATATCGTGGCTCTCGGCTGATTACTTATGGCGATCTAGATCATCGCGACGTGGGGGAGAAGGATGACAAGGGGGGAAAGCCGATTGAGTGAAGCGGGCAGCGCTCCGAATGGCGGTTCGACTGTCTATGGTATGCCGACCTATGAAAATAGGCGGGTTGCCATCGACGAGGTACATGCGCGCCCATATCTCCTGATCGAGTCACCGCGCGCCCTGGTGCAGCTCGCCTTCATGAATGAAGGCAATCTGGCCAAGGATAAGGCGACGCTCGCGGAAATATCGAGCCGAATGGGCGCGTCGCTGCCCGATCAGAACTCCCCCCTTCATGGCCTGACCTGGGATCAGGGCAAATTGCATTGTGAGAAGCATACGGAGTTTTCGACCTACCTGTGGAGCGCGCCTGTTGATCCCGACACCGGGGATCTGGCGGGCGAAGACCCGTTCAAGCACGGCTTCACCCCGCCTGGGCCGGTCATTTGCGGCATCCGGTTGGACGTGGTGGCGTGGACGGAAGAGACCGCGACCTACATTGACCGCTTCGATCCGATCAGCCGCTGCCATTCGCTCGTCGAGGACGGCATGGCGGATATCGTTACCGATTTCCGTCAGGATGCAGATGGGCTGACCCGCATCCTCATCCTCGATCGCGGCCTGACGCCGATCCGGCTTGGCGCGCTGGCGCAGCGGCTCCTTGAAATCGAGACCTATCGGACGTTGGCCCTGCTCGGTATTCCCCTGACCCAATCGCTGGGTCCGCATCTACGCAATATAGAAAAGCGCCTCGCCGCGATCACGGATGAGATGCGCAAGTCGGCTCGGCGCAACAGCGAGGCGCTGCTTTCCAGATTGACGGATCTCTCGGCCGAGCTGGAGGCGGACACGGCGTCCAGCCTCTACCGCTTCGGCGCGAGCCGCGCTTATTACGAGATCGTCGAGGAACGGCTTGCCGCACTCGGCGAAACCTTCGTCCCCGGCTGCTATCGCTGGCGCAGCTTCCTGCATCGCAGGATCGCCCCCGCCATGCGGACCTGTCGCGTGATCGAGGAGCGGCAGGCCAATCTCTCGGACAAGCTGGCGCGCGCGACCACCTTGCTGCGATCCTGGATCGATGTGCAGCTCGAACGCCAGAATAGCGACCTGCTCGCCTCGATGAACAACCGGGCGAAGCTGCAATTGCAGCTTCAGCAGACGGTGGAGGGCCTGTCTGTCGCCGCAATCTCCTATTATGTGATCGGCCTGCTCTCCTATTTCATCAAGGGCATACCGGGCATTCACGACGCAGTGGCGCCTGAGCTGGTGATCGCAGCTTTGGTTCCCCTTGTCCTCCTTGGTGTCTGGTGGACCGTTCGGCGGATCAGGCACGCACACAAGGACCATGGACAGCCGCCCGCGAAGGGGCAGATGTGACCCGACAATCGTTTTTGGGCACGCTTGAGGCGTTCATGGCCTGGCCCTGGCAGGAGGATATCTGATGTCGACTGGCATATTCATTTTGCACTCCGACTATACCCCGGCGGGCGATCAGCCCGAAGCGATCGCGCGGCTCATATCCGGCATCGAGGAGGGGGCGCACCATCAGACCCTCAAGGGCATCACGGGGTCGGGCAAGACGTTCACGATGGCCAACGTGATCCATCGCCTGAAGCGTCCCACGCTGATCCTGGCCCCCAACAAGACGCTAACGTCGCAGCTCTATGACGAAATGCGGCGATTTTTCCCTGAAAACGCCGTGGAGTATTTCGTCTCCTACTACGACTATTTCCAGCCAGAGGTGTATTTGCCGGGCCGCGATGAGTTCATTCCGAAAGATTCCTCGATCAACGAGCATCTGGAACGGTTGCGCCTTTCGACGACAAAATCCCTGATTGAGCGCCGCGATACGATCGTCGTTGCCTCGGTATCGTCGATCTATGGCATGGGCGATCCCGACAATTATCGCGCGCTCCAGGTTCCGCTGACCGAGGGCGCGCGGTTGGGACAGGAAGAGCTTCTTCGCGGCCTGGCGCGTCTGCAATATGATCGGGCCGAGCACAAGCTGAAGCGCGGCACCTATCGCGCTGATGGCGACGCTGTTGAGGTTTACCCGGCGGATTCGGAATATAAGGCCCTGCGGGTCGGATTGGCGAACGGCCTGATCGCGTCCCTCCAGTGGTTCGATGCGGCGACCGGAAGGCAGCTAGAGAGCACCGATCACTATCTCGTATCGCCCAAGACCGTTCTGGCGGCGACCGCCGATCAGGCCCGCAAGGCCGCAACGGCGATCCTCGCAGAGATGGAGACGCAGGTCGAGCGGCTGACCAGCGAAAATCGCCTGACGGAAGCGGCGCGCCTCTATGATCGCATCACCAACGATGCCGAGATGTTGCGCGAGGTCGGATATTGCTCGGGCATGGAAAATTACGCCTGCTATCTGAGCGGCCGTGACCCAGCGCTCCCGCCCATAACCCTGCTCGACTATCTGCCCAAGGATGGGCTGCTGTTCGTCGACGAATCGCATGTGATGATCCCGCAGATCTCGGCGATGTTCCGGGGCGACCAGGCCCGCAAGGATACGCTGATCGATTATGGCTTCCGCCTGCCATCCTCGAAGGACAGCCACCCCTTGAGCTTCCACGAGTTCGAACAGGTCAAGCCGCAGACGATCTTCGTGTCCGCCACCCCCGGCGCCTATGAGGTAAGGGCCTCGCAAGGCAGGGTGGTCGAACAGATCGTTCGGCCGACCGGCCTGCTCGATCCGAAAGTGGAAATCCGCCCGTCCCAAGGCGCGCGGGATGATTTGCTACGCGAGATCGCGCAGCGCACGAAGCGCGATGAGCGCGTGCTGGTCACGACGCTGACCAAGGTCGCGACCGAGGAGCTGCACGCATTCCTCGAAAGCCAGGGCGTGCGCGCGCGCTACATGCACTCTGACGTCAAGGTCGAGGATCGGGTCGCGATCATCGAGGGCCTGCGCGCGGGCGAGTTCGACGTGCTGATCGGTATCAGCCTGCTACGCGAAGGGCTCGATATCCCCGAAGCGTCGCTGATCGCGATCTTCGATGCGGACCGCGCGGGCTTCCTGCGCTCGGCCCAGGCGCTGATCCAGATGATCGGCCGCGTCGCGCGCAACGTGAACGGCACCGCAGTTCTCTACGCCGATACCGTGACGCCGGCGATGAGGGCCGCGATCGACGAGACCGAGAGTCGGCGACAGCGCCAGATCGCCTTCAACGAAGAGAACGATGTCACCCCGCTCTCGTCGGTTCGCGGCCTGGCGTCGGCGCAGCCCGACCGGGAAGAGCCGTCGGTCCATTCGGAGGCTTTCTGCGAAAATCTGTACGAGCTGTGCGACCGGATCACCGCGAAGGAACAGGCGCTGCTGACGGCAGTAGATAACGATGACGAGGATCGGGCGGAGACGATCCGGGGCGAGTTGGACGGCCTGTACCGTCAGTTCATCTATCTGTGATGCGCCGAGTGAAAGTGACCGTATGAGCAAGGATCAGGAGCCTCAAACCACCCCCGGCAAGGAACGCGCGCCGCGCTCCGGCTTCGTTCAGGTACGCGGCGCGCGGCAGAACAATCTCAAGAATGTCGACGTGGACGTGCCGCGCGACGCCTTCGTGGTGTTCACCGGCATATCCGGATCGGGCAAATCGAGCCTCGCTTTCGGCACCCTCTATGCCGAGGCACAGCGCCGCTATCTGGAATCGGTCGCGCCCTACGCCCGCCGCCTGATCGATCAGGCCGGTGTGCCGGAGGTTGACGCTATCGACGGGTTGCCTCCCGCAGTCGCGTTGCAGCAGCAGCGCGGCTCGGCCAATGCGCGGTCCTCGGTTGGGAGCGTGACGACGCTCTCCAGCCTGGTACGGATGCTCTACTCGCGCGTCGGCGAATATCCGCGCAATCAGCCCATGCTCTATGCGGAGGACTTCTCGCCAAACACAGTCGCGGGCGCCTGCCCGACCTGCCACGGCATCGGGCGCGTCTATGACGCGACCGAAGAGACGATGGTGCCCGACGACACGCTGACGATCCGGGAACGCGCCATCGCCGCATGGCCGCCCGCGTGGCACGGCCAGAACCTGCGCGATATCCTCGTCTCGCTCGGCTATGATGTCGACACCCCATGGCGGGATCTTCCGAAGAAGGATCGCGACTGGATACTCTTCACCGACGAGACGCCGACGGTGCCGGTCTATGCGGGTCTGACGCCCGAGCAGACGCGCGTCGCCCTCAAGCGCCGCATGGAGCCGAGCTATCAGGGCACCTTCACCGGCGCCCGTCGCTATGTGCTGGAGACGTTCGCCAACACCAAAAGCGCGCTGATGAAGAAGCGCGTCTCGCAATATATCATAGGCCGCGATTGCCCGACCTGCGACGGCAAGCGGCTGAAGCGCGAGGCTCTGTCGGTGAAGTTCGCGGGCCTCGACATCGCCGAGTTTGGCGACCTGACGGTGCTGAAGCTCCGGGACTTGCTCACGCCTGTCGCGCATGGCGAGTATGGGGGCGCCGCGGCGGCCCCGAAGGGCCATGTTCTTGGCAAGGCGGCCCGCGATGCGGCAGTTGAACGCAGGGTCGCGGCGGGAGGCTCGGCGCACAAGGCAGCGCCCGACGTGCGCCGCACGCCCAACCTCTCCGATGAGAAGCGGGTCGCCGCGCAGCGTCTCGCATCCGAGCTGCTCGAACGGCTCGGCCCGCTGATCGATCTTGGCCTTGGCTACATCTCGCTCGACCGAAGCACGCCGACGCTTTCCTCCGGCGAGCTGCAACGCCTGCGCCTTGCCACTCAATTGTCCTCGCAGCTTTTCGGCGTGGTCTATGTGCTGGACGAGCCCTCGGCGGGGCTGCACCCGGCAGACGGCGAAGCTTTGCTCACCATCCTTGAGCGGCTGAAAGCGGCGGGCAACTCGCTGTTCGTCGTCGAGCATGATCTTGACGTGATCCGCCATGCCGAATGGCTGGTCGATGTAGGGCCAGGAGCAGGCGAAAAGGGCGGTGAAGTGCTCTACAGCGGGCCGATCGCGGGACTGGCCGACGTCGAGGCGTCGATCACGCGCCGCTATCTGTTCGCAGAGCCCGTCGCCCATGACCGGACCCCGCGCGAAGCAAAGGCTTGGCTCCGTCTAGAGGGGGTGACGCGCAACAACCTGCGCGGCCTCGACGTCGAGCTTCCGATCGGTTGCTTCACCGCTGTCACCGGGGTTTCGGGATCGGGCAAGTCCAGTCTGGTCAGCCAGGCGCTGCCGGAGCTTGTCGCGGAACAGCTCGGCGGCTCGCCGGCTGCCGAGGAAGAGGATGCCGATCCGCTGCTTGATGTTGCGCAGGAAGAGACCGAAGGCCGCATCGTTGCGGGCATGGAGCATGTGCGCAGACTGGTGCGGGTCGATCAGAAGCCGATCGGCCGCACCCCACGCTCGAACCTCTCCACCTACAGCGGCCTGTTCGATCATGTGCGCAAGATCTTTGCCGGCACTCCGTTGGCCAAGAAGCGCCGTTACAGCCCCGGCCGCTTCTCGTTCAACGTCGCCGAAGGCCGCTGCCCGGTATGTGAGGGCGAGGGGTTCGTGATGGTGGAGCTGCTGTTCCTGCCAAGCGTCTATGCGCCGTGCTCGACCTGCCACGGCAGCCGCTACAACCCGCAAACGCTCGAAGTCGAATGGAACGGCCGCAACATCGCCCAGGTGCTGGAGCTGACGGTGGACGAGGCGTGCGACTTCTTCGCGGGTGAGGCGTCCGTCATGCGCTCGCTGGATGTGCTGCGGGAGATCGGCCTTGGATATCTGAGGCTCGGGCAGCCG
The DNA here is from genome assembly GCF_049897245.1 of Sphingomonas sp. DC5200-1. Lineage (NCBI taxonomy): Bacteria > Pseudomonadati > Pseudomonadota > Alphaproteobacteria > Sphingomonadales > Sphingomonadaceae > Sphingomonas > Sphingomonas sp. DC5200-1. Next base: position 39,835 of record NZ_JAFCVW010000015.1, read on the forward strand.
GCGACGGAACTGTCGGGCGGCGAGGCGCAGCGCATCAAGCTTGCGACCGAGCTGCAACGCGCCCAGCGCGGCAACACCATCTACATCCTCGACGAGCCTACTTCGGGGCTTCACCCGTCCGACGCGGACCGGCTGATGCGGCACCTGCAGGGCCTTGTCGACGTGGGCAATACGGTTGTTGTCGTCGAGCATGACATGCGCGCCATCGCACAGGTGGATTGGGTCATCGATCTCGGACCGGGAGCCGGGGAGGAAGGTGGCCTAATCATCGCCAGCGGCGTCCCTAGCGACGTTGCAGAGGCGGAAGGCAGTCTGACCGCGCCCTATCTCAAGGCGGCGCTTTAGCCGCCTCTTGGGTGTGTGCCATAACGATGGGCCGGGTCCGGCCATAGGAGACGAGCTTGCCTTCCACTGTCGCTCAGGATGTTACCGCACGTTCCCAGGCCGTCGATGCCCGGCTCACTCGTGCAGCCATCTTCCTCGTGGTGTCGATGGGCGCGGGTGCAAAGCCCGAGATGGCGGTGCGAAATCTCTGCGCAATCCTTTCCTCGCTGGTGCGTGGCGTCGGCTTTAGGGCAGCGGATGGAGGGCTTTCCTGCATCATGGGGATCGGCTCCGATGCCTGGGACCGACTGTTCGGGGCACCGCGGCCGAAGGAGCTGCATCCGTTCCGGGAAATTCATGGCGTCCATCATGCGCCTTCGACACCCGGCGACCTGCTGTTCCACATTCGCGCCGCACGGCAGGACCTGTGCTTCGAGATGGCCGCGCAGATCGTGAAGCGCCTCGCCGGCGTCGCCTCGGTCACGGACGAGGTGCATGGCTTCCGCTACTTCGATGATCGCGACTTACTGGGCTTCGTCGATGGGACGGAAAACCCCGTCGAGCAGGGGGCGAGAGATGCCACGGTGATCGGGGCGGCGGACGATCCGGTCTTCGCTGGCGGCAGCTATGTGATCGTCCAGAAATACCTCCATGACCTCGACAAGTGGAACGCGATTCCCGTCGAGCAACAGGAGAAGATCGTCGGGCGCGAGAAACTGTCGGACATCGAGCTGGACGAGGCAGCGAAGCCGAGCTTCGCGCACAACGTCCTCACCAACATCGAGGAGGACGGCGAGCAACTCCAGATCCTGCGCGACAACATGCCGTTCGGCGATGTCGGCAAGGGGGAGTTCGGCACCTATTTCATCGGTTACGCCCGCTCACCCACGCGGATCGAGCGGATGCTCGACAATATGTTCATCGGCCTGCCGCCCGGCAACTACGATCGCCTGCTCGATGTCAGCCGGGCCGTGACCGGCTCGCTCTATTTCGTGCCGTCGGCCGACTTTCTGGACGCCGTGACGCCGGGGCCGCCTGCGGCCGATGGCGACGATAGCAATGGCGATGAAGCGGTGGCTGCGCCGGCACCCACGGCTCCGACCCCGGAGGCTCCAACGGCATTGGACGGATCGCTCCGCATTGGATCACTCAAAGACGAGGCCGGACATGAATAACCTCCATCGCGAACTCGCCCCGATCTCAGACGCCGCCTGGGCACAGATCGAACAAGAGGCGACCCGAACCCTCAAGCGCTATCTGGCCGCGCGCCGCGTCGTGGACGTGCCGGACCCGAAGGGGGCTACGCTCGCGGCCGTGGGCACGGGCCACACCAAGCCGATCGATGCGCCGAGCGATGGCGTCCAGGCCGTGCGGCGTGCGGCGTGCGGCCAATGCCGTAGTCGAACTGCGCGTGCCCTTCACGCTGACCCGCGCTGCGATCGACGATGTGGAGCGTGGCTCCGAAGATTCCGACTGGCAGCCGCTCAAGGAAGCTGCCCGCACGATCGCCTTTGCCGAAAATCGTGCGATCTTTGATGGCTATGCCGCTGCCGATATCGGCGGCATCCGTCCCGGCGCGAGCAACGAGCCGGTGCCGCTGCCCACGGCCGTCGCCGGATATCCCGCCATCGTCGCCCAAGCCGTCGACCGGTTGCGCCTTGCCGGGGTCGAGGGGCCTTATCGACTGGTGCTGGGCGATGATCCGTTCACCGCGATCAGCGGCGGCAGCGAGGAGGGCTATCCGGTGCTCCAGCACATCAATCGTCTGGTGGATGGCGATATCATCTGGGCGCCGGGCATCACGGGCGGCGTCGTCCTGACAACACGGGGCGGCGATTTCGAACTCGATCTCGGACAGGACTTGTCGATTGGCTATCTCAGCCACACCGCCGAGGTGGTTGAGCTGTACCTGCAAGAGAGCTTCACCTTCCGGCTGCTGACGAGCGAGGCGGCTGTTTCGCTCCCGACAGCGGAAGCGTCGGCGCAGCCGGCGTGAAGGCGTTGCCGGTTGCGCCGCCCCCACGCGGGCCGCAGCGAGGGGTGGGACGATGATAAGTCTCGTCGGTTGGCTCGCCACGATCGCGACGATGATCGCGGCGATGATGACGGCTTCCAACCTGGGCGCGCGCGTGACGGGCTGGGGCTTCGTGGTGTTCAGCATCAGCTCGGTTTGCTGGACCACATTGGGCTACGCCACAGGACAGACAGCCTTGGTTGCCACCAATGGATTCCTGATGCTGACGAACCTCGTCGGTATCTGGCGATGGTTGGGGCAGCAGACCAAATATGAGGATGGCGGCCGATCGGCCGAAACAGCCAGCCAAAGATCCGATACGCCGAACCTGTTCACCGCGACCGGCCTGATCGGCATGGCGGTTGATGACAAGAGCGGGATGAATCTGGGCCGGGTTGTCGAGGCCCTGATCGAATGTTCGACCGGCAGGATAAACTATGTGGTGATCTCGGACGAGCGATATGCCGGTCTTGAAGAGACATTGCGAGCGGTGCCGCTCGAATCCCTCAGGATCGGCTACACGCGCATGACGCTGTTGCTGGACGGCCCGAGCTTCCTGTCACAGCCCGGCCTCAAAAGTCGTGACTGGCCCGCCTTCGCTCCGATCAATCCCTAGCAAGCGATCGCTCAAACCAATTGGAGCGCGCGATCATGATCTTGACCGGGGCCAAGAAAGCGCAGGATCAGGATACGGTGGGCTTCTGGCCGGTAGAGGATGCCATAGCGGCGATAGGAACGGCGACGGATACCGTAGCGCTCATAGCGAGGCACCAGAGGATAGCCCTGGGGCAGATCGGCAAGGCGACGGGCCGCCTCACGCAATTCCTCGACAAAGCTGATGGCTCTCGCGGGATTGTCCTTTTCGATATGTTCGGCGATGTGATCGAGGTCGGCCAGCGCATCCGGCGTCAGGATGACTTTCATTGCGGCTGAGCGCTTGCCCGTGTCCGAATCCTGTCGATGATAGCATCGCAGGCGTCGTCGAGGTCGTGGGTGCGCCCCGCCTCCGCATCGGCAAGGCCGCGTTCGATCGAGGCGTCAAGATCATGCAGCCACCGTTCGACATCCTGCGTCTCACCCTGATCGCGCCGAATGAGATCGCGAACATAATCACTCACGCTGGCATAATGCCCGCTGTCGATGCGGCGCTGGACGTAATCCCGCATGGGGTCTGGAAGGGAGACGTTCATCGAAGCCATAAATCACCTCACTACCATTATGGCAAAAACTGCCATTGGTTTCAAGGCGCCTGCCTCTCTTGTGCAGCCGTTCCCCCTTCGGGTCATCCCACCGGCGAGGGCAAGATCACATAACGCTAAGCGACCTTTGCCTCGCCCACCATAACAATATGTTGGAAAAGCTTGCTGGTGCGTTCCCCGGCAGGGGCGGCCATGGCGGCGGCGATCGCGGCTTGGTTCAAGCGGTGGTGGGTCGGGGCCGTGCCGCCGCCTCCGGATTGCGGCCCAGGACCATGAGCAGGCGGGGCCGAGCCAGGGGCGCCATTATCATCCGCCTCGGCCGCGGCGATCACCCGCAGGCTGTTTATCGGTGCGGTGGGCTCGGGTCGAATGTTCGGCATTTGCGGTGCGGGGATCTTGGTCAGTGCGACCATGGCCTTCTCCGTATAATAGCGGATTTTCTTGCCATAGACGGGCGGGATGCCGAGGCGCAGGACGATCATGTCCTTGAGCTGCCCCCTTCTGAGTGGTCCATCGACTATGACAGTCTGGACCAAGGAAGGGACGACGAATGCCTGCGAAGAAGCACAAGCCCGAAGAGATCATCGGGAAGCTGCGTGAGGTTGAGATCATGCTGGGTCAGGGCGGCACGACCGCTGAGGCTTGCCGGCGGATCGCAGTCAGCGAGCAGACCTACTATCGCTGGCGCAAGGAATATGGGGGCCTGAAGACGGATCAGGCTCGGCGAATGAAGGATCTTGAGAAGGAGAATGCCCGGTTGCGGCGCGCGATCTCGGACCTGACGCTGGACAAGCTCATCTTGCAGGAGGCGGCAAAGGGAAACTTCTGAGCCCCGCACGGCGCCGACGCTGCGTCGATCAGGTGCGGGCTGTGCTGGATGTGTCCGAGCGGCGTGTGTGCCGCGTGCTCGGCCAGCACCGGTCTACGCAGCGCAAGGAACCGTGCGGGGCAGATGACGAGCAATTGCTGACCGAGGATATCATTGCCTTGGCCAGACAGTACGGGCGCTACGGCTATCGGCGGGTGACCGCGCTGCTGCATGCGGCGGGTTGGTCAGTGAACCACAAGCGGGTGGAACGTATCTGGCGACGCGAAGGGCTGAAAGTCCCGCAGAAACAACCCAAGCGCGGGCGGCTGTGGCTGAACGACGGTTCGTGCATCCGGCTGCGACCACAATATCCAGGGCATGTCTGGGCCTATGATTTCGTCGAAGGGCGCACCCATGATGGGCGCAAGTTCCGCATTCTGACCATCATCGACGAGGCCAGCAGGGAATGTCTGGCGCTGGTGGTCGCGCGTCGGCTCAACCATGAGGATGTGCTGGCGGCACTCGCCGAGCTGTTCATCGAGCGCGGTCCACCAGCCCATATCAGGTCCGATAACGGCAGCGAGTTCATCGCGACTGCGGTCCAGAAATGGCTCGGGAAGATCGGCGTGACGACGCTCTACATCGCACCGGGTTCGCCTTGGGAGAACGGCTATAACGAGAGCTTCAACGGCTCGCTGCGCGACGAACTGCTCAATGGCGAAATCTTCTACAGCCTTGCCGAGGCCAAGGTGCTGATCGAGGCATGGCGGCGCCACTACAACACCGTCCGGCCACACAGCAGCCTGGGCTACCGCCCGCCAGCCCCGGAAGCGGCCGCACCGCCATTGCCGATCTCCGGTTCCGCTTCGCTCCACCTCCGACCGGCAATGGCGGTAGAGACGACGATGCACTAACTATCAACCCGGACCACCCGGTGGGGGCTGCTCAGAGCACCGCCCGTTCGGCTGCCCATGCCTGGGCGACCGTCAGTTCCTTCCGCTCGGGATGCCGGTGCATGTCGGCCCAGCGCCGACACTCGGCCTCCAGCCAACCGTTCAGCTCCTCGAGGCTGGTAAATCGCAGGCGTGGCTGGAAGAAGCGGCCGCGCGCGGTCTGTACCTGGTTCTCGACCTGACCCTTCTCCCAGCCCGACGCCGGTGAGCAGGCGGTCGGCTCGACCATGTAATGGTTGGCCATGACCAGGAAGCGCCGGTTGAAGACCCGCTCCTTGCCCGTGAACACGCTCGTCACCGCCGTCTTCATGTTGTCGTAGATGCCGCGCGTCGGCACGCCTCCGAAGAAGGCGGCGTGAACACGCTCTACATCACGCCAGGCTCGCCATGGGAGAACGGCTACAACGAGAGCTTCAATGGCTCGCTGCGTGACGAGCTGCTTAACGGAGAGATCTTCTACAGCCTCGCCGAGGCCAGAGTGCTGATCGAGGCGTGGCGGCGCCACTACAACACCATCCGGCCACATAGCAGCCTGGGCTATCGCCCACCCGCACCAGAAGCGGCGACGCCGCCATTGCCGGCCTCCGGTTCCGCTTCGCTCCACCTGCGCCCGGCAATGGCGGCGGAGACGACAATGCACTAACTATCTACCCGGACCACCCGGTGGGGGCTGCTCACGAAGGCTATTGCGACGCACTCTCAAATCACCTATTGCGTTGGTGAGAGAGATTCGCAAAAGGGTCAACGGTGAGAAATCTTGGTATTGGAACTGCACTCGGCTTCGGGCTGCTCACCGTCCCGGCAATGGCTCAAGACCAGTTCCTGCCGGGCCCCGGCAGCACCTCGCAAACGATCATCGTGACCGGCGTCCGCGACGGCTATCAGATCGATGCGACCAGCACCGCCACGCGCACACCGACCGAGCTCAACGATGTCCCCCAAGCGGTATCGATCATCACGGAAACGCAGATCGACGACCAGGCGATGCGCTCTATTGCCGATGTACTACGCTATGTCCCCGGCGCCGTAATCTCTCAAGGTGAGGGACACCGCGATCAGATCATCCTGCGCGGGAACAGCAGCACCGCGGACTTCTTCGTCGATGGCTTGCGTGACGACGTGCAATATTATCGCGGCCTCTACAATGCAGAGAGGATCGAGGTTTTGAAAGGTCCCAACGCGATGATCTTCGGGCGCGGCGGCGGCGGGGGCGTGATCAACCGCGTCACCAAGCGCCCTGTCGCCAACGCCTTCATCAGCGGCAGCGGTTCGGCGGACACATATGGCGCATGGTATGTCGACGCCGACATCAGTCAGCCACTCAGCGAGTCCGTCTCCACCCGGATGAACGCCGTTTACGAGGAGTTCCGAAACAATCGCGACTTCTATGACGGGCGCCGGGTTGCGATCAACCCGACCGTCGCGCTCTCGCTCGGCGGTGCGACTCGGATCGATCTGGGCTTCGAATATAACAGCGACAAGCGAACGATCGACCGAGGCGTCCCCTCGGCCGTCCAGGGCTCGCTCACGAGCCCATCACGTCCGCTTACCGGCGTCCGCGACACCTTCTTCGGTGTGCCGGGGTTCAACGTCAGCGATTTCGAGGCCAAGGTCCTAAATGGCCGCGTTGAGCACCGCTTCAGCGACAATCTGACCCTGACCAGCCGGATCCTGTACGGTGATTATGACAAGCTCTATCGGAACGCCTTTGCGGTAACCCCGGTCACGCCGCGCGGCGGCGTCCGCAGCGTCGGCCTCGAAGCGTATAGCGATCCCACGACGCGCACGAACCTGCTCAACCAGAACGACCTTGTGTGGACCGTCACCACCGGCCCCGTTCGCCACGTGCTGCTCGCCGGCTTCGAAGTTAGCGACCAGCGCACGCGCAACCAGCGGATCAACGGCTTTTTCGGGGGTGGCGATATCGTCAATGGGGGGCGGCGCGTCTTTGTCGGGTTGGCCGACCCGATCACGGTGCCGCCGGTTACGCTGCGCACCGCCGCCAACACCGGCTACCGGTCGGTCCGCACGAACGCCGACGTCACTGCCTTCTACGTGCAGGACCAGATCTCGATCGGCGACCATGTCGATGTCATCGGCGGCGTTCGCCGCGACCGCTTCACGCTCAACGTCGACGACCTGGTTGCCGCACAGAGCTATAGCCGCACGGACACCCTGTGGTCTCCCCGAGTGGGCGTGGTGCTCAAGCCGGTGCAACCTGTCTCGATATACGCCAGCTATAGCCGGTCCTTCCTGCCGCAGTCGGGGGATCAATTCTCATCACTCGATATCACTAGCGCCGCGCTGGAACCGGAAAGGTTCGACAACTACGAGCTTGGCCTCAAGTGGGATATCCTGCCCACGCTGAACCTGACGGCCGCCATCTACCAGCTCGACCGCACCAACACCCGCGCGGCCGACCCCAACGACGCCGCGCGGACGGTGCTGACGGGTGCTCAGCGCAGTAAGGGGTTCGAACTCGGCCTTAGCGGTGCGATCACAGCACAGTGGCAGATCAGCGCGGGCTATGCGCTGCAGGACGCGACAATTCGCAAAACGACGAGTGTCGCCCCGGCCGGGCGCGAGGTTCCGCTGGTTCCCAAACAGCAGGCTTCGCTGTGGACCCGCTACGACCTCACCCCTCGCCTTGGGGCCGGGGTCGGGGTCTATCACCAGTCGAAGAGCTTCACCTCCATCAGCAATACCGCCATCCTACCCGCCTTCACGCGCGTCGATGCCGCAGCATTCTTCAAGCTCACCCCCCAGATCGAGGCGCAAATCAACGTCGAGAATCTGCTTAACAGCGATTATTTCTCGTCCGCCTACAACGACAACAACATCATGCCCGGCGCGCCGACGACGGTGCGCGCGACGGTTAGAATGAGGTTATAACGGCCAACTTGGTCGGTTGCGAGCATATGAACCTTGCAAAAGTCGGTGAGACGCCGCTGGCCGGTTTAGAAACCAGTCTTCGCCGATGGATCACAGGACTGGCGCATGAACTCCAGGGCATCACCGACGCGGCGCACCGCGTCGTTGTCCCCGACGAATATATCGAGACCCTCGTAGGGCTGCGCGCCCCCTTTGATCTCCACCGACGCCTGGGGCGCGTTGGCCGAGTAAAGCGGTCGGATCGCAACCACCTGATCGAGTTTCACGCTGAGGGCGCTTTTGTCGGCGAGCGTGAGCGTAACGAGGCAACCACCTTTCACTCCTACGCTCGTGATCCTGCTGCTCCGCACGAAACCCGGCCAAGGCTTTGCGACGGCTGTGCCGCGGGTCAGCATGTCCTGGATGAATTTCGAAGCACCCGCCACGGTTCGTGGCGCGGCAGGCACCGCTTGCTGAGCCGCCACGGGCGCGGCGCTGCCGAGCGAAAGTGCGCAGATCAATAGGTGAGGACGAAGGAGCATCAGTGAACTGTAGCCGACCCTAGTCTTGCGTGGCGATAGGGAAAGGCGGTGCGGGCGCCCGATGCCGGGCAGGAAACAACGGCACGCCACCCCTGTGATGGCCGTAGCCGTAATCACCTACGTCGAGCTGAAGAAGGCAATTCGCATAGCTCTCCGTTCCAGGCTGGAAGCCATAACTCGCACACGCCGCCCGATGGCGAGCGGCCATTTCTCGCGGACTGACACAGCCAGAAAGCACGAGCGACGTCGAGATGGCGAGAAGCTTGAAAGCGTCACGCACCATTGTCCTGGTCCAAACACGGGCGGAACCCAAAGGGAAGAGCGCCGCCCTAGGCGCAGAATGAACCAGTCCGCAACAAAAGCCAAATGCCATTGTGGCCGGGACTCGCGATGGGAAAGCGGTCGACAACAACGTCACATTAACCTTCTTCCTTCACGGTGGAAGCCGGACCAACCCCGACGCGAGCATAGATGTCGCTTTTCCTCGATCAGACGTTTGCGAGCACCGGGTTAGCTGCGATCCTATTCGGCATCGTCGGCCTCGGCTGCGTGGTGAGCTGGCCGCTCCTACCCTCGCGCCGGGGAGCGCTCATGGTGCAAGGCACCGGCGCGTGCGCCTTCGCGCTGCACTTCGCGCTGATCGGCGCGCCTACCGCTTCGGCCGCATGCGTTCTTTCCCTGATGCAGCTCACCGTCGCGCTGGTGGTTCGTGACCGGGTTGCCAAGCTCGCGCTCGACGGCGCGACGTTGCTCGCGCTGCTATTGCTTACCGTGGCGACCTGGCATGGGCTCCTATCCGGCCTTGCCGCTTGCGGCGGGGCTGCTTCCTTCATGGCACGGACCCAGCGATCAACGACGCGGATGAAGATGGTCTTTCTCGTGGCCGCCCCCTTCTGGCTGGCCCACAATCTTCTCATTGGCGCACCGTTCGCCTTGGCCGTTGATCTTGTATCTGTCGCAGGCAATCTGCTTGGGCTTTTTGCCTTTTGGAAGCGGAAACAGCGTGGAGCGGACGGGCCACGCAGCCTAAGCTGTCCGACGCAGCTTTCCCCACGTCACGCTTTCCGCTCTGGTCACCTATCCCTCGGCAAACTCGCGATTCCAAAGCGCGCGCGCGCGTTACAGGGAGCCCAAGTCTTCACATGACACAGGCGATATACGCGCCCCCACTCCCGCCGGCGCGTTCGATAGCTCAAGTAGGCGGAAAGCGGAGTTGGAGCGAGCCACGCCCGGCGAACCTTGCCGACGCTAAAGCTTTGGTACGCTTGAAGATCGCCCTCGCTCGCGAAGCGGAACATATGATCTTCGATGTCCGAGATCGAGGGGAACTCCTGCGCCGCACAACTGTGGAGCTGAGCGCCGCCGTAGCCGGCGAACGAGGCATCTTCGTCCTGCAACGCATAGGCGACCTCGTCGGCTACATAGATGTGCGGAGCGTGTGCATCGAAGGCGCTGCCGAATTTGCCTCGTTTAATCTGGCTATCCGGACACGGTGGCAGGGACGTGGGCTCGGAACAAGTCTGGTGAAATCCGCCGAGGAATGGGTACGTCGCCGCAGGATACCTTTCCTGATCTTCCACGTTGCTGTTCGCAACGACCGGGCGTTCGCACTCTACCAACGGCTTGGCTATACCGTGTGCGGAGATGTGGTGGCGGCCAACAAAGAATCGGGCGCTACACGTAGCGGCGTGTGCTCGCAAACAGCCTGATTTCCTGCTCACGCTTTCTGCCACTGGCGGGGAGCGTCCTGCTCGAATTATCTGCCAGTGTGCTCGCCATCACCGGCGCTGCTTGCAAACGGGGCGTTGTGCTCACGCTCCGTGCCAATGGGCTCTCCAAACCCGTAGCCGGCAAGCGCTTTTGCGAAGCAGGTTTCCAGAACAGTTCTGACAAGCGGCGGGCCGCAGAAATGCGTTGTCGTCATGGCCCGCCCGCGAGGTCGTCAGAAAGGAAGGTTTTCGCGAACAGGGCCAGCGCATAATAGGCGATGACACCACGCAAGCGGAAAGGGTGCGATGACCAAAACCGAAATGCTGGAGACGATGAAACGCCTCGACGCCCATGCGAATGCCCTGCTGCTGATCGGTGCTTCCGATATCGATCTGCTCGGCGGCATGTTCGACGTGATGCCGGACTTCAAGGCGCTGCTCGATGCCGGATACGGCGAAGAGATCGAGAGAAACGCCGGTCGCTTCCCCGGCCTGCACCGCTACGCCGTCATGCTCTCAAATATCGCCGAAGGGATCGCGGACGGCTCCATCCGGGTGCCACGCTGACGCCACTCCCGCTGGCAGATAATGTGAGCAGGCGACCATGACTGCGAGCAGCGCCGGATGATGGCGAGCACATTGGCAATTAGCGTGAGCAGACTGCTCCGCCCATTGTCAGATAATCCGAGCAGAAAATCGCTCCGTTTGCGAGCACACGCCGCTACGATTGCAAGCGCCTACATGCATCCATAATCGCTCCCGCGACCGGCACGATGCTGCCGCCAAATCGTTGATGGCCTGACGGAAATTCGAGGGAGAACATCGAATGCGTAGCCTGGTTGCTGTGTTCACGGTCGGGATATTCGCGATCGCGACCCCTGCCGGCGCGCAGGACATGCCCGGCGCAGTCGATCTGGGCGCGCAAGCGCGCACCCAGGTTCAGTCAGCGACTGCTCGTGGCTATGCCGAACGGGGCGGGGCGGCGACCGCGCGAGGTCCGAACGGGGTGCCACTGTCCGCTCGCGCGAAAAGCTATTGCGACAGCTATTCCGTAAGCGTGGCCTGAGGGCCGCCTTGCTCGTTTGGCCGTAGCCGGGATGCTTATCGTCTTTGACGAGGGCGCGGGCGGTGCGGGAAGTTTTCGGTTCTGAGACTGGTCGTACGAGCGCT
>NZ_JAFCVW010000016.1:0-50725 GCF_049897245.1 Sphingomonas sp. DC5200-1
GAACGAAATAACAACAGACGTAGCCAGCACGGCCCTGTCTCCGGGGGGGCGACATCATCTCGGAACGAAGGGGCGCAATCATCTCGGAAACGAGGGGCGGCTTCATCGGAATCGGCACCATGGCGCAAAAGACATCCTGCCCTGCGCCAGGGCTGTCCGGATCACCTTACCGGCAGCGCGCCGCTCGGAAGCGGTGAACCCATTATAGCTGTTGCCGCTCATGACATGAGGGCGACGCGGGCGTCGGCGAGCTGACGCTCCAGCCGGTCGATACCGGCGCGCGAGATCGACAGCGGCGTTAAGCCCTCTGGCGACAAGCCGGGACACTGTCCTTCTATTGCGATGGCGTGCATGTTCTCCAGCGCGGTCGAGTTTCCGGCAAATATCGCCTCGGCAGCGCTCATGCCATCATCTGCCTATCGGACAGGATGCGGTAAACCGAAGCGCGCGAGACATTCAGTTCGTCCGCGATTGCGCTTGCGCCCATCCCCCTGTCGCGCAGCTCGCGCATCTGGGATGCCTTGGCCTGCGCGGTCGGGGCACGCCCTCGATAACGGCCCTCTGCCTTTGCCTTTGCAATGCCCTCGCGCTGGCGCTGGAGCATAATCCCCCTCTCGAACTCCGCAACGGCAGCGAACATGGTGAGCAGCATCCTGCCGCTTGGCGATCTGGTATCCATCTCCGACCCGCCGAAGTCGAGCACGCGAAGCGCGACCCCCTTGCGCTCCAACGTGCCGACGATGGAAAGCAGGTCCGTCGTGGACCGCGCCAGCCGATCAAGGCGGCTGACCACCAGCGCGTCGCCCTCCCGCACAAACTCAAGCGCCAAGTCGAGATGATCGCGTGCGGCGACCGACGACACCTGCTCCGAGAACACCTTGGTGCAACCCGTTGCAACAAGCTGGCGCTGTTGCGCCTGCAATCCGGCAAGCTGCTCAGTCGTGCTGGTCCGGGCGTATCCGATCAACATGGCAATCCTCACTACTTACAGGAGGATAGCCGCCTGTGCGCCGCAGTCCACAGTTACGTCATTGTTTTCTCTAGATTATCACTGACCTCCAGAACCGGAGAGACAGCATCTCACTGGCCCGTTACCGACCCATGTGAGGCAGCGAATAACGTCGGCCGCGGTGTCTCACATGGGCAAGGTCATGCGCGACAGGATATCTGTTTATTCAGGCAGTACTAGGTCCAGCGAACCCTACTGCTTCTCGATCAGATGAAGCTCCACAGGAAATCCCATGCGGCTGATCCGTTCAGCGGCGGCACGCAGTGCGACCTTGCTAAAGAACGGCAGTCCTAGCTGGCCACTGGCCGCGTAGGGATGCCTCATCACGCCGAACACAACGGTGTAATCCGATGGGGTAGGCTTCACACGGCCATCAGGCAGAAGGCTGACAAACCCCTGCTTATTGAACTTCTGCTCGCGCTTTCGTGCTTCCTTCCGAAAACCCTTGCGGAACACATCGTCGGAGACAAATGCTTCGGCTGATACAAGTCCTTGGTTCCAAAGATGGCTCAACGGTGCAGAGGAGTGGCCATCCTTCAAATGGATGATTTGCTTCCCAGTAGAAAGAAAATCACAAGGCTCAAGGGCAGCGTTGCCCGCGCCCTTAGGCGAAACCTTTGTCTGATCCATCGAGATAAGATGCGGTTGCCCCTCTAGCTCCGCAATCAACGCTCGTTCATTCGCGGCAATGGTCACCAGGTGGAAAGCAGGCTTGACCAACGCAGCATAGGCATCTTCGACCTCTTTGTGATAGCTCTTGCTAACGAGATACCACTGCCCGTCGAACAGCACGTATATGTTGTTCCGCAACGTGACTTCATGAATGAAACAACTGTAGATTTTTCTCTTTTGGCTACAGTCCCCTTCACCGTCCGCAATAACCCTGATTTCGTGACTGCCTCTCAACGCCGACATGTCTACAATCTGATTGAAATCGCCTTTCTGTAGCTCCGCGACATAATCCTCGATTGCAAGTTCACCGTAGCCCGTCTTTGCACCGGGCGAGAGGCCAGTTCCGTAGTATCCAATCTCTAATCCCGCATCCGGTGACAGAATGTCAGGTATTGCGAGGTGCAGGTCTGATGGCTTCCCAGCCACAAGCGCAGCGAGGTCTGCGAACGCTAGCCCATCCAGTTCCTCGGCGAGCACACGCTCTCCGACCGGCTGAACATAGTCTATGAAAGCGAAATCCGATTTGTAGTCAGCCGCCTCATACAACTTCAGGGCCTTCTCGCAGTGCTCGCGCAGCTTGTCTGGATCGACCACTGCCCGGAGGTGAAGGGCGTCCTTCCCAGCCAATGCCTTGGCGAACTCGCCGCTAGTTGGCGTCCCGGATGCTAACCGGAGCAGATTGCGAGAAGCGTCGAGATCAAACGCGCTCAAATCACTGTCCCGGCTCGCTTGAACGCGCCGCTGCATAACGGTCGTGTCGAGACTGGCGCTATCCAGCGTGCGCAACTTCGCACGCGAGACGCTATTCAGCACAACACGTAAACCGAACCCACGCTGTATAGCGTCGTCATTCAGCGCATGGTGCCCCTGCCCAAAGCACAGCGCAAATAATCTTCGGCTCTTCGCCTTGCCGACATCGACCAGCATGACGGCAGAGCAGCTCTGCGTGCGGAGATTGACTGATCCCGGCACCGTGTAGTGCGACAGGAACTTGGTCCATTCCGGCGGCGAGGCGGGGCTTTGCCCGACGAACAATCGACCCGTCGTGCTTTCCACCTCTTCGAGATCGTGATCGTCCTTAAGCGCCGTTTCAACAGTCGCGCCTTTTCGTAACAACCGCAGCGCAAGGCTTACCGTCGGCGTTTTGGCCACCGAGACAACTCCCCCCTGTATGTGGGCACGCCGATCAGCAATCAGCCCGTCCTGTCTAGAAATTCTGCCCCGAGTTGATGTTGATGTCTATCTAGCCACTGCTTGGACTGTGTCCAATCTGGCGACACGTGCGAAAGAAAATCCCAGAAAACCTGATCGTGAGAACGGTGCTTCAAATGAGCAAGTTCGTGAATGACGACGTATTCGAGCACTTTGCGCGGTGCGAAGATCAGGTGCCAGTTTATGAGGATGTTACCCTTCGACCCACACGATCCCCACCCGCTGGCGAAATCGGCTACGCGGATCGACTGGGGTTTAAGGCCGAACCGATTGGAGTAGATGGCAGCGACTGCGCGAGCGTCGCGCCGCGCGCGTTGCTTCAGCCATAGCTTGAGTTCGCTTGCGATAAGCGGGTCGGTATCGCGCCCAGCCCATGCCGGCAAATCCACAATGAAGCCGTTGCGATAGGCGATCTCAATCCGCTCGCCATCGCTCCGTCGAACGGTCAGCGGCATGTTGCGCCCGCGATAGGGTATCTTAGAGCCGGTCATGAACCGGGGAACGGCATGACGGGTGGCGGTAAGCCGATCCATTTCTTTCACCGCGTCGAACAGCCACTGCCGCTTGCGGTCCAAAAAGCTCGCAATGGCGTCTTCGTCGTCGGACGTGAGCGCCAATACTTCGACGCGGCCCGGCGTTACCGTAATCCGGCGTTCTGAAGCCGTCGCAGAGCGGCGAAGCTCATAGGGGATTGCCGTTCGACCAACGCGCAGCGCGTGCGTCACTGGCCGTTCCCATAGGCGCTGACCGCGAACTCCTCGATCGCATCGCGGATCGACTTGGTTTCGCCAATGTCGTGCTCTGCGAGGATGCGCCTGACCTGTTGGCGAAGGCTGCGGAGATACTCCGGCATGTGCGTGAACGCGGGTTGGCTCGCCTCGGCGTTCGCATAAACCCCGCCGATGGCAATGGCCGCGTCCTGCAACACGGTGTGATCGGCATCGGGCACAATGGCCTCAATGATACGCAGGATTGAAAACGACCTTTCATCCATGCCAAGTGCGGCGTGCGCGCCCTGTTCAGTCTGGATGTCGCCGGTTAGGCCCTCAAACTCGCGCAGGCCGTTCGCTGCCGCGATCTGCCCGGCCTCGAAACGCCGGATGATTTCCAGCACACGTTCGGAGAACCGGCCATACTGGGCCGGGTTCCGGTCCACCAGTTCGCGCGTCACACGGCGAAGCTCGGCGGACTTGCGGACGAACGCCTCCTGAAGCTCCTCCTCGGACTTTTGCTCCGTCTCGAAATCCTCGGCGAACTCGGGATCGGTCAGGTTGCGCAGCCGGATCGTGGTCGAAAGGCCGGTCACATGGACATGCTGCTCCAGCATGTCCCTGATCTTACCCGAGTAGCTGCGATAATCGAGGCTCTCGTCCTTCGCGATCACTTGGGTCGCGAGGCGCAGGAACGCCGCCGTCCATTTTGCCTCATCCGTGAAGTCGAGGATGGCGGGGTCGGGCGAGAGATCGCCATAGACCTTCACGAATAGCCGGGCGAGCCGCTGAAGATCGAACCAGTCGTCTTCCTGTCCTTCCGTGGCGAGCTTCCCCGCCGCATAGGCGGCAGCTTTCTCGTCCAGCCCTTCAAGCCCCATTGCTCGCTTCTGAACGCGGTAACGCGCGTGCGCTTCCTTCAGATCGTTACGCAGGACGGCAATGTCGCGCAGCACGTTCTCGACATCGTCTGCGCGATAGGATGCCAGCGCCTCATCAAGATGGCCGGTAACGCCGATGTAATCGACAATTCGGCCATGCGGCTTGGTGATCTCGCCGCCATCCGGGCGCTTCACCGAATAGGTGCGGTTCGTCCGGGCAATGGCCTGAAGCAAGCCATGCTCTTTGAGCGGCTTATCGAGATACATGACATGCTCGATCTGCGCGTCGAACCCGGTCAGCAGCTTGTCGCAGACAATCAGAAAACTGGGTTGCTGGCCAAACGCCTTGAACCGCTTCTTCACATCCTTCTCGGCATCCGCGTCGAGATAATGCGCCTCTAGCTCGCCCCGGAGCGCGGCCACATCGGGATTTTCAGAGGGCTTATTGTCCTCTTGGCTTTTGGAATAGACGCAGGCGATCATCGCATCGGCGGCAGTGGTCGCGGCGTCCGCATCGACACCGGATTTGATCGCATCCGCCGCAATCGCCGCCGCCAGTGCCGCGCGGTAGAGCACGACCGCCTCGCGATCCACGACGACGATTTGCGCCTTGAAGCCGTCCGGCTGGCACACCGCCTTGAAATGCTCCCAGATGTCGAGCGCGATCAGCCGGATGCGCTCCGGGTGCTTTGCGATGGTGGCGAGTGTCAGCCCCTTTCGCTTCAGCGCCTCGCGCTTGTCGTCCGGCAGATCGACGAACCAGCGGTCGAACAGAATGTCGATCTCGGCCTCATTGATCGCCCAGTCGGTCTTGCGGCCTTCGTAGAGGATCGGGACGGTCGCACCGTCACGCACCGCATCGTCGATACCATATTTGTCGAGATAGCCTTCGCCCGCGATGCTGAACCGGGCGTAGGTGTCCTTGTCGGTGCTCTTAATCGGCGTGCCGGTAAAACCAAAGAAGAACGCATCCGGCAACGTCGCTTGCAGATAGGCTCCGAGGTCTTTTTCCTGCGTGCGGTGGCACTCATCGACCAGCACGATCCAGTTGGCCGAGTTCGGGATCGCCTCGTTCGACCCGGCGAACTTGAAGATCGTTGATAGCAGGATTTGCCCGTTGCCCCCGCGCTGCACCGCTTCGCGCAGCGCTGCAACCGAGGCACATTGCGATGGGTTCGGCAGGCCACACGCCACGAATGTCTTGCTGATCTGATCGTCGAGGTCGATCCGGTCGGTCAGCACGAGGATGTTGGGGTTGGCAAGCGTCGGCGCGTCCAGCGTCAGATGGGTCTTCAGCTTGAGCGCGAGAAACACCATCGTCAGGCTCTTGCCCGAACCCTGCGTGTGCCAGATCAACCCCTTGCGGTGCTCGCCCTCTGCAACCCGTTGCACCGCCTTGTTGACCGCGCGGAACTGTTGATAGCGGCAGACCTTCTTGATCTTCTTGCCCGTTTCCGGGTCGGTCTCGAACACGACGAAATGCGCGAGCAGGTCGAGCAACCGGGATGGCTCGCACAGGCACCACAAGTCCTTGGCGAGATCGTCAGCGAAGTCGGCCCGCGTTGACGGCCATGCGTCCGGCCACGGCGCATAGAACTGGGAAGGCGCGCCGGTCGCGCCGTAGAAGGTGGCAATGCCATCGGTGACGATGTTGAAGGCGTTCGGCGCGAACAGGCGCGGCACGTCGCGCTCATATTGCTTGATCTGCTCGAACGCCTCTTGGGCTTTGGCCGTGGCCTTCAGCGGTGACTTGGCTTCGATCACCACCAGCGGGATGCCGTTCACGAACAGCACGATGTCGGCGATGCGCGGGCACTGAGCCGCAACGCGGAACTGGCGGACAACGTGGAAGCGGTTGTTGGCCGGGTGCTTGAAGTCGATCAGCGTAATGCAGCGATCCTGCTTCTCGCCCGTGATCCGGCGCGAATAGCCACCGCGCAGCTTCCGCTGCCAATCCTCATTGTCGGAGAGCGTGGCGAGGTCGTTGTAGACGGCCTCGGCATCCGCCTCGCCGATGCCGGTGATCGAGCGCACCGCTTCGATCAGCACCGGCTTGAGGATGACGCGGTTCTCCTCGACCCGCATCGCTAAGGCAGCATCGGGATGGAGTGGCTGGTATCCCAGCGCTTCCAGCGCATCGAGCGCAGGCTTCTCGGCGAGGCGGTATTCGCTCATGCAGGGACCCGCACACGACCGGAGAGCAAGTCAGCCATGAGTGTCTCCTTCGTGCGATGAAGGGTTCCCAGTGAAGTCTGCGCAGCAATGATCTCACCGTCGATGGCGTCAACCATCGCGCTGATCTCGATCATTCTCGCTTGGTTCAAGGCGGGAACCTTGATTGCGGAAAACGTGCTTTTATTGATGATCGGAACGGCCTGCTTCCCGGCGTTTGCCACTATCGTGTCATAGGCTGCGACACTAGCGAGATAGGCGAAGCCAGCGGTTTGAGGCGGGCAGCAGATGGCGTTGATCTGCTGGTTCGTTACGCACCGTTCGCGGGCGATAGCGGTTTTGCCAACTGTCGAACCGATGCACGTCACAAGAACCGAGTTGGCAGGCAGAACGGTAGCGCCGTGACCGCTGTTCGCCACAAGAGCGCGCGCTGCATCTGAAACCGAGATGTTCCCGGCCACCAGATCACCCGGCGTCACGAAGGGCAGATCGCCACCCCACAGGTCAGCTTGCTTTGGAGATGGCGTCCGCCCTGTCACGATCTTTCCGAGATTGGCGATGGTAGTAGTGGCTTCGCAACTCTCGGTCACGTCTCTCGCCAGTTTGCCGATCAGTCCCCGGCAGGAAGTCAAGGCAGCCTCATTCGCTGCAATCGCCTCATCCACCGACCGCAGCACCTCTGCGATCAGCCGCTGCTCGTCGATTTCGGGGAGGGTGATCTCCAATGGAGCCAATGCGCCGATGGTCAGCATGGGCACGGCCTGTTGGGAGGCGATACCGAGAATGTCCGCTGCGCATAGCGCTTGATGGAGATACTCGCTGTCTACTACAGCATGATCGGGTTCCACGGCGATTGTGGTCTGGGTGCAGGTGAACGCATCGAAGTTTGGGCGGCGCGGAAACCCAATCGACCCTCTCGCTCCGATCACGATGTCCCCTCGGCGCAAACGACGACGATTATTGCTTGTGTAGCCCCAAGGGCCTTCGTCCGTGTTGGCGGAGAACACGGGGATGCCATCGCCGGTAAGGTTCTTCGATAGGAGCGTCTCACCCATCGAGAGATCAGCGACATCCGACAGTGCCACCGTGCGCCACTCACTCGACATAGCCGAGCCTTTGCAGGTGGCCGAACATCACGACTTCCGCCTCGTTACGCTGCGCAATCAGCTCTTGCAGTTTGACCACTTCCGCCGCCACATCGACCATCTCAGCATCCGCGCCGGTCTGGACATAGCGGCTGATGTTGAGGCTGTGGCCGTTGGCAGCGATCTCTTCCGCCGGCACGACGCGGGCCAGCTTCTCGATGTCGTTAAAGCCGTGGACGGCATCGGCTAGCGTGCGAATATGTGCATCGGTCAGTAAGTTCTGTGCTCTGCCGGGCGTGTAGGTGGCATCGCCGTTGACGATCAGTACCTTGCCACGCCGGTCTGCGGCCTTCTTCTTGTGGCAAATCAGCAGGGCGGCAGGGATGCCCGCGCCGTAGAACAGGTTCGGGGCCAGCCCCACCACGGCCTCGATCACGTCTGCGGCCAGCATCGCCTCCCTGATGCGGCCCTCGGCCCCACCACGAGATAGAACGCCGTGCGGCACCACCACCGCCAGCACTCCTCCATCCTTGAGGCTCGCCAGCATGTGCTGGACAAAGGCGAGATCGCCATAGCCCTTGGGCGGGCAGCCGTATTTGTCGCGCCCGAATGGATCGCCGTTCTGCCAGACCTCGTAGCCCCACACCTTTTCGGAGAAGGGCGGGTTGGCAAGTACCCGGTCATAGGCTCCGATGCCCTCGACAAACTCGCGCGCCTTGGCATCGTAGCGCTTGGGTGAAAGGATGGTGTCGCCTTTGGCAATGAAGGCGTCATCGACATTGTGGAGGAACAAGTTGATCTCCGCGATGCCCCATGTCGCGAAGTTCTTTTCCTGACCATAGAGGGACAGGCTGCGGGCATCTTCCCCGCGATCCTTCACATACTGGACCGCCTCCAGCAACATGCCCGCCGAGCCGCAGGTCGGATCGTAGATCGACATGCCGGGGCGCGGTTCGAGGATTTCCACCATCAGGCGAACGATGGATCGGGGGGTGTAGAACTCGCCGCCCTTCTTGCCCGCGCCCTCGGCAAACATCTTGATGAGGTAGAGATAGGCGTCGCCAAGCATGTCGGCGGGCACATCGGCATTGCGCAGCCGGTGCTTCTCGAAATGCGCGAGCAGCTTCTCCAGCATTGCGTCGGAAAAGCGATCCTGATTGGCGAAATCCACGTCGCCGAACACGCCGCGCAATCGCAGATTGGCGTCTTCGATGGCGGCGAGCGCGTTGTTCAGTCGCTGGCCGATCTGGGTGGCGTGCTTGCGCACCTCATCCCAGCGGTGCTCGTGCGGAATGTGGAAGCGATGCTCGTCCGGGTCGGCAGCTTCCTCGCGGTCGCCGGTTTCAGCGAGCAGCGCCTCGAACTCCTCGTCCCACACATCGCACAGGCGCTTATAGAACAGCAGCCCGAAGATGTATTGCTTGTAGTCCGCCGCATCCACGGTCCCGCGCAGAATGTCTGCCGCGCCCCAGAGGTGCCGTTCCAGTTCCGATTGTGTGAGCTTGGCCATTCAATCCCCAGTCGCTTTGCCAACTAGTGGCGCATCTGCCATGTTGGCTCAACTCCAGACGTGGAAGAGCGATTGAGACGGAAGCGGCCCCCGACGGTAGAAATCAAACGTCGCTCGAAGCCGCCACGCGCCGCTGCGCTCGATGCAGCGTTGCTAAGCGCGGCATCAGCAAGCGGCCCACAACTCATTCGATTGCCCACGGCACCCGAAACGCTGCCCGCTCATCGATCCCAAGCGAAGGTGGTTGAGAAGGCCACCCCGCTAAATACGATCCTCGCCGACACCCTGCGCTCCGCTGGATTGGCTCCGGGCGATGTGCGGATAGCTGAACCGCCAAAGCCCGCCGTCAGCGCAGATCGAAAGCTGCTCGGCGTGGCATCCGAGGCAAGTCTAGCTTCGCAGGCAAAGATCGCATTGTTGAAAGAGGGCAAACCTCGTCGATCCAAAGCACCCGCGTCACAAAAGCTTCCAGCGCCCACGCCTTCCCCCTCGAAACGGAAGAAGTCAAAGTCTGCGGTCCCATCTCGGACTGCCCACCCATCGCTGCCACGGCGGAGTATGGCCGAAAAGGAACAGGCGGCGACGGCGGCACGCGAGCGGGTTCAAGCCTTCATCATCGGTATCGAAGCACATCCCTTCCACGATCTGCTGACCCAATGGCAGAAGCATGTTGAGCTAATCGGCTACATTCAGAAGACCCGGCAAAACCGGGCGCGTCTGCCCTTCTACCAAGACCTCGTCGATGCAGTCGAACGGGAATGGCAGCGCCGGGGGAGCCTGCGCCCGGAGGACACTGTCTATTTCGACTGGCCATCCACGGACGCCCGAAACGGAGTGGGTGGCCTTGGCGAAATCGGGTGGGTTTCCGAAGGGGTGCTCCGATACCTCGGCTACAGTGTGTCGAAGGCAACAGGGCTGACCATCAACTCGCGGCAATCCCTTCTCCGGCGCATCTTTCACATGATGGTGCCTCCCTTCGAGAAGCCGAGCTACATTCGGGAATGGGGCGAACCAGAAACCTCCGCGCGCCTGCGCAAGATGGCGGAGAGCATCGCTTCCTTCGTCCGGCTGGCAAAGGCGCAGTCTCGATCCGACAAGAGCTTGAGCATCGAGGCATGGGAGGCTGACCTCGCGATGCTTCGAAATGAGTTTTACATCGGCAAGTTCGGCTTTGGATGGCCGGTGACCTAACGACCCTGCAACGACTGCACAGATTTTTTGAAGTAGGCGCCGGGCTAACTACATTTCAGCCCATTGCGCGGCTTTGAATATTAGCCTTGAAGGTCAGCACCATCTTAATGCTGCAACCCGTTGCACAGCAAGAGCATGTTAGTCCGACAGCCGCGAATGGCCGAATAGATGTCTAAGATCAACCGCGTAGGCAACTCGTTCGAGGTATGGTCGCAGCACATCCGCACTCAACCCGGTCCCGTAGCGACGTCCGATTTTCTTCGAACGCGCCCAACCACAAAGCTCGTCCTTGTGATGCTCGGTTACATCAGCCTCGTCGAGCGCAGTTTTGAAAGTATGGCGAAACGAATGGAATGTCAGCTTGGCGCGACGGTCCCCAAGTTCGAAGTGCTTCAGATCGCTTTTGAACCGCTTTGAAAAAGCGGGGCTTTCCGCCTCGTACTTGTCCCGAGGCACTTCCGGGAAAAGCAGTGCGGAAGGATCGGCGCGCCGCCTCTCGATCCACGATAAGAAGCCGATCTGCTGAAGCACCGGGTGCACCGGCACCTCACGCTGTGCGTTTTCGTTTTTCAGCTTCATGTCTGGCGTCAGCACCATAAAGTGAGTTCCAGCCTCTGACACTCGAAAGTGCCCAGGCGTAAGCTGCAATATCTCCCCTGCCCGCAAACCACCAAAAAGCGAGATAAGCGGCGCCCAATATCGGCTCCGACGCATGATGTTCGGCCCCGAACGGGCGAAGCCGTTCTGATCGTCACGGCAGCCGGTATAGATCGGTCGCGTCAAGATGCGGCGCAGCTCGCTAACATCGAACGGCAACTTGGCCATCGAACCATCAGGCTTCGCGGCCAACGGCTTTAGGTCGTCTGCGTAGTCCTTCTCTATGTAATCCTGCTTAGCTGCCCAAGCGACGAACCGCCGTAGCATCGCGAGATACTTCTCGTGCGTCTCCCACTGAAGGACTGGATCGGAAGCACCGCGCTGCGCCGCCAGCTCGCGGATTGTCGCGCCTTCGACAAGGGATTTCCCGAAGTTCGGCGGCAACAAGGCAAACGTATCGCGTAGATCGACGCATTGCTGTCGCCGAACCGATCTTATCGCAGTCTGAGCATCGAAGAACGCCACGATGTGCGCAACCTCTCGCCTATATCGATCTTGGGTCTTTGCGGCGCGAGACCGCTGGAGAAGCTCAGCAAGAAACTGTTCCCCCGCCTGCCCCACTGTCACGTCGGTATCACTAGCCACGACAGAAAAGGGGCCACTAACGGCTGTCGTTGTAAACGCTGACTGGAATAGCACGTCATCGATCTGATCGCTGAAGTCTCCGTCGAAGCGTGCCTTCTCAATCTTGCCTATCTGAAGCATGGCTCGACGCAGATACTCCCTAAGAAGGCTGGCGCGACTGTCATAGGGAGAACGACGGCCTTCCTCCGCCAGAAGCGCAATCTCAACGGCTAGAGCCGGGTGCTCCACATCTTCATCGGCAGGCAGAAAGGCTAACTCACCAATGCGATGCGCCAGCTCTTCCCGGCGGCGAGCAGCCTCATGTTGATCGAACGACTGGGCAAACACCGGAGCTATGTCGAGCTGAACCAGCTCGCGCTGAAAATATGCTCGCGCGATGCGTCCTGCGTCATCAATCGTGAGCAAAGGAAGGTGTGGAGCGTCAGGACGTTTGCGCCTGCGCGTCGAGGAAACAATCCCGCTTGAAGCCGGAATAATCGCGTCGCGGAACCGAGCAGCGATGATCTCGCGTGCCTCTGGTAGCTTCGCCAGCGCCAACTGATAGTCCGCTGTCCCAAGCGACACAATCTCATGGGTCCGGAGGCCGGGACGCATCATGTGCGAGGGCCGCCTCTGGCGGAAATGCCAGTAGCTACTGCCACTGCGCTTCATCAGACCTTGAGGTTTCGGCAACTCTTCCACGCCAGTTGTGTAACACCTTTGCGTCACAGCAAGCCGGAAAAATGCGGTCCCATCAGAGATTTGACGCTATAAGGCCAATCTCGGAACGAATGGTGGAGCCGAGGGGGATCGAACCCCTGACCTCTGCAATGCCATTGCAGCGCTCTCCCAGCTGAGCTACGGCCCCATCGTTCCGGGAGGCGCCCCACTAACCGGGGCGCCCTGGCATGGCAAGCGCCGATTTGCGCCTGCCATGCACTTATCCACAATTATCTGAAAACGTCGTTCGAACTCAGAGCCTGAGTATCAATGATCGTCGTCTTCGGTCGGCGCTTCCACGCCGAGGTCGTCGTCACCGCCGAGGTCCACCTCGTCGTCGGCCGAGGGTTCTTCCTCCTCGCCCAGCGCTTCCAGATCCTCGTCCTCACCCTCGAGATCGCTGTCCGCTTCCTTCGAATCGGGCTTGATCTGCTCGAACGGCAGCGGCTGCTTGGACTTCAGGATCGGCTCCGGGTTCCACGTCGTGCCGCAGTTGATGCAGGTGACGGGATCGTCCTTTTCGAGGTCGTAGAAGCGCGTCGCGCATTTCGGGCACGTACGCTTCGTGCCCCACTCCGGCTTGACCATGCCGTCTGATACCTTTCGGAAATGGGTTTCGCGAGCCAAAGGTCGCCCTTGGCCCGAGGTGGAGCGCGCCTTGCCATAGCGCAAGGGGACTGTCAAAGCCCGCGGCCAGCCATGTCGAACGCCTCCCCTCCCCGCCCGCTCTCCATCGCCGCCGCAGGGCCCCTGCGCGGCACCGTCACCGTGCCCGGCGATAAGTCGATCAGCCACCGCTCGCTGATGTTCTCCAGCCTCGCGGTCGGCGAAAGCCGCATCCAGGGTCTGCTGGAGGGCGAGGACGTGCTCGCCACCGCCGCCGCGATGCGCGCGATGGGCGCGCGGATCGATCGCAGCGACGACGGCATCTGGACCGTCCATGGCGTCGGCGTCGGCGGGCTGCTCCAGCCGCAGACCGCGCTCGACATGGGCAATTCGGGCACCTCGACCCGGCTGCTGATGGGCCTGGTCGCCAGCCATCCGATCACCGCGACCTTCGTCGGCGACGCCAGCCTGTCGAAGCGGCCGATGGCACGCGTCACCGAGCCGCTGGCGCAGATGGGGGCCGATTTCATGGCCAGCCCGGGTGCGCGCCTCCCCCTCACCATGCGCGGCGCCTGCCCGGCAGTGCCGATAACCTATACGCTGCCCGTCGCCTCGGCGCAGGTGAAGTCGGCGGTGCTGCTCGCCGGCCTCAACACCCCCGGCATCACCCGCGTCATCGAACCCGTGCCAACGCGCGACCATAGCGAGCGCATGCTGCGCGGCTTCGGCGCGGAGCTGACCGTCGAGGACACGCCTGACGGCAAGCTGATCGCGATCCATGGCGAGGCGGAATTGAAGCCGCAGGACATCACCGTCCCCGGCGATCCCTCGTCCGCCGGCTTCTGGATGGTCGCGGCGTCGATCGTGCCGGGATCGGACGTGACGATCCGCAACGTGCTGATGAACCCGACGCGCACCGGTCTGCTGACCGCGCTGCGGCTCATGGGCGCGTCGATCGACGAGGTCGACGGCCGCGAGATCGGCGGCGAGCGCGTCGCCGACCTGCGCGTCCGCCACGCGAGCCTGTCGGCGATCGAAGTCCCTGCGGATCTCGCCCCCAGCATGATCGACGAATATCCCATCCTGTTCGTCGCCGCCGCCTTCGCGAGAGGCACGACGGTCGCCCGCGGCGCGCACGAATTGCGCGTCAAGGAATCGGATCGCATCGCCGCCATGGCCGCCGCGCTCGGCCTCGCCGGCGTTAGCGTCACCGAGCACGAGGATGGCCTGTCGATCGAAGGCCGCGACGGCGAACCCCTGCCCGGCACCGGCAATGACCGCGTCGCCTCGCTGCTCGACCACCGCATCGCGATGAGCATGGCGGTCGCCGGCATGCACAGCAGCCGCCCCGTCCGCATCGACGACGCCGCGCCGATCGCGACCAGCTACCCGGCTTTCGTCGACACCGCGACGCGCCTCGGTGCCGCCCCGCAATGGCTCAACGCATGATCATCGCCGTCGACGGACCCGCCGCGAGCGGCAAGGGCACGATCGCCAAGGCGCTCGCCCGCCACTACGGCCTGCCGCATCTCGACACCGGTCTGCTCTACCGTGCGGTCGCGCTGACCGTGCAGCGCATGGAGCTGGACCCGGCCATCGAGGCCGACGCCGTCGCCGCGTGCAATTTCGACGAAGGCCTGCTCGACGACCCCGCGCTGCGCCAGGACGCGATCGGCCAGCTCGCCTCGATCGTGTCGGCCCACCCGCTCGTCCGCGCCGCCTTGCTCCAGCGCCAGAAGCGCTTC
This sequence comes from Sphingomonas sp. DC5200-1, assembly GCF_049897245.1. Classification (NCBI taxonomy): domain Bacteria; kingdom Pseudomonadati; phylum Pseudomonadota; class Alphaproteobacteria; order Sphingomonadales; family Sphingomonadaceae; genus Sphingomonas; species Sphingomonas sp. DC5200-1. The sequence goes on from NZ_JAFCVW010000016.1 coordinate 14,735, forward strand.
GCCCGCCAGCCCGGCGGCGCGGTGCTCGACGGCCGCGACATCGGCACCGTCATCGCGCCCGACGCCGACGCCAAATTGTTCGTGAAAGCCACCCCCCAGGTCCGCGCCCAACGCCGCCACCGCGAGTTACAAGGCCACGGCAGCGACGTGTCCTTCGACAAGGTCCTCGCCGACATCCGCGCCCGCGACGCCCGCGACAGCGCCCGCTCCACCGCCCCGCTGACGATGGCCGCCGACGCCGCACTGCTCGACACGAGCACCCTCACCATCGAGGCGAGCGTGGCGAAGGCGATCGCGCTGGTCGAGGCGCGGCGGGCCGGCCGGGCATAACGCCCGCCGATCCGCCGCACGCCCGCTCAGAACTCGAAGTGCAGGCTGGCGACGACCGTGCGCCCGTTGCCGAAGTTGACCCAGCCGCCATCTCGGATCCGCGCCGCCGTCCCGACATTGCTGTAATAGCGCGTGTCGAGCAGGTTGGTGACGTTGATCTGCAGGTACGTCTTGGGCAGGCCGGCCCAGTCCAGCTTCGCCTGGGCATCCAGGTCGACCAGCGTGTACCCCGCGGAAATGGCGTCATTCTCGTCGGTGATGAAGCGATCGCCGACGTGCTTGGCCGACGCCCCCATCACGACGTACGGCAGCGTCACCTGCGCGCGGCCGCCATATTGCCAGTTCGGCGTATCGACCAGCGACTTGCCCTTGGTGGCGATCAGCACCGCGCCCGTCGCGGCGTTCAGGATATTCTCCTTCAGCTCGGCCTTCAGATACGATCCGAAGCCGTACAGCGACAGCCAGCGCGTCGGGTTGACGATCAGCGTCCCGTCGATCCCCTTGCTGTCGACCCGGCCGACGTTGCGGCTGGCGCTGATCGTGCCGCCACCGTCCAGCGGCACCGTCGTGCTGACGATGCGGTTGTCGTAGCGGATGTACCAGCCGCCCAGCTGCGCCTGCACGATACCGCGCGAATAGCGCAGGCCCGCATCGTAGGAGTCCGTGCGCTCGGGCACCGCCTCCTGATCCTTCAGCGAGATGACCTTGTCGTCATAGGCGTAGATGTCCGTGGTCGGCGCCGAGAAGCCGCGGTTGTAGCTTGCGTACAGGCTCGCCGTCGGCGTCATCTGCCAAACCAAGCCGGCATTGGGCAGGAAGGCGTGATATTCGCGGATGCGCCCCACGTACGGCGCGCCGAACGTCGCGCCGCGGCCGTCCGCCGCGACCTGCTGCGCGCTCTGCGAGGTGCAATAGGCCTCGTTGCTGCTGCCCGGGATCGTGTAGCAGGCGTTGCTCATGTTGCGGCGGAAGAAGGCCGCGCGCAGGCCCAGCGTGATCGACAGATCGTCCGAGAAGGGTCGGCCGCGATATTCGCCCGACAGCTGGTGCAGGATCGAATAGGTCAGCCGGTTGCGCTTGTTCAGCACGTTGCCCGCCGCATCGCGCACCGCGACCGACCCGTCGCGTCCGCCGAAATCGGCGCTCGGATAGCCGTTGACGCCCAGATACGCCGCCTCGCCCGTCTGCGCGGTCCGCGCGCGATCCCAGGTATAGGCGAGCCGCAGCAGGTTGGCGGCGTCGATATCGTACCGCAGGCCCGCGATCGCGATCAGCCGGTGCGTCTGCGTGTTGGAGGGGTAGAAGACGCGGACATAGTCGAGCATGTCGCCATCGCCGTTCAGGTCGCGCCCCGCCGCGATCCCGGCACCGATGCGGCCGATCTGGTTACGAGACACGCCGCGCGAGCCGGCATTGGCGTCGCTCTCGGCAAACACGGTCGAGCCGCCGCCATTGGCCATCGTATAGCTATAGCCGCCGTCCAGCGTGAAGGTCAGCCGATCGGACAGCGTGAACAGGCTGTTGAAGCGCGCATTGCCGGTATCGACCGGGTTGATCCCGACCTGACGCGTGTTGGTGCAGAGCGACCGGTCGTCCTGCACCGTGCCCTTGCCGGGCGTCGCGGAGGCGAGCGTGCAGTCTGCCGTGTTGGTGAACGTCGTCGCCGCGCCCAGCACGCGGTCATATTGCGCGCGGGTCAGGTCGACGCGCAATGGCGTCGCGGTGGTCGCGGTGGCGATCGGCAGCACGCCGCCCAGGATCGTGTTGACCGTGGCGACCGACGCCCCCCCAAAGCCCATGTTGCGATGCTGGTAGAAGAAGCCGGCCAGCGACAGGAAATCCTTGCCCGACCCCAGCGGCTGATAGAGGCGCGCATTATACTGGCTCTTGCGCACGATCGAATAGGGATAGAGCGCGTAGCTCTGGTGGCTTGCCGACACCCAGGCCCGCGTACCGCTGGCGTTGAGGTCGCCGGTGTTGATGAGGCCGAACACGCGGTTCATGTTGCCGCGGCCGTGCGAATAGACCGCGGTCGCGCTCACCTGTTCGGTCGGCATGATCGTGCGATAGTTGACCGTGCCGCCGGAGGCGCTGGCGGTGGGCGTATCGACGTCGGTCGACCCGAAGCTGACGTTGACCGTCTGCACCAGTTCGGGATCGATCTGCTGGCTCGAATAGATGGCGTAATTGCCGGCATCGTTCAGCGGCAGCCCGTCGAAGCTGAAGGCGATGCGCGACGCATCGAACCCGCGAATACGGATACTGCCGCCGTTGCCGCCATAGGGATCGCCCGCGACGTAATTGACGCCCGGCACCATGTTGATCGCATTGAAGATCGACTGCCCCGGAACGGTATGTTCGATATAGTCCCGCGTCACGATCGCGCGCGCCTTGGGCGCATCGACGATCTCGATCCCCGTGGTCGGCAGCTTCTTGCCCGACACGATGATGTCCTCGCCGGCCTTGTCCTCGGCAGCGATCGTTCCGGCCGTTTGCGCCAGCACCAGTTGCGGTGCGACAAGCATCAGGCACGCGCCACCGACCCCGGCGACGCGGATGAATTTGGATGTCATGATGTTCCCCAGACGACCTTATTGGCCTGCTGGGTCCATTATGGACTGTTTACGACGGGACAGTTACACAGGCGCAAATTGGCGGCGATAGTCCGGCATCCGCGACAGCGCCGCTGCGGCGCTGATGATCGCGGAAGAAGCGGCAAATGCGATCGCGCTGGCCGGGGCTAGAACAGCGATCCGCGGCATCGACGGCGATTAATGCCGTGAAAACGCATATTCGCTACCATCAAGTCGAATGCCGCATCGCACGACCGTCGAATTGCGCCGTTCGCCAATCGTATCGGGTGGAGGATCAATTGAATTTCCCCTCATCAGAGAACCAATGGGAGCTGCGGACGGAGAGGGTCGTACCCTGCAAACGTCATCATGCCTACCGCGTCTTGGTCAACAACTTCGACGACCTTTGGTGGCATCGATCGGATCGGTCGGATTGCGCCTTCTACGCCGACATATGGTCCGGTGGACACTTCTCATTGCGAAGCTCTGAACGAGAATTCATGAATGCAGGCACGGTTTTCAACAAGCGGCCGGGATGGTTCTTCAGCATCACCGATGCCATTGCCCACGGCCGTCCGGGAATAGCATCGATGGTTGCACGCTGGTCTATCGTCACCACGCCGCGCAACGATCCGGGCTACTCACAATGCAACCGGTCGACCTACTCCGTCACGATTCGCCATTTTTCGGAAGCGGCTTACCGACGCAACATTTCCCTCGGCATCGAGCGGTCGTTGAAAGACTCCGCAGATCGCTTCGTCAGGCTCTGCGAGGAACGAGCGCTCAAATACAATTAGGACCCATTCCAGTCAGTCCCTTCCGTGTCGGCACCTGTCCTACACACCCCGTTTCTGCTACACCCCCTCCATGACCCGCCCGTCCCCCGCCCCGCCACCTTCGGCCGGGCGCTGCGGACCCCTGGTTTCCGACGATTACGTACCGTCCACTTCGTCCACTTCCGCGGGCCCTCGCGCCCCCGAACGGCGATTCGCGGCTACCCCGCCGCGCCCCCGCCGCGCCTTGCCAAAAGCCCGCATTTCCCCTATGGCGCGCCGGTCCGGCGAGCAGGTGTTCGGCGGGGGACGGCGCGACCGCTTGGCGGACCGCGCCCTTTTCGCATTCAGCGCATCGCATTCCTCCCGCTGCACGCCCGCCCGATGGATGCCGCGACCGGCATGGGGTCGCCGCGGCGTTTTCAGCCAAGACCAGCGGACCCAACCGCTTGGCCGGAAACAGAATAACTCGAGGACACTCTAACCCTATGGCTACCCAGCCCCAACCCACCCGCGACGATTTCGCCGCGATGCTCGATGACATGTTCGGCGGTGCCGACAGCTTCGAGGGCCGTGTCGTTCACGGCACCGTCACCGCGATCGAAAACGACATGGCCGTCATCGACGTCGGCCTGAAGTCGGAAGGCCGCGTGCCGCTGCGCGAATTCGCCGCACCGGGCCAGAAGGCCGATCTGAAGGTCGGTGACGAAGTCGAAGTCTATGTCGACCGCGTCGAGAACATGCATGGCGAAGCGATGCTCAGCCGCGACCGCGCCCGCCGCGAAGCCGCCTGGGACAAGCTGGAGCTGGAATTCAGCAAGACCGCCCGCGTCGAAGGCGTGATCTTCGGCCGCGTCAAGGGCGGCTTCACCGTCGACCTGTCGGGCGCCGTTGCGTTCCTGCCGGGTTCGCAGGTCGATATCCGTCCGGTGCGTGACGTCACGCCGCTGATGGACATCCCGCAGCCGTTCCAGATCCTGAAGATGGACCGCAAGCGCGGCAACATCGTCGTGTCGCGTCGCGCCGTTCTGGAAGAAACCCGCGCCGAGCAGCGTTCGGGCCTCATCCAGAGCCTGGCCGAGGGTCAGATCATCGACGGCGTCGTCAAGAACATCACCGATTACGGTGCGTTCGTCGACCTGGGCGGCATCGACGGCCTGCTGCACGTCACCGACCTCAGCTACAAGCGCGTCAACCACCCGTCGGAAATGATCGCGATCGGCGACACCGTGAAGGTGCAGATCATCCGCATCAACAAGGACACGCAGCGCATCAGCCTCGGCATGAAGCAGCTCGAGTCCGATCCGTGGGATGGCGCGAGCGCGAAGTATCCGGTCGGCGCCAAGCTGTCGGGCCGCGTCACGAACATCACCGAATATGGTGCGTTCGTCGAGCTGGAGCCGGGCATCGAAGGCCTGGTCCACGTTTCGGAAATGTCCTGGACCAAGAAGAACGTCCACCCGGGCAAGATCGTCTCGACCTCGCAGGAAGTCGATGTCGTGGTGCTCGAGGTCGACGAGGACAAGCGTCGCATCAGCCTCGGCCTCAAGCAGGCGCAGAACAATCCGTGGGAAGCGTTCGCCGCCGCCCATCCGATCGGTTCGACCGTCGAGGGCGAAGTCAAGAACGCCACCGAGTTCGGCCTGTTCATCGGCCTGGACAACGACGTCGACGGCATGGTCCACATGTCGGACATCGCCTGGGGCGTGTCGGGTGAGGATGCCCTCAACCTGCACCGCAAGGGCGAGACCGTTCAGGCGATCGTTCTGGACATCGACGCCGAGAAGGAGCGCATCAGCCTCGGCATGAAGCAGCTCGAGCGCGGCGGCCCGGCGGCCGGCGGCATCGCGGCAGCGGGCGACCGTCTGAACAAGAACGCGATCGTCACCGTCACCGTTCTCGAAGTCCGCGATGCGGGCCTCGAAGTACAGCAGGGCGACGATGGCGCGACCGGCTTCATCAAGCGCACCGATCTCGGCCGCGACCGTGACGAACAGCGTCCGGAGCGTTTCCAGGTCGGCCAGAAGTTCGACGCGATGGTCACCGGCTTCGATCGTTCGAAGAAGCCCACCTTCTCGATCAAGGCGATGCAGATCGCCGAAGAGAAGCAGGCGGTTGCTCAGTACGGCTCGTCCGACTCGGGCGCGACGCTCGGCAACATTCTGGGCGAGGCGCTGAAGGCCCGCTCGGACGCCGAAAAGAAGTAAGTAACACTTACCCATGTGTCAGGTCGGGGCAGAAATGTCCTGACCTGACATATTTTTCCTTGGATCGGCTTCGTTGCGGCCCTATACGTCGTGGGCATTGATCTTCATCAATCTCCGCAACCTGGCGCCGGGGGGAGCCCGTACCGTGATCCGATCTGAACTCGTTCAAAAACTCTGCGATCTCAACCCCGAGCTGACGAGCCACGACGTCGAGGCGATCGTGACCACCTTCTTCGATGAGATCACGCAGCGGCTTGCCGCGAACGGCCGCGTCGAACTTCGCGGCTTCGGCGCTTTTTCGACCCGCGCCCGCGATGCCCGCGTCGGTCGCAACCCGCGCACCGGCGAAACCGTCGATGTCGACGCCAAGCGCGTCCCCTATTTCAAGCCCGGCAAGGAAATGCGCGCCCGTCTGAACGTGTGACGTGACGCACCGCGTCGTCGCCCGGCGGACTATCTTCGCTCCGCATGGCGATGAAATGCCGGTCGTGACTTGACGCCCGCACCCACGTGCGCTTGTCGTGCCCCTGTGTGCGGACGTGGCGAAACCGGTAGACGCAGCCGACTTAAAATCGGCTTCCTATGGAGTGCGGGTTCGAGTCCCGCCGTCCGCACCACGGCTTTTGCGCTGGCGTTGACCGCGACGCTGGCCGGTTGCGACCGGCGGCCCGATTCGGGGCCGGTCGTCGCCAGTGCGATCGGCACCGCTCCGCGGCTTGCCGATCCCAGCCGCACGTTGCCCAATACGCCGACCCGGCTGCTGCTCGATGCGACGGCAGAGGGGCTGGTGCGGTTCGACGCCAGCGGCCAGATCGAACCGGGGCTCGCCGAACGCTGGATCGTCATCGATCAAGGCACCAGCTACATCTTCCGCCTCCGCGACGCCCAATGGCCGGATGGCAGCGCGGTCACCGCCGACCAAGTCGTCGCGCAGCTCCGGCGCCAGATCGCCCCCGGCTCGCGCAACCCCCTCGCCCCGTTCCTGACGGCGATCGACGAGATCGTCACGATGACGCCGCAGGTCATCGAAGTGCGGCTGCTGCGCCCCCGCCCCGATTTGCTCAAGCTGTTCGCCCAGCCCGAACTCGCGCTGTGGCGCAGCGGCGGGATCGGCAGTGCGGGCGGCGCGGGACCGATGCGGATCGTCAGCGCCGCCCATCGCAGCCTGCTGCTCCGCCCGGCATTCGACCGGACGCGTGCCGATCCCGAGGATCACCGCACGACCCGCCCCGAAGACGACGTGCGGCTGATCGGCGAACGGGCTGCACGCGCCATCGTCCGCTTCGTCGCCCGCGATTCGGACTACGTCACCGGCGGCACCTTCGCCGACTGGCCGCTGCTGAGCCTCGCACAGGTTGCGCCGGCCAATCTCCGCCTCGATCCCGCCGTCGGCCTGTTCGGCTTCGCCATCGCCTCGCGGGACGGCTTCCTCGCCGATCCGGGCAATCGCGCCGCGCTGAACGGCGCGATCGATCGCGCCGCAGTGACCGCGGCGGTGATGCCGGGCTGGGAGACGGCCGAGCGCATCCTGCCCGAGTCGCTCGATTCGGGGGCGCCGCCAGCGATCCCCGGCTGGGCGCTGCTGTCGCCCGAGCAGCGGATCGCGGACGCTCAGGCGCGGGTCGCGGCGTTTGGTGCGCCTGTGCGGATGCGGATTGCCCTGCCGCCGGGGCCCGGCGCGACCTTAATTTATGGTCAGATGGCCGCGGCGCTCTATGCGATCGGGATCACGCCGGAACGCGTCGCAATGACCGCCCCCGCCGAATTGCGCCTCGTCGATCAGGTGGCCCCCTATGACAGCGCGCGCTGGTATCTCGCCACTGCCTGTGCGCCGTGCGGGGACGAGGCCCGTGCCGCACTGATCGCCGCCCGCGATGCCCCGACGATGGCCGACCGTGCCCGGCTGATCGGCCAGGCCGATGCCGCGCTGGCAGTCGACACCGCCTTCATCCCGATCGCGCGGCCGTTGCGCTGGTCGCTGGTCGCGCTGCGGCTGAGGCAGTGGCGCCCGAACACGCGCGCCTGGCACCCGTTGAACCGGCTGCGCGATGACACCAATTAAGCGGCATGGCACAGACCACGCCCCGCCGGCCCCGTCCCATGGACATGCGTCCGCTGATCGCAACGCTGCCGACCGGGCGCGACCCAGCATCGGTCCGCATCCGCCTGGAAGCGATGGAGCGCGTGATGGAGGGGCTGTTCACGCTGCCCGGCACCAATCGCAAGGTGGGCATGGACGTGTTGCTCGACCTCGTGCCCGTCGTCGGGACGACGATCGCGGCGCTGATCGGGTCGTGGCTGGTCTGGGAAGCGCGCAACCTCGGCATGTCGAAGCTGCAGATGGCGCGGATGTTCGGCAATGTCGGGATCGACTGGGCGCTGGGCCTCATCCCCTTCGTCGGCGCAGTGCCCGACTTCTTCTTCCGATCGAACACGCGCAACCTGCGGATCATCCTCAAGCATCTGGACCGTCATCACCCGGCGACGGCGACGATCATCGGCTGACCGCCGGGCCGGTGCGTACCGGCCCGGACGGCGACGAAATCAGCGCATGCCGCGCCAGATCTTCACGCTGGCGTTAGGTGCCAGTCCGCCCTGGTGCGCCGGACAGCGCTGATAGCGGAACGTCTTGTCGAGGCAGAGCCAGATTTCGTCCAGCCAGCCGCGACGGTTCGCGGTGATCCGCATCATGTCGGCGGTGAGGCCGGGATTGGCATCCGCCACCGCCTGCGCCAGCTTGCCCGCGGTCAGCGGACGGCGGGACAGCGCGTTCATGTCAGGATAGCGCAGCTTCGCGTACAGGCCGGTCGACTGCGCGAAATAGCGCTCCGGCGTATAGCCCGACATGCAGGTGCCGTGCTTCGACCATTCGTGCTGGAGCAGCTGCGCCGACGGCGTCGAGCAGATGTTCTGCTGGATCACCTCTCGCGACAGCAGCGGTGTCGCCTGGCAATATTGCGGCCAGTCCTTGCCCACGCCATCCGGCCACAGGCCGTGCAGCGTGAAGCCGAAGCGATTGCCGTTGCCGCACTGGAAACGGGCCGAGGCGTCGCGCGCATGCTCGTGGCAGAATTGCGGAGCCCAGGTGATCGCCAGCGTATAGCCGCCGATCGGCAGCAGCCGCTGCGGCTGGCGGGCGTCGGCCAGATCGGGGCGCGGCCGATCGATCTGGGTCGGGGCCGAGCAGCGATAGCTTTGCGCCTGAGCCGCGGCCGGCACCGCGATCGCCGTGGCGGCGAGCAGAAGTCGGCCGATCATACGCGCGGCGCCTCGATATCGTCGGGGTCGCGCCCCTCGCCCAGCCATTCCTTGGCGTCCGGCTTGAACAGCATCACTGCGGCGGCGATGTAGAGGATGTTGGCCACGAGCCCGAGCACGACCTGGATGGTGACCGGCACACGCCCCATCGCCAGCATGAACAGCGCCGAGGCTATGCCGAACGCGCCGAGAGCAGCGAATACGACCTGGATCCACTTGGCCACGACGCTGGGCCGGCGGACGATGAAGAACCAGAGCAGTACGGCGATAATCAGGCCGATCACTTGCGTTACCGGCACGATCCAGCTGGCGCCGGCGAGGACCGGATTGGCGGCAATCAGCGCCTGCGAGGTCTTCCAGTTGAGGGCGGTGTTGATCAGGCCGAGGATGACCGAGGCCCAGTAGAATTGTTCGAAACGCGCGATCGACGGTGGTTTGATCATGGGTGCCCCCAAGCAGAACAGATGCGCGGCAGCCTAGCCGCGCAGCGGCGCCGTGCAAGCCGCCACGATCACAGCAGCGCGAAATCCAGCCCGATATCCGCCGCCGGCGCCGACTGGGTCAGCCGCCCCACCGAAATATAGGTCACGCCCGTTTCCGCGATGGCGCGGATCGTGTCGAGACGGACGCCGCCCGACGCCTCGGTCGGCACGCGGCCGCCGATCATCGCCACCGCCTGGCGCAGCATATCGGGGGCCATATTGTCGAGCAGCAGATGCGTCGCACCCCCGTCCAGCGCAGGCGCGATCTGGTCGAGCGAGTCGACCTCGACGATGATCCGCTCGATCCCGGCTGCGACTGCACGCTGCACCGCCGCGGCGATGCCGCCCGCGACCGCGACGTGATTGTCCTTGATCATCGCCGCATCCCACAGACCCATGCGATGGTTCTGCGCCCCGCCAACGCGCGTGGCGTATTTTTCGAGCCGGCGCAGCCCCGGGATCGTCTTGCGCGTATCGAGCAGGGTCGCGCCCGTACCCGCGATCGCATCGACGTACTGACGGGTCAGCGTGGCGATGCCGGACAGATGCTGTACGGTGTTGAGCGCCGAGCGTTCGGCGGTCAGCATCGCACGCGCCGATCCCTCGATCCGCATCAGGTCCGTGCCGGCCGGCACACGATCGCCATCGGCCGCGAGCGGCGTGATCACCGCCTGCGGATCGAGCGCGCGAAAAAAGCCCTCTGCCAGCGCCAGCCCCGCGACCACGATCGGCTCGCGCGTGTCCATCACGCCGGCGAAGCGCGCCTCTGCCGGGATCACCGCGGCAGAGGTGATATCGCCCGCCTCCCCCAAGTCCTCCGCCAGGGTGGCGGCGATGAAGGCGTCGGTGTCGAAGCCGTCCAGACGGAAGCGCATGGCTGGATCATCCTATTGGGGGGCCGAAAGGAAAAAGCGGCGATCACATGTGACGGGGACGGGAGGGCGACAGATGGATGACGATGCTGACGAGGCCGAATTGCGCCGGTTACTTGCGGCTGCTTTGGCCTTGGCCGATACGCTGGAGCTGACGATGGTGGCGATCCACCTCGGTGCCGCGCACGAACTTCTCGGCGCGTCGACCCCGACATCGTCGCGCTGACGCGTCAGTCCCCCGTGACGGGAACCGGCGCCACCGGTGCCGGCCCCAGATCGCCCTTGCCCACGCTGGTCGAGGCGAGCGCCAGCATGGCATCCAGGCTCTTCTTCGCCTTGATCCGCAGCCCTTCCTCGATCTCGATGCGCGGCGTGAGGTCACGCAGGGCGATATACAGCTTTTCCAGTGTGTTGAGCGCCATGTACGGGCAGATGTTGCAGTTGCAATTGCCGTCCGCACCCGGCGCACCGATGAAGCGCTTGGTCGGCATCGCCTTTTCCATCTGGTGAATGATGTGCGGCTCGGTCGCGACGATCAGCGTGTCGCCGGGCATCGCATTGGCATATTCCAGGATGCCGCGCGTCGAACCGACGTAATCGGCGTGATCCAGGATCACCGCGGGGCATTCGGGGTGCGCCGCGACGGGGGCGCCGGGATATTCCGCCTTGAGCTTCAGCAGCTCGGTCTCGCTGAATGCCTCATGCACGATGCACACGCCCGGCCAGAGCAATAGCTCGCGCCCGGTCTTGCGCTGGAGGTAGCCGCCGAGATTGCGGTCGGGGCCGAAGATGATCTTCTGATCGCGCGGCAATTGGGCGAGGATCGTTTCCGCGGATGAGGAGGTGACGATGATGTCGCTGAGCGCCTTCACCTCGGTCGAGCAGTTGATGTACGTCAGCGCGATGTGATCGGGATGCGCGGCGCGGAAGGCAGCGAATTGTTCGGGCGGGCAGCTGTCTTCCAGGCTGCACCCGGCATCCATGTCGGGCAGCACGACCGTCTTGTCGGGGCTGAGGATCTTCGCGGTTTCGGCCATGAAGCGCACGCCGCAAAAGGCGATGACGTCGGCATCGGTCGCCTGTGCCTTGCGGCTGAGGTCGAGGCTGTCACCGACGAAATCGGCCAGGTCCTGCAACTCGGGCTTTTGATAGTAATGCGCGAGGATGACGGCGTTGCGCTCCTTGCGGAGGCGGTCGATCTCGGCGCGCAGGTCCAGCCCTGCCAGATTGGTCGTCAGTTCCATGACACCCCCGTTAGGCGATACCCACGCCGGGCTCAACGCCGGGCCTCACTCTGCGTTGCCAAGAACTTCCTGCAATGACCGGCTGGTGTCCCAACGCTCGCCGGATGGCGTCGGATCGTCGGCAAAGCGCACCTTCACCTGCGCGTCGATCCCGGCCGCGCGCAGCGGCATGGCGAAGCTGGTCTCCACCGCCCGGCGCGTCGCATCGCGAGCGAGCTTCATCGGTGCGGCGTCGCGCGCCTGCCGCACCAGTTCGGCCTGACCGGCCCGCCGGTTGGCCGTATCGAGTCGCGCCTCGGCATCAGTGACGTGCGACAGGATGCCGCCGCTGCCATATTCGCGCAGCTGCGCCAGATCGATCTGCGGCCCGTCGATCTCCACCGGCGGCAGGCGCACCGACAGCGTCTTGGTGCCAGCGTCCCAAATGACGTCGGAGGGCGTCAGCTTGGCGAGGTCCACTTCGTAGCGGACGGTGCCCGGCATGATCAGCGTCTTCTCGGTCGAAAGGCCAAGCTGCGACTGGCGCGAGGTCGATACCGCGACGAAGCGCGCCGCAAAGGCCGACAGCCGGTTCTGTTCGCGCAATCCCTGCAGGCTGGCGCTGGCGACCGTGGTGGGATCGGGCGCGAGCCGCCGTTCGACATATCGCTGGATCGCCCACAGGCCGAGCAGCACGGCGAGCGCCAGCAGGACGATGACGCCCGCGGCCTTGCCCAGGAACGATCCGATCGATCCGCGGGCCGGCGGCGTTGCAGGATCGATCACGCGCGGATCCGCCATGTGTCTCCTTCCTCCTCCACCAGTGCGCGATCGCGCAGGTCGTACAGATGCGCGAGCACTGATCGCTCCGCCGCGCCGAGCAGCCGCGGGTCGAGCCCGACGTACATGCGCGCGGTCATCGCCGGGATGGCCATCGGGGCTTCGCGGAGCAGGCGCAGGATTTGCCCCTCGCGCTGCTTGCGATGGCCGAGCATTCCGCGCACCAGCCGCTGCGGATTGTCCACCGCCTCGCCATGACCGGGATAATAGACGCGATCGTCGCGACCCATCAGCTTGTCGAGGCTCGCCATATAGTCGCCCATATCGCCATCGGGCGGCGAGACGACGCTGGTCGCCCAGCCCATTACATGGTCGCCCGAAAACAGCGCGCCGCTTTCGGGCAGCGCATAGGCGAGATGGTTGGAGGTATGGCCGGGCGTCGCGATAGCGCGCAATGTCCAGCCGTCGCCGCTGACGGTGTCGCCCTCCTCCAGCACGCGATCGGGCGCGTAATCGGCGTCGAAGGCGGCGTCCAAAGGCAGGGCTTCGTCCGCGACATGGTAAGCGCGCGGGCCGACGATGGGTGCGCCGGTGGTCGCGGCGAGCGGTCGGCTGGCGGGGCTGTGATCGCGATGGTGATGCGTGATGACGATCGCCGTCACCGGCCGGCCGGCGACGACATCCAGCAGGGCGGCGATATGCGCGGGATCGTCGGGGCCTGGATCGATGATCGCGAGATCGGTGGTGCCGACGACGTGCGTCTGCGTGCCGCTATAGGTGTAGGGCGAGGCATTGGGCGCGAGCACGCGCGTGACGAGCGGCTCGAGCTGGATCGGGATTCCGGTCGGATGCGCGGGCATTGTCCATCGATGTGGCGTGCGGTGGCCCCGGGCGCAAGCAAAACCTCCCCACGCGGGACCGTGCGCGGGGAGGTTCGAGGCCGGTATCGGATCGGGACGTCAGTCCTTACCGATATCCGCCATCTCGTTGCGCAGCTCGACCAGCGCGTCGTCGATATCCTTCAGGGCGGAGGCACGGTCGGCGGGCGGGATGCTGGCGTTGTTGGCGATGCTGGCGCGCGTCGCGGTGACACTGGCAAGTGCTGTCTGCAGCGCGTCGCGCTTGTAGTGAAGCATCACACCCGCCTTGGCAGTGGCATAGGCACCGGCCGCTGCAGCGGACGCCGATGCCGCCTCGATGCGATTGTTGCACACGATCATCGCGCGCTTGCCGTTCCTGACCGTCTGGATCACGAACTTGCGCGGGTTGCCATCGACGCCGTCGGTGCAGTTGCGCGACGTCACCTCGGGCGTGTTCGCCTGCGCGTCGGCCACCATCTTCTCGATCGCGGCGTCATCGAAATGGCCGTTCATGTCGGAGGTGAAGGTCGCCGTCTTGCCGTCTTTCTCCGTCTTAATCACGACGCGGCGCGCCTTTGCGGGAACGGCGGGAACGGGCGGTGCGGCAGGCGCGTCGGGCGCCTCGAGAGCCGGAGGAGGCGCCGGCACGGCCGCGATCGCCGCCACGTCGGGCGCGGTAGCGGGTGCCGGGTGCGCGGGCGCGACGGGAGGGGCCGGCGGTGCTGGCGGCTGGGCTTGCAGGTCGACGCCGATCGTATCACCCACCTTGCCGCTGATCGCCTTGGCAGCACTGGTGCCCGAGGCGGTGAGGCCAAGGCCGGTAAGGACGACGGCGGACATCAGCACGCCCCCGGTCGCGAGACGCCGACGCGAACGCGGCATGGTGGTCAGCATACGGATCCTCCCTTTCAGATCGTCGATGGTGTGCAGGTGGCAGGCGGCCGACACGGCCCCGCCGTGCGCCGCCTTCACGATGGCGCAGGCATAGGCGTGACGGTCGATGGCGGAGCGGCCTGCGAGCACGCGGGCGTCGTTGGCCAGCTCCTGATCGGCGCGGAAGGCGCGGAAGGCGCGCCAGGCGACGGGATTGAACCAGTGGAGCGCGAGCACCGCCAGGGCGATCCAGTTGGCGATCAGATCGCCGCGCTGGTGGTGGCCGATCTCATGCTCCAGCGCGAGTTCGCGCTCGTCGGCATCGTAGCGATCGGCGAAATCGAGCGGGAAGGCGACGTAGCGGCGGAGCACACCGAAGGCGAGCGGCCCGGGCGCCGCGTCGCTGGCGATGACACGCACGCCGCGCATCTCCTCCACGTGAGCCGCAGTGCCGAGCAGGCGCCGACAGAAGCGCGTATGGCTGGTGAGATGCCATAGCAGGAAGCCGAGCGCGCCCACGCCCCACAGCAGCGCCAGCGTTCCACCGACGATCGGGCCCCAGGCGATCGGCGCACCTTCGGCCATCGGCGCGACGGCGGGCGCGACCGCGGTGGCGCCCTGCCCCACGACCATGATCGTGATCGTCTCGCTCGCCTGGCTGAGCGGGGTGGCTGCCGCCTGCCGCAGGCCGGCCGGCAAGGGCGGCAGTAGCAGGCGGAGCAGTGGCAAGGCCCACAGCGCATAGGCAATCTGCGGTCCGAATGCCTCGCGAACCGGACGGCGGATCAGCAACGCCAGCCCCATCAATAGCGTGGAAGCGGCCAGCGCCTCGATAAGCCAGCCGAGGAACGGCGCGCCGGGCAGCAGCGCGCTCATTGTTTCAGGTCCTTCAGCAGCGCCTCGATCTCGGCGATATCCTGCGCGCTCAACTCATCGCGCTCGGCGAGGTGGGCGACGAGCGGGGTCAGCTTGCCACCGAACAGACGGTCGATCAGCCGCTTCGATTCGCCCGACACGTAATCGTCGCGCGCGACGATCGGGCGGTAGAGATACCGGCGGCCATCCTCCTGGTGCGCGATTGCGGATTTGGCGAGCAGCCGGCCGAGCAGTGTCTTGACCGTATTGGCGCTCCAGCCCCGCGCCGGATCGACCCGCTCCGCCACGTCCTGCGCGGTGAGAGGCGATTCGTCCCACAGGACCTCCATCACCGCATGCTCGGCATCGCTGATTCGTTCGGCCACGGTTACGCTCCTCTATCGACTACAGCTGTGATCGCTCCGATTACGAGCGTAGTCAATAGGGCATGTGGCGGTTCCAAACCGCGAGCGGCGCCGGCGTGTGGCCGTTGTCGAAGAATTTTACAGCTGCGCCAGCGAGCCTCGCAGCGTTAACCACCCAAGTGTAGCCATTCCCGTTGGTTGGTACGATTGGCACGCCGGATGCTTATGTCAGGGCAGCCGAGCGTTCGACGCTTCAGCAGGGTGGGCCAGCCGCGGGACCGTATCACGCACCGGCCCACCCGCACCCGGCCGATTTGCCATGCGAGGCCGATCCTCCCTCAGCGGATCGCCAGACCGCGAGCCAACCAAGCGCACAACAGCCACAAAAAACAGAAAGGCGGACGCCATACGGCGCCCGCCCGATGCCCGATCTCGCCGGGCAGGCATCGAAGCCCGCGCTTACTGCGCGGCGGCTTCGCCCTTCAGCAGCGTCGCCAGTTCGCCGCTTTCGTACATTTCCATCATGATGTCCGACCCGCCGATGAACTCGCCGCCGGCATAGAGCTGCGGGATCGTCGGCCAATCGGAATAGGCCTTGATGCCCTGACGGATGGCCTGGTCCTGCAGCACATCGACGCTTTCGTAGCTGACGCCGAGATGGTCGAGGATCGCCACCGCACGGCTGGAAAAGCCGCACTGCGTGAACAGCGGGCTGCCCTTCATGAACAGCACCACCGCATTGTTCTTAACGACGGCGTCGATGCGGGCGTGGGTATCGTCGGTCATGGTCTCTATCCTCAGGCTGCTGCGGTTTTGAGTTGCAGCGCATGGAGTTCGCCGCCCATCCGGCCGCCGAGCGCCGCGTACACCGCCTGATGCTGCTGGCGCAGCGGCAGGCCCGCGAAGCTCGCCGACACGACGCGTGCGGCATAATGGTCTCCGTCGCCGGCAAGATCGGTGATCTCGACCTCGGCATCGGGAATGGCGGCGCGGATCAGCGCGGCGATATCGTCAGCGGCCATCGGCATCGCGGTGCTTACTCCGGCTGCATCAGCTGGCGACGCGCTTCGATCGCCTTGTCGGCGAGCGCGCGGCGCACGGTGGCATCGTCGGTTTCGACACGCGCGGCGGTGAGGTCGCCCAGCAACTTGCGCACGACGTCTTCATCGCCCGCTTCCTCGAAATCCGCCTGGACGACCGACTTCGCATAGGAGTCCGTTTCCTCCGGCGTCAAACCCATCAGCTCCGCGGCCCACTGGCCCAGCAGACGGTTGCGGCGCGCGGTGATGCGAAACGCCATTTCCTCGGCGCGGGCGAACTGCCCCTCAAATGCCTTTTCCCGATCGTCGAACATCGTCATCGCGGCCATTTCCCCCGGGGCGGTCTGTTTCGGTCTCCACATAGGAGCGGGTGACCGCCCGCGCAACGCACGCGGCTGTGCCGCACGATCAGCTCTCACGACGGGGCGTGCAAAATAAGTAAAACGTAACGCCTACGTTATGGAACCGTTAAGCGGGTTATGAGATATTGAATATAGGGTACGACGCAAAGATCGACCCGCTGGAGAAGGACAATGACCAACGCGCCTCTCACCGCCGGCACGCATTCCGGCACTCACGACCACCGCGCCACGCCGCTGACCGGCGTGATGATCGGCACGGGGATCTCGCTGTTTTTGTGGGCGATGATCCTGGCTGTCGTATTCGCGGTACGCTAACCGCCCCGCCCGGTGGCCGAGGTCAACCGACCTCGACCACCAGTTTGCCGATCGCCCCGCGTGCGGCCATCTTGGCGATCGCATCGCCACCCCGTTCGAACGCAAAGGTTTCCGTGACGCGCGGCGCGATGCGCCCCTCCCGCCACAAACGGAACAGCGTGTCGACATGCGCAGCATTCGCCTGCGGATCGCGTGCGGCGAACGCGCCCCAGAACACGCCGCAGACATCGCAACTCTTCAGCAGCGTGAGATTGAGCGGCAGCTTCGGAATACCCGCCGGGAAACCGACGACCAGATAGCGCCCCTCCCAGGCGATCGAACGCAGAGCCGGCTCGGCATAGTCACCGCCCACCGGATCGTAGATCACATCGAAGCCGCCGCGGCCGCCCGCCGCCTTGAACTGTTCGGCGAGCGCCTTGGACTGCTCCTTGTCGAACGGCGCGCGGCCATAGATGATTGTCTCGTCGGCGCCCGCAGCCTTGGCGGCCGCCGCCTTCTCCTCCGACGACACCGCCGCGACGACCCGCGCACCATAGGCCTTGCCCAGCTCGATCGCCGCGAGGCCGACACCACCCGCCGCGCCAAGCACGAGCAGCGACTGCCCTTCCGCTAGGCGCCCGCGGTCAAGCAGCGCATGGATGGTGGTGGCGTAGGTGAGGATCAGCGCCGCGCCCTCGGCGAAGCTGCGGTCTTCGGGCAAACGGTAGAGGCGCTGCGGCTCGGTGGCGATCTTGCTCGCAAGGCCGCCGTGGCCGATCACGCCCATCACGCGATCGCCGACCTGCCAGTCGGTGACGCCCTCGCCCAGCGCCTCGATGACACCGGCGATCTCACCACCGGGTGCAAACGGGCGCTGCGGCTTGAACTGATATTTGTCCTCGATGATCAGGACGTCGGGATAGTTGATCGCGCAGGCCTTCACCGCGACCAGGACCTGCCCCTTGGCAGGTACTGGATCGGGCGATTCCGTCAGCTCTAGAGTTTCAGGTCCGCCCGGCGCCGTCGACAGCAATGCTCGCATACCCGCTCCTACTCCCGATCCAGGGGCGGCTCTGCTCGACCGCACCTTCGAATTTCGAAATCGCGGTATCTCTTGCCAGTGTCAGACCGACTTCGTCCAGCCCCTCCATCAGGCAACGGCGACGAAACGGGTCGAGTTCGAAGGTGAAGCGATCCTGATACGGGGTCGTGACCGTCATCGTCTCGAGATCGACGGTAATCGGCTGCTCCTTCGCCACCTCGACGAGCCGGTCGACCGCCTCTTGGGGGAGGACGACGGGGACGATGCCGTTCTTGAAGGCGTTGCCCGAAAAGATGTCGGAGAAACTGGGCGCGATGACGGCTTTTACGCCCATGTCGGCGAGCGCCCAGGCGGCGTGTTCGCGGCTCGATCCGCAGCCGAAATTGTCGCCGGCGATCAGGATCGGCGCGCCGGCATAGCGGGGATCGTCGAAGACGTTACCCGGCTGCGCGCGTATCGTTTCGAACGCACCCCGGCCCAGTCCGGAGCGCGTGATGGTCTTGAGCCAATGCGCCGGGATGATGATGTCGGTGTCGATATTCTTGGCACCCCAGGGATAGGCGGTGCCACTGACGGTCGTGACGGGCTGCATCGGCGTCAGCGCTGGGTCGCGGCCGGATGGGTGAGCACACGCGCACCGGCGACATAGGCGGCCACACCGCTCATCATCGCGCCGGCAACGAGCAACACCAGAACCTTCTTCATCATCGTCCTCCCATCACATCGCGCACATCGGCGAGCCGTCCCGTCACCGCGGCAGCAGCCGCCATTGCCGGCGACAACAAATGAGTCCGCGCGCCAGGTCCTTGACGTCCCACGAAATTTCTATTGGAGGTCGAGGCACAGCGCTCGCCCGCCGGCACCTTGTCCGGGTTCATCGCGAGGCACATCGAACAGCCCGGCTCGCGCCATTCGAAGCCCGCCGAGACGAACACGCGGTCGAGGCCCTCCGCCTCCGCCTGTCGCTTGACCAGCCCCGATCCGGGGACGACCATCGCGCGCACGCCATCCGCGACGCGGCGTCCATCCGCCACCGCCGCGGCGGCGCGCAGATCCTCGATCCGGCTGTTGGTGCAGCTGCCGATGAAGACGTGCTGGATCGCGACGTCCTGCATCGCGGTGCCCGGCGTCAGGCCCATATAGTCGAGGCTGCGTCGCGCCGCCTCGCGCTTGGCGGGATCGGCGAAGCTGTCGGGTTCGGGGACAACGCCGGTGATCGGCACGACATCCTCGGGGCTCGTACCCCAGGTGAGCGACGGTGCGATCTCACTGGCCTGCAGGGTGACGCTCTTGTCGTAGCACGCGCCGGCATCGGTCGCGAGGCTGCGCCACCAGGCCACCGCCCGATCCCACTCGTCGCCCTTTGGCGCCATCGGCCGGCCCTTCAGATAGGCGAAGGTCGTGTCGTCCGGCGCGACGAGGCCGGCACGCGCACCGCCCTCAATCGACATATTGGCGAGCGTCATCCGCCCCTCAATCGACATATCGCGCACGACGTCGCCGGTATATTCAAAGACATTGCCGGTGCCGCCCGCCGCGCCGACGCGGCCCATGATCGCGAGGATCACGTCCTTGGGGCTGACGCCATAGCCGAGCGTGCCGTCGACGCGGACCTCCATCGTCTTCGACGGGCTGAGCAGCAGCGTCTGCGTGGCGAGGACATGCTCGACCTCGCTGGTCCCGATCCCGAAGGCGAGCGCGCCGAGCGCCCCGTGCGTCGATGTGTGGCTGTCGCCGCAGACGAGCGTCGTGCCCGGCAGCGTGAAGCCCAGTTCCGGCCCAACGACATGGACGATGCCCTGCTCCGCCGCGGTCGCATCGATATAGTCGACGCCGAACTCCGCGGTGTTGCGGCGGAGCGCGTCGAGCTGCTGCGCGCTTTCGGGATCGGCGATCGGGATCAGGCGCCCGCTGGCATCGACGCGCGGCGTCGTCGGCAGATTGTGGTCGGGCACCGCCAACGTCAGCTCGGGGCGACGGACGCGGCGCCCGGCGGCGCGCAGCCCCTCGAACGCCTGCGGGCTGGTGACCTCGTGGACGAGGTGGCGGTCGATGTAGATCAGGCACGTGCCATCGTCGCGCGTTTCGACGACGTGCGCGTTCCAGATCTTTTCGTACAGGGTCTGTGGTCGGGATGCCATGATGGCGCTCCCGTTAACCGAAACGATGCGTCGGCGAAAGGCTGTGCGACAGATTATTGCCGGACCGATCGCCTATTTACGATGGTCCGCCGTTATCGTCCCGCAGGCGCGAATATCCTGCCTCATGCGCCTGCTCACGCCAGTTCTCTGTCAGCGCCACCGCTTCCCAGCGAAGGACGTCGGGATGCGCCAGGATCGTAGCGACCCAGCGCTGCGCCGCCTTCCCCACGTCGATGCCATAGGTGCGGGCACGGAAGGCGACAGGCGCGTAGAAGGCATCAACCGCGGTGAAGGCACCGCCAGCCAGCCATGGTCCGCCGAAGCGAGCAAGCCCCTCGCCCCAGAGCTCGGCAATCCGCGCGACATCGCGCGCCAGAGCGGCAGAGCCCGGGTTGAGATCGGCACGCACCCCGACGTTCATCGTCCGTTCGTTGCGCAACGCCGCGAACCCGCCATGAATCTCCGCGACCGCGCTCTGCGCCCAGGCGCGCGCATCCTCGTGCGCCGGCCAGATACCATCGTGCCGATCGGCGAGATACATCACGATACCCAGCGAGTCCCAGATCGTTCGGTCACCGTCGATCAGGACGGGCACCTGACCGGTCGGCGAGAAGGCGCGGAACGCCTGCCAATTATCGGCCTGCGCGAAGGGTTCGATCCGATCCTCGAACGGAATGCCAAGCGCCGTCATCAACAGCCAGGGCCGCAGCGACCAGCTGGAATAATTGCGGTTGGCGGTGATCAACGAGTAGCTCATTTCACCCTCCCCGTCCCCAATATCCGATCCAGGAACGCGAGGCTGTCGTGCAGCACCGGGGCCTTGCCGCGGAACGGCACCGAGAGCGCCATGACGACGTCCTCGTGGCTGAGGCCACTATAGTCGCGCAGTTCCACCGGCGAACCCGCTGCCTTCAGCCTCTGCGCCAATGCGATGGCGTTGCGCGGCTTCACCTGCGTGTCGGCGCTGCCCGTCACCAGCAGCATCGGTGGCAATCCGGGGCGGGCATAGCGGATCGGCTGCGTCGCGGGGCCGTCAACTACGCCAGCGAAAGCGTCGATCGATCGTTTCGAATCGAACGGGAAGAAGTCGTACGGGCCGCACAGCCCCACCACCGCCTTGATCGTATCGGGCGCCAGCCCGACGTCGCGCAGCCAGCGTGGGTCGATCGCCAGCATCACCGCATTATAGGCGCCGGCCGAATGGCCCGCGACCGCGATCCGCCCCGCATCGCCGCCATACTCCGCGACATGGTCATGCACCCAGCGCAGCGCATCGGCGCCGTCCTGAACGAAAGCCGGGAAGCGCACGCCCGGGACCTTGCGATAATCGGGCACCACCACGACGAACCCTGCCCTGGCGAAGGCCCGCGCGGCGAAGGCATAGGCGGCGCGGTCGCCATTCACCCAGCCGCCGCCATAGATGAAGATCACGACGGGCCGCCGGCTCGCTGCCCCGGTGGGTCGCCATACGTCGAGCGTCTGCCCGTGCGACCCGAACGGCACGCCGTCCGCGACCCGCTCGACCCCGCGGCCACCGCCCATCACGCCATCGGCTATACTCAGCCATCGCGGCCCGGACACGGTCGCGTAGAGGATGCCGACGATCAGCCCGATCAACCCGATCCCGATCAGCCAGCGCATCGTCCCTCCTCAGGCGTCCTTGCG
Organism: Sphingomonas sp. DC5200-1; assembly: GCF_049897245.1. Lineage (NCBI taxonomy): Bacteria > Pseudomonadati > Pseudomonadota > Alphaproteobacteria > Sphingomonadales > Sphingomonadaceae > Sphingomonas > Sphingomonas sp. DC5200-1. The sequence continues at coordinate 36,730 of NZ_JAFCVW010000016.1, forward strand.
CAGCGTGCCGATCGTTACAGCGCCACCTGATAGGCGGCCGTCGTCTTCGCCGCGACCTCGTCGGCAGTCACGCCGGGTGCGAGTTCGACCAGCCGGAAGCGCGAATCGTGATCGGGCCGCCGGAAGACGGCGAGGTCGGTGACGATCATGTCGACGACGTTCTTGCCCGTCAGCGGCAGCGTGCAGGCGGGAATGAACTTCGGGCTGCCATCCTTGGCATTGTGATCCATCACGACGATGATCTGCTTGACGCCGGCGACGAGGTCCATCGCGCCGCCCATGCCCTTGATCATCTTGCCGGGGATCATCCAGTTGGCGATGTCGCCGCCCTCGCTGACCTCCATTGCACCCAGAACGGTCAGGTCGATATGCCCGCCGCGGATCATCGCGAAGCTCTGTTCGCTGCCGAAATAGGCGCTTTGCGGCAGCTCGCTGATCGTCTGCTTGCCGGCGTTGATCAGATCGGGATCGACCTCGTCGTCATAGGGGAACGGCCCGATGCCGAGCATGCCGTTCTCGCTCTGCAGCGTCACGGTCATGCCGGCGGGGATGTTGTTCGCGACCAGCGTCGGGATGCCGATTCCGAGGTTGACGTAATAGCCGTCACGCAGTTCCTGCGCGGCGCGCGCCGCCATCTGATTGCGGTCCCAAGCCATTAATGCACATCCCTGTTGGCGGTGATGGAGATCGGATCGGTCGTGGGCGCAGCGCGCTCGGCATCCAGCCCTTCCCAGATGCGCGCGAGCGCTGCCTCCTCGTCGATGTTCACCGCACGGGCATAGGCCCTGGCGGCGTGGCGGACGCAATCGACCATGGCGAGGCCGAAGGCGAACGGATCCGGCCCGATCGGCACCGGATTGACGAAGCAAGTGACGGGGCCGTCCTGCTTGGCCCAGACGCGCAGGAATTCGGCGCTGCCGCCGATCATGTCGGCGTAGCGATCGAGGTTCATCGGAACGGGCTTGTCGCTCATCGCGCGCCCCCGTCGACCCAGCGCTTGTCGGCCGGGAAGACCTCGTCGAAGCCGCCCTTCAACCCGGTGCCGTAGACGGGATTGGGCAGGACGAACCAGCCATTGCCCCACATCTCGCCGATCGCGCCCGCGTCGGTGGCGCGACGACGGTCCGCCGGAGAGGCGATCGCACCGAACAGGTCGCTGAAATCGCCGAGCTGATCGCCCGCCATCGCGACGACGCAATAGCGCTGGGCAATGGCGGCGCGGCGCGCGTCCTTGCCGTTGATGCCCTGGCGCAGGAACAGATTGTCCCCCGGCGTGAAGTCGCCGAGACCGGCGGCCTTCAGCGTGGCGACCGTGCCCGGCGCGGTGGAGGCATCGCGATTGGTGTTGATGATGATCGCGATGTTCGCGGCGCGCAGCGCGGCGAAGGCCTCGATCGCGCCGGGAGCCGCCACGACGGCCTTCGCGCCCGTCCGCTCCCATCGCGCCCATTGAGCGGCATCGAAGGGGGCGGCGGGATCGCGTGCCGCCAGCGCCTCGACGCCGAGATTGAGGATCACGGTTTCGTCCGCGTCGAACACGGCCGCGCGCGGCTTGCCGGCGCAGGCGGTCCAGCTTGGCGTAGCGAGCGTGGCATTGGGCGCGAGGACGACGCTATCGCCTGCCGCCTTGCGATAGGTGGCGTAGGAAACGAGCGCGCGGAACGCCTGCCGGCTGAGCGCCAGTGCTTCGCCCGAGCCGTAAAGGAACTGGAACTGCGGCGGGACGACGGCTGTATCGGCGCCGACGGCAGCGCCCGGCGCAGGCAAAGCCTTCAGCCGGGTGATCTGCACGACCTTGCCGTCGGCGGTGTAGGTCTGCCCCGGCGCGGGCAGCGTCGCCACCCGTTCGCCGCGCCCGCCACAGGCCGTCAGCAGCGCCGTGGTGGCTAGCGCGAGGACCAGGCGGCGCATCATGCGCTCTCCCGCTCGCGGACGGTGCGGAACTCGATCTTCTTGTCGTAAGGGCTGCCGACGATCATCCGCTTCACGTAGATGCCGGGCAGATGGATGTGATCGGGGTCGAGGCTGCCGACCGGCACGACCTCTTCGACCTCGGCGACGCAAATCTTGCCGGCGGTCGCCATCGGCTGATTGAAGTTGCGGGCCGTCTTGCGGAAGATGAGGTTGCCGCTTTCGTCCGCTTTCCAGCCCTTGATGATGCTAAGGTCGGCGCGGATGCCGCGTTCGAGGATGTAATCCTGACCGTCGAAGGTCTTCACCTCCTTGCCCTCGGCCACCAGCGTGCCGACACCGGTTTTGGTGTAGAAGCCGGGGATGCCCGCGCCCCCTGCCCGGCAGCGTTCGGCGAGCGTGCCCTGCGGACAGAACTCCACCTCCAGCTCGCCGGAGAGATACTGGCGTTCGAACTCCTTGTTCTCGCCGACGTAGCTAGAGATCATCTTCTTGACCTGGCGGCTGCGCAGCAGCTTGCCGAGGCCTTCGCCATCGATGCCCGCGTTATTGCTGGCGATCGTCAGATCCTTGACGCCCGAGGCTTGGATCGCGTCAATCAGCCGTTCGGGAATGCCGCACAGGCCGAAGCCGCCTGCACAGATCGTCATGCCGTCATGCAGCAGGCCTTCGAGGGCCGCGGCGGCATCGGGATAGAGCTTCTTCAACGCCTCTCTCCTGTCGTTGCCGCGGCGATAGCGGGGCCGACGGCGCGGGGTCAAGCAAACCTGAATGAGGTTTCAGGTTTGTTGTGGGGGCCGTCACCCCGGCTTGCCCCGGGGTCCCGCTTCTTCCTCTTAGCCAGGGCAAAAGCGGGACCCCGGCTCTTCGGCCGGGGTGGCGTGAACAGGTTTACTTCAGCGCCGCTTGCGCCGCTGCGAGGCGGGCGATCGGCACGCGATAGGGGCTGGCCGAGACGTAATCGAGGCCGACCTTTTCGCAGAAGGCGATGCTCGCCGGGTCGCCGCCGTGTTCGCCGCAGATGCCGAGCTTGATGCCGGGGCGCGTTTTCCGCCCGCGCTCCGCCGCCAATTCGACCAGCTCACCGACGCCATCGACGTCGAGGCTGACGAACGGGTCCTTGGCGTAGATGCCCTTTTCGACATAGGCGCCGAGGAAGCGCGCGGCGTCGTCGCGGCTGACGCCGAGCGTCGTCTGCGTAAGGTCGTTGGTGCCGAAGGAGAAGAATTCGCCCGTTTCGGCGATCTCGCCTGCCTTCAGCGCGGCACGCGGCAATTCGATCATCGTTCCAACAAGATAGTCGATGGTCTTGCCACGTTCTGCGAACACGGCCTGCGCCGCCTGATCGACCACCGCCTTCATCAGATCGAGTTCGCGCTTGGTGGCGACGAGCGGGATCATGACCTCGGGGATCGGCGCGGCGCCGGACTTGTCAGCGACATCGAGCGCGGCTTCGAAGATCGCGCGCGCCTGCGTTTCGTAGATTTCGGGATAGGTGACGCCCAACCGGCAGCCGCGATGGCCGAGCATCGGGTTGAATTCGTGCAGCTCGGCGGCGCGGCGCTTGAGCACCTCCACATCGACGTCGGCCGCTGCGGCGACCTCGGCGAACTCGTTTTCCTCGTGCGGCAGGAATTCATGCAGCGGCGGATCGAGCAGGCGCACCGTCACCGGCAGGCCGGCCATCACCTCGAAGATTGCGGTGAAGTCGCTGCGCTGTGCGGGGAGCAGCTTGGCGAGCGCGGCACGGCGACCGGCTTCGCTGTCGGCGAGGATCATCTGGCGCACAGCGGTGATGCGATCCGCGTCGAAGAACATATGTTCGGTGCGGCACAGGCCGACGCCTTCCGCGCCGAAATCGCGCGCGGTCTGGCAGTCGAGCGGGGTTTCGGCATTGGCGCGCACCTTCAGGCGGCGCACCCCGTCGGCCCATTCCATCAGCGTGCCGAAGTCGCCGGCAAGCTCGGGCTGCACGGTCGCGACCGCGCCGAACATCACCTCGCCACTGGCGCCGTCGATCGTGATGACGTCGCCTTCGCGGATCTCACGCCCCGCGACCTTCATCACCTTGTCCTTGGCCGAGATCGACAGCGATCCGGCGCCCGAGACGCAGGGCCGGCCCATGCCGCGCGCGACGACCGCGGCGTGGCTGGTCATGCCGCCGCGGGCGGTGAGGATGCCCTCCGCGGCGTGCATGCCGTGGATATCCTCCGGGCTGGTTTCGACGCGAACGAGGATGACCTTGTCGCCCGCCGCCTTGCGCTTTTCGGCGGTGTCGGCGTCGAACACGACCGCGCCCGAAGCGGCACCCGGCGAGGCGGGCAGGCCCTTGGCGATCACGTCGCGCGGGGCGTCGGGGTCGAGCGTCGGGTGGAGCAATTGGTCGAGCGCCATCGGATCGACGCGCAGGATCGCCTCTTCCCGCGTGATGAGCCCTTCGCTCGCCATGTCGACCGCGATCTTCAGCGCGGCCTTGGCGGTGCGCTTGCCCGAGCGGGTCTGGAGCATCCAGAGCTTGGCCTGTTCGACCGTGAACTCGATGTCCTGCATGTCGCGGTAATGCTTTTCGAGCCGGTCGAAGACCGCCGCCAGCTCGGCATACACCTCCGGCATCGCCTCTTCCATCGAGGCGGGCTTGGCGCCGGCCTCTTCGCGGGCGGTCCTGGTGAGATATTGCGGCGTGCGGATGCCGGCGACGACGTCCTCACCCTGCGCGTTGATCAGGAATTCGCCGTAATAAGCGTTCGCGCCGGTCGAGGGATCGCGGGTGAAGGCGACGCCGGTGGCGGACGTGTCGCCCATGTTGCCGAAGACCATCGCCTGGACGTTGACCGCGGTGCCCCAGTCGGCGGGGATGTCGTTGAGGCGGCGATAGACCTTGGCGCGTTCCGACTGCCACGATCCGAACACCGCGCCCACCGCGCCCCACAATTGGTCATGCACGTCCTGCGGGAAGGGCTTGCCCCATTCCTTCTCGACCAGGCTCTTATATTCGGCGACCAACGTCTTGAGATCGCTAGCGGTCAGCTCGGTATCGAGCGTGAAGCCGTTGTCTTCCTTGGCGATCTCCAGCGCTTCCTCGAACGCGCCATGGTCGAGTTCGAGCACGACGTCCGCGTACATCTGGATGAAGCGGCGATAGCTGTCCCAAGCGAAGCGTTCGTCGCCGGACTTGATCGCAAGGCCCTCGACGGTCGTGTCGTTGAGACCGAGGTTGAGGACGGTGTCCATCATACCGGGCATCGAGACGCGCGCACCGGAGCGGACGGACACGAGCAAAGGATTTGACGCGTCGCCGAAGCTCTTGCCCGTAACCCCTTCGATATGGGCGATACCCTGCGCCACTTCGTCCCGCAGCGATTGGGGGAATTGCTCGCCCTCTTCGTAATAGCGCGTACACATGGCGGTGCTGATCGTGAAGCCGGGGGGCACGGGCAGGCCGATCGACGCCATTTCGGCAAGGTTCGCGCCCTTGCCGCCGAGCAGGTTCTTGTCGCCCTTTCCGCCGTCCGAAACTCCGCCACCGAAACGGTACACGTATTGGGTCATCGCTGGTCCTTAAGAGCTGACGTGTTGGCCTGATCCCCGGGGAGGAAAGAGCATACCGAACGTTCGGAAGTGGACGATGTGGAATAGGCGTGGGGGTTTGGTTTTTACCCCTCGATTTTCGAAAAGTCGGCGACGGTGTGGACCGCCGCGCGGACGCGGGCGAGCAGCGCGAGGCGCGCGGTGCGCTTCGCCGGATCGGCATCGTTGACGGTCACATTGTCAAAGAACGCATCGATCGGCGCGCGCAGCGATGCGAGGGCCGCCATCGCGCGCTCGAAATCTTCCGCCTCCACCGCAGCCGCGGCGGCGGGTTCGGCCGAGTCGAGCGCGGCGATCAGATCAGCCTCTGCCTTTTCGGGCGTGTAGGACAGCGTTTTCGGATTCCCCTCGGTATCCGGGGTGTACGCTTCCTTCTTGAGGATGTTCGCGGCGCGCTTGTAGCCGGCGAGCAGGTTGGCGCCGTCGTCGGTGATGACGAAAGCTTGCAACGCGTGAACGCGGGCGAGCAGGCGGACGAGGTCGTCCTCGCCGCCGAGCGCGAACACGGCGTCGATCAGGTCGTGACGGACGCCGGCTTCGCGCTGCTGGACCTTGAGGCGGTCGGCGAAGAAGTCAATTGTAATGAGAAAAATGCGTCGCAGCTCACCTCTGACCATGCGACCTTCGATATCAACTCGCGCTGACATTGTACGAGACAAGTCCGCAACGGTTTCATCGTCGAGTACCAAACCGGTCTTGTTATTCACCAGATCAAGGAGTTGATCGGTGCGTATGCCCGCATCGGATTGGTAACGCTGAAAAACATTCCTCAGCGCTTCACCGATCACTGACTGCAAGGAAAGCCTGAGCCCTCCTGCCACAATCAACTGAATGATCCCAATGGCTGATCTGCGAAGGGCGAACGGGTCCTTGGAGCCAGTTGGCAGCATCTCCTGGCTGAAAAAGCTTGTTATGGTATCCAGCTTGTCCGCCAGCGACACCGCGACCGTAACCGGTGCAGTCGGCACGTCGTCGCCCTGCCCGACCGGCTTGTAGTGGTCGCGGATGGCGTCGGCGACTTCGCGGGGTTCGCCTTGGGCGGCGGCGTAATAGCCGCCCATCAGGCCCTGGAGTTCGGGGAATTCGCCGACCATGCCGGTGACGAGGTCCGCCTTGGCGAGGCGTGCGGCGCGTTCGGCCATGTCGGCGAGGGACATTCCCTCTCCCCCTGTGGGAGAGGGAGGGAGCGCCGTAGGCGCGGAAGGGTGAGGGGGAGTTTGGGGCGCGACAGTTGCCGCGTCCCCCTCACCCTTCCCACTCGCTGACGCGAGCGGGCCCCTTCCCTCTCCCACGAGGGGAGAGGGAGATTGGATGATACCCTCTTCGACCAACCACCTTGCCAGCTTGGCGACGCGGTCGACCTTGTCCGCCACCGTGCCGAGCTTTTCGTGGAAGACGATGTTCGAGAGCTTTGCGGCCTGTTCCTCGAGCGGGGTCTTCAAATCGGTGTCGTAGAAGAAGCGCGCGTCCGACAGGCGGGCGGCGAGGACCTTGCGGTTGCCCTCGACGATCTTGGCGCCGCCGTCGGTCGCTTCAATATTGGCGGTGCAGACAAAGGCGTTGGCGAGCGCGCCGTCCGCCGAACGACAGACGAAATACTTCTGGTTCACGCGCGCGGTGAGCTGGATCACCTCGGGCGGCACGCTGAGGAAGTCGGCGTCGAAACGGCCGAGCAGCGGCACGGGCCATTCGGTGAGGCCGGCGTTTTCGGCGACGAGGCCTTCGTCTTCGACGAGGGTCAGGCCCGCATCGGCGGCGAGCGCGGTGGCTTGGGTGCGGATCAGCGCGCAGCGTTCGTCCTGATCGACGATGACGTGGCAGGCGCGCAGCTTTTCGACGTAATCCGCGGCCGAGCCGATGGTGATCTGGCCCGGGTGGTGGAAGCGGTGGCCGTAGGTGGCGACGCCCGAACGGATGCCGGCGATCTCGACCTCCACAAGGGTTTCGCCGAGCAGCGCGACGATACCGTGCAGCGGGCGGACCCAGCGCAGCGATTCGGTCGAGGCGGAGGCAGCGCCCCAGCGCATCGACTTCGGCCAGGGGAAGGCGCGGACGATCGCGGGGATCGCCTCGGCGAGGACGGCGGCGGTGGCGCGGCCGGGCTTTTCGGTGATGGCGTAGAGGACGCCGTCCCGCTCGGTCAGCTGGTCACGCGTCAGGCCCGTCTTACGCAGGAAGCCGGCGAGCGCCTGTTCGGGGGCGTTGGCCTTGGGACCCTTCAGCTCTTCGCTGACCGCCTGCGTTTCGGTCGGCAGGCCACGCGCGATCAGCGCGAGGCGGCGCGGCGTGGCGTAGGTGACGGTTTCGGTGGCGGCGAGGCCGGCCTTGGCGAGTTCGGCAGCGAACAGGCGGGCGAGATCCTCCCGCGTCTTGTCCTGCATGCGCGCGGGGATTTCTTCGGAGCGGAGTTCGAGGAGGAAGTCGGTCATTGGGCGGCGCCGAAGAAGAGGTTTGATTCACGCGAAGACGCGAAGACGCGAAGAGGATTTGGTTCGCGCAGAGGCGCAGAGAGCGCAGAGGTGTTACGCTCGGCGCGGAGCGTCCCTTCAGAACCGCTGCCGCTCGACATGTGCTGGCCGCTCATGCGGCCGGATTGCCGCAGGCGGCTCTGCGTCCTCTGCGCCTCTGCGCGAAACCCCTTCGCGTCTACGCGGCTTAGCGTGAACAACAGGATGCTCACGCCGCCCATCCGTTCTTTTCCATCCAGGCGCCGCAGGCGCCCTTGGCGAGGTCGCGGACGCGGCCGATGTACGCCTGGCGTTCCGCCACCGAGATGACGCCGCGGGCTTGCAGGAGGTTGAAGGTGTGGCTGGCCTTGATCGCCTGTTCGTAGGCGGGGATCGGCAGGCCGGCGGCGAGGCTGTTCTCGCATTCCGCCGCGGCCTTTTTGAAGGCGTCGAAGAGGGTGGCGGTGTCGGCGACCTCGAAGTTCCACGTCGACATCTGCCGCTCGTTTTCGAGGAAGACGTCACCATAGCTGACGCCGTGATCGTTGAAGCGGAGGTCGTAGACGTTGTCGACGTCCTGGATGTACATCGCGAGGCGTTCGAGGCCGTAGGTCAGCTCGCCCGCGACGGGCTTCATGTCGAAGCCGCCCATCTGCTGGAAATAGGTGAACTGCGTCACCTCCATGCCGTCGCACCACACTTCCCAGCCGAGGCCCCAGGCGCCGAGTGTCGGGCTTTCCCAATCGTCCTCGACGAAGCGGATATCGTGTTTGGTCATGTCGACGCCGATCGCGGCGAGCGACCCCAGATACAGGTCCTGCAGGTCGGGCGGCGACGGCTTCAGGATGACCTGATACTGGTAGTAATGCTGCAGGCGATTGGGGTTTTCGCCATAGCGGCCGTCGGTCGGCCGGCGGCAGGGCTGGACGAAGGCGGCGTTCCACGTCTCCGGCCCCAGCGCGCGCAGCGTCGTGGCGGGATGGAAGGTGCCGGCGCCCATTTCCATGTCGTACGGCTGGAGGATCACGCAACCCTTGTCGCTCCAGTAATCGTGGAGCGTCAGGATCATCTTCTGGAAGGAAAGCGGTGTGGCAGCCATGACGCGCCCGGCTTTGGCCGATGGCGCCGCGTCTAGCAAGTGGTGCGGCGCGGCATTAGGTGAAGGTCTGGCCCCACCACCCGGATACGTCCCCGCATGATACGAACCCTTGCCGCCGCCGTGTCCGCGGTCGCTTTGTGCCTGTCGCTGCCGGCCTGTGCGCAGCAACCCGCCCAGGCGCCTGCGCGCGCCGCGAACGATGCCGATCCGGCGCTGTGGGTGGTGAAGGGCAAGCAGACGACCGTCTATCTGTTCGGAACGATCCATGTGTTGAAGCCGGGCCTCACCTGGTTCGACGAGGCGGTCAAAAGCGCATTCGACAAGGCGGACGAGGTGAAGCTGGAGATCGTGATGCCCGATCCCGCCACGATGCAGGGGCTGGTGCAGGCGACCGGCGTCGCGCCCGCCGGCACGCCGCCGCTGACGCAGCGCCTGCCCGAGGGCAAGCGCGCGGCCTTTACCAAGGCGGTGACCGATCTCGGGCTGCCGGCCAATGCGCTCGACCGGTTCAAGCCGTGGCTCGCGGCGACGCAGCTGTCGGTCGCGCCGCTGTCGAAGCTGGGGTACGACAGCGCCAACGGGCCGGAAGAGGTGATCACCGAAGCGGCGAAACAGGCGCACAAGCCGCTGTCGGGGCTGGAGACGCCGCAGCAGCAATTGGGCTTCTTCGGCAGCCTGTCGGATAAGGCGCAGCTCCAGTTCCTGGAAAGCACGGTCGACGAATTGCCGACGCTGGACAAGCAGATGGCATCGATGGTCGACGAATGGGCGCGCGGCGACCCCGAGGCGCTAGCGCGCGAGATGAACGACGAGCTGAAGAGCTCGCCCGAGGTCGCCAAGGTCCTGCTGGTGGATCGCAACCGCAATTGGGCGCAGTGGATCAAGCAGCGGATGACCAAGCCGGGGACCGTCTTCATCGCGGTGGGTGCGGGGCATCTGGCGGGGCCGGATTCGGTGCAGGCACAGCTTGCCAAGCTGGGGCTGAAGGCGGAGCGGGTGAGATATTAAATCCTCCCCGCTTGCGGGGAGGGGGACCAGCGCAGCTGGTGGAGGGGGACCTTCCACAAGCGACACCGTTTGAGGAGAGCCCCCTCCACCGCGCCTGCGGCGCGGTCCCCCTCCCCGTGCCGGGGAGGAATAGTTGCTTTTTCCCGCCCTTCCCGCTATGCGCGCCCGCTTCCGGCCTTGGTCATCCCTGGAGGCGAGGCTGCGGAAAGACACTTTAGCACGTTTCGGAAGGTATTCTGCATGAGCGACACCATTACGCTCGCAGCCGAGACGCGCGACCGGGTTGGCAAGGGAGCCTCCCGGGCGCTGCGTCGTGACGGCCGCGTCCCCGCCGTGATCTACGGCCAGAACAAGGAGCCGGCCTCGGTTCATCTCGAGGAGAAGGCGCTGGTCAAGGCGCTGATGACGGGTCATTTCATGAACTCGGTCATCATGGTCGGCGGTCAGCGCACGCTGGCGAAGGACGTGGCGTTCCACCCGGTCACCGACCGTCCGGTCCATGTCGACTTCCTGCGCATCGGTGAGCATACCACGGTCACCGTCGCGGTGCCGGTCGTGTTCGCGGACGAGGACGAGTGCCGCGGCCTGAAGCAGGGCGGCGTGCTCAACATCACCCGCCACGAGGTCGAGCTGGTCGTCGACGCCGCCGACATCCCCAGCGAGATCACGATTTCGCTGAAGGGCCGCGAGATCGGCGATTCGATCCACATCAGCGACGTCAAGCTGCCCAAGGGCGCGACGCCGGCGATCGAGGACCGCGACTTCGCGATCGCGACGATCGTGCCGCCGACCGTCCCGACCGCCGAGGACGAGGCGCTCGAGGCCGAGGTCGCCGAGACCCAGGCTGCCGAAGCCGCCGCCGAGTCGGATGCCGAGAGCGACGAGGATTCGGCCGAGGGCTGATCCGGATCGATCCGGTTTGCGAAAGGGGCAGGGTGGCGAGCAGCTCCCCTGCCCTTTTTGTTATCACCGTCATTCCCGCGAAGGCGGGAATCCATAATCTCTGACGTCTGCGCTCCTGCCGTGAGGTCAGCCAGTCTGGATTCCCGCCTTCGCGGGAATGACGAATACCGGTAGGAGGGCGCGCCTTCCGCCAACGTTGAGGAAAGACACCGCGCCATGCAGATCTGGGCAGGCCTGGGCAATCCGGGGCCGCAATATGCGATGCACCGGCACAATGTCGGGTTCATGGCGCTCGACCTGATCGCCGACATGCACGGCTTCGGGCCGGTGAAAAAGCAGTTCCAAGGCTGGACGCAGGAAGGGCGGATCGGCAGCCACAAGGTGCTGCTGCTGAAGCCGGCGACCTTCATGAACGAGAGCGGCCGTGCGATCGGCGAGGCGCTGCGCTTCTACAAATTGGGGCCGGACGCGCTGACCGTGTTCCACGACGAGCTCGACCTCGCGCCGTTCAAGGTGAAGGTAAAGCGCGGCGGCGGCACCGCGGGGCATAACGGGCTGCGCTCGACCGACCAGCATCTTGGGCCGGAGTTCCGCCGGGTGCGGATCGGCATCGGCCATCCGGGGCACAAGGATCGCGTCACCGGATATGTGCTGGGGAATTACGCCAAGGCGGAGATGGACCCGCTGTCCGACATGCTGGGCGCGATCGGGGCGGAGGCGCTGTGGCTGGCCGATGGCGACGACGTGCGGTTCATGAACGATATCGCGATGAGGTTGGCACAATGACGGTCCGTACGCTGTTCGCGACGCGCTTCTACGAAGGCGAGCTGGGCGATGCCGGGCTGATCGAGGAACTGGAGGAGGCGTGCCTCGATCTGGCGCGCGAGGATCGCGCCGGCGTCGCCTGGTCGAAGGCGCATGGCTATCGCGGCTATACCTCCTATGCGTCGCTGAACGACCTGCCCGCGCGCGACCCGCGCTTTGCCGACCTGGTCAAGCTGCTGAACAAGCATGTCGCGCGCTTTGCGGAGGCGTGCGCGTTCGACCTGGGCGGGCGCAAGCTGAAGCTCGACAGCCTGTGGGTCAACGTCCTGAAGCCCGGCGGCACGCATTCGGGACATATCCACCCGCACAGTGCGGTAAGCGGCACGATCTATATCGCCACCCCGGCGGGCGCCGGTGCGCTGAAGCTGGAAGACCCGCGGCTGCCGATGATGATGGCAGCCCCGACGCGCCGCGCCGATGCGGGCGAGGATCACGCGACGTTCGTCTATGCCGAGCCGAAGCCGGGCAGCGTCTTCCTGTGGGAAAGCTGGCTGCGGCACGAGGTGGTGCCCAATGCCGCCAAGGGCGAGCGGATCAGCATCAGCTTCAACTATCGGTAACGCCGGCCATCGCTTTGCCGTAATCGACGGTCAGCTTTCCCTGAAATCGGGAGAGCGGACCCCATGCGGCTGGCGATGATGATGGCGATGCAGGCGGTCGCAGGGCCGCCGCTGCCGGCGGACATGCGGCCGGTGAAGCCCGCCCCTGCCCCGGATGCGCCCAAGGCCATGTGCGGCGAGCCCAACGCCGACGGCTCGATCGTGATCTGCGGACGGCCGGTCGATGCCAACCGGCTGCGCCCCATCGACGAGACGCACTACGCCGAAAAGCCGATCCGCGCGCGGACGACGATCGGCAAGGTCGGGGTATCGGGCGAGGCGGAACAGGGCAGCCTGCCCAACGGCATGAGCAGCCCGCGCGCGATGGTGAAGTTCAAGGTGCCGTTTTGATCGTGCTTGCTGGGTAGCCCGCACCCTGTTCGTCACCCCGGCTCAAGGCCGGGGTGACGGGCTGGGAGGGGTATAGCGCGACAAGCCGTCGTTCACCTGTCGATGCTATCTTGCGCCTCATGTCCATCACCAAACGCCAGATCGGCCTGGCCGCCGTCATCCTGCTCGCACCCGGCGGGTTCATCCTGGGGGCGGCGTTGCTGGCCAACCGCTATCGCAAACCTGCGGCCGAGGCGAAGACGGAAACCCCGCCGAAATCCTGAATGGTTTCCTGAACGGAACGTTGTGCCCAGTTCATGCAACCGTCATTATAGCCCGACGTTATCGAAACCACAGTCAAACGATGACGGGAGATTCAGATGCGTAAGTTGATGCTGGCGATGGGGTGTGCCGCGATGGTCGTACCGGCGACGATGGTCGTGCCGGTCTCGCAGGCGGGCGCACAGCGCTACAAGTATCGCGAATGGCGCGACAACCGCGGTCGCCTGCGCTGCCGCAAGCCCGATGGCACGACGGGTGCCGTCGTCGGCGCGGTCGGTGGCGCGCTGCTGGGCCGCACGATCGACACCCGCGGCGACCGGACACTGGGCACGCTGGGCGGCGCCGTCGCCGGCGGCCTGCTGGGCCGCGAGATCGAGCGCAGCGGTGGCAACCGTCGCTGCCGCTAAGCTTCGGATAAATTAGACCGGAACGGGCGCTGTGGGGCAACCTGCGGCGCCCGTTCTGCGTATGGCCTCGTGAAACACGAGGAGACGTATATGACGACCCGCAGCGCATCGGCCCGGTACGAGGGCCTAGGCAAGGACGGCAAGGGCCATATCTCGACCCAGTCGGGCCTGCTGACCGACGCCCAATATGGCTTCAACACGCGGTTCGAGGACGGCCCCGGCACCAATCCCGAAGAGCTGATCGCCGCGGCCCACGCCGGCTGCTTCACGATGGCGCTCGCGTTCGCGCTGGCCGGCGCCGGCAAGACGCAGGGCAATCTGGAGACCAAGGCGAAGGTGACGCTGGAAAAGGATGGCGACGGATTCACCATCACGCGGTCCGACCTGACGCTGACGGGCCATGTCGACGGCATGGAGCGCGACGAATTCGAGCGGATCGCCAATGAGGCGAAGGCGGGCTGCCCGGTGTCAAAGGTGCTCGAGACTGTTGAAAAACGCGTGCTTGCGACGACGAGGAAGGCGTGATTCACTCCTGCCAGGCGGCGGGAGTATGGACATGATGGGTCGGCAGGTGGCGCAAGGCGCGCTGTTCTACGG
>NZ_JAFCVW010000017.1:0-40810 GCF_049897245.1 Sphingomonas sp. DC5200-1
ATGCACTGAACCCTCGACATGACACTGGGCGTTTCCATTTTATTGCCCCGACCCGATCGATAATGGGACAATATCCTTATCCCGTCAAAGGGAATGGATCGTCTCAATGGCGACATAATTCTTCTGCGGCAGCATCAAGGCCGACGAGGTGATGGAACTCGCCATCCCGGAACTGCGGATCATCGTTCTCATGGAAGCGCGGGCGAAGCCCCGGCTGCGCAATGTCGACGGGCTCTGGCGGCGTCCCGTGCTCGGTCGTCGTGGAGCAACGCCGCGCCCCGGCAGCATCACCGAGTTCATTCGTGAGCGCGGCTTGCTGCCGCCCGACGAGATCGACCGGATCATTGGCGAAGCACCGACGGACCTCATCGCCTTTCAAGAAGCGCAGGCCGCCCTCCCCGTCGACGAGCGTGTCCCGATCGGCAATTGGCTTGAGGACTTCAATCGTGCCGCCGACGCGCTCCGCGAGCGCTCGCCTCAAGGCGGTTGTCCTGTCCCTAGGAGAGCAACTGGGGCGATCGGGGACGCATCGTGTCTCACTTATGCCGTCGGCCAAGGGTGAGCACTCCCATCAGCCAGGTCGCTTGCGCCGCGCCCTGCGCTGACCGTTACGCATTCATCGGGCGCTCGACCTCGCCTGCGGCATGGCGGATCGTCGCGCTCCAGCCATCGATGATGGACCCCATTGCCGGGTCCTCTACCGCTGACACATCGCCGAACAGCGCGAGCAACCGGCCGAATTCGTCGAGTGCGACGATATCGTTGCGTGCCAATAGGGTGCCGACAATCGTCAAGGCACCGCCCATCGCACGGCGCAGCGCGGATTCACCCGGCATGATCGCTGCGGCAACGGCGATCTGCGTGGGGTCATCCGCTACGTCGACATCGATGCACGCCATCGCGCGCTCAAGATAGACGCTTGCGGATCTCGCTCCGGCTTCGAGCAGAAGCGACTGTGCTTCTTGAAGCAGGTGCTGCACCCTGGCGCGCCGCAGCGCTGTATCGTCCTGTCCGGCCTCGTGACCGTTGGTGTCGTCCAACACACTCTCCGCGTCCCAGCGTTGAGCGCGAGATCGGCGTGTCCGTGAAGCGCGCCAATTCGGCCCAAATACAGGGTCGGGGAAATATCGCGTGCCTGGCAGGCAGACGCACGGCGAGGTCGACGCTCACGCGCCGCCCTGCATGGTCAGCAGACCCTCACTCACGAGGTTTCCACGCCCCGACCTGCGTCTCCACAAGTTACATCAGGCTAAGGGAGATCGTCCGGTAATGCCAGCAGCCGCTACTCCAGCCTCGGGACGTCGGTCGCCGTGCATCTATCGCACGATCCGCAGTGAGGCAGCATCGTTGCGCCCCTGCGACGTTCAGGTAAGCCTTGTGCCCGCCATCGGCCCCGTGGTTCACCGCCGTACCTGCGAGCCGACTTGCAGTGACGGCTCGATCGACGCGCCCAAGTCTTTTCGCTCATTCGCCTCCGCGTCCCAGCGTTCGAACGGACCGCCCTTGGTGCCGCCCGGATCGGGGTTGCGCGCGGTCGCGTAGCGGCCCGATTTGGGAGAGATCACGAGGTCCGCGTAAGCACGAACGGCGCGGGCAACAGGGCTGATCGTCGGCGCACTAGCGGGGCTGTGCCGCGCGCGCCGGCATGCGTCTGCTCTTTTGTCGCGGCTCGCCCTTACGGTCGAAGGGATCTCCCACCGTCGCCACTCGCTGTCGGGTCGGGAGCACGCCGACCGAGGATCTGGCGGGGCGGACCCCGCAGTGATGTGTAGTTCTATCCGCAGCCACTCTCGCTGACGCAGCAGGAGCAAGAGGGCCCAGGCGGCCAGTCACCTCGCTAGGTCGCGACGATGCCGGGGAGATGCTCCTACCGGACGCGACATGGCGCGGCATCGCTGGCCAGTCGTGGCGATGACGTCGAAGGGGATCGTGACGAGCATCCTTTCGCGGACCTTCCGCGTGCGCCCTTTTCGCCGGAGGGATGCGGCACATAGGCCCCCGCGATCCCCCCGCAACCCGCGAAAGCCGGGCCGTGTTGCCGCGTACCGCGGCTGCCCGCGCCACCCCGACTTTCGCGGGTTCCCCGCCGCGAAGCGGCGGTGCGTCGGGCTCTGCTGCGGCGTCCCAGGAGGTGCGCATCCGGCGGAAAAGGCCGCCGGCCTCTGCAATGAAAGGCTGTCGCCATGACTACTTCCCTCGCCGCGGCGCTCGCCGCTCTCGAACTGGGCCACCTCGAGCCGCGCTCCGACGAACTGCCCGGGATGGCACCGCCCCCGAGCGAGGCCCTCGATCAGACCACGACAGCGATCTGGAGCGACCTCTTCGCGACCCTCTTCAACACGTCCCTGGAGCGCGACATCGAGGAATTGGGCTGGGGCCTGGTGAACCTGTTCCACCGCGCGGCCGCGAAGAAGCACGCCACCATCGATCGTCTTACCGACGAGATCAGACTGCTGATCGCCGAGCAGGACGGCTCCGAGATCAACAGCACGAACCTTGAGGAGAAGGTCGAGCTCGCGAAGAAGATCGAGGAGGCGGCCGGCTGCTACGAGCAGATGCGCGACACTGCCGCGGCGCATTACATGCGCGAGACCGGTCGATCCTGGGTGCCCGCCACCGGCAATCGCATCTCACTGGGGGTTACCTCGGCAATCGTCGATGGTCAGGCGTTCTTGCGCGCGCGGCGTGAGCGCGTCCGCGATGCCAACACCGCGGTCGGAACCCCCGTCGTCTTCGCCGGCGGCCGGCTGACGTTCACCTGCGACGGGGACATGAAGACGTTCGGCGACAATCTCCTGCGCACGCTCAACGCCGTCCGCGAGCGGGTCGGGGACATGTACCTCGTCCATGGCGGCGACATGAAGGGGATCGAGCGCATCGCGGCGTCCTGGGCCGAGCAGCACGGCGTCCAGCAGGTTCGATTCGGTCTCGACCGCAAGCTCGGCGATCGCGCCGGTTTTCGTCGCAACGAGCAGATGCTGTCGCTCCGCCCGCGCTATCTCATCGCCTTTCAGGGCAATGGCGTGACCGAGCGCCTCGTCATCGATGCCAAGAAAGCGGGCGTCCGCGTCGTCGACCGCCGGGGACCGCTCGGGACGCCCCCGGCCGCGCTCGATCAGAAGCGCGAGGTCAGTCGCGCCTGATCGACGACGGGACCGCCGGTGCGCCGGCGGTCCTCGCTATGAGGGGGCTGGTCCCCATTTCCTGGCGGTGTCCGGCAGCCTTGGCGTTTCGCTTTTCCGCGATCGACATCGCATCGCACGCAACAGCGGTTATCAGCGGTTATCAGTGGCACGTCGCTGCACCAATGCTATTATCTCTTCCGAGCGCGCTGCGTGATCGTCGCATCCACCCTGTGGTGGACGACGGAAAGGGACAGGATGACCGAGACTGTGAACACGATCGAACTCGCCACCGAAGTGACCGCAGCCTGGCTATCGAACCCGAACACGCGCGCCGATCCGGAGGCCGTGCCCGCCTTTCTGACAGCGATTTACGCGTCGATCACGCAATTGGTCAGCGGCGAAGCCTCAGAGGACGCCGTCGAAGTCACTGCGGTCGATCACGCTCCTGCCGTCACCGTGCGCAAATCCCTGGCCTCACCCGATCGCATCATCTCGATGATCGACGGAAAGCCCTATCGGACCTTGCGCCGGCACCTCTCCACGCACGGCCTGACCCCGGATGAGTATCGCGCACGCTACAAGCTGAAGCCCGACTATCCGATGGTCGCGCCCGCCTACAGCGAGGCGCGGCGTGCCATGGCGAAGAAGATCGGCCTCGGTCGCAAGCCCAAGACACCGGCCGAGACGACCGCGGCGTCGGCCGTGCCGGCGCGCAAGCCCCGCCGCGCGAAGGGCGCCGTCACGCCGGCCTGATTGCGGACGGCGGGCGCGAGCGCGCCATCGGCCGGTTGGTTGTCGCCCCTCGACACGCGCCGACCGGTTCGGCCGCGCGATCGAGCCGTTCATCGGATCAGGGGATCGTCGAGCGGAGGTCGCCTGCCCGACCGCTCGGCGAACCCGGGTCCGGGTATTGAGGTCTGCTCGCAACTGATCGGCGGGGCTCATAGGAGAGACCGGGCTGCCGCCGACGTCGGAGAAGCCGGCGTCGCGTGGGGTCGGCACCAGGCTTCCCACCCCCTGTCGAGAGGAGGTATCAGACGTCCGCGTTCGTTGCTCGATCGCCCCAGGCTGCGCGGAGCGTCGTTGTATAGGGAACATTCTCGACTTCGGGCGCGGTTCGGCCAAGGCGCGTATGCCTGTGGCGTTGGGAGGGTCGGTGTCGCAGCCGCGCCCCCCTGCTCGCCCCTGACGTCCCCTGTCGGCAACGTGCCTCGACATGCATTGGTATGAAGGATGATGGTGCTGCTCCGGTTCGGCCCGCAACCGTTCGATCGCTCCAGCCCTCGATGCGATTGCAGCGCAGGTCAGTGGGGGAACGACGATCGAAGGTGCCGCCCGAATCCGGGGCGGGGGTGGCAGCGAGGTCGCAGGCCGGATGCGGTTTCACGAATATCGTGGTTCCGCTCGACTGCCTGAAGAGGGTCCATCCCCTCTCCTCACTGAACGACCTAAGCCGGCCGTCCATCGGCTCCAACCCGCATGGCTTCGGACCGAGTTGCCGCTTCGCGGCTGCCCGCACCACTCCTCGCCATGGGGTTTCCCTTCGCGTCTGCGCGCTCCGGTGGAGCCACCGGCCTGGCCGTCTTTGACGGTGTTCAGCCGAGGGAACGAACCCTCGAGCAGGACAAAGGAACCTCGACATGCAGAACCTCGTCATCCTCGCCGGCAACGTCGGCGCCGCCCCCGAGACCCGCACCACCCAGGGCGGCACCAAGATCACCAGCTTCAGCCTCGCGACCTCGCGGCCGAAGCGCGACAGTGAGGGCAAGGTCCTCAAGGAAAACGGCCGCCGACTCGAGGATACCGAATGGCACCGGATCACCTGCTTCAACGGTGTCGCCAAGACCGTCGCCGAATATGTCGAGAAGGGCCAGAAGGTGATGGTGCGCGGTCGGATCCACTACACCCGCTGGACCGACCAACAGGACATCGAGCGGTTCGGCGTCGAAATTATCGCCGACGAGGTCACCTTCCTCTCCTACGGCAAGTCCCGCCAGCAGCAGCAGGGCGCCGCGCAGGACAATGAGGACGACGACATCCCCTTCTGATCGGGGCGGGCGGCCCGGGAGCTTCGGCTCCCGGGCTCTTTCGTGCTGCCTCGCGCCAGGCATCCCTTCCTAACCTTTGTCGGTTGAGACACGATGCCCAAGTGGCAGGTCGAAGGACCGTGCTCGCGCCGATGACGTGATCCCGCACTCTACCTTTTTACCGTTTCGAGCGTTATGTTGACCACAAGCGGCCAAGACCCCTCGGCCGGGAGATGATGCAATGCTCGTCACGAACGTCAGGCAGCAGCGCGCGATCGGTCGCGCAGCCGCCGCCGCGGGTGGCTATTTCCAGCTCGCTCGGCGCCTGTCGCAGGCGCAGACCGAACGCACCCGTCGCGAAGGCACCGCAGTCGACGCGCCCCAGGCGGTAACCAATAACGAGACCACGCGACGCTGAACGTCTCGCATTGAGCCTCACCTTTTCCCTTCTTACCGCACTGCTGTGGCTGCTCCCGGGCATCACCGGGCTTATCTTCTGGAACAATCTGGGCCGACGCCACGGCGTACGACGGCCCGATCAACCGCTTACCGCGCTCAACAGCCTCGCGCTGGCGGGTGGCATCAGCCTCGCGGCGCATCTGTTCGGTGCGATCGTATGCGACGGGATCGTCGCAATTCTCAGCGGGCCCGAACGACCTGGGCTGGTCTCGCCTTATCGCGTCGTCGCCGGTTTGATGATCCGCCCGACCTCAGGTCCCAATGCCCGCGACCTCGGCCCGGGCGAGCCGCTCGGCCTGATCGAGTTTGCCTTCATCCTCATCTTTCTGTCCTATCTCGTCGCCGTCATGATCCGGCACAGGGGATTGGCGCTGGTGCTCGACGGGCTCGACAGCCACACCCAGGGCTGGGCATTCCAGCACATCATCGATCCGACGAACCATGGCTATTTCCAGCTCGCCTATGTCCTCACCGACGCGGTCGAAGACGGTCGCGGCCTCGGCTACGCGGGAGGGATCGCCGATATCCGTCTGTCGGACGACGGCGAGATCAAGGCGCTGACCCTGTCGGAGCCCAATCGCTTCATCTACATGATCGGCGGCAAACCCAAGGAGAAGGGTCATCTCAGCTTGCCGCGCAGCTGGGGCTCGATGATGCGGCGCGACGATGCGGGCGCGTCGGTCGCTGCCGGACTGGTGGTGGAGGAGGCAAAGCCGGTTGGCGGCGCCATCTACCTCCCCGCCGCGCGTATCCGAAACATGCTGGTGCTGAACTATTCAGAGCAGGCGCTGACCTCCGTCCTTCCTGACGCAGATCCCGCTCCCGCACCGCCCCCGCCTGTCGGCAAGCGCGAACGTGCCCGCGCTGCCGTGGCACAGGGCTTGTCCTGGCTGCTGCGCTGATGCGTTTCGATCCTGCCTTCCTTGCAGCGCTTCCCGACGATGCGCGGCTCATCGCCATCGGCATCGGCGTGTTGCTGCTGCCCCACCTCATCGCCGGACTATTCTGGTCGGCGATCCTGCGTCTCAAGCTGATGGTGCCGGCGGGGATTGTCGGCCTTCTCGCCGCGCAGGGCCTCGCGGTCACGATGACGAGCGGCCTGGGTTGGTTCGGAGGCGCAACCGGCATGGGCCGGACAGCACTCTGCAGCCTGCTCTGGCTGCTGCTGACGCTCATCATCCTGAACGTGCTCGCCGCTGTCGCCACCCGCTACGCGACGCCGCTTGAGTTCGATGGCCGCGTCATCGCGCCGGCCCGCTTCTGGCCTACCGGTCCGCTCGACTGGGTTTTGCGTCAGGAGGAGACGGTCAAGAATGCCACCTACGTCCCGCCGAGCGCGCAGCCGCCGCGCGAGGGCTTCGACTGATCGATGCTTTGCAGGCGGGTGGGGCACCCATGCCGGCGGTACCCCCTCCCCTTGCCCGGTGCGAAGGATCAGTATCCGACCTCGACCGGCAACGCACCGCAGGTATGACGCTGCTGTTCCAGTCCCCGTAGCAGAACACATCGTCGACGTCTCCCGGCTGTCGCCGGGACCGCCGCTCTATTCCGCTTGACGCTCCACCGAGCCCCTGACGGGTCTCGGCCCATCCGGGTGACGATCAGCTGACGAAGGCAGTGGCGCACAACGGGGCCGATCGCAGGCAACCGGCGCGCTGTGCCTGTCGAGCGCAATAGGATCGCTGGCGCATAGCACTGGTCTTGCCATCGCGGCACGCGGAGTGGGCGCGCGAGGAAAGGGAGCGACCGGATCGCCGACGTGGTGAACGTCGAGGGCGGCCCAGTGCTTCAGCCACGACGCTCCCGGCCGACGAGGTTCACCCCGCTCTTGGAGGCGCAATCCTTGGGCCGGTGCGGGTCCTTGTACGATCAACCCGTGAAGGGTCCGGGCGCTTCGCTACGGCTTTTTGCCGTGCCGGCGAAAAGTGATCGCGGCCCCTCCCCGTCCTGTCGGGCGCCTGTCGAGCGGGGATGAACCCCGTCGGCTTCACAGGAGCCTCGGACATGTTCAACGACATCTGGATCGCCCGCAAATCCGCCCTCAGCCTCGCCCGCAGCCTCATGGTCGCCACCATGGTCATCGCCATCGGCACCCAATACGCCGTCATCACCGCCGAAGATCACGACAGCTCGCACATCATCGTCAACGAATACGACCCTTTTGCCTGACATCCCGGGGGCTGAAAGGCCCCCCTCCCCTCCCCGTCTCGACCAAGGGCCCGGGCGGGCATCGAACCCGCCCGGGCCCGGTGGAGCGGTTCACCGGCTCACCAGATCCGCTGATCCCGGCTATCGTCGCGCGATGGCGCACGAGCTCGATGACATCGCCGCGCAAACCGAATGCCCGGCGTGCGGTCGGACACTCAACATCGCGTTCAAGACGCTTCGCCTCGCGCGGACGATCGATTGTCCGGGATGCGACGAGACGATCCGACCGATCGACGATACCCCCATCGCCCGCGTGCAGAAGCTGATCGACGAGGCCGACGGCTGACCACCTGACGGCCTCAGAGCAGGCCGCCGGTGACCTCGTGAAACGGCCGGATGCTATAGAGATCGGCGGGCTCGGTCGTCAGCAGGTCATCGACCGGCGCCTCCAGATCGAGCCAACGCGCCCAATCCTCCTGCCGCAACACAACCGGCGCGCGGTCATGGAGATCACTCAGCGCGCCCGGCGGCTGCGTCACCATCGTGAAGCTCTCGATCTCGCCCGCGTCCTGCGTCCTCGCCCGATCCCACAGGCCGGCGAAGCAGATCGGTGCGCCGTCCCGCGGAGCGACGTAGAATTTGGGTTTCGGCTTGCCCTCCCCCTTCCACTCGACCCACCCTTCGGCAGCGATGAGGCAGCGGCGTCGCTTGAAGGCATCGCGAAACGACGGCGCCGTCTTCACGCCCTCGGCACGGGCATTGAACGTCGCAGCCTTCCAGCCGCTGACCGGCCCCTTATGGAAGAAGGGGATCAATCCCCAGCGCATCCAGGTCAGCGCAACCCCGTCCTCCTGCGCGCGCAAGACGACCGCGCGATTGGTGGGACGAACCTCGGGCTGCGGCTCCAGATTGGGTGCCTGATGACGCTCGGGAAAGCGTACGGGGATGCGCGTCTCGTAGAACTCCTCGCAGACTTGATCGAAGCCCTTGGTGCGGCGGTAGTTGGTGCACATCGCTGTGGGCCGTCAACCGAGCGCGGTACGGACCGGTGGCAACGTCGCGAAGCTCCCGAGCAACGCCGGATCGCGCAGCAGCGCCGTCCAGGCCTGCCCGTAGGTCCGCGATGCGAGATAGAAGGTCGAGCCCGCACAGCCGACCATTCGGCAGCGCTCCAGCTTGTCGACCAGCGAATAGCCCACGCCATGGCGGGCAACGATGTCGTCGAGGTCGACGCGCAGTATCGTCCCGCAGACCGCGCAGCGTACGCGAACGAGCGCGTTCATCCGACGCATCTCGCCGACGTTTTCCAGCCAGCGGGGCCACAGGGCGATGATGTCGGCGCCGGTCTCCATCGATGAAGGATAGCGGGTCGGCTCCGCTTTCGTCCAGCATGGTGGGGCGGCTTGGCAGGGCGGCCCCCTACTCTCTTCCGGCGATCATCCGGGACTTTCCTGGCGCGCACGTCCTCGCCGAGGCGCAGCCCGGCGCAAGCCCGCTGGCGCGGGCTTCTCCACTGCCGTTTCGACCCTTCGGGTGCGCCGGGCGGCTATGCCCCGGCGGTCCTGCCGCGTGTCGAAAGGCCCCGATCACCGGGGCTCGAGCGTCAAGGAGACCGTCATGTCCGATGCCACCCCCCGGCCTGCAAGTACCGCCGATGCCGCCAGCGCGATCGCGCGCCTCAACGACCGGCTGCGCGATCACATCACCCAGCCCGGCACCGACCGGGTCATGATGACCAGCGGGATCGCCGAACTGATCGGCGACGTTGGCATCTTCCGCAACTTCCGCAAGCGCGCCGAACTCCTCCGAGCGATCCGGGGCTATGACGCCTTCACGCGCGCGAACGACCCTTATGGCGAACACGACCTCGGCACGTTCGACTTTGAAGGCGCAGCCTGCATGTGGAAGATCGACTATTACAACGCCGACCTGTCCGCCGGCTCGGAAGACCCCTCAGACCCATCCGTGACGGTACGCGTCCTGACGATCATGCGCGCCGACGAGCGCTGATCGGTCGGGCTCCGGCGGTCCTGCCGCCGGGGTCCGGTGCTGGCAGCGCGCCCAGTGCGTCCGATCCGGCGAGAGGCGCCAGGCCGAGGATCGCGATGGTCAGGGGAGCTGTCGCCATCGATCATGGTGACCCACGCAGCGATGCCGTGACCGCGCTCGGTCAACCCGGCGAAGCTGCACCTGCACGGCCGCGTCATATCGGGGCCGTCTTGGGCTCGTTACCTCGTTGGGGCATGTCGCTTGCTCGCGGATCGCCGCGTCCAACGGGAAGAAAAGAAGAGGCTGTCGTCGACGTCTCCCCAGTGTGACGGCCGGCCGGGGTCGGCGTCAAGGATGCGCGGTTCCCCCAATTCTCCCGGCCCGTTCCGCTGGCGCTCCAGGGCCGAGACAATCGGCTCCCCCACGCCCCGCTCGCGCGGCTGCTGGCGCAGTCCTGGACCCCGGCCCCAACCGACCGTCCAGCGGCACCTCGTCTTCACTCGAACAGACGGAGGCTTTCCATGCATGACCAATCGGCTCGTATCCAGGCGTGGCGTTCGGACCTGGCGGCAATCAATCGGGAGCTCGATGCGGCATCCCCCCTCCCCCGGCCATCAAAGGCCAAGCGTCGCCGCAATCCCAAGCCGCTCTGGGAGGAGTGAGCCGTCAGACCTTGAGGGGGGATCCTCGCGATTTTCTCTCCCTGTCGTCGGTCTCTAGGCGATCGCGGCGGGCGCTGGCCCAAGGGAGAAGGCTTCTTCAAGAGATACCACAGAATAGCGGGACAATGGCGGGTTGCGCCGCGGTGCAGCCGTTCGGTAAGGATGAGGCGCCTGCGGAGACGCGGGCCGGGGCGTGGAAACCCCGAAGAGTGAGAGCCGGTTCGATTGACCGGGTGGCGGACGCGTATGTCCAGGCCGCCCGGCTAAAGGCGTTCGCGCCAAGCTCACTCTTGGTTTCCAACACCCGGTTCCGAAGCGACGGCGTGCCCCGCGGGGCACGCCGCCGGCTTCCTGGCCGCCGGCTGCACGGAGCAGAGGTGTAGTGGCAAAGCGGCCGCGCGACATCGAGGTCGAAATTGTGCGGCGGCACCTGCCGAGCGTTCGTCAGCTTCTTTCGGCGCATCTTTGGCTCGCAAAGTCGGCGCGCATGACGCGGCATCGCATTTGGGCGACCTCCCCTTGTCAACCCTGCCGAGCTTGGATGGCCTCTGGATCCGGCGCGGCCAAAGCTATCGGCCGTCGTTTCCGGCCGACGCAACGCTGCTGGTGGGCGACGCCATTCTGCGATCGGCGTCGTATGTCTGGCTGGTGTGCGGCTAGATGGTCAGGGCGACCGTTGGTTATTGCCTGGGCGCAGCGACCATTCCGGCCGGCGACGTGGCCGCCACCGAGGCAAGCCGGTGCACCATGCCTCCGACGACCATGTGCGCAAAGTGTACAATGTGCACCGAGTGAGCACATGGCTAACGTTCACGGTGTGAGCATTTTGAAGGTTGGGACGTGTGCACGGCGTGAACATGTCAGCGCGGTGAACGTATAAACCTCGCGACCAAGTAGCCGCGAGCCGGTAGGAATTCGGTCCAGCTTGCTCTCTGCCGCAGGGTCTTCTCGCGGGGCGGTGATACGCACAACGGCGCGCGCAAACGTTCACAGCGTGAACATGGGCGCATTGTCGACAGGTTCAAGGAGGATCGTCGCGGCTGAAGCGCGGTTGCGCCTCTCGCCAGTACAGGAGCCTATTCGTCCCAGGTAGCTGCACTCACCAGCAGAGCGCCGACGACCTGCCCCCCCTCCCCGCGGCAGCGCCGCGCGGTTCGGGTGCGGGCGGTGACAGGATGGCCAATGATGTGGCGAGGCCGTTCCACGGGTATCGAGGTGAACATATTCAGGCGGTGAGCATGTCGCCAAGGTGAACGTCCTAGCTATGTGAACGTGTGACCAGGGTGAACATCAGAGCCATATGTACATGAGTGCGGTGTGAACATGTCGCCGCGGTGAGCTTACGACCACACCAAGGCTGCACTGGGATCGCTGACGTCGCCGGTCGCGAAAGGCGATCGGACAACGCCTCGGCGGTTTGGTTGCGCTGATTGCTCGGTCGGCGAAACTCGGTCAACTCCCATCGCTGGCTGAACGCGGTTGCGTGGAATAGACGCTGGTCGTCCTAAGCAGGCGTGAGGGCAGGGGAGGGCGAGTGCCTCTGCGAGTTTCCTCGTGAGCATGTACTCAATGTGAGCATGCTCACACGTGGCGCTTGAACGTGCCGTCCGATCGCCGAGCGAAGGCGGTCCCCTGGCGCACGGGGCGATGCTGTCGGGAACGCGGCACTGTGGTCGCTTGTCGGACGCGAGTGCAAGCCGCGTCCGGTGCCTGACCCATTGCCAGCCATCCAACGCCCGCAATGCTCACGCGGTGCCCATGTTCACACGGCTTACATGTCAATAAAGTGCGCAAGCGACCATCGCGCACTTGTCACCAATGGGGGCTTGTGCAACTTTGGTCACACGTTCGCGGCGTGGTTGGTGCGTCACATGTGCACATCCGCCGATCAACCTGAGGAGACATCTGTTGCCGGTGATATCGATGCTGTCCCCGAAGGGCGGGGTGGGGAAGACCACTACCTCGCTCATTCTCGCGACGGTTCTCGCTTCGAAAGGGTCGAGCGTCGTGATGATCGACGCCGACCCGAATTTCCCGCTGTCACGCTGGGCGGCGAAGGACGGGAAGCCTGACAATATCGAGGTGGTACCCGAGATCGATGAGGACGAGATCATCAGTACGATCGACGCGGCGCGTAAACGCGCCGACTATGTCATCGTCGACCTGGAAGGGAAGGCCAGCGCGCGGGCGACCAACGCACTGATGATGTCGCATCTCGCCCTTGTCCCGATCCAGGGCTCCGAACTCGACGCCATGGAAGCTGCGCGCGCGTTCAAGGCGATTCGCAATGCCGGTACCGCGCGCCAGCGCCCCTTGCCCTTTGCCGCGGTTCTGACGCGGACGCCTGCTTCGACGAGGCTGTGGCCGCGTGACCTGAAAGCCGTCGTCGGCAATCTGGAAGATGCAGACGTCCCGATGATCTCGACCGCTATCGCCGAGCGCGGTGCATTCCGCGGCCTGTTCAGTATGGGCGGTACGCTGGACGACATGACTGCGGCGGATGTCGGTTCACTCGACAGCGCGAAGGCGAACGCTAACGCCTTCGCGTTCGACGTAGTGACGCTGCTCAAGGAAGGACTGGGCGCATGAGCGAGAAGCCTGCGGCATCGCGTCGATCGATCACCAGCTTCGCCGCTGATGATGACATTCCGGTCCCCACCGCTGAACAGCTGGCCGCAGCCAAATCAGCAGGGGAGGGGCTGGGCTTTCGCTCCGAAAAGCCGGCTCCCGCACCGGCGCAGCGGCCGGCGCCCAAGGTCCGGCAGCCGACCTTTACCGACGCGGTGCACGTCCGGTGCCGTCCCGAGGATCGTGCTCGCTTCGAGGACTTCGTCTGGCGCAACCGCGTTTCAAAGGGTGAGGCAATGACGCTTCTCCTTGACTTGGCCCTGACCGAAGAGGCGCGGAAGGCAAAAGCCGGGAAGTGACGACAAGCTGACCGGGGAGGGGAGGGGGTAAGTCTCCCGGCCATGATCGCGACCGCCCCGTCGATGGCACTCCGCCAGCACAGCCGGCGTCATACACCGGCCGGAAGGGGAGGGGGGCTGACCGCCAGGGACCATCCCCGTCGCTCCTCATGCCGAGCGACGAATCGGTGTGATTGATCGGCCGCAGGGTGACCGTTCCTGTGTCAGGTAGCGTCGCGTTGGGGCTTGCGCGTGCACGCCAAACGCGGGTCAGCGGCCGTTGGGAAGCGGACCAGCGGCAACGGAGCTCGCTATCTGCCGATAGCCTCGATCGGATCGCCTGGTCGTCATGATCTAGGCAACGTCAGCGACTCCGCACGATCGCCCATGTCCCGCCATCGTACCCGTTGCGACCGCGATGGGGCTGGTGAAAGGCGCGAGGCTAGCGGCCGAGGAGCCTTGGTTGCCGGGAGCCGGTGCCGTCCTCGCTGCGACGGACTGGTGCGATCGCGGGAACGGCATCCGCTACGACGGGTGTGCTACCGACGATCCGTCGAGCGACCGTTCACGACAGCTATCCGAGCTCCGGGGACTGGTCGCCGGCAAGCGGAGAGGGGGAGGGGGTCGCGGGAACGCCGCTCTGATGCCCTGTTCCCTTCGCGCGATCGGATCCGCGAACGGCTGCCGCTGACACGCCGTTGGTCGGACATGCGATCCTCCAGAATACGCTCGCCCCGGCCGACCGATCAGCCCGAGAGCGCGGCCAGTCGTTCAGCCACTGCCTTGCCGCCATGGGAGGCGAGCGCCGCTGCGATCGTGCGGGCGTCGGACTTCTCGATGGCAGCGATCTTGACCCGCTCGAGCGCGGCCAGAAGGACAGGACGACCGGCGTCACGGGCCGCTTCCGTCGCTTGCTTCGCCTGCTCGTCGACGCGCGCCAGTTCGGCAAGCAGCGCCTCGCGTCTCGCCGCGATGGCCGCCAGATCACCGGTGTTGGATTTCGCACGAGGCATGTGGCGTTCTCTCTTGTGCTGCAATTCGTGGACAGCACAAACATGGCCGACCCTCTCCAAGATTACTAGGTATCAGGGTATTGATCTTGTCCAGATCGACGGTGTCGATACCGGACCGGCATCAATGACGACTGCCAAGGCCGTTCGACTGTCGAACATATCAGGCGTCCATGTGCTTGCAATAACCTCGGCAATACAGCCCACTCCGCGTCTGGAGTGATTTCACTCCATCTAATTGGTTTTTGTACGAGGGTGGATCAATTATGAGGGATGGCAGGATATGCCATCTGGCACCAATGTAATACATTGGCTCGATGGCACCGCTGCACGGGGCTTTGAAAGTGGTGATCAGTCTTCGGCTCAAGGACGATCTGATCGCGGAGATCGACCGCGTCGCGGCCGCCCATGGCCAGACCCGGAGCGCCTGGATCGCGCAGATCCTCACGCGCACGGTGCTTGCGTCGGAACATGATGACCTGCCCATCGCGGGGGCGGCAGGTAGGCTCGATCACGAGGGTCATTCAGACGAGCAGGTCCGGGTGACGGTCCGCCTCAACCGGCGCGAGATCGAGGCGATCGATATTGTTGGCGCGCCGCTCGGCCTGTCCCGCAACGAGTGGATCAAACGCGCCCTGCGCTGGCAGCTCTGGGACAAGGCCGCGCAGCTCCGGCTATGCCCGGCCATGAAGGAGGAGGTCGGAAAAGTCCGCAAGCAGATCCTTCTGATCGGCCGCAACATCAACCAGGCGGTCCATGCCATGAATGCCGCCAACCAGCCCGAGAGCAGCCTCGACATCGCGCGGATTGCGGAACCCTTTCTGGAGACGTGCGCCGACCTGAAGATCGTTCTGCACGCCACTCGGCGCAGCCTGTCCGCCTATGTCGGGGGCGAAGTCGCGTATTGGACCGGCGCGTTCGGAGCACCGCGCGCGTGAGCCTCAACCTGTCGCCGGGCACGCTCGACACGATGGCGGGGATCTTCGCGCCAGCGAAGAAGCAGAGGCTCGGCAGCGGGGGCGGGTCGCCTCCACCAGCAAAGCAGGGCGGAACAATGCTGAGGCTCGCGGTCGCCTCCATGTTCCCGAAGGCCACGAGCCGACCGGGTGGCGGTCGCCAACCTTATGCGACGAAGCAGGCATTCGGTGCGGGCGCCCAAGGCGCCGTCAGTCGTCGCGCTATCGCGACGATGGACCGAACCGCACGCCGGGTCCCCGAGGTCCTCGTTCGCATCACGGGACGTCAGCATGGCAGCGGGCACGTGCTCGCCAATTTCGCCTACATCAGTCGCCTTGGTCACGGCACCGACAAGCAATTGGCGCTGTATACGAGCGACGAGGAGGTGCTCCGTGACGGACGCGCCATGCAGGAGCTCGCGCAGGATTGGCAGGAATGGGAGATGGGCGACGATGCCCGCCGCAAGGGCGCGACGTCGCTATCGATGATCCTTTCGATGCCATCGGGTACCGATCCCGAACGCCTCAAGGCGGCCGCGCTGGATTTCGCGCGGGAGGAATTCGCGAACCGGTCCTGGGTCGCGTCGCTCCACATTGACCGGGATCATCCGCACGTTCACCTGACCTTCGCACGGCGCGACCATGATGGTCGACGTTTTCACCCCACCCGTGACGACCTCTTCCGCTACCGCCAGCGCTTCGCCCAGAAGCTGCGCGACCGCGGCATAGAGGCGAATGCGACGCCGGCGAAGGCGAGGGGGGTAGACCCCAAGCATGAGCCGATCGCTGCCAGGAAAGTGCGAGCAAACGGCCAGGTACCGCGGCTCGACACGAACCGCCTCGCGCGCGCACAACGCTTCGCGAACGCGACCACAGCCGATCCGGTTCGGGCTATCCTTACCGAGCAACAGGCCGTCGTCAGGGACGCCTATCTGCAGTCGATCGCCGAGCTCAGTGCCACCCCGTCGGTCGTCAACCAGACGGTCGCGAAAAGCCTGCAACGGTTCGTCGAGGTTCTGCCCGACCCCGAACCGAACTCCATCCAGGCCGCCCATACGCTCCGCGTGCTGCGGGCGTTGGACACCCGACTTGGTGGACTCGAAGCGGAGGCAAGCGATGCGCCAGCGGACCCGATCGCCGCCGCGATCGCCCGGTCCAGCGCGATGAGGGACCGGATCGAGGCACGTCGTCTTCGCGATCAGACGGATGCGGTCCGCTCGCCCGAACCCGTCGACCCCGAGCGGCAGAAGGAGGAAACTCGGACACCAATCACCCGCCACGATCCGGCAACCGCACCGACCGATATCGACGAGGTAATGCGTCAGGTTCAGGAGCGAGAACGCGCGCGGATGGCCCGCGAGCGGGAGCGGGATCGAAGCCCTGGTAGGGGAGGGCCGACGCGATGAGCGATGTCAGTCAGACTGCCGCCCTAGCCGCCATTCTTGACGCGCTGACACTGATGCAGGACCAGGTCGAAGAGATCGGCGAACGCAGCAAGCGCCTCGAAGCAAATCAGGCCGACATCCTTGCAAGGCTCGAGACCATCGATGCTGCGCAGGCCATCGCGACGGACCTCCAGCCTAATCTCGAGCATCTCGCGTCCGAAGTCTCCGAGACCCGGGGCGAGATGGGGGAGGGGTTCGCCCGTGTTGCGCAGGTCGCGGGCTGGGCGCATGCCGCGGCCGCTGGCAACGCCGCTCCATTGCCGGCCGATGTCCTCGACGATCCGCTGCTCGAGCTCTTCGTCATCAGCCAACCCGCAGACCGCACTTCAACCCGCCGCGCCATCGTGGATTGGCGGGAGAAGGCGCGGACGGTCGATACTGCGGCGCTGACCGCTCTTCTGATTAGCCAGTACCGCCCGTCACCGACAGACGATCGCGCAGGCCGCCGTCTGCGATACAAGTTGGCTGCGATCACCCGCGACGAACTGGAGCGTCGAGGTGCTGTGATGCCGCCATTGCCGCGCTCGACAATAGCGGCGGACCGATCGGCCGAGGCGCAGCGCGCGCGGTCCGAGGCGCTGGTCGAGGTGTGGCAAGCGGGGGAGGGCGCAATGCTCTACGCTGAGCCGGAGCTCGCTGGTGCGATGGACATCATGGCGGCGGCAAGGCGGGAGGGTGTTGCGCTGCCTGAGCAGAGCCTAGCAAGCGGATTGGCTGCGTTGCATCAGACGATTTCAGATCGCCTGAGTGTCGGCGACAGACCTGAGTTGGCATCTGATCCGAAGAACGTCGGCGCGAGGGAAGAAATACTCCGTGATCGATAGCTTTGAATCACGTACAATCTGAGGAAGAGACGCTGAAGCCGTGCGCCACATGTCAATGAGCGCGTCACATGAAGAAGCGGAACTGAAACGGGGTACTCCCCAAGCGGGGCATTCGTTTAAGAACCCGCGCTAGGACCTTGGCGTAGCTCATGGTCACGGGTAGGGGATCGTAGAGTCCGTCGTTGTTCCAATTCATCTTGGAAAGCGCCAATGCCGCCATAGCCGTGTCATCCCACGAGCCATGTCCGGCGTGGCGCACAAGCCGGATCGGCTTGGGAGTTCCCCGCCCGCCCTGAAGGTGCGGCCGCTTGCCCAAGCCGTCTACCGCGCCGTGTATCCAAAGCAGCGCGTCTCGTGGGCCGAGCTGTACCAGCGTTCCCCGTTTGACCGGATATGCGGCGGCCTGATTGCGGCGTGGATTGTTGGGGTCCTGCTCCCACCAGACACCACGCCACCCGACCTCATCAACGACTTGGATGAGATCGACCGCTTCGCAGACCGGTAGCGCTTCGAAGCAACCAGCGATCTCGTCGCTTTTGAATTCGGTGGTCTTGTGGATCATCACGCGTCGAGGTGAGCGTCCCCCGTGTCGTCGCCTGTAGAGTTCGAGCGACCGCGTGATCACTCGGAACATCTCGGCACGAGACAAAAACGGGTTCTCCCGTTGTACCTGAATTTCATTGGTATCAAACGCGATAAATTCTAATCCGGCGCCGTCCTCATCGAAAACCTGACTGCAGCAGGTTACGAAACGTGGACTACCGCTGTCGTCATTACGAACGGCATAGGAAATGCCGATGAAGGCCGTTTCCGCCTTGGTGTCA
This sequence comes from Sphingomonas sp. DC5200-1, assembly GCF_049897245.1. NCBI lineage: Bacteria > Pseudomonadati > Pseudomonadota > Alphaproteobacteria > Sphingomonadales > Sphingomonadaceae > Sphingomonas > Sphingomonas sp. DC5200-1. The sequence continues at coordinate 18,376 of NZ_JAFCVW010000017.1, forward strand.
GCCAACTTCCAAGGAATGCCGCCAGCCTTGGCATAGATTGCGAGGCCGATACGCCACATCACGCTCGCTCGACATGAATAGGAGAGCGCGCGCCCTTCACGCACGATCTGGATCGGCATCCCGCGAATTGCTGCAAAGGCCTTCAGATAGTCGTGCAGGTCGAAGTCATCGTCGTGGCCGAAGAAGGCGGCCTCCCAGCGATCGGGCAGGTAGACGAACAGAACGTCGAACTCCGTGCGAAACGCCTCCAAGCAGCGAACTGCTTGGATAAGGCGGTCGGCCAGCAGAGTATGCGGCGCCGGGCTCGCGGCGAGATCGGCGTCCAGTGCCGGCTCAAGTTCGACACGGCACTTGGCCGGTGCCGCGGTTACCCGCGTGTTGAACACGGCCGAGAAGCCCGGCCACTCGGGAAGATAATCGGTTCGTTCACGTGGCGAAAACGTCCGGTGGAGCTCTTGCATGAAGCCGAACAGGCGGGTGGACTCTCCGGCCGGCGCAATGGTGGCAACCCGAATGGGACTGGGCACCTGCGAGGCGGAAAAGGGACCAAACCTCTTGAGGCCGCGTAGCGGATGAATATCTCGATCGCCGCTGCGCTCAGGATGGAAGAGGAGTTCCGGCTCCGGATACCAGACGTGGGGCGAAATTTCGCTGCTCATGGCGTCACCCTGAACGAGAACGCGGTTCGTCGCCCGACGGCGAACGAAGCGTCGATCCCATCTCCAATCCCCAGTGCCCGCACATTCTCTCCGGCAAACAGTCCCGTCCAGAAATCGATGAGCTTATCCGCATCCCGGTTGTAGCGGCGCGCTGTTCGCTCGCGCGCAAAGTCGGCCGCCTTGGCCCGGCTTGCGGTTGAGCCATCGTCGTCCGTATCGATCCGGGGCTCAACCAAGAGCCACAAGCGGTCGTCCGCCCAATCCAAGCGGACCGCTACTCCCTCCCGCCATCGTACCTTGCCGCCGTCGATCCGACCTTGGAGCGGTCCCACCAAGCTGCGCAGCGACCCCCAATGCTCATCTGCCGGGTCGTGCGGTGCCAGGATATGGACGTTGCGCCGCCGCTGGGCATCAAGCCCATGTACACTGCACAGCCCACGAACCAGCGCCTCTCGCAGCAGGCCTCGTTCACCGGAATCGTAACGCAGTCGCCGATCCTCAAAGACGGACAGATCAAAGTCCGTGATATCGTAGGGGGCGAAGACGCGGCGAAACTCCTGGTCCGAGCCGAACCCAATGACTCCCCCGCTGGTGCGGGTAGCAATCAGATCAGCCTTCGCCGCGAGTATTGCATCCCGGACGTCTGCCGCCCCACCAATTCCACAAACGACGCGGCGGGCGTTTGTCGGTATGGATTCGACCTCGATCCCATTTAGTCGGACGAGAGGCCAGTTATGTTTGCCGGTCAGCGCCGGGGCGGCTGTCCACCAGCGTTGCTTCTGACCCAGGCTGTCGAGCGCTGTCGAGTCGAGGTCAGGCAACAGACGCACGAGATCGCGAAGCGCTTCGTCCAAATTCTCGATACGGACCAGCCCGCTGTCGACGCCAACCGCCTGGGCGCGTTCGAGCAGCTGGTTGACGCGTTCGAAGGGTGGCTCCTCGCCGCGATGCAGCCAAAACAAGCCTCCCGGGAAGGCGCCGGGGCGTTCGAGTGCTGCCTCGAGCGCATCCATAATGGACGCATCGCGTCCGCTATACCCCCCGACGACCAGACCGGATCGGCGGCAGGAATCGACGAGCACCTCTCTGAGCTGTGCATCCTGCTGCCTGAGCTCGTCGGGTGTGTTCTTGAGCCGGCGGGACCGGAAATCGCCGTGCAGCTTGACCTCGATAGGCCATTGCTGCGCTGCAATCTGCTCGGCTGCCAGATCAGGCGCATCAAGGGCCACGACGCTGAGCGACTTGGTGGTGCCATAGGTTTGTGCGCAGGCATCCGCGACGAGGTGATCGAAGTTGGTGGTCCAGATCAGGTGAGCATGCCCCGCCTTTAGCAGGGCAGCGAGCGCTAGGTGGCCATAAGCAGGCTTTGCGCCGCCGATCATGCCATCGATGAACGTTCGACGGTCCTTCTCGGCGGGATAAGCTGCTTCGAATAGCGCCGCATATTCGTCCGGAGCACCGGGGACTGGTAAGCTGCCCGATCCGCTGACATGGGCGTCGAGCAACGCACGCACACTCGGATTGCCGGTGTCGGCGATGGTCGAAAGCGGCACCCGCCGCTGCGCCGCATAGAGGATCTGCTTGAACTGCCAGATCATGTCCCATGCGGTGGGCACGCCCGCAGAGACAGACGCACCCGCGCCCAGAAACCACATGAGCTGACCAGGTCGCAGCGCGAAGCGCCGTGCGAAGTCATCACTATCTATCTCAGGTGCCAAGCCATTCCCCTCCCGGGCCACGCTAGCCAACTCAGGCCGCCTGTAAAGTAGAGGCAGCCAGCGTTGTGAGATCGGTCGGACTGAACCAAAACACCCGCTTCTCGAAATCTGCCGGTTCTCGTCAGTGCCGCAGGAAGCCGTCAGCTCTAGGCACTGGCCTGGGGCGATCACATATAAGACTGTATGAGCACTTTTCTGCTTCCGTTATCCGAGTTCAACCGCATCCATCAGGTGATCCACGGCACGATCAAGGACGAGGGCAATCCCGGCAAGGCGTGCACGCTCTTTGCCTGCATCGGCGCCTTAATCTTGAACAAGCATTACAAGATACCGGCCAGGGCGGTAGCCGGAGGTTTTGCGCTATGCGTCGAACCCGAGAAGGTCATGTTCTTCGGGCGGGATGGGGGAGGTACCGTAGAGTTCGACGAAGACGGCTTCCACATGTGGGTCCAAACCGAGACCCACGTGATCGACTTCATGTCTCGCTTGTACCAAGAAGCGTTCCAGGACGTGCAGCAGGAAGTGGCCATTCCACGCCGAATGTTGCAGAAGCGGCTATCCGATGAAGCACCCGACCTCAACCAGCTAAAGAAGGCCGGCGACTACTTTACGATGCCCGATCCGGAGCTGAGCGAGCGCTTGATCGATCACGTCCTAGACCGGCCTATCAACACCGATATTATCCACATCGCTGAAACATGGTTCGGCACGCGTCGAGGTAAGCAGAAGCCATCGCTGACGATCGGCAGCAATGACGGGCTGGTTCGTGACCTGCGGCTGCCGGCGACCGTCGCGCGAGGAGCTTGGTAAGCCATGGCAGTTGCACGATGCCGCTCCGGTTCGCCTAGCCCATGGCCCCTGCGATGCCGCTGATCGGCACAATTGATCCTGCATGGAAGGACATGTCCAAATACGTAGTCCACTTCGCCAAGGAGTCTAAGTTCAAATCGGCCTATGATAACGCAATTGCGATCCTGTACGAGCGGCGCATTGTCGCGATGAAGGCGTTCGGTGCCGGACGCCATCTTCCGCACGCCAAGCGCTCGGTCTGTTTTAGTGAGGTGCCGCTTCATCACTTCAAGCGCCTGGCTGACGCGCGAGGTCAGCACGGGATCGGCTTTCGCAAGGAGTTTCTGGTCGAGCGAGGCGGCGGGCCGATCCTCTATGCCTATAAGGATACGCCGCAGGCGCAGGCGATCAATGCCCTGGTCCATAGCGCAGCCGGCGATCCGGCCGCTCCGGTCTGGAATTTGGCGCCCTTTGTGGACTTGCCCGGCACCTATGGTGTCTCGACCTACCTTTTCGAGTGGGAGCGCGAGTGGCGACACGTCGGCGACCTACCGTTTGCAGAGACGGAACCGGCGTTCCTAATTATTCCCGAAACGCTCCACGATGCCGCCAGAGGCTTCTTCGCCTCCGCTAAGCTCGATCATGTCGGCCCGAGCTACGAGTGTCCGTTCATCGATCCCTACTGGAGCGAAGACAGGATCGAGATGGCGTTGTCGGGCTGAGCGCTTGGGTGTTGAAACGGATCTCAATCGGTTGCGCTGTCTGGATGTAAGCGTTGTCGGCACGGCAGGCGAGACTGCACGGAACGACCGACAAGCTTTGCTCACCACGGAGATCAAGCGTGACCTGCATCTACTGTCCTTCCGACGGCCCTTATACTGAAGAGCACGTCGTCCCGGCGGGCATGGGCGGTGACGACGGCAAGTGGTTGCTGAAGGATGTCGTCTGCGGGGTCTGCAATACTGACGTTTTCTCTCCCATGGAAACGAAGGTAATGCGCGCCTCTCCTCTGGCGATCGCCCGCTTGTTCAAGCAGACCCGGTCACGAAAGCGGGGCAAAAGGACTGCCGCGCCCTCTATTTACGCGCCGGTCAGTTACTTTGATGATCCACAGTCCGGTCTGCTTCTTGAACAGGAGCTTGGCAGCGGAGGCCAGTCAATGGTTTGGCCGCAAGTGAACTACGTACCGCCCGAACGGATGACTGTCAGCGCGACCGACGCGGCGTCGGCGAACGAGTTGATTCGCGATCTGGGGCACTCGCCGACCTGCTTACGCTTTGTGAAAAGCTGCGGGACGGTGTCGAGGTGCGTTACCGTCTGACTTTCTTGCGCTGGGACGGCGTCGCTTACCAGCCGGGCGAGGTCGACAGCGCCGCAGCAGCGCCGCGCGGGGCCGTCTGGCTCGAGCCGCTCGAGTACCCAAATACCGAAACAACCGGAACTCTTACCGCGCGTGTCTTTCGTAGGGGCAGGGGGGCGATGACTTGCCGGGCGGAAGATGTCGAGGCTGTCGCCAGCCTGCTAACCCTAATCCGTCAAAACCACCCGAAGCTCGTCGTCCCCGCTGACGCCACCTCAATCAGTACCGACACGCCCGGAATCCATCTTCGCCAGACCATGGATCCCGTTGCCTATGACAGAGTGCTGGTCAAAATAGGCGTAAACGTCTGTGCTCATCTGTTTGGAGACGCAGCTGTTCGGACGCCAGCATTTGCCAGCGCCCGAGACTATGCGCGCTACGGAACTGGCAGCGTCGTTCAGCTTTCGATCGAGGAAGCCAAGAAATTTACCGAAGCTTTCCCGGTGCTCGCACACCATCATCTGCTCCTGGTCGCCACCAAGACACCGGAGGGCGAAAAACCTGGCTGTGTCATGATCACCATGCAGTTCTACGGGGGGCTGACGCATTCCTATTTGCTTGCCGTGGGCGACGTGGTCCCGAACGCCGCAGACCCAATCTTCGTTGTAGTCGACTATGAAGCCAACGTGATCGAGCGTCACACTCCGGAAAGCTTTTCACGGTTCGCGAAGCGAAACGGTGCGACTTGGCGTCCTATCGACCTAGCTGGGGGGAGTAGCTAGGGTCTGGACTCGTTGATCGCAGCCAGGAGATGATGGTGGCCGCGAGGCGACGTCGGAGAAAAAGGCGTTTGGGCACCGATCGTAGCGGGAGCCGACACGGCGCCAGTCCTTCAGACGGCCGAACATGATCTCGATGCGGCTTAGTCGTATCTGAGCGACTCTTTACCCGACCTTCGACGCGGGATGCCGGGTTTAATGCCCTTGGCGTTAAGAGCATTCCTGACCCGACGGCGTCATAGCCGCGATCACTGAGCAGCCACTGCGCCCTTGTGCGGGTCGTCGAGCAGCGCCGCCGCACCGGTGTAATCGCTGACCTGGCCCGCGGTCATGAAGAAGCTCGGGCCGAAGAAAAGTCGTGAATGACCGCGTGTGGGATCGCGTCGCCCATGCTGATCTTTGAGGGTCTAATTATCTGGCCATCGGCGATTGCCGAGAAACTAAGCGACCCGAATGTTGAGTGCGATCAGATGATCGAACAGCTCCTTTGTTCGTGCGCTTGGAGGCACAGCCAAGGCTGCGTCCACGGCGGTACGACTGAGCAAGGTACGCCGTTGATCAGAGCTCCCATGGGTTGAATTCGGCGACGCGAGGCCGGAAGCGGCAATCGCAGCAGCGTCCTCCGCGCCGGACTCGCTTGCCTGAATGACCCTCAAGCTATTGCGGGCCACCGCGGGATCGAGCCGGATCATCGGCATGGCAGGTGGCGCGATCCGTGTGCGTGCCGCGAGCTTCTTCTCGGCATAGTATCGAACCTTCTTGCCATAGGTCGCATACATGCCACGCCGAAAGACAATGAGATCGTCCTCTGGCAACATTTCAACCTCCTGGGGAAGCATCAACGGGCGGCGCTGATCGGACAGCGACGTGGAGCCACCCCCGCCTCCCCAGGTCCCTATCGAGCGCGATCGTGATTTGAACGTGTACGTGCCAAGCTGCTCGGAGATATTCTTCGCATCGGACAGCCCTGCCGGGCGGAGGATGAGCCGCACGGCACAATTGCGTTCGATGTCGGCCGCCACCTTGTCGCCGTAGACGCCTTGGATCTGCTCGATCGATTGGAAGGCCGGAAGCAGCCGGAGACCATAGCCGGCGACGTAGCTGAAGGCGTTCGCCAGGACGGAGCACTTGCCGAGGCTGGCGAATTCGTCGAGCGCGAGAAGCACCTTCACCCGGTGCCGATCTCCCTTTGGCAGTTCGCGCACATTCAGGTCGACGAGCTGCTGGAACAGCAAGCCGTAGATCGGCGCGGCGCGATCGAGGTCGTCGGGCGAGACACCGAGATACAGCGAGATACGCTCATCTCGGAAGTCGCGCAGATCGAAGTCGCTTTCCGAAGTGGCGGCATCGACATAGGGGTTCAGCCACGCATTGACCTTGGCCGTCACCGACTGACGAAGCCCCGTGAACGTGTTCGCCGACGACGACGTGTAATCACGGATGGCAGATTCGCAGCCCCCAGACAGCGGCTTCCCGGTCGCTTTGCGCTGCTCGATGATCTTCGGGAACCGTCGCTGCGCGTCGCCAGCTGCGAACTGCCGGTAGACTTCACCGAACGTGAAGGGGAGCGCGTCTTCGCCATCGTCGGCCGTCGCAGCGATATAGGCCGTGACGCCAAGAAACGCCGTACGTGCCCCCTCGGCCCAGAACTTGTCGCCGGTCAGCGGATCGGGGAACAGCATGACCGCGATTTTCTGCAGTTCGTTGATCACCTCGACCGGATTGCGACGATCGATATAACTGAGCGGATTGTAGCGAGCCGTCCGTCCGGATGGATCAAGCGGGTTGAACAGGACGACACGCTGGCCCAGCTCCTTCAGGCGATAGCCGGCCGTGTTGTCCCAATTCTCCTGCTTAATATCGAGAACTACTAGGGAGTCGGGCCAGTCGAGCAGGTTGGGAATGATGACGCCAACGCCCTTGCCAGCCCTGGTCGGAGCCTCGAGCAGCACGTGCTCGGATCCGTCGAAGCGCATCACCTTTCCGCCGAACTTGCCCAGGACGATGCCTGCCTTGCCGAGCAGCTTGCCCTTGCGAACCTCGCCCGGCCGCGCCCAGCGCGCCTCGCCATGGAGGGTCTGCCGCCGGAAGAGCGAAGACGCGATCAGAAATCCGGTGAGCACCAGTCCGATCCCGAAACCGACGATGAACGGCTTGTAGATGATCGGATAGGCACGCATCGACCACAGGGCCGCCGGGACCTTCAGCCACGGTGTCTTGGCACTGAGAAGATGCGCGCGGCAGAGGACTGCGACGGCTCCGATCGCCGCGCTGAACGCAAGGCCGATCACCGTTAGAAAGATGATTGCGCCGGGTTGCGACCCTTCGCTGCTCCGGACCCACTTGCCGCTCACGCGCGACCCTCCTCAGTCTCGCGGCTTACCCGCCGGATCGAACCACACCTCCGTCATGCGATAGCGCGCAGGCTGCCCGTCTCGCGGGGGCAGCCGGTCCATTTGCACGACGATGTCCACCAGCGACCGCAGCAATGCTCTGATGTCATGGCGGTCGAGGTCGCTTCCGCCGTCCGACTCCTTCACCAGGAGCGTGAGCTGCTCGAGCGCGCCCTCGGCCGTATTGGCGTGGACGGTGGTGATCGATCCGGGATGACCGCTGTTGACGTTCCTTAGGTAGAAGAACGCCGTTCCATCGCGCAGCTCCTGGAGGAGGATGCGATCAGGGCGCATGCGAAGGGCAGACTCCAGCAACTCTTTTGCCCCGACCTTCTGCAGCCCCTTGCCGTCCTTGGCGTACATCATGTGGACGCGGTTGCGCTGCGGCACGACCAGCTCGCGCGTATCCTCGATCGTCAGGATCCGCTCATGGTCGGGGATCAGCTTGATGAGCCCCTTCGAAAAGCTGGTCTTGCCCGATCCTGTGGCGCCGGAAATCAGAATGTTCTTCTTCGCTTCCACGGCCAGTCGGAAGAACGCCTTCCAATCACCGGCCGCGCGCCGCGCGAGCAACGCCGCATCGATCTCCTCGTGAAGCCCTTTGGCACGCACCTCACTGAAAAGACCGGCCCGATCGAAATCGTCGAGGTCCATCGAGACACCGGATGCTTTGCGTACCGTGATCGAGATGAAGCCTTGCTCGACTGCGGGTGGAACGACGACCTGCGCTCGTTCACCGCCTGGAAGGACCGATGATACGATCGGATACTCAGCGCTGACATCCTGTTTGGTGCAGCCGGCGATGAGCCGCGAGAGCGTCATCAAAGACGAACTGTCGAGCGAAGGCTCCTCGTGCCACTCCCAACCCGCGCGAGTTTCCAGTCCAATCAGGCCGGGCTCGTTGATGACGAGTTCTGTGACGTCGGCGCGCTCCAGATGGCGAATGATCGGCGCCGCGTTATGAGCGTAGAGCAGCGAGGCTGAACCCGACGCCATATCAGCGCCTCAGGCGCACTTCGTAGACCGACCGAAAGTCAAAATCCTTCGCGACGAAAATAGCCGCCGTATCGCCTTGGTTCTTCTTCAAGACGGGCCTGATCTGCATCGTCTGTTGAAGAACGGTATTGGCGGTGTTGCCCGGAACCTGCGTCGAATAGGTTCCTTCCCCTTGAACCGCCCGGCTCGCGATGTTGGAGGCGTCCTCCAAGACCGAAATAACGAGGCCAAGGCCGAAGCGGGACCAGAATTGTGTATCAACCCCGCCCGGCAATCCCGCGCGCCCAAGACTGTCAGACGCCGGCGAACCAAGGTTGATCGCGACGCCGCGAGGGGTGAGTGCCCGGGTCCAGAGAACGAAAAGGCGCGCCTGACCTTGCGTGATCCCGCCTGCATACTGGCCGAGCACCTTCGTGCCTTTGTCGAGCAGCACGATGCGGCCGTTTTCCGAGAAGACGTCGTGATTGATGACGCATGACACAAAGCCCGCCTGCGTCGAGTTTATCGCCGTCTGCAGCGTGCAAGGGATGACGGTTCCGGCGCTGAGGAGGAGACTGCGGTCGCCCACCATCGTCGCGCGCACCGTCTGAATGCCGGAATGGCTCAGCTGGTCGCCGAGGTCCGTAGCGCCCTTTGCCGTTGCAGTGCCTTCGCCTTGGTCATTGAAGCCGCTCGCGCCGACATCACGACGAGCGACCATCGACCGCCCGGTCTGGAGGTCGCTGCCATCTTGGACCCCACCGGGATCCTGCGAAGCTCTCGTCGCGTCATTTGCCGATCCGGATGTTTCGGGGGTCGGACCCGTCGCACCGAACGCCATGATCGGCGATCGGCGCGCTGCATCCGCCATGATCCTTGCCTGTTCCGCGCGGCGCTGAGCGGGCGTCTGTTGGCCACTTGCGGTCGGACCCTGGTTCGCCACGACACCCGCCGCAGGATTCGCATTGCCGCTCGCGTCGACCGTCGGTGTCGCCGGCGTGATGGGACGACCGAAGATATCGGTTGCGGGAGCGCCAGGTTGGCCGAGCTGATTGGCGAGCGCGGCGCGCTGGACATTTGGATTGGCCATCACCTCGTCAACGCTGCGATCGCTAGCTTTCGCAGGCGCGGCAGCGTTGGTCGCGTTCACCGGTCGATGAAAGGCACCGTACCCGATGGCTATGCCGCTAATTGCGCCGACAAGCCCTATCCCAGCGCTCAGAAGGGCAATATTCCCCCAGCCGCCGCTACGCGCCACCATGGTGTCCGGCTGTTGCGATGCGATCGGCTCGGGGCCGATCGACCCGCCACGATCGATGATGGTCTCGGCCATGCTATTGGTCCTTCACCTTGCGCTCGACGACGTTGGACACGGTGCCGGTCCGGTCACCCCGGACGTTGCGGGGAGGGGCCTCGTTGAAGATGCACAGTACGGCGGTGCCGCGACGGAGCCGCAACTCCCGATACACCGCATGGATCACGACGAAATCCTCGCGCACGTCGTAGGGAACGATGGTTTCGGTACCATCGACGTCGACCGCGAAGATCGACGGAACGTCGGCATGACCCGGATATCGCAGAACAGTGAACTCACCGTTGTCCGATACCTCGCTAGGCTGCAGTGCCACGTCGCCCTGCACCGTATAGTTCAGGTTCCGCTGACCCTCGATCACGGCATGGTCGAGCGCCGCTGTGGTAATACCAGACTCGATCGCCTTGGCGGCCTGCGCCTCTGCGACCTGAGCCTGCAAAGCGGCGACCGCGCGCTCCTCGCGCAGATAACGAAAGCGGACGCCGTACATCGTGCCGGCCGTCCCCAACGAGAGATTGAAGTGATAGGTGCGAGCCACGCCTGCCGCATTGGTGACGACAATCAAATTGGTGGGCCCGGCGCGTTCCCGGGGCTTCAGGAACACGATGTTGGCGACCGGCGCGATCTGCCACGATACCGTATCCCCGAGCGCCGCCTGCGTGATCGTCTCACCGGGTCCAAATCGGATCTCGATGGCATGGCGGAAACTGCCGACGATCGAGACAACCTGATCGGGATCGTAATTGACGTCTCGCAACCGGGTGTCCTTCGACCCCGGGCGAGGGACCTCAGAGGCGGTCGCGGGACGAGGGATCATCGTCGACGCGATGAGCCCGACCGCTGAGAAGGCGACTAGCCGATGCCATATCCTTCCAATCCCTCGCCAGAACCGGCTCGTCGCGCCCGCTTTCGTCACGGTCAGCTTGCTCATCGAAGGCGACAGCCGCTCCTCGACCCTCCGACGCAGCGCCGGAAGGAACGGGACGACGACACGATCCGGGTTCACCCGGGAGTTCGATGGCTCGTTCATGTCACGCCTCCGGATCAGAGCGATAGTTGACGACCTGGAAGCCGAGCGGATTGATGTTGCGATCTTTCTCATGCTCGGGGGCTGTCGTGAATTTGAAGGTCAGGATGGCGTTCCAATTCTGTGCGATGGGAGCGCTCTGTCCGTAGGTAATGATCTTGGAATAGCGGACCTGCGCGACGGTCTGGCTGAGGAAGCTGATCGACCGGATCGAAATCGATACGAAGCCTTTGTCACCATAAATATTGGACGGTGCATTCCTGTTGCTTGACTGGACGCTGTTCAGATAACGCTGTGCTTCGTTCTGATCGCTCATCAGCATGACGGCATAGGCATTTTCGCGTGCTGCATCGTTGAGCCAGCCCTCCCGTAGCCGGACGTATTGCGCGATGAAGTAGCGATTGACCGCCTCATCGTAGGTGCGGGGCTGCGGTCCCTTCAGGGCCGTGACGATCTGGGTTTCACCCGAGGATCGGTCGACGCGGATCACGAACGGATCAACCGTCTTGAGCGGGGTCAGCATCGCGACGGCGGCCACCGCGACAATCGCCAATACCACCGCGACTGCCGCGATGATCCAAGCGAGCTTCTCGCGTCCTGCGGCAGCGCGGAAGCGATCGTATTCCCAGGTCCGTGACGTCTGAAAATACTCGTCCTTCTTCTCGGCCTTCACCGCCGGCATGGCGTCGTCCCCCTGATCAGCATGGAAGGTAGGATCGAGCGACGATCCGGTTTGACAGGCGGGGCTTGGCCGCCGGACCTAGGATCTCGCGGCCCGACGATGAGGAAGGCGTGCCCGAGCCTCGTAGCGTCGGGATCTCGGGGGCAGACGCAGGCTGTTGCGGTGGCGCGGAGCCGGATGGCGGGGCGATCATTGATCGTGCCGCCGCTTGCGATACAGGCACGGGGATCGGCAGCGTCGGAAGAACGCTGCCGTAGGCGTTCGCTGGCCGTCGATGCTTGCCGTCGCAGACCGCCGGCTTCTTGAGTTGCGCGCCGGCACATCCGCTAAGCGCGATCGTGCCGATCGCCACCAGGGCTAAGCCTCTCATACGATCTCCAATGCTGGTGATGCTGGATCCAGCGGCCTGGATCCGATCTGGACGATGCTCATCGCTATGGTCATGCCGCGCGATTGATCGAACCGCCGCTCGCCGCCCGATTGGCTGGAGTGGCAGCCTGGGTCGCGCGCCGGAACATCAGGCGATTGGCCATCATGTTCGCACCCGTCATCAGAAAGCCATGGCCGCTGGACGAGGCGCCGCCGGCGATCCCCGAGGCGATGGCGGGGGACTGAAAAAAGAAGATCGAGCCGACGATATAGATCGCTGAGCAGGAGATCGTCGCCACGACCATGACCCCGGCGCTGAGTGTCAGATACGTATTCTCGGTGGTGACAAAGATGGTACCGTCGCCAATTGAACCCAGGATGCCGTCCATCGCGGCCTCCTGCAGGCCGGTGATGAATTTCGTCATGATCGCCATGATGACCATCAGGAGAACGAAGTTGGTGGTCTGCTTCAACCAGCCATCGAACAGCCACCGCGAGGAGTTGAACAGTAAGCAGGCAAGAGCAAGTGGCGCGAGCGCAACGCAGATCGAAACGGACAGCTTGGCGAAGATGACGATGCAGAAACCAATCGACGCCGACAGAAACGCAAAGACGTATAGGATTGCGATGCAGATATAGGTGACCAATGAACACGTCAGCTGAATGAGCGGCGTCCGGAAGTCAGTCAGGCCGCGCGAAGCCTGCGCCTGGACCTTTGTATTCGCGTCGACCATTCGCTGACCGAGTTTGCCGGTGTCGGCAACATAGGTATCGAACGTCGTGCCCGGATTGGTGACTGGCGTCCCCGACCCTGCCGCGATGATCTGGGCTGGCAGGTCGGTCGCGATGTTGACGACAAAGGTCGTATAGCCGACCGCGCTGGCCGCCGCGAGCGCGAAGCCGACCTTTCCAGCTTGGAACACGAGCTCCCGGAGTGGCGCCTGGATAGCACCCCGCAGGACAGCGAAGCCGAGCAACAGGAAGTAGATCGTGGCCGCAAGTGCAAGCGGCGCCGCGACGAAGCTCACAAGGCCCGAACCGAAGGTCGCGACGGCACCGGCAATGGCACTCTCCACGTACCCATACATGGTCGTGAACAACGTCATGATGTTGGGAGCGGCCATGCTAAACCCGTCCTGATATTGCGAACCGACACCGCACGAGCATCACTTCCTCAGCGTGTTCGCCTTGAAGAAATCCGAATCCTTCTTGCCCGCCTGCATCTGTGCGACGGAGATGGTGGCCTCCTGCGTGGTCGCGCAGAACTCGGCCTTTCGCGCCGGCGAAAGCTGGCTGTATTCGCCAGTGTCACATTTGCCCTGCCACTCGGTCAGCAGCGATCGATCGGCGATAAGTTGCTTGGCGGTGGGAATGGAGACTTGCTGTTGGCACGCGCAGACGGTCAGTAGCCCACATAATGAAATGAACCGACGCATGTTACCTCCGGATCGTGTTGGCCTCGAAGAACGCTGACTCGTTGCGGCCTGCGGATACCAGCGCAGCACTTGCGGCCAGATTTGCCGCACCGGCTTGGGCCATCTGGACCGCCTGCATCTTGAGCATATCGTTCTGGAGCTGCGCCTGTTCGACCGCGATGCGCGCCTGCAGGTCCATGACATCCTTCGGATCGCGGGCGCTCGCCAATTGCTGGCGGAGCTGATCGAGGCCCTGGGTCCGTGCTTGGGTCACGTTCAGGGTGTTTTCGCCGAGTGCCGCGGTCGTCGCTGCGGCCCCCGTGCCGTTTCGCAACGCCAGATCATAGGCTGCGTCCGCGTCGGACGATCCGGTTCCTGAAAGACGGTACCTTGCCTGGATATTCGAGGCGAGGTTGCCGAGCGGCCCCAGCCTCGAAAGGTTGCCGGATAGCAACGTTGCTGCGTCGGTATTGGCGTCGGGGAGGAGGTTGCGCACCTGAGGCAGGTTCAGGGTCGAGGCGATCTCGCTCATGTTGGTGAGCTTCTGCAGCGACTGTAACTGGTTGGCGGCCGTCTGGATCTGCTGCCTTCCTTGGTCGACGATGGTCAGGGTTTGACGGGCGGTCTGCAACGCTTGGAGATACGTCGTCGTGTCGAACACCGGGATGCCCTGCGCCGCGACGGGCGCGGCGAGTCCGATCACCCCGACCGATGCTGCGAGGCCGAGCAAGGTCCGTTTGATCCGCATGTCAGCTTTTCCTCTCGTTAACGTAGAATAGTGGCAGCCAGTCGTTTGGATGGTCGCCGGCGACGGCGATCGCTTCATCCATGGCGATCAGGGTCTCTGCCCGTCCGGACAGGACTTTCAGCTCATCTGGCATGCCGCCGAGGTCGAGCTTGGCAACGATGGAGGTGTGGCCCTGCTTGACGAGAAAGCAGCGGCTCTCCGGCGTCAGATCCTCGCGGATCAGCCGGAACTCCGCTTCCGTCAGTCCCAGCCCGTCGCAATAATCGGAACGCTTCGCATCCGAGTTGGGCAGGAGGATCTTGGTCGCCGTCTGCTCAATGATCGAATGGGCGATCGGAGAGCGCAGCGCGTCCGCGGGTGACTGCGTGCCGAAGACCATGAACGCGTTGCGCTTGCGGAAGGTCTTCAGTCCGTCCTGCGCGAACGATCGAAAGGCTTCGTCCTGCAGCGCTTTCCAAAACTCGTCGATATCGACGACGACCCGCTGTCCATCGAGCAGCTCGTTCACCCGGTGAAACAGGTAGAGCATAGTAGGCGTGCGGATCTCCGGGTTCTCGAGGAATTGCGTCATGTCGAAGCCGACGAACCGTGCCGACAACGATACCTCGTCGACCAGGCCGTCAAAGGCCCAGCCTAGCGATCCGCCTTGGCACCACCGCTCGAGCCTGGCGCCGATCCCCTCGGCGTCCGCGTAGCCGAGCATCTCGCGCAGCGCGCCCATTGAGCGAGCGGATGAGGGAAGCCGCATGACGGCGTCGATGCCGTCATCGATGAGACGGTCTTCGGCAACCGTGAGTGGCCGGTTCTCACGACGAACTAGCACGCGGACGAATTGACGGAGGAAGGCGATATTCTCCGCAGTAGGTGGCAACCCCTTTAGCGGCGCAAAGCCGGTTGGCTCGCCATTGCGCAACGTCAGGTAGGTGCCTCCACAGGCTCGGACAAAAATTTCGGCGCCGCGGTCCTTGTCGAAGAATATCTGCCGTGCGCCGGTCTTTTCGAGCTGCGCCTGAAGGAAGTTCTGCAGCACGGTCTTCCCCGCACCGGTCGGGCCGATAATCAGCGTGTGCCCGATGTCGGCGCGATGAAAGTTGAACCAGAAGGACGACCCGGCGCGCGTCTTAAGCAGCGTGACCGCCTCACCCCAATGGTTGCCCGATCGGCGTCCTGCAGGAAACGTGTAGAAAGGGCTCAACGCAGCAAAATTGCGACTGTTGATCACCGCTGGACGTGCCCGCATTCGAAAATTGCCCGGCAGCTGTGCCCAGAACGCCGCCTCGAGCGCGACATCTTCGCGCGCCATGACCATCCCGGTATCCGCCGCGGCCGAGCGCGCGATCGATAGCCGCTCGAGCAGCCGTTTCGGATCGTCGTCGATTACCGAGATCGACAGGTGATGCTCACCCATGACGAACCTGTTCGCCATGAGTTCGTCCTGGCCGTCCAGAAGCTCGATCGCTTGGCTGACGCCGGCATCATCCGACGACGTCATCTGCTTGTATTTCTTGGAAAAGCGCTCGCTAGCGGCCTGTTTTACCAGCGGGGCGAAGCTCTGCGTCAGCACAAAGGGGAAATCGAGCTTGAGCAGGCTGTTGAACTGCCCTGTTCGCGTGCTCGCGACATACTCGCGGACGCCGAACATCCCGAGATAATGCGACTTGTGCGGCAGCCGGATCTCGGCCGCTTCCCGGCCGAACACCACGCGGGATTGGTACAGCGCCTGTCCCAGACGGCCATCCAGCAGGGGCACGCGGATGCGGTCGCCCGTCAGAATGAAGTGCAGCACCTCCATGGGCTTCGAGAACAGGATGCCGTCATGTTCATAGAGTGACAGTGGCTCGGGGGCGGCGTCCGCCAGCAGCGTTTCAAAGTCGCGGCACTTGTCCGCCATGATCGCCAACGCGCGCGTGTCGAGTTCGTCGGGGCTACTCCGTCGTCCAAAGAAGCGCGCTACCTGGTCGCCGGCCATGCTCGATGGCCGCACGATGACCGCAACATAGAACTCGTTGTGGTAGAGGACCTTCTCCCTCAACGCCTCAGAGTAGCGATCTTGCAGCCGCCGGGCGAAATCCGAATGGAAGTCACCGCCGAGGACCGGATCGGTCGCTGTTCGAACGAGATGCGTCCACAATGCGACACGATCGTCACCGATCGATCGCCAGGTGATGTTGAGCTTGGTGTGCCAGGTGTTGAGGTCGGCGATATCGCTCGTCTCGAAGGGCCGTCCGTCGACGCGATATAGTCGCATCAGCGAGCCGTCTTCGAGGGCTACGACTGTGTCGTCGACGTGCCGGGTGTAGGGGATGAACTTGACGTCGTCCGTCTCGCGCACGGCAACGCGCTTGTGCTGCAGCCGGGTGTCAGTCATTGCCGAACTGCTTGCGTCTAACGGCCTTCCCGAGGCGGACGGGAGAATAGCTCCCGCCACCCCAGAACTTCCGGTTCTTCGACAGGAAAACCGTCTGGAACCAAAGGCCCCACAACCGAAAGGCATTGTAGTCGTAGTGGACGACCATCCGCGCCGGGAAGTAGAGCGCGCCGAACAATGCCAGGGGATAGAACGGGTTATGCATGATCCCCCACAGGACCATGCAGACCATGATGATCGGCATGATCGCCTCGAGCGGCAGTCCCATGAAGACCGACGGCCTGGTCAAGGCGAGGAAGACCTTATCTTCCGCCAATTTGTCGGCTTCAGCCACCCGAGCTCATCCAGCCGACGATCGTCGTCGCCGAGAAGATGATGCCAATGCCGATCAGCACGGTGACGGCGCGTCCCCAGTCCATGCGGCCCGTTAGTTTCGCATAACCGACTGCCATGACCGCGATCACACCGACGACGCCGGCAACCGTAACCATCCAGTCCTTGATGGTGTTGAGCCCGCCTTCGATTGCGGTTCCGCTACTCTGGGCAAGTGCCGGCTGCGCGATCGCGGCGAGAGCAATCATGCCGGCGACGCCGATCAGTTGCCGGGCACGACGATCGGACATCAGCCTGCCCATGTTCGACGTAAACTTCATAGGGGTCTCCATCGCTAGCTCTACCGCTCCATGTCGGATCGGATCTGGATCGGCTCGACCTGTCGAACCGGGGTCGGCTCACGCACTGAAACCTCGAACCCCCGCCGCAGCACGTCCGAAATCATCTGTCGGCTTTCGAGGTTAGCGGTTGCCATGCGGCCCGCATCACCGCCGAAGACCTCGCCGATATGGAGCTCCATCGCGGCCTGTGCCTCGCGCGCGCCGGCGAGCCGTGGATCGGCCGAGACGCGATCGATGGTCCCGTTCAGAAAGATCTCCGCCAGTTCTTCGCTCTCGCGCTGTCTCGCACTCGCGTCGCGGTCCTGACGTTCCCCGACAGTCGGCTCTCGGTCGATCAGCGTTCCGCTGCCGGCGGCCGAATGCTTCGTGCGGGCGGCGTCTTCTAGTTCATCGGCAATGGCGCTGGTGGCGCGCTGTGGCTCGCTTGCCTCTAGATGAGGGGTTTCGCGGTGCATCCCCGATCGCACGCGAGCGATCGCGTCGGCGATTTCGCCATGGCTTTCGTCGACCATGTCCAGTGAGCGCAACCGGTCCGGCCCGTATCCCACCTGCTCGAACGCCGCAGCCAGCGTTGGGCTCTCGAGGGCGCGCTCCAGAGACGTGTTTACTGCCTCGCGATTATGATCGAGGCGCTCCGATCGAACGTCGCGATCGAAAGCATCCATGCCTGGACGCAGGGGCGCATCGAGACTTTTGCGGTCCTCGATATGCCGGCTGACCGTGAGGAGGAGCTTTCGGTCGCCGCTCGATAACGCGTTTCCGTCATCGTCGCGCAGCGCGCCGCGGCCATCCGCCTCCGGCGGAGTCATCGCTGCCTTGGGATGTGTTTCGCCGACAATGTCAATGCGCGGCGGGGCAGCGGCTCCCTGCTGAGCGTCGCGCTCGCGGCGCTCCTTCGATGCGCGTCTGGCCTGCTCCACGCGCTCTTGCTCGTTGAAGCTGGGATCGTAGCCACTGACCCTAAGTCCTTCGCGGGTCGCGGCCTCCCAAACGGCCTGCCGAAACTCCGGCGACCCGTCGACCGCGATGCGATCCCAGCCGCTATGCTGCGCGATTGTCACGAGGGCGGCCACCGTCTCGGCGTCCTCACTTCGCGCAACGATGCGATCGTTCGTGATCTCGATCGAGGGTCCATCGCGATCAGTGGGCCGGAAGAGACCGATCCGCTGCTCGCCATCGGCACCGTCAACGACACGAACGTCGTATCGCCCGGCCAGGGCCGGTGGTAGCTCGAAGCCGGCCGGCTCGGCTGGAACCACAGGCATTCGGTCGTCCCGGACGATGCTGTTGGCGCCGCTCATTTGAACACCGTGACTGTGGTCGGCGAAAGCGGGCCGACGACCCATTGGTCTTGGGCTGTCAGCGTTGGGTGTGCCGCCGAAGCCGCGCGTGTCGCCGCAGCAGTGTCAACTCCTGGCAGGGCTGGAGCGGTTTCAATGGACCCCAGGTTCACCGCGGCTGACCAGACGCGGCCTGCATAGCCGTTGCGTAGACCACGGGTGAGGGACCCGGTGTTGTACATCGAGTACGTCGCAGAGATCGCGTCCAACCCCGAATAATGCCGGGCGGCGGTGTCGTAGCTGCGCTGCAGGATCACCGAGGCAAGACGAAGATTATTGCATGGCTCAAACACGCTCTCGATCGTCACGCCGAGACGGGTGAAATTTGCTGAGTTGATCTGGGCGAGGCCGACGTCGACCGTGTAGCCCGCCGCGATATAGCGGCGTACCAGCGCCGCTCCCTCCGGAACTGTTCTTGCGCGAACACGGGGACCCTTGTTCACGTTTATCTGCAACGGCTCGCCGCCGCTCTCGGTGAGGACGAGCGGCACGATCGCTTCGGTCGCGATCTCGGGAGCGCAGGCTTTCGCCAAGGCGATGATGGCCGGTACGTCGTAGCTCATTGGGACGTCACCGTCTGGTAGCGCGTGTCGAGCTGGTAGCGTGCCGTCGTTCCATCTGACTTAGAGACGGTGAGGCTGTAGCCATGTTTCGTTTGACGCGTCCGGATGCCGACGCCGATGCAGCTGGGGAACACGCCACCGATCGCGAGATGCTGCCAGAGCTTCGTAATTGGTGGCACACAGGCGGGATAGGTCGTCGGCGAGCCCGGTGTCGCGAGACACAGAACGACCTGACAACCCCAGTCGGACGCGCGTGCCGGCTGTGGCACCGCGATCGCCAACACGCCGGCAAGGGGGATCACGACGCCCGCTGCGCTCTGCGAGATCGTCTTGAGAGTCCGTGCCAGCATCATCCACCTCCTTGAAGCGAACGAGGACCGGTCGTCGCGAAGACGTCCCACGCCGCAGGTCTCGGCTCGGCAACCGACCCCTCGGGGACCGCGTCCAGCTGCCTGGTTCCGGCGGGTTGCTGCCCGCTACCGTTCCGCGCGACGTCCAAGAACCAGTCTTCGCCGTCCTCGATGTGCTGCGTCCGGTCTATGGTCTGTCCCGGGCGGGCGAACGCGACGTGCCAGTGATTGGAATGCCCTTGATCGCCTGGGCCAAGGAGCTCGATGATCCGGATGCCGTGCTGGGCCATCAGTGCCCGGATCCGGCAACGATCGATCGTCCCGACGCCGCCAGCCGGCACGAAGTCGACGGCTTGTCCGACTTTGTGCCAGCTGTAGCGGGCCCCATATGTCGCATTCGCCGGTCGGATCGTATCGGTGACGCGGGCGCCGAACGCCTTGCGAAGCAGGCTGACCACATCTGATACGCTTTCGGTACCGGCGAGCGGCGATCCGCGGCCGCCATCGCCGACACGCGCGAGACTGCATGGATCAAACACCGTCGATGGAGTGACCCCGAAGGTCGTAAAATGGCGCCCCGCGATCTGGAGCGGACCCGCGGTGAAGTCGGCCCTGAGGGCGAGAAGGTCGCGTACCGTCGCTTCCGCATCCGCGAGGTTCTGCGGCTCTCGCAGCAAGGTAGCGCCGCTGATCACGGCAACCGGAAAGGACCCCGCCGAGATTGGCTGAGCGGGTCCAACCATGGCTGCGCAGAGCTGGATTGCCTTCGCTGTGAGTGCCGCTGGAAGCATGATGCTCCGTCCATCTGGTGCAGTCCAAATAAACTCTAAAACGAAAATGACGCAAGATGGAAATTCGGCAGAGTCGCTTTAACGGCCTTCCTGGGTGCCGGCGGTTGCGTGGTCAGGCCGGTCTTCGACGCGCACCGTGTTGCTCGGAGCCTATGGTTGACCTACAGAATTCGCGCCCGGCACACGGTGGCGCTGGCGCCGTTCATCGAGAGGAGGGCAGGGGTGGGAAAAGTCGTCGCGTTCCTCGCGGAATGCCAAGGATCGGCGACGATCGACGATCAGAAGGCCGCCATGAACTCCGAGGCGCTCATCGTCGTTGCGGGCCGTCAGAGCTTCAACAAGCTGGGCGATCTGCTCGCACGCAGCGGTCTCCAACTTGAGGCCGGCGACAGGGTCGTGGTTTATGATCTGTCGTGTATCACACTTTCCACCCCGACGTTGATCCGCCTTATCGACCGGATGCTCCGCCGCGGCATCGCGTTCGAGATCGTAGCGGCGGGCGTTGTCATCGAACCCGCACCTGACGACAAGCTTCACGCGCTGATCCGCGCCCTTGATGGGCACCATCGTTATTTGCACGGGTTAAAAACACATCCCGAGACAGCGTCGCGGGGGCGCAAACGGCTTCTCGACCCAGATGATCTGCCTGCGATCAAATCGAGGCTGGAGTCACCGGGGGCGACGGCAACCGATGTCGCCCAGGAGCTACGCGTGTCGCGCTCCACCTTGTTCAACTTTCTCGAACGGTACGATCCCGACCGGGTCAGAAGGAGCAAGAAGATCAGCGACGGGGGTGATGAGGATATTAGAAAGCAGCGTCATCTCGCGTAACGTCACGCAGTCTGACGTCGCGCCCATGATATCCTTGATGCGCTGCACGGAAAGTGTCGCCCGCGCCGCCAGGACTTCAACAGAGAGCCCGGATCGATCTGCCAGCGCCGCGATCCTCAGACCGAAGCGACGTCGCATCGCTTTACCATCGCTCACGCCGACACTCCATACGATAGACCAGATACCGCTTTGTCCGGTTGCTCGAAGCAGTCGATTGCTACCCAATTGGATTTAGGAGGCCAGCGTAAAAGGAACAACGCCGTGTTTGGATGCAAGAAGCGATTAATTCGGAGTGATTAGGTTCCTAGTCGTTGTTCGGACGAAGCAAATCCCACACATCGGTGTCGAGAACTTCGGCAATCTTCGCCATGAGATCGAGCGTCGGATTGGCCTGTGCGCGCTCGACCTGCGAAATGTAGGCGGCCGTGCTGCCGGTCCGCTCGGCGAGTTGGGCTTGCGTCATGTTGTGAGCAAGGCGACGCTGTTTGAGCCTTCCGCCGAAAAGCTCGGCGAGAGGCAGCCTGACGTTATCGGCGATGATTACCTTTGGCATGATGCAGCGCTACCAAGTTTTTCGTGTAAGTCCCACAGTCTGCATCGAGGCGCGGCGCTCAACGCAGGATCACGGCAAGGCTGGGCCACGCCCGCAGGACGCCACGCTTCGTCAATGCTCTTGCGGCGCACGTTGGGTCCAGTGGGCCGCTAGACCGATGTCGTTGTCCAGCCCGTCCGGTAGTCAAAAAAGCTCCGGTCGGGCTAGGCGAGTGCCGCTCTCGTGTTCGACATAGCGCGCTGCGATCCGGAGGCCATGTGAGGCGGCGAACGCATCCAGCGCGGCGCGAGCGCGGTTGGCGTCCTGTTCAGCGATCGATGCGCGGAGATAGGCCCGGACGAACGTACCTCAGTGCTTGATGAACGGTCTTGTTATGTCCAGTCCTTTTTGAACGTCGTTTGACGGAAACGAGACTGAGCGCGCTCCAGTCTTTCAGAGGTATGCCCAAAAGACTGGCTGGGTCGATTTGCTAAGTTTGGCTTCTTAGGGAACGCCGCGAGGGACTACGCCGGACGAAAGCGCCGTGACACGGTGGGGTTAGCCGAACCGGTGTTGAGCGCGTAGTCGCTCCGGCGTGCTTTTCGGCTAAGTGTATGTGCCGACGGAGTGATCGCAAGCTCAAAGCCCGCTGGGTCGATCCAAACAACCTCATTATCCCGCAGTACGGGTACCACGGCATAGTGCTGATTCCGAGGGAAGCCGCCCCCTCATTCCGAAATGATGCCGCCCCCCTGTTCCGAGAATTACTCGCCCCCTGATTCCGAGATGATGTCGCCCCCTTTGCGGGGATGACGATGAA
>NZ_JAFCVW010000018.1:0-29649 GCF_049897245.1 Sphingomonas sp. DC5200-1
GAACGAAATAACAACAGACGTAGCCAGCACGGCCCTGTCTCCGGGGGGGCGACATCATCTCGGAACGAAGGGGCGCAATCATCTCGGAAACGAGGGGCGGCTTCATCGGAATCGGCAGGAAAAACGGAGCGCACATGAATTACGTCCTACTCGCGGTGGCGATTGTGTCTGAAGTGATCGGCACAACTTTCATGAAGCAGAGCGAAGGTTTCACCAAACTAGCGCCCAGCCTTCTCACTGCCCTCTCGTACATCGTGGCTTTCTACTGCCTGTCGCTGACATTGAAGACCATTCCCACCGGGATAGCTTACGCAATTTGGTCGGGCTGCGGCATCGTATTGATCGCAGCCGTTGCCTGGATCATTCAGGGGCAAAAGCTGGACTTACCGGCAATGGCGGGAATGGGTTTGATCGTGACTGGTGTCATCGTGATGAACGTGTTCTCGCAGACTGCTGCTCACTGATCGGTCGGGGTCGGCAGCTTCCGGGGATTGCGGTGCATCGGCTGAGCGACCGGAATGGGCGCGTAACAGACATTTCCCAATCTGTCGGCGCAACGATCAAGGCCGCATCAGCAAGTCCCGACGGGCAATGGCAAGTCAGTTTCTTCCGCTCAGCAAAGTCATTCCGGATGCCGCCGCGACGAGTCGCACCGCCTTCGGCGGTTGCGCTCGGGACAGTTGCAAAGTGCAGTAGCGCTTTGCAACTGTCCCGAGCGCTTCAATGGCCTCGGATCGTCTCAAACGGCGGATAATTTTGTAGCCCATAAATAAAGGGTTGCGGTGAGACGAGACACCATCTGCAAACATAACAGGATGCAGCTCGACTTCGGTGGCAATGGCAAACCGGCGGCAGCGATCCGTCGCTCGCATGCCGAACGATCCCATCCCCATTCGCGCAGTGGATAGCGATAGGCATAGCGCGGATCCTCGCACTCCACGGCGTGTGCGTAGCGCTGCGTGTCCCGCGGCGACGCGTCGTATCCGATCATCTTGATCACGCGTTCGCCAGCGTCCCAACATCGCCGTGCAGGCTCCCAGTCCGCAGTCCAAGCATCCTGGGCGCTTGCCTTCCACTTCTGTGAACAGGATCCCCGATTGAAGACCACCGACGGGAGCGTTGCGTTGGTCAGCATGTTCTCGGCGATCGTTGCATAGGGCGGCCAATGCTTGAAGTTGCGCGGCTGATAGCGAACGATCTCCGATGCGATGCCACGCTCGGCCATCCAGGCACGAAAGAGCGGAATGAAGGCATAGGTGCCGCGCTTCTCCGAGCCCGGATCGGCGAACAGGACCATGTCGATCGGCTCCTCTCGCCCGGCGAGTTCGATGATCATCGCGGTCGAGTCGACACCGGCACCCCATGCCACGACGACAGGTGGCCGGGTCATGGGAACTTTGCTCCAGCTGCCGTGAAGGTGACGTCGTTCGCCTCGAGCGCCGCGTCGACCTGATGATCGGCGGTCTGGAAGTCGTATTCGGCTTCGAGCCGGCGATAAAGCCAGCGCGCAAGGTCACGAAGCGCCTCCGTGACATCGTCCTCAGCAGTCGGGGTCCCATCTTGTCCGTTCGGGCCGTCACGTTCGACGCTGATCGTCATCGAATATTCGTGACAGTAGCGACCCGTCTGCCGGATGGTGCCTTGCAACTGATACAGGTTGCGGCGCTGGATGGCGGCGAGCGCGTCGACGATGCGGTGAAGTTCAGGGTCGACAGGCGCATAGGAGCGAATGGCGGCGCTCGACCCGCGCGCGTACCGATACTCGCCTTCGAAACTCGCGCCGTCGCCCTGACTGGCGAAGCCGGAAAAAAGGATGCGCGGCGCCGCCCGGGTTCCTCCTCCGTAGAGCCGGACCGGGCGGGTCGCGATCTCGACGCCGACGATGGCGCACACGTTCTCGAAGTCTTCGAAGACGCTCTCATGCCAATCGTCGGGAACCAGGTGATGGCGCGCCCAGGCACGCGCGGTGTCGCGGGCTGGCGGCTCAAGTTCCGCCGGTCGGAAGACCCGGGTGATGACCAGTTCAGGCATATCGTTCTCCTGACGCCGGATGCGACCGGCGATTGCATCGGCAAGAGGGTCAGGCGGCAGCCTCCAACGATGGCGGAAGCGCCCCGATCGACAGCGTGAGACGGCGCGCAAACGCGGGGGCGTCGAGCAATTCGGCGATGGGTGCGCGAAAAACCCTGCTCGACGGCTCGCCGCCACGGCAGCGATGGAAGGTGATCTCGCTGTCGGGCAGGAAGCTGCGCGGAACGACGCGGATGCCGATGTCGGGATGACGCAACTCGGTGACACCGTCGTCGTCATCGTCGCCGTCGATCGTCTGGACCCGGGCCTCGCCGGCGCCGAGCCCGATTTCGGCAGCAAGCTGTGCCACGGCGCGACGCGCTTGCGCATGGAAGGCGCGTTTGGCGGCGGGATCCCCGCCCACATGGTGTCCCGCGATCTCGAGAAGCGCTGGCGACGCCTCGATCGACGCCCGATCGATGACGCATCGCAGGCGTAGCGCTTCATCAGGACCCGCCATCGGCCGGATCACGCTGGCCAGGTTGCGGCTGAGAAGCAGGATTGCGGCGTCCTGCGCGATCGGCTTGCCGGCGCGGCGACAGTCGTCAGCGGCGGTGATGAGGGCGTGCAGCGCTGCGGGGAAGGTTTCCAGGCCCGAAGGATGAAGGGCTTGATGATGACGATAGGTCGTGTCGTAGAACATGGTTCAGCCTCCTGAGCGCGGATGCGCTCGCAAAGGCCGAAGGCGTCCTCTCCTCTTGTGCCGGCGGGTTCAACGCAGCCGGATGGGCGGCACGACGAAGTTCGCACCCTCGAAATACGCCAGCGCGGCCTCGAACGTGGCGAGGCGCTGAAGATGGTCTTCACCGATGACGACATAATCGTCCTCGTCGCATGGAAAGCGTGTTGGCTCGCCGCTCCCGGTGAAGACGAGGCGCTCAGCACCCCATTGTCCGGGGCAGGCGCCTGACCACCGGACGAAGGGCAGCGTCTCCCGAACGCAGAATGCCTCGAGCGCCTCGAACGCGCCGCGGGCGACTTCATGGGCCTTGAGGGTGAGGGACTTGCCGTCGACGAGCTCGGCGAGATGGAAGGGCGCGCCGTCCCAATCGGTCGAAAGGCCCTCGTGCCGAACGATGGACTCGAGTTCGGGCAGGGTGCTGCGATCGAGGACACCGCCGATCGTGATGGAGGCAGAAACGCGGTCAGTCATGGGACATCCTTTCTTGTGGGAGAGATGGGCGTCATGCCGTCCGGCCTGGGAAAGGGGGCGGTCGACCGGCGCAGAGTTCGATACGAGGCATTCATGCTATGGTGGGCCGGCCGGGTCGCCGAAGGCACCGGCGGGCAACCGCCAGGGATTCATCACGATCGGAAGGCGCCAGTGCTCGTCCTCGGCCTGGGAAAGCTCGTCGGGATGAACGAGCGCGGCAGAATAGGGGGAGCCACGATCCGCACGTGTTTCGACGTCAGCCGCGCGGTGGATGGTCTTGCCGCTGGCCGCCTCGCGCACCTTCACGCGCTGGAACGCGCGAGGGAAGACGTGACGCACGGTCGCCCATTGATCGGGCGAGCCGAAGATGCACGTTCGACACGACAGACGTCCCCAGCCAAGCGTGTACGCAGGGTGCGGACGGATCGACGAATCCGCAATTGCCTCCCAGACCCGTGCCTCGGTCCAGCCGTGGACGGGGCGCCAATGATCGACTGTGCGTCGCCTGCTCGACGTGCGATGCGGTTCAAAAGCCAGGTAATGCGCGCGGCAGGGGCTTTCGGCGGCGCGCTCGCCCGTCACGACCAGCGTGGCTCCATCGAGGAACCGGTCCTGGTTCCGGATGGCGGCCGCCAGGACATCGATCTTCAGCGATGGGCTGCACCAGCGAACACGAAGGTCAGCGCTGGTCTGCGGGAACAGACCGCGCGTGCCGATCGGGCCATTGCCCCCGGCGCGGCCGATACCGTCCGGGGTCTCGAACACGACCGGTGCGGTGGGTGCGCCCGACCGCTCGAGTTCGCGTGCAAAGCCACCCTCACGCCACGAGAAATAGACGCGAAGCCCAAGATGCTCGGCGATCGCGCGGACATATCCGGCGGTGCAGGGCCAATCCATAAAGCTCGCGCCGCCACCATCGACGTCATGATGATGGAGCTCGATCGCGTCCGCCGGCACGCCGAGGTGAAGGAGATGGAGAAGGGCGGCAAGGCTGTCCTTGCCACCGCTGAACGCCACGACGATGCGCCGGTAGGCGCGGAGGTCCGGACTGTCGGGCACGATCACGCCGCTTCACGATAAGGCTCGTCGGCATGGTCGAGGCGTCCGAGCCCGGTTGCACGTAGCAGAAATCCTGCTGCGGCTTCGGCCTTCGCCGCCGCGGTCATGATCGCCCGGGGCTCGCGTCGCAGCACGCGCAGCCATGCATCGACATAGCTGGCGTGATCGTCGAGGTGGGCGGTCGGAAGCTCGAGATCGGCGCCCAGCAGCGCCGATGTCATCTCGGCGCACAGTTCCTCAAAGGCGTAGGCGTCGTCGCCGAACTTCTTGCCGAAGGCACGGTCGAGGCGACTGGGATGACCGGTCCAGTGCCCGGCTTCATGGGCCAAGGTCGATGCCCAATAAGCCCGGGTGGAGAATTGCTCGGGCGGCGGCATGGTGATGCTGTCGGCCGTCGGATCGTAGAATGCGCGGTCGCCGCGGATGTGAACCGTGGCTGGCAGGCGTTCGACGAAGGTCTGGGCGCGGGATGGCAAGGCATCGGCCGGCGGCACGATAGAAAGCGGCGTGGGGTGAAACCGCTCGGGAAGGCCTTCGATCTGATCGGCGTTGAAGACAGCATAGCTGCGAAGGACACGTCGCAACTCGTCCGTCGTGACACCCGTCACGCTCGAGGCCACCGCTTTGCTGTAGGACTTGTAGAAGATCGCGATTTCGGATCGCTCGCCCTGCCGAACCTTACCGCCGAGAGCATCGGCCTGTTTGAAGGTCATCCACGTGCGCGAATGGTATCCGGCACCTTCCGCGACAAGCCACAGCCAGAAGCAATTGATCCCGCGGTAAGGCTCGCCGGTGACCCGGAGAGGACGACCGCCAAGGCCTGGGCGCCAGGGCTTCACCCAAGGTCTCACGCCAGCGTCCAGGCGATCGATGATGGCCGCCGTGATGATCTCGGCGGGGGAGGGGGCATCGGTGGTCTTGGCCACGGGTGGGCTCCTTGGCTTGGAAAAGGGGCGCTCGAGCGTCGGCGGGGGTTCGCATCCGGCACGACGCAGAGGCACGAAAAGGAGGGCGGTACTCCCGAGAGAGCACCGCCCTGAGGCTCCTCGAACATGCTGTCAGGCGTCAGGCGGCCTGGGGATAATCGTCGTCGACCGGTTCCTGTGTCGGCGCGTCACCAAGCGGGTTCGCACCGCTGTCCAGCTCGCTTCCATCCAGATCGTCACCGTCCAGCTCGTCACCGTCCGATCCGACGGCGTCACCGTCGTCAACGAAGGTCGAGCGCGCGGGTACGCGTTCCGGCCGTTCGACGTTGTCGAAGCGCATCGCCTCCGGAAGCCAGACCGTCGCCTTCTCGCGGATCTCCGCCTCGACGATCCCCTGTCCGTTGCAGAGTGCCGCGCAGGTGGCCGCCAATTCGCCCTTCTTGGCATCCTTGTAGCGCCCGCGCAGGATCGGGCCGCCGATCTCCTCCAGCGCGTCGAGCATGACGTCCTTCTTCACCCGGCCGAAGTAATTCTCGGCCGTGGGACGCCACAAGCACGCGACCTGGATATCGAGCAGACGGCCAAGATGATCGTGGAAACCGTTCGCGCGTGCGCCATCGGCAACGTTGAGCGTCGCCTCGAGGGTCTGCGCCACGGCAAACGCCACCCACGCGCCACGAGCATCGTCCGGCAGCGTTCGAAAAGCATCGAACCTCTCCGACATCGTGGTGTGCCCGACCCAGGTCGTGTCGAGATGCTGACGCTGATCCTCGATCGTCTGTGAGGCCATCGATGCTTCGTCACGAAAGGCGAAGATCGGAAATTGCGCGGGATCGGCACGCAGGGTCGAGTGATCGCGCACATAGCTGGTCGTGAAGACGAGGCTCTGGGCCATGAGGAAGATGGTCAGATCGAGCGCGATCATCGGATCGCTCGCGACGTGCGCAACGAGGATCTGGCGACGCTGGGTGGCTAGCTCCTCGATCAGCGTGGCGCTGAGCCGCGGGGACGGGTCCGCCACGGCGTCGTCACCGCTGCCGGTTTCGCCTGGTCCAGCGCCATTGCCGCTCGCAGCGCCACCCGCCCGGGGGTCAGCCAGCGGCTTTTCGCTGAACAGACGCGTGTGAACGCGGGCCTCGCCGTCACCGCCGATATAGACGAAGGTGCCCAAATTCGCTTTCACGCCCGGATCGATCGTCTTGCGGGCGGTGTCGATCTCCGCGATTTCGCGCTCGATCGTCTCAACGCGGTCGTTCGCCGCGTTCGCCTCGGGAGTGCCCTCGGCCAGATCGGTTTCCAGCGCCTCGATCAGCGCATCGTTCTCGAGGCCCAGCGCCTCGATCCGGGCTTGCTCTTCGTCGGTGAGGGGCCGAGCAACCGGGTGGAATTCGTGGAGCTGCCGCTCGACATCATAGGGGACGTGGGTGGCAGCGATCGGGGTCACGAACGCCAGACCCTGCGCGGCTGCGAGTTCCGCCGCGGCTGCCTCGAGCTTCTTGGTCGCCAAGTCCTCGAGGAGGTCGACGTCGGTCCAGTTCTCGTCGTCGGTGTCGAGCGCGAATAGATCGCCGTCGATACGGCCGCCCGCGGCGACATAGGCTTCCCGCCCAACGAAGCGCGCCTTGGCATCGTTTGGCCGCACGGTACCGTTGAGGATCGCGCGGCGAATGTTGTCGGGCTGCTTGCCGTAATAGGAATGCTTCATCTGCTCGAAGACCCGCGCCTGGCGATCGACGTCGGCGGTCACGGCGTACGCCTGCGCCACGCCGAGATCGATTTCGTCCGATCCAAGGGCCTCGAAGATGGCCGGCGCGAGGTCGGCGAGCCGCATGCGCTGCTCGACGAAACGAACGGTGACGGCCTGCTGGA
Organism: Sphingomonas sp. DC5200-1; assembly: GCF_049897245.1. NCBI lineage: Bacteria > Pseudomonadati > Pseudomonadota > Alphaproteobacteria > Sphingomonadales > Sphingomonadaceae > Sphingomonas > Sphingomonas sp. DC5200-1. The sequence goes on from NZ_JAFCVW010000018.1 coordinate 7,078, forward strand.
TCGCGACCTGTTCGACGGTCATGCCAAGCTGATCGATGAGATGCTTGAACGCGAGACAGTCGTCAGCCGGGTTCATCGGTACGCGCTGCCGGTTTTCCGCCAAGCTGGCGCCGACCGAAGCGGCATCATCAACCGACAGGACGAGCACGGGAACCTCGTGATCAGCCGCAAGTGCGCCGCGCCCGATGAGCAGCTGAATGGCGCGCAGCCGTCGACCGCCGGCCTTGACGGTGAAGGTGCCGGCCTTCTTGAGCGGCGTCACCACCAGATTTTGGAGGAGGCCGTTGGCAGCGATGCTGGCGGCGAGCTCCTCCAGGCCGACCTCCCGGCCACGCTTGCGCACATTGTCGTTCGAGAGCGAAAGGTTTTTGACCTTCACGGACTTGATCATCGGTCGTCTCCATCCGGAGTTGGCGCGCCGTCGACGACGTCGCGCGAGCCTGAACCTCAGGCCCACCAAGCCGAAGGCTCCCTCTCCTCCACTTCGATGGAACAGGACGACCGAGATGACGCACACAGTAGATGCGACGTGACGGCATCCCGCTCGTGCGTTCGAGACCTGCCCGGGAAGGTTCCTGTCAGAAATCAGTCAGCCAGCGGACGGCAACGTGCCCCGAGAACGATCGCGCGTCTTGGATGGGACCGCAGATCGTGGTCGTCGCCGATGCGCTGCCCTTAGCCATTCGCGCGATCCAAGGAGGGGGCGTCACATATAGTGGACCCGAATATACGCTAACGCCACGTCAGCGCGCCGTTTAGCGTCCCAATTGGGATGGTATTTCGGGATTATGGAAGTAGATCGGTTAGCCGGTTCCACCTGAGACATCAGGAGCCACTTTGGGGTCCGGGTCCTGCGCCTTGCCGGTCGCGGGTGCCACCTTCTGGCTCGGCATAGCGGTGAGATAAGCAACGATCGCATCGACGTCCTTCTCGGCCACTGGCGCCTTATACACCTCACGCATCTTGGTGACGGTCGCCTTCCACTGATCCGCCGATAGCGCAGGCTGGGTCAGCGCCATGCTGGCTGAGTGGCACGAGGTGCAATTGGCATTGATGACGTCGGCGTGCGGACCGTCGGGGTAGGTCGCGTCGTCGGCCGGCAGGTCGACGCTGGTCGAGGCAAGCGAGAAGCCGCGCGCTGACACGCTGGCGGCCGGCGCCGGCTCAGACATCTCGGAGATCGGAACGGGCGCCTTGCGGCTGCTCGGCGCGCCGATCGAGACGAGGATGATGCCGGTCAGGCCGATCAGGCCAGCAGCCATCATGCCGGGAGACGGAGTCTTCATGATTTGCTCGCTCCTCAGGCCGCGATGATGGTGGTGGTTTCAATGTTGCCGCGCATGAACCCGCCGGGATTCCAGATCGGCTTCATCGGCTGAGCGACACCGTTGGTGTTCCAGCAGCGCACCATGATGGGGTTAGGCCCGCGTCTCAGCGGCACCCGCCCGTCCCAGCGCCGGAAGCTGTACCTGCCCTCGTCCGCTCCGAGCGTCGTCCTGTACCAGGTGCGGCCACCGTCCGACGACACATCGACCTTGGCGACGCCGCAATCGCCGCCCATTGCGATGCCGCCGACCGGGATCGACGCTTCATAGGCGATCGCCTGACCATCGGGCAGGCTGGTCATCCAGCTACGCGGGATCATGCGATTGATCGGTACGGTCGGGAAGTCCTTGGCACCGGGCGCGACATTCGCGCCGGGTGTCGCGGGGATCTTGTAGGCCTTGGCCATCCAATACTGGTCGTCAGGGCCGGGCAGTACCTCGATCGCGTTCAGCATCTTGACCCAATAGGTCGAGTACCAGCCCGGCACGATCAGCCGGCAGGGAAAGCCGTTGAGGAGCGGCAGTTGCTCGCCGTTCATGCCGAAGGCGATCATGACCTCGCCGTCGCGGGCATGGTCGATGTCGAGTGCCTTCTCGAAGTCAGGAGCGCCCGCCACGACCGGCTGATCGAGAGCGCCGAAGCGCACCTGCACCGCGCCTGCCTTGACCCCGGCGAGGTCGAGCACGTCGCGCAGGCGAACGCCGAGCCACTTGGCGTTGCCCATCGCGCCATTGCCCCATTGCGCGCCGGCGACGCGCGGCTGGAACAGCCCGCGGCTGTTGCCCGAGCACTGGTTCACCGCCGCCATCTCGACCCGTGGAAGGCGCAGCAGCTGAGCGAGGCTGATCGACAGCGGCCGATTGACGTGGCCGAAGACGTTGAGGCGGAAACTTTCGACGTCGATCGAGGTCGGTATGTCGGCCCAGTGCCAGCGGACGAAGAACTGGTCGTTGGGCGTGAACACCGACTTGTCGAAGACCTCCATCGGCGTCTCCAGCAAGGGTGGATGGACGCGCTGGAGGATCATGCTGCCCTTGCCGGGAAAGGCGCTGGTCATCGGCCGCTCGGCATTGCCGCCGGGCAGCTTCAGGTCGACGAGCTGCTGCGCCAGTGCCGGCGCGGCGGCAAGGCCGGCGGTGCCGAGCGCGGCATGGCTGAGGAAGCGGCGACGGCTGGTCTCACTCGCCAGCCCGGCGTCGAAATTGTCCATGACAAGGCTCTCCTGTGGCCAGTCACGCTGGCGGATCGAAGGGGCATTCTGCAAGTGATCGGACCGACTGATCCGATCATCATGGCGGATCAGTTCGGGGTGGCGATGCAGGGCGAGACGAACAGGTTGCCCCGCCATGCACCGGCTAGCGTCTTGGCACCGACCAGCAGCCACATCGCCGCGAGCGCAACCGTCAGCACCGTGCCGACGATACCGAAAAACATAAGGTTCAGCGTCGTGCCGAGGCGGAAGGTGGCGACGGTGTAGACGCCGAGCGGGAAGGTGTAGCCCCACCAGCCGAGGTTGAACGGCACGCCCGCGCGCCAGTAGCGGATGGTGATAAGCGTCGCGAGCGCCAGCCACCACAGGCCGAAACCCCAAAGGCAGAGCCCGGCGACAACGCCGATCCCCTGCGCGACGGTGCCGACGCCGGCTAGCCCGTGCGCGGTGAGGATCGCCGGCGCATCCGCGCCGAGCACCAGCATGCCCAGAGCACCCGTGCCGATCGGCCCCAGCGCCAGCCAGGAAGATGCCGCCATGCTTTCATGCGGCAACTTGTGGAGTGCCATGCGCAGGATGAGGATGGCGAGGATGCCAAACGCGACCGGCACCGAATAGGCCCACAGCACATAGGAGGTCGCGAGCGTCACTATCTGCGCGTGGGGATCGGTTAGATGCGGCGCGAGCAGCCCGCCGCTGGCGCCCGCCACTTCGGCAGCGACGACCGGCAGCAGCCATACGGCGGTCATGCCGTCCAGGCTGTGCTCGTGGCGGGTAAACATCAGGTAGGGGATCAGCACGCCGCAGGCGAGCGACATGGCGACGTCGATCCACCACAGGATATGCGCGACCGGCACGATGCCATTTCCGAACCGCGCGATGCCGAAGGCGAGACAGCCGTTGATGATCGTCGCCAGCCCCATCGGAATGGTCCCGATGAACATCGACACGGTGTTGTGCCCGAAGATGCGCCGCGCCTCGTGCCCGAACATCACCCAGCGCGCGCCATAGAGGCCGGCGAACAGCGCGAAGAGCGCGATATTGAAGAACCACAACACCTCGCCGACAGGTTTAAGCGAAGGCCCGATGCCGGGCACCTGCGGCAGCGCGAGGGCAAGGATGCCCGTGCCCATCGTCGCGGCGAACCAGTTGGGCGTGAACTGGCGGATCATCTCGCGGGGGTGATCGAGCCGGCTGAGCGGCTTGAGGCCGCTGAGAACGGAGTGCGTGTCGGCAGTCATGCGACCTGCTCCTTGATGAGATCCGTCAGCGCGTCGGCCGCGCGGGTGCGATAGCGTTCCTTGTGGCGCAGCGCGTGAAAGGCGCGGTCGGGCAGCCCGAGCGGCAGCTCGACGAGATCGCCAGCCTTGAGCGCGCGCGCGACGACCAATCGCGACAAGACGGCAACGCCGGCACCGGCCTCAACGGCGGTGCGCACCGCCTCGTTGGACGGCAGCGTCATCGCTATCGTCAGCTGGGCCGGATCAAACCCGCGCGTTCGCAGCACGTCCTCGAAAGTCGAGCGCGTACCCGATCCCTGCTCACGGACGATCCAGCGTGTAGTGCGCAGCCAGGCCTCGTCGATGCGTTCGGCTTCCTCGCGGCCGACCAGCACCATTGGGTCATGCCCGACATTCCAGTGGGCAAGCGCCGGTTCGTCCACCTCGCCCTCGACAAAGCCGAGTTCCGCCGCGCCGCTCAACACCTGCGCTGCCGCGCCTTCGGTGTTGTCGATCGCCAGCTCGACCGCGATCTGTGGGTGGCGTTCGTGGAAGGCGGCGAGCTTTGCCGGCAACCAATAGCTCGCGATCGTCTGGCTGGCGACGATCCGCAACGAACCACGCGCGAGCCCGGCATAGTCCGCGAGCATCGTCTCGGCATGCGCTGCCCGCCCCAGCACCGCGCGCGCTTCCTCCAGAAAGCCGCGGCCTGCCTCGGTAAGCTGGATGCCACGCCCGACGCGGTGGAACAGCGGAACGCCGTAGCGCGCTTCGAGGGCCGCAACCGCCCCGGAGGCAGCAGACTGCGTGACGTTCAGCGCCTCCGCTGCCTTGGTGACGTGTTCGCGCTCCGCGACACCGACGAATATTCTGAGCTGCTCCAAAGTCATGCATCATATATCGCGTACTTAGATCGATACGACCAACCGTTTGATATGGTCATTCCAATCTGGATATCGGAATGGTCGGCAGCCTTTCGTCTGCGATGGTCTCGAAGACTTGAAGCGTTACGCGTGCCCGCGACGTTTGATCGTCCATGACCGATATGATCGAGCGCAGTTCTGATCCCTACAATGCCAAGCCGACGCCCGGTGCGTTGATCGAGCGGTTTCTGACGCCGCAGGCGCTGTTCTACGTGCGCAGCCACGGGCCGGTGCCGGATCTGCCCGCCAATCATCGGATCGAGGTGAGCGGGAGGGGCATGGCGAGCCGCTTCTTCTCGGTGCAGGAACTGAAGAGCACGTTTGCCACGCGCACGGTAACGGCGGTTCTCCAGTGCGCCGGCAACCGGCGTACCGATCTCCAGCAGGTCGCCAACACCTCCGGCGATCCGTGGGACGTAGGCGCGATCGGCAATGCGGAGTGGACCGGCGTACGCTTGGCCGATGTGCTCGATGCGGTCGGCGCGCCGGATGCGTCCGAGCTGTTCGTGGCGTTCACCGGCGCGGACGAGGTGGACGTGGAGGGTGAAGAAGCCTTGTTCGGGGTATCGATCGCCATGAGCAAGGCGCGGGAGCCCGACGTACTCCTCGCCTGGGCGATGAATGGCGAGCCGCTGACGCCCGAACATGGCGCCCCGCTCCGCATGGTGGTGCCTGGCTATGCCGGGGTCCGCAGCGCCAAATGGCTGACACGGATCGAGGTGCGTGAAACGCCCTCCGAGGCACCGATCCAGGCGCACGACTACAAGCTCTTCCCCGCCGCTGTGACGAGCGACACCGTCGACTGGAGCCAGGGTCTGACGATCAATGCCATGCCGCTCAACGCCGCGATCTGCTCGCCCGGTGCGGGCGAGAGTTTGGCCGCCGGAGAGGTGCGGATTGAGGGATATGCCATTGCCTATGACCGCCGTATTTCTCGGATCGAAGTGTCGGTGAACGGCGGTCGCGACTGGCAACAGGCGACCTTCGCCGATGATCCGGAGACGCGCTGGGGCTGGCGGCGCTGGATCCTTGACGCCACACTTGCCAAGGGACGCCAGCACCTTGTCGCCCGTGCCTTCGACGAGACCGGGCAGGGACAGCCCGAGCGGCCGGATACGATGTGGAATTTCGCCGGCTATCTGTGCACCGCCTGGCATCACGTTCACGTGCTGGTCGAATGATCGAAGCATCAGCGGCACCGGACGTCGCTTTCTGGATCGATGCGATTGGCCGGCTGGTGGTGGCGACCGCGGCCGGGATGGTGCTCGGCTGGGAACGCTCGCGTGAGAACCGGCAGATCATGGGCCTGCGGACGCTGGGTCTGGTCGGTCTGGCGAGTTGCATCGCCGTTCAGGCGATCGTGCATAGTGGCTTGCCGAACGTGAACGCCGATGCCGCAGGACGGGCGATGCAGGGCATTCTGTCCGGCGTCGGCTTCATCGGTGCCGGTGCGGTGCTGCGGGTCGGCCAGGGTCAGGAAGTGCATGGATTGGCGACCGCCGCGTGCATCTGGGTGACAGCCACGATCGGCGCGGCAGCAGGGTTGGCGGTGTGGCCGCTCATCATCGGCGGGGTGAGCCTTGCAATGCTCGTCCTGTTCGTCGGCGCGCCGCTGGAACGCCGCATCCGCGAGCGAGCCCGTCTGACGCCGGCCGAGACCGACAGGAAGGATGTCGAGCGCAAGCCGTGATCGCGCTGGACCGCCCGGTGCCCGTCGGCGCCGGGAGGCGGCAAGGCGCTATCAGGACACAAGCGCGGCATCTGCCTGACGCCGGACTTCATCGGCGATCGGATGCAGTTCGGCCGCGGGTCGCTCGCCCACCACACTATAGCCGATCCCGTCGACCGCCCATGTGACCCGGCCCATGGTCCCGCTGGACGTGCTGGTCATGCTCGCGGTCTTGTCGATCTGCATGGGCCTCGTCAGCACTGCAAGTTTCGACGCTTGCGGTCCGTCGTAGAGGAGCAGTGCCGCAGGGCCGTGGGGCGTCGCGACCAGTCGCCCCCCGCCATAGCGATAGCCGGCCGTGCTGAGGTCCGGGATCGTGACGCGCTCACCCAATCGAGCGGAGGTCCATCGGATCAGCATGGCGCGCTGGTCGGGGCCGATCTCCGCCGGTCGTATCCGGTCGGCGGCATAGACACGGAAATTATCACTCGCCTCGTTGGCCAGCGCCGCGATGCCCGCGCGGGGTTCGCCGCTCCACCGCGCGCTCGACCAGCCACCGCCAAACCCCAACGCCAGCAGAAGTGACGCGGCGATGGCGAGCTGCCAACGCGGTTGCCGTTGCCGTCCCCTGATCGCTGCCACGCGCATCGTCGCCGGGATCGGTTCATCCGCGACGGGGGCGAACAGGGATGCAAGGGCTCGCGCCTGCTCCGCCTGCTCTCGCACACGGGCATGCACGTCCGGCTGGCCTTCAAGATAGGCGTCGACCAGGCGCTGCCGCTCGGGCGACAGCCTGCCATCGATCCATGCGGCCAGATCGTCCTCGCCGATCGGGCTGGTCATTGCACGCTCCTCAATCGCGGCCGTTCACCCTCCCGGAGGAGGGTCGCCAGACGGTCGCGCCCCCGCGATATGCGCGACATTACCGTGCCCAGCGGCACGCCGACTACGGCAGCGACCTCCGCATAGGGCAGGCCCTCGACCGAGACCAGGAGCAGCACCGTTCGCTGTTCTTCAGGCAACGCATCAAGCGCGCGCAGCAGGTCGCGGTGGTGCAGGCCTGTGTCCTGATCGGCCGGGCGGCCGAGCGCGGCGTCGTCCACGAGGTGGAGCGGAACCGCCGTACCTCGCCGGCTATGCTGCCGCTGATGATCGACCAACAAATTGTGCAGGATCGCATAGACCCACGGGCGGACCTCCGCACCCCGTCGCTGTCGCCAGCGCCCGACCGCGCGCTCCAGGCAATCCTGCACCACGTCATCCGCCATCACCCGGTCGCGCAACCACGACCGGGCATAGCGGCGCAGCCCGGGGATCAGCGGTTCGATCGCGGCGGCAAGCGGGTCCATCTCAGTCGCGCTGCACCTGCACGATGCGCCCCGGCGCGCCGTTCACCACCTCCGCAACCGCCAGAAAGCGCCGGGGTGTCGCGGTCCTGCCCTGAACGATCTGGCGGATCGGACCCGATGCGTTGACGATCGCCGCACCTGCCGGGTTGCTCATGAAGTTCGCAAGCGGCTCTACAGCGCCGCTGCCGTCCGCATTGGCGGTCAGTACGAGCATGTAAGGCTTCTTGGGCTGCAAACCGGTAACGGCACTCTGCACGACCTGAATGATGCCCTGGTCGAAGAGGGTGATGCTGCTTGCCGTACCTTTGCCGCCAATCGGCCCCATGGTCAGATGCAGCGCCTTGCCCGCTGTGCCGAGCGGCTGGAGATTGTCGGTGCCGGGGCCTGTCGGAACTGCGTTCGACACATAGGCGATCGCCTGCGGTGCCTGTCCGACCGGCACGGTAGCGACGACCGTGTTGCCGGCAGTGTCGATCGCGGCCAGCTCATCGGAATTCTCTAGCCCGACATAAACGCGCCGGCCGTCGCCCGATGGCCAAACACCGTGCGGCATCTTGCCGACCGGAATTGTTGCCACCGGCGTGAAGTCGGACGTGCGGAACACCTTGACCACATTCTCTCCGCCGACCGTCACATACGCGAACTGCCCCTTGGCCGTGCGGGCGAAATTGACATGGTTCGTGATAGGCCCGGTATCCAGCACCTTCAGGATCGCGAAGGGTGGCCGAGCATCGAATGCGACCGTCTTGCCGATGTCCTTCAGCGTAAACCACACTTGCTTGCCGTCCGGCGTCGCGGCGATGTTGGGGCAGAAGGGGCTTGGCTGCGCCACCTGTCCGACCTGCGCGTGGGTCGCGACATCGAACACAGCCAATACCGGATTGAACGAAGAGCAGACATAGCCGTACCGGCCATCGGGAGAGAAGATCGTCATGCCCGGACCACCGGGCGTCTTGATGCGCCCCGTCTCCTTGTACGTCGTGGGGTCGAGCACGGCGATATAATCCTCGCCGCGGACCGTGACCCACACCTCCTTGCCGTCCGGCGTGAAGAACGCCTCGTGCGGACTGCGCCCGACATAGGTCGTGTGCTTGACGGTGTTGGTGGCGGTGTCGATCCACGACACGGCGTTCGATCCGATCGACACGACCGCCAAGGTCTTCCCGTCCGGCGAGAAGCCCAGGCCGTGAACCAGCACCTGTCCCTTGTAGAGCGGGGAGAAGTTCATCGGCTGGGGATCGCCGAGTTTGATGACGCCGAGCAGCCGGTTGTCGGCCGGGTCGGTCACCGACACCGTGTTGGAGAATTGTTCAGACGCATAGACGCGGTCGCGGTGGCTGACGGGCATGTCCTTAGCGTTCCACGGCGCCTGCTGGGCCATGGCGAGGCCCGGTGCGGCGCTCATCAGCAAGGCGGCCGAGCGCAGGATGGTCCGGATCATGTCAGTGCTCCATAGGGCTATGGTGGTCGCCGCCCTGCGTCGGGGCTGGCGTCGAAGGCGGTAGCGGCTGGCCGATCGCCAGCTTCATGGCGGCGATCTCCTGCTGCTGATCGATGATGATTTCCTGCGCGATGCGCTTGAGCTGCTCGTTATGGCCGTAGCGCAGCTCCGCCACCGCCATATCGATGGCACCCTGATGATGCGGAAGCATCATCGCCACGAAGTCGCGGTCGACGTCACCGGACGGCTTGACCATCATGCCCGCCATCATCCGGTCCATCGCGACAGACATCATGGTAGCGTAGCCATCGGCGGGGGCGGCCGCGACTGCGCCGGTAAGTAGGGCCGAAGCCGTCAGACCCAGCATCCAATCTCGTCTACGCATAAGCCTCCAGCGCATCGGTCTCGAAAGCGTAGACGATGCTCGTCGGGGTTTATTCCGTGGCCAAAGCCATTTTATCGGTCCTCACCAAAACGATAGTCTCATGCTTCTGCGGTTGGTTGACCGGGTCGCGGTTGGACAGCATATGCGCAGGCACGGCGATGGATTTCCGCCGGGCCATTCGGTCGAACCGCCCTCGCAAGGGCCGATGATTCCTACCAGGCGCCGCAAGGCAGCAAGGAGGAATCGTGCGCGCGACATTTCGCAATCTCTATGACCAGTTCAACATGGCAGCGTTCATTCGCGATCGCCGCACCCATGCCACGTCGGTACTGCGGTGGGCTTTGATCCTGGTCCCGATGGCCGCAGCGGTGGGAACGCTCTGCGCGGCCTTCCTGCGGAGCCTCGACGCCGTAACCCGGCTTCGCTTCGCCTTTCCCTGGCTGCTCTACCTGCTGCCGATCGGCGGGTTCGTGGTCGGACTGCTCTACCATCTGACAGGGCGCTTGGTCGAAGGCGGCAACAACCTCATCGTCGAGCAAATCCACGAACCGGGGGGCGGCGTGCCGCTGCGCATGGCTCCGCTCATCTTCTTCGGCACGGTCGTGACACATCTGTTCGGGGGATCGGCGGGACGTGAAGGCACCGCCGTGCAGTTGGGCGGCAGTCTTGCCAGCGGGTTTGGACGCGCGCTCAGATTGGATGCGGAAGCGACACGCACCCTCCTTATGACCGGGATCGCGGCTGGGTTCGGCGCGGTCTTCGGGACGCCGATTGCGGGCGCGGTCTTTGCACTGGAGGTGCTGGCGATCGGTCGGGTCGAGTATCGCGCGCTGGTGCCATGCCTGGTCGCGGCGCTGGTCGGTGACTGGACCTGTCTTGCCTGGGGCATTCATCACGGCGTCTACCATGTCGATGCGCTGGTGCCGGTCGACGCGCTGCTCGTCGCCAAGGCCGGTGTCGCCGGCATTGCCTTCGGTCTGACCGGGCTGACCTTTGCCGAGGCCAATCACGCGCTGGGCGGATGGTTGAAGCGCGTGATCCCCTATGGCCCACTACGACCCGTTATCGGCGGGCTGGCCGTGATTGCGCTGGTCTGGCTGCTCGGAACCCGCGACTATCTTGGCCTGGGTACGCTCGCCGCGACACCGGACAGCCTGACCATCGCCAGCTTCTTTGGTCCCGATACGCACTCGTGGAGCTGGGCGCTGAAGCTGCTCTTTACCGTCGTGACCCTGAGCGCGGGCTTCAAGGGGGGCGAGGTCACGCCGCTGTTCTTTATCGGCGCGGCGCTCGGCAATGCGCTCGCGCCGATGTTCGGAGTACCGTCGGGGCTATTCGCAGCGATCGGCTTCGTCGCGCTGTTCGCGGGCGCGGCCAACACACCGCTGGCTTGCACGTTCATGGGGATCGAGTTGTTCGGCGCGGCCTATACGGTGCCGATCGCAGTCGCGTGCTTCGTCGCCTACCTCTGCTCAGGCCACAACGGCATCTACCTGTCGCAGCGCGTCGCTGTGCCAAAGGTACCTGCCGCACACCTCACACCCGACGCGACCCTGCGCGATGCCCGCACGCACCGCGCTTCTCGCCGGCGCACGCGCGCCTGATCCTGTTTCCTGTCGAAAGCCCGTCATGCCCAATCGTTTCACCGTCCATCACCGCGAAGTCGGGATGCTGCGCATCTATCTGAAACCGTCCGACAAGATCGGCCCGCGTCGCTTCTGGGGGGCAAAGCCGCTCTATCGCGAGCTGATTCGCACCGCGAAGGCGGACGGCATCATCAACGCCGTCGCGCAAAATACCCATTACGGCTTCAGCAATCACGAACCGATCCGGGAGAACGGCTCGGAAATTGCCGATCCGCATCTGACGATCTGTGTCGAACTGGTCGGCGATCGCGATCAGCTCGACCTCTTCTGTCGCCGGTATGGAGATCTGATCGGCGACAAGGTGATCGTCTACAAACGACTGGAGCATTGGACTATCACGCGCAAAACTGAGCTAACCAGAGCCTGATCGGCGTTCCCGTAAAGGAAGGTTGATCGAGAATGACGGTGTACCCCGTGCAGTTTGATCAGTGCTACTGCGGTAGGCTTTCCCAAATTCTGTTCCCGGTTGCCTTTTCCCGGAATGGCGCCGGACCAACGGGGAAACGGGACGCTTGAGCCTGTCGGAACGCACCTGATTCCCGGTGCCAAATAGCAGTTTTAAGACAACTGTTCGCGCCCCTCGCGATCTCGACACGACAATCCATGCCGGATGGCCAATATGCGCGACAGTCAACCCGGCCGGGTTTTCCGATAGGCGAAGCGCCGTTTCGTGCTCGTTCTATGTTATGCCCCCAATGAGTGACGCCGGGGCCGTGCGGGTGATCAAACGGCGATCCGCTCGATCACGGCACTGGCCGCCCGGACAGGAATGAACAGGCGGGTCTTGTGCTGAATGATCTCGGTGAAACACCCGGCCGCCTTCAACTCCCCGAGGCGCGAATATGGCCAGTCGAGCAGTTCGAGCCGATGCTCACCTGCCACCAGGCTGCGCTTCAGCCTGTAGCTGCCAAGCGTCGCCATCTCGCCGGTGCCCAGCACGTGTTTGGCGGTATCCTCCCCTGAGACAACGATCGCTGCCTCGATCCCGAAAGCGGCGGCAAGTTTCGGGACGACCGGCGCAGGCACCAGACGTCCGAGGAACGACTGGCCATCGTCGGTGGTGATACGCCAGACCTGGACATGGTCGTCCGGAAGGCGGTCCCAAACAGGCAGGAGCAGGCCGGCCACCAGATAGATGGTGCTGGTGCGGGTTTTGCCGCGCAGATCGTCGACCTCGGCTGACCAAAGCGTCGAGAACTCTTCCTCGCTTGCTTCCTCCCACATGGTCTCGAGCAGCAGGTCCTGGCGCATCCGCTCGGTTCGGGTCGGCCGGATGAGTTCGAAGCGGCGGACAATTTCGCCGTCATCATCGGTGAGGGAAAAGGTGGTGCAGCGGATGGCCGCCTTGCCGGACTTCCGATTGACCATCGGCCGCGCATCGTCGCCGAGGCGGCGCAATGCCTGTTCCACGGAGATAGGCTTGTAGCGTTCCTCTGTTTCGAGGCGCAGGATCTCGGTTTCGGCTCCGCTGACCGGATCGCGCCTGATCACCGTTCGATCGAGAATGGTAATTCGCTCGGCGTTGATGGTCTCGACGCCGACGTCGAGCGTCCCAGCCTCCCGAGCCGCTTCAACCCGGGCTTCGATCAGGCCGAGATATTCGTCGAAGATGGCGTTCTGAAGAGCGACGCGCAGTGCCAAGATGCGATTGAGCCAGCGCTGGATGGGGGGTAGATCCTCCCTCAATCCGCCACCTTCACCTTCGAGTTCGAGCCCGGTCAACTGCTGGAACGTGGCGAAGGTGATCGAGCGAAGCTTGCCCTCGGCGAGCAAGCGAAACCATGTCTCGAGCGCCTCTCGTGCATAGTCGCTCTCGAGGTTATCGCGCGGATCGAAAAGTCCTTGCCCCCCCGTTTGGCGTTGGCCGCGGGTCAGTGCACCAAGGCTGTCGAGCCGTCGCGCGATCGTCGAAATGAACCGGCGTTCGCCTCGACAATCGGTGGACACCGGTCGGAAAAGCGGTGCCGCTGCCTGGTGGGTCCGGTGGGTTCGACCGAGGCCCTGGATCGCCGCATCGGCACGCCAGCCCGGCTCGAGGAGATAATGGATACGCCGGGACTGGTTCTCGGCTGAAAGGCTCGCGTGGTACGAGCGACCGGTGCCGCCTGCATCCGAGAATATCAGAATCTTCTTCGCACCACGCATGAAGGCGTCCGTTTCGGCGAGATTGGTGCGCGCTGAACGGTTCTCAATTCGCTGCCGACCACCGACGTCAACGATGATGCGCCGACTACGGCCGGTGACCTCGGCGACGGCGTCGGGGCCGAAATGACCGATGATATGGTCGAGGGCGGACTCGACGATCGGCAGCGCACCGACCTGCTCGACCAGGGTGTCGCGCATCTCGAGCGCCTCCTGGCTCAACACCGGATGACCCGCTTCGTCGCACATCGGCTCCGACCGGGTCTTGCCGGTGTCATCGACGAAGGTCTTCATCTGACGAACGGGGAAGGCCGCGATTAGATAGTCCATCAGAAACTCGCGGGGTGAGAGTTCGATGTCGAGATTGCCGCGTTCCTGTGAGCCGAGCCCGGCCAGTGCGCGATTGAGCATCGCTTCCGATGTCGAGACAAGTTGGACCACCACACTGTCACCGCGCGCCAGATCGGTGCGCATGGCGGGAATGAGGGCGGGGAGCTTCATGCCGATCAGAAGCTGGCCGAAGAAGCGCTGCTTCGTGGATTCGAAGATCGACAGCGCGGCCGCCTTTGCACCCCCGTTATACGTGTCCTTCGAAAAGCTGTCGGTGACCCGCGTTGCGTCCAGTGCGGCACGAAGATTGGCGTGGATGATCGCCCAGGCATCGGCATAGGCGTCGTATACGGCGATCTGATCGTCGGTGAGCTGATGCTCGAGGATGTCGTACTCCACGCCCGCGAAGCTCAGCGCGCGTGCCGTGTACAGCCCCTGCATCTTGAGGTCGCGCGCGATCAGCTCGAGGGCCGCCATACCGCCGCGCCGCAAGCTTTCAACGAAGGCGCGGCGATCCGCGAAGGCGGTACCTTGACCCCACAGGCCGAGGCGGGTCGCATAGGCAAGATTGTTCACATCGGAGGCACCGGTGGCCGAGACGTAGAGGACTCGCGCGCGTGGAAGGAGGTTCTGCAGCCGCACGCCTGCGATGCCTTGATCCGATCCGTCCTTCGTGCCGAACCGGCCTTCGCCTCCAGCTACACCGGCCATCTCGTGTGCTTCGTCGAAGACGAGCATACCTTCGAAGCTATCACCCGCCCAGTCGAGGATCTGCTGGAGGCGACTGCCCTTATCGCCGCGGCTCGATCGCAGCGTCGCATAGGTGAGAAAGAGGACGCCCTCTCCGGCGCCGATGGCCGTACCGAGCTTCCATTGGTTGAGATGCTGGATGTCGAGTGCGAGTCCTCCCACCGCGGTCCAGTCCCGTCGCGCGTCCTCAAGGAGCGTTTCGGTCTTCGAGATCCAGACGTGCCGGCGATGACCGCGGAGCCAATGATCGAGGATGATAGACGCGACTTGCCGACCCTTTCCCGCCCCGGTTCCATCGGCGAGGAAGAAGCCCGTCCGATACGGGCGACCTTCATCGTCCGGAATCAGGGTCAGGCCTTCCTCGCCGGGATGAAATCGGCCGGGAAGGTCGCGCTGAAAGGCGTCACCAGCGTAGATCAGCGTCTCGAGCTGCGCGTCCGACAGGACCTGGCTTTCGAGAATGGCGACGGGAAGGTTCGGCGCATAATGCGGTTGCGGTGCGGTGATCGACCCCATTGCGATCGATTCCACCAAGGCGGTTGGATGCTGCGCGGCGTCCTCAATCACAATGCGGCTTGGTCGATAGGGAAGGTAGACGCCAGCGGCTTCGCCTACCGGTGCCGGATCGTCGAGCACCGCATAGGAGATGTCCCGCATCACGGCAGAGGGCGTAGGGCGGGCAAGTGGCGTCGCCAGCCGGGGACGAGCCGCAAGAGCACCGAGCAACGACGACGGCCTGGGAACCGGCGATGAAGGCGCCGCGACCCGTGTAGGCGCTGGGAAGGCCACGATATGTCCGAGGGCATCGCTGAGGGTGGAGCAACGGATCAGCTCTGCTTCTCCTGAGCGCCCCTTCTCGAGGACCATGATCTTCACAGCCTGACCCGTACCGTGCTTCGCATAGGCATTGGGGGGCAGCGCAAGATGCAACGTCAGTGCGCAGCCCTCCGTCGCCCTTTTCCAGGCTCGACTTGACGTATCGACCCGTTCGGGGAGAACGGCCGCACACCGTCCGCCAACAGAAAGCCGGGACAATGTCGAGCGGAGATGTCGGAAGGCCGCGAGCGGATCGGCATGGCGCCCCAGGCTCCGCGAAAACGGCGGATTGATCAGGGCCGCAGTGGGCCGGATGACCGGGTCGAGAAAGTCGTGGATCAGCTCGGCGTCATGCGTGGTGACGGTCGTGTCGGGAAAAGCGGCGCACAACATCGCAGCGCGGGTCGCGTCGAGTTCGTTGAGGACAAGGCGTGCGCCGGCCCGGTGAGCGAAGGTTGCCAGAAGCCCGGTACCGGCGGAGGGCTCGAGGACGAGATCGTCGGACCCGATGCGCGCGGCAAGGGCCGCCAGAAAGGCCAGCGGCGCGGGCGTTGAGAATTGCTGGAGCTCGATCTGCTCTTCGCTGCGCACACTATGGGTCGGCAGGTTGGACACCAGCCCGTTGAGCTCCGCGAGGCAGGCCGCAGGCCCTGCGGGCAAGTCCGCGGTCGCGAGGTAAAGGACCTGGGCCAGTTCCAGCACGTCATAGGCGTCGCGCAGTGACCAGCGACCGTCGGCTGAGGACGTGCCGTGCGCCTGTTCCATAAGCCACAGCAACGACTCCCGCTTTACCGGGTCTTTCCTGGCGATGATCACGGCGAGCGCCCTGGCGGCCGTGATCGATGGCGCGGCAAACTCCAGCTCGGAAGCATCGAGGAGGCGGGCTGCGGGTAGGTGGCGCATCGAGGTTACTCCGTTCTTCCGTCCGGTGTTCATCACCGGATCGACACGCCGGAGGCGGCCTCCCCTCTTGTCGGCCTGGCGAGAATCGACCGGCGAGCTCGGGTTTGATCGCACACGACCCGTCCCATGCCGCCGCACGGAATCGTCTTGACGCGAATGCCAACTTTACGGAACATAAAGGGAACACACTGAGTCTAGCTGATATGTCCGCCGCCCTTCATCCTGCCGTCCCCGGCATTGACCATTTGCGCAGGATCGCTTCGCCGGCGACCGACTTCAGGGTCATGCCGTTTGGCATCGCGGCGCTCGACGCACGGCTGGGGGGAGGGGGCTTACGGGCGGGGGCGTTGCACGAAGCTACGCCGCGCAGCCCCTCGCTCGCCGATGATGCGGCCGCAACGCTCTTCCTCGCCGGCATCGCCGCGCGGGAAGCGATCGCCACAGGCGGTCTGGTGTTATGGGTGAGCTGCCGCACTGATCTCTACGCGCCGGCGCTGGAGCAAGCGGGGCTGCCGGCCGCAAGCGTGATCTATGCCCAGCCAAGGGACGATACCGCGCTCCTGGCGGTGGTCGAGGACGCGGTGCGTGACGGCACGCCGTGTGCGATCGTCGCCGAGGCGAGCAAGGTTTCAATGGTCGCGACGCGACGCTTGCAGCTCGTCGCGGGTGATGCCGACATACCCATTCTTCTCCTTCGCCGCGCGCGCCGTCTCGGCCAGGAAGTCTTCAACGAGCCGTCCGCAGCCTGGACGCGCTGGCGCATCGGGTCCGTTTCGTCCCAGCGCCTCGCGGTCGCGGGGGTGGGTCGTCCGCGTTGTTCGCTGGAGTGCAGCCGCCAACGTGGTGGCGAGAGCTTCACCATGATCGTGGAGGGCAGCGATGAGACGGGTCGTCTCGCTGTTCCTGCCGACCTTAGCCATCGATCGGCTGAGGCGGCTGGAACGGTCCGCTCTGCAGCAGCCTGAACGGTCTGTCCTCGAGGTGCCGATCGACGACGATCCGGGGGACTGTTCGGTGCCCCGGGGCGGCGGATGGCGTCCGGGCGCCCGGTGGGCGCGGCAAGGGCTGCCGACGCGGGCTGTTGTTGAGGCACAGATCGCAGCGCTTCCAACGCATGCGCGTCCCCCCGTACGCGAACTCGGTCGCCGGTCGGAGGCGGCCAGCCATCCGTTTAAGGCCATGGTGCAGGCTGCTCCGACATCGCCCCATCCCCTCCCATTGCTGGGGCACGCGCCGCTGGCGTTGGTAGGCAAGGTCGGGCGGCGAGAAGACATCGTCGCCGCGTGCGATGGGGCGCGCGCCCTGGGCGTGTATCCGGGCATGGCGGCGACCCACGCACGCGCGCTCGTATCGGACCTCGACGTCCGCCCGGCTGATCCGGAGGCGGATAGCGCGTTGCTCGATCGCCTGGCCTTGCTCGCCGTACGACGCTGGTCGCCGGTCGCAGCGGCGACGCCGAACGACGGGATCTGGATCGATCTTTCCGGTTGCGCGCATCTGCATGGCGGCGAGGAGCTGTTCTGCCGCCGTCTTCATGCCTTCTGCCGACGGGCGGGCTTCTCCGCACGGATCGCGGTCGCCGATACGGGTGGAGCGGCGCATGCCCTGGCAAGATACGGACGCGGCGAGATCATACGGGCACCCTCGGGCGCGACCGCGGATGCATTAGCGCCGCTGCCGGTTGCCGCCTTGCGGCTTGCGCCCTCCGCGCTCCGTGCGTGTCGACGCTTCGGCTTCGATACGATTGCAGATCTCCTGCCCGTGGCTCGGGGACCACTCGCCAGGCGCCTCGGGCTGCCAGCGATCGTTCGGCTCGATCAGGCGTTGGGTGCCGTAGCGGAGCCGATCACGCCCCGCGAGGATGCCGAGGTTCCTGGCGTTGAATGCCGGTTGCTCGAGCCGATCGGTACCGCTGAGGCGATTGAGCAGGTGATGGGCGATCTGCTGCGGGATCTTGCCCGTGTTCTGCAAGCGCGAGGGCTGGGCGCGCGGTCGCTGCGGTTCGCCGGCCTGCGGGTCGATGGATCCGAACAGATCGTCGGCGTGGGGACTTCGCGACCCACGCGAGAAGTTTCCCACTTGCTTCGCCTGCTGAAGCTCAGGATCGAGCGGATCGATCCGGGCTTGGGTTTCGAGCAGTTTCGGCTCGTAGCGCCGCACACCGAACCGCTTGACGCGGTGGATCTGGGCGCCGTGCTGGTCGACGACCGACAGAAGCGCGATCCAGCGCGCCTCGTCGACGTGATCGCGGGCCGGATCGGTGCCCAGGCCGTCTACCGCGCAGCCCCACGCGAAAGCCACGTGCCCGAGCGCGCCGTGATCCGATCCGACCCCATCGCTCTGCCGGGCGCATGGCCGGCATGGAAGCGGCCCATCCGGCTCTTTGCTCGACCCGAACCCCTCGGCCGGGTCATCGCGCTGATGCCGGACCAACCTCCGCGCCGCTTCGAATGGCGAGGGCGCGTGCATCGGATCGTCGCCGGCGATGGTCCCGAACGGGTGCATGGCGAATGGTGGCGGCGTGACGCCGAGGTCTGGGCGATCCGTGACTATTACCGGGTCGAGGATGAGGAGGGCGGCCGGTTCTGGGTATTCCGGCGCGGCGACGGCTTCGAGGACAACACCGGCGATCTGTCGTGGTGGATGCATGGGGTCTTTGGATGACCCATTACGTCGAGTTGCAGGTCCTCACGCATTTCTCGCTATTGCGCGGTGCATCGTCTGCCGAGGAATTATTCTCTGCCGCAGCATTGCTCGGATATCCCGCGATCGGGGTAAGCGATATCGGGACCGTGGCCGGCGTGGTCCGGGCCTGGGAGGCGCAGAAAGCGACCGGCGTTCGCCTGATTGCGGGCACCCGGGTCGATCTGTCCTGCGGCCGACGCCTCCTGCTCTATCCGACGGATCGACCAGCTTGGTCGCGGATCACGCGGCTCCTGACGGTCGGCAAGAAGCGGGCAGGGAAGGGCGCATGTCTGCTGCACTGGCATGATCTTGCGCCATGGTCCGACGCCGTCATCGCGATCCTGTTACCGCACGAGGCGGACGAGGAGAACCTTGAGGCGCTGGCCGACCTCAAGGCGGTCTTCGGGCAGCGGGGTTATATGGCGCTGTTCCAGCGGCGTCGGCCAGGTGATGCGGTTCGCATCGACGCGCTCGCGCGACAGGCAGGTGGTGCGGGCATACGCGCGGTCGTCACCGGCGACGTCCTTTATCACGCTCCGGAAGCGCGGCTGCTGCAGGATGTCGTCACCGCCGTCCGAGAGAAGTGCTCCGTCGACGAACTGGGCTATCGACGCGAGGTCAACGCCGATCGCGCGCTCAAATCGCCCGACGAAATGGTACGCAGGTTCCAGGATTATCCGGACGCGTTGCAGGCGAGCGTCGACATCGCCCGGATGTGCACCTTCGACCTCGGCGAACTGGCATATCAATATCCGCACGAGCGGGTCATTGAGGGACTGACTGCACAACAGGCGCTCGAGCAACTCGCGACCGAAGCGGTCGAGGGCATGTTCGACGGAAACGTGCCCAAGTCCTATCGCGACCAGATCGCACACGAGCTGCGGCTGATCGGCGAACTCGGCTATGCGCCCTACTTCCTGACGGTCCATTCGATCGTGCGTGAGGCCCGCCGGCGTGGGATCCTGTGCCAAGGGCGCGGCTCGGCTGCCAATTCGTGCGTCTGCTTCGTGCTCGGGGTCACGTCGATCGATCCGATCAAGCATGAACTGCTCTTCGAACGCTTCGTATCGGGCGAACGGCGCGAGCCCCCCGATATCGACATCGATTTTGAGCATGAACGGCGCGAGGAGATCATCCAGTGGATCTACGAAACCTATGGGCGTGACAGGGCAGCGCTGACCGCGGTCGTCACTCGTTACCGGGCGCGCGGCGCGGTACGCGATGTCGGCAAGGCGATGGGCTTGCCCGAGGATCTCACCTCCTCCTTGGCAGGCCTGGTCTGGGGGTGGTCCGCCGAAGGGGTCGGCGAGAAGCAGGTCGACGAGCTCAACCTCGACATCGGTGATCGCCGGCTGCGTCTCACACTCGATCTTGCGCGCAAGCTGATCGGTGTACCGCGTCACATGAGCCAGCATCCAGGCGGTTTCGTCCTGACCCATGATCGTCTCGACGACCTCGTTCCCATCGAACCAGCGGCGATGGAGGACCGCCAGATCATCGAATGGGACAAGGACGATATCGACAGCCTCAAGTTCATGAAGGTCGACGTGCTTGGGCTCGGCATGCTCGGTTGCATGAACCGCGCCTTTGACATGCTCGAGGCGGACAAGGGCCTGCATGTGGAGCTGAAGGATCTGCAGGACGACGATCCGGGCGTCTACGCCATGATCCAGAAGGCCGATACGCTCGGGACATTCCAGATCGAGAGCCGCGCCCAGATGAGCATGCTGCCGCGCATGAAGCCGCGGCGCTTCTACGATCTGGTCATCCAGGTCGCGATCGTAAGGCCCGGGCCGATCCAGGGCGATATGGTCCATCCCTATCTCCGCCGACGGGAGGGTCTTGAGCGCCCCGAGTATCCACGCCCTGAGCTGCGCGCCGTTCTCGAAAAGACGCTTGGCGTTCCACTCTTTCAGGAACAAGCCATGAAGGTTGCGATCGTCGGCGCCGGGTTCACGCCGGCTGAGGCGGACGCGCTGCGCCGTGCGATGGCGACGTTCAAGTTCACCGGCGGTGTCAGCCATTTCAGCGAGAAACTGGTGGAAGGCATGGTTGCCCGAGGGTATCCACGGGACTTCGCGGAGCGTACCTTTCGTCAGCTCGAGGGCTTCGGTTCCTACGGCTTTCCTGAGAGCCATGCCGCGAGCTTTGCCAAGATCTCCTATGCGTCGTCGTGGATGAAGCATCATCATCCGGACGTTTTTTGCGCCAGCTTGATGAACGCGCAGCCGATGGGCTTTTACGCGCCGGCTCAGATCGTGCGCGACGCGCGCGAGCACGGCGTCGAGGTTCGGCCGCCTTGCGTCAATGCGAGCCGCTGGGACTGTACGCTGGAGCCGACCGGGAGCCGATATCTGGCCGTCCGGCTCGGACTGAGGGTGATCCGCGGTTTGTCCAACGCCGATGGGGCCAAGATCGTCGCAGCTCGGGCAACCGCCTCGTACGACAGCGTGGAGGACGTCTGGCGCCGATCGGGGGCGCAACGCGCCTCGATCGAGAAGCTGGCCGACGGCGACGCCTTCCACGCGTTCGGCGCCGATCGGCGGCAAGGGCTGTGGAAGGTGAGGGGGCTGGGGGAGGCGCCGCTGCCCCTCTTCGCGGCCGCCGATCGTGCGGCTGTTGCCGGCAGCGTCGAGGGTATCGAGCCTGCGGTAGCGCTGCGCCCACTCACCGACGGGCGCGAGGTCATCGAGGACTATCGCAATCTGCAACTGTCGCTTCGCGCACATCCCCTAAGCTTCGTGCGCGACGAGCTGTCCCGACAAGGCGTGCGCTCTTGTGCCGACCTGAGCACCATCCGTGATGGCCGCCACGTCGAGGTGGCGGGCATCATCCTTGTCCGGCAGAAGCCGGGCAGCGCCAAAGGCGTGCTGTTCATCACCATCGAGGATGAAACCGGCATCGCCAACGGGATCCTGTGGCCGGATCGTTTCGAGGCGCAGCATCGCACAGTGATGTCGGCGTCGATGGTCGGGTTGAAAGGGCGCGTGCAGCGCGAAGGCGAGGTGATCCACGTGATCTGCGATCGGATCGTCGAGTACGGGGACCTGCTGATGAAGGTCGGCGACATGTCGTTCCCGCCTCGGACCGGTCGCGGAGACGCCGCGCAGCATCCAGGATCTCCCGATCGCGGAGAACCCGGTCATGACGCCGACCGGTGGAAGCCAGAACCGCGCGACTGCTATTGGCCGCCGCATGCCGACGGCAGGGATCCGGAACAGGTCGTGCGCTTCAAGTCGCACGACTTTCATTGATCCGATGGCGAGCTTGCCACGTCACCAGCGAGTCGTGATCGCGCTCTCCGTCCATATCCTCCGCGCGGGCGTCGCGCGCTGTTCGGAAGGACGCGTCGATGGCATCGAGGTACGGCTCGCGTTGCGATGTCTGCTGCCGCATTGTCCGGAGCCCTGGCCGCTGTCGTTATACTGGGATGCTGCGGCACAGGAGAACGAGATCGGCCGGGCACAGGGCGTAACCGCTGCATTCAATGGCATCGTCCGACAGCTGCGCAAGGCGGGCCGATACGATGAGAACGGCTTTTTGTAAGAGCGGCGTCGGCAGCCGGTGCGGAAGGGGATTTTGGACTCGATAGCTCGATGCAGCATACCAGCATGCGATCCAGCGAACCGGGATCTGGTGATAGGATGATCAAAATCGTCCGAGACTGTTGAAAAACGCGTGCTTGCGACGACGAGGAAGGCGTGATTCACTCCTGCCAGGCGGCGGGAGTATGGACATGATGGGTCGGCAGGTGGCGCAAGGCGCGCTGTTCTACGG
>NZ_JAFCVW010000019.1:0-20885 GCF_049897245.1 Sphingomonas sp. DC5200-1
CAACGGACACTCCATCAAAGCCCACTTTGATGGTCCTTGGCGCGGGGTGGAGCAGCCCGGTAGCTCGTCAGGCTCATAACCTGAAGGTCACAGGTTCAAATCCTGTCCCCGCAACCAACACATCACACGCCACACCGTCCCGGGAAAACCCAGGACGGTTTTTTTGTGCCATTTTGCAATGGTTTAGCCGCCCTCCGGGCGCTCTATAGCGTCTCAGCCGACCCCGCCCGATGCCAGGACGTCGATTTGCATAACGGGGTATTTTCGTGGCCGATACCCTCCAGCCCCGCTGGAGTACCCCACGATGCCGCTGAAGGAACTGGAAGCCCGCTACGCCACCCGCCGCGCGAAGGACTACAAGCTCACCGATGGCGAGGGGCTGTACCTTTTCGTCCGCCCCAATGGCTCGAAGCTCTGGCGGATGAAGTACCATTTCGGCGGCAAGGAGAAGCTGCTCTCCTTTGGTGCCTATCCCGGGGTCAGCCTGGCCCAGGCGCGCCTCAAGCGCGCCGAGGCCAAGGTGGCGCTGGGGCAGGGGCGTGACCCCGGCGCCAGGGACAAGCCCGACGCCGTGATGAGCTTCGAGGAGGTGGCGCGGGCCTGGCACAGGCATCGACTGCCGCGGCTCGACGCGGGGCACGCAGCCCGGCTGCTCGCCCGCCTCGAGCGCGACGCCTTCCCGGCGCTTGGCAAGGCCGACGTCAGGAGCGTGACCCCGGCTGACGTGCTGGCGATGGTGCGCGCCGTCGAGGCACGCGGCTCGCTCGATGTCAGCCGGCGCCTCAAGCAGCATGTCAGCCAGATCTACCGCTTTGCCATCCCGCATGGCTGGGCGGCCTCGGACCCGGCCGAGCATCTCGAGCAATTGCTCGCACCAAGGCCGAGGACACAGCACATGCCGCGGGTCGCGTCGCGCGAGCTGCCGGCGCTGGTACGCGCCATCCACACCTATGACGGTGAGGAGAACCCACGCCGGCGTGCCATCACGCGTGCCGCGCTGCTGTTCACGTTGTTCACCTGGGCGCGCACCAACGAGACGCGGCTGGCGAGCTGGGATGAGATCGAGGGGCTCGACGGCCCCGAGCCCGTGTGGCGCGTGTCCGCCGCCCGCATGAAGATGGAGCGGGAGCATCTCGTGCCGTTGTCGCCGCAGGCGGTCGCCATCCTCAGGGCGATGAAGATGGTCGGCGAGGGGGCATACATCTTTCCCGGCGAGAAGGTCGGCAAACCGCTTTCGCAGAACACGATGATCTACGCCTGCTACCGCATGGGGTATCGCGGGCGCCAGACCGTGCATGGCTTTCGTGGCCTCGCGTCCACCTGGGCGAACGAGGCTGAATGCTACCGGCCCGACTGGATCGAGATGGCGCTCGCCCATGTCGAGCGCGACGAGGTGAGGGGGGCGTACAATGCCGCGCTCTACCTGACGCCGCGCCGGCGCATGCTTGAAGCGTGGGGCGAGCATCTTGCCGCCATGGTAACTGGTGACCAAGGCGCGATACCGGCTATAGCGGCTGTCCCATTCCTGCAGGGAGCAAATCCATGAACAACGCCGATCTCGCCAGGCGCATTGCCGATGCACAGGGCATGGGCAATGCCGATGCGCGCAAGCTTGTCGATGCCGTCCTTAACGCGATTGTCGACGCCGCGGCCGCAGGCGACGAGGTCTCGCTCGCCGGCTTTGGCAAGTTCAAGGTCAAGGACAGCCCGGCACGTGAAGGCCGCAACCCCGCCACCGGCGAGGCCATGCAGATTGCCGCCTCCAGGAAGCTCGCCTTTGTGTCTGCAAAAGCCGTCAAGGACAAGCTCAACGGCTGAATTGTACGCCGCCTCGCGTCGCCCAGGCGTGAAGCGGCTACGTCCCAAGGGGCTCAGGACGCGGGCTGAAGCGTCTGGCGGTAAGAGCCGCTGCCCTTCCTTCGTGACCTCCTCGGCCACGCACCCGGGGGCTAAGACAGCAGCGATCAAATGTCAGGAATTGGTGGAAAGCGGAACGGCCGCTTTCGGGCGCCCGGTAGCGCTAAGCTGCCATTCGTTCAGGCTCAGCCGGTCGGCAGCTTTGCGCCCCAATCATGGCCATTCAAACCGGCGCGCGCTGATCCCGAAAGCGGACATTTCTCCAAGGCCAGCGCAATGACCGCTGTGGCCCGCGGCAGCGGGCTGGGTATCGCTCATGCGGGACGATCCCCGATTAGCCCAGTCGCGTCTTTGGCTCGGCGCGCCGCCGCGCTGCCTGCCGCGCGCGGTTGAGGTTCGGCGAGCTCGGACTTGCTGCCCGCTCGGCTTGCCGAATGACTGGCTGGCGCGCCCGCGTCAGCGTCTGCCTCCACGTCCGTGCGCTCGGCCGGTGCCGCTGCTTTGCCCACAGCTGCGCGCGGCCCGGCCGCATCCGGCGCATTGGCGCCATGCGCCGCCGCCGTGCCGTGGTCATCGAGCTCTTCCTGCGCATCGACCTCGGCGAGAAATGTCGCCTTGCGCGCGGCATAGGCATTGGGATCGAGCGTGCCGAGATCATGGGTGAAATAAGCTTCGCCATGGGCTTCACTGGGGCGACGAAGCCGCGCATTGCCGATCAGAATGTCGATGCGTGCATGAGTTTCGCTTGCCGCGCGGTAGTCGGGCGGTGCGAACGACCTTGCGCGCAGATCTTCGACAAAGCCCCACAGCCTGCCATAGACCGGATCGGCGATTAGCGTTTCGTGCCGCTCCTGCTCGGCCATGAAGGGCGCATCGTCCCAGTCACTGCTGACCGTGCGCGTGAATGGCTCGAACGACTGCATCATCCATTGCAGGAAGCCCGTGCGCACCAGATAAGGCTCGAGCACGTCGCGGCCATGTTCGCCCGGCAGCAGCGTATCGCCATAATGGTTGATCAACGCGAGCAGGCGCAAATTGCGCAGCGCGAAGAAAATTGCCGAGCGGATCGTCCTGACGTCGCACTGGTCCTTGAACATCAGCCAGATCACCGGCACCGCGAGCGTGTCGCAGACACACTCCTCGACGAGCGCGTCACTGGTCAGGAACAGGGCGATCTGTCGGCCGAGCGAGCCCCGATACGCCGTGTCGCCCTCACCCTCGCGCGCCGCGCGCTGTACGATCGGCAACAGGCGATTGCGATAATGATCCGCGCGCGCGTCACGGATCGCAGCCGCCCGCCAGGCCGGGTCGCGGTGCAGCACGCTGTGAAACAGCTCGTGCACGACCACATAGCTTTCCTGGATCAGCGTCCATTCCAGCCGCTTCTTGAGGTCGCGATCTTCGCGATGGGCATTGCTCGCCTCGTGCTGACGAACGCGATAGGCAGCAGCGAAGGCCAGCGATTGTTCAAGACAGCCAAGCAGCTGCGCGCGCTCGGCGAGCAGCTTGCAGCCATAGGTCGTCATATCCTCGGGGTCACTGCCATTGAGATGCAGCCGGTTGAGCTGGTTGAAGGTTTGCCCGAGATATTGATCGTAGATGACGATGCGCCCGCCGGTGAGATCGAGCGTCTCGCAGGTTCGCTCGGTGCTGTACGTGACATGGAGATCGGGCAGAGGCGCAAAGCCGGCCATCGCGGCGCGGATACTTTGGTGCAACTTGGCATAATAGCCGCGCGCGACAAATTCATCGCGCAGCCGGCGGGTGGCGGCGAGGTAGGTCTGAGGGCTGCGCGTCATGCCGGGCCGCCGATCAATCGACCCCTGGTCCAAGCTTTGCCTTGCGCTTGCCGGGGGGCGAAACGCCGGGCGCAGACGAGGGCGGCGCAGGCGGCGACGCATTGGCCTGGTCAGCAAGCAGTTCGGCCAGCAATTTTTGCGTGTTGCTTGCCGAAAGCCCCTGGATCTCAATCCCGTTCACCTTGACCTTCACATGGCGATTGGCCGCGATGCGCGCGAGGATGATCTTGGTAATCCAGGGCAACGTGCCCGCCGCGATCGGCACCACCACCACGGCGAGCTCTGCAACGCCGCCAAAACGCTTGGGCTCGAAACACTCCACCTCGATCTGCTCGGCCTGCGCTTGCGCGAGCAGCGGCGGTACGTCGTCAGCCTCGATCTCGATCGCAATGTCCATGTCGATGTCCCTCCCAGTGGAATTTCGCGCCGCAGTCTTTGCCCGGGCGCCTTGATCATGTGACGAGCATGCGCCGGCAGGCAAGCGTGCGCCGCCATTCTGGCGCGAAATTGGTCGAGGCGATGAGCCTTTATGAGGCGGCGCGTGGCTGCGCGGTCGGGCTGAAGGTGCTAGGCGAGATTGCGTCCGGCCGCACCGCAGCTGCGCGCTCGGGCGGATGTGAGGCGCGCCAACGGCATGGTCACTAGCGAAATGGCCCACCCAGCATCCAGCCGCGGTCCGACCCGGGCCGCCGATCGGCCCGTGGGTTTCAGCGCCGGTCGACATATGTACCTGGTACCATTCCGCTAACAGCCTCGCGCCAGCGGCTCAAGCGCGCAGAACGCCGATACTTGTCAGATGCGCGAGCGCCGGCCCGTCGAGGCCGTGCTCGAAGTAGAACCGCTCCTTATCGACCTTGCCGAAGAATTTCTCGAAGCGTTGCACCGTCTCGCTGGCACCCGATCCAGCCGTGATCAGCGTGATCGTCGGGCGGATCGGCTCGCCAAGCTGCACGCGCTTGAGCAACTGTTTGAACTCATAATCGGCGCCCGGCATCGAATAGCCGATGAATACCCAGTGCAGCGCTTGTTTGAGGTCGCGCTCGGCTGAGCGCCAGCTCGCTGTGTGCATCGGAAAATCGAGCGCCTTGCGGTAGCTGAAGGTCGCAAAGCGCGTGCCGATCGCCCGGCTGGTGCAGTGCGGGCAGGCCGGGTCGCGCGTTTTGGGGATCTTGCTGATCAGCGCGGCTTCGCGCAGAAGCTCCCAGTCGCGCGTCCCGAACAGGGTCCGCGCGACATCCTCGGCTTCGTCCGGCGGCACCCAGAAGGTTTCGCGGCAGGCATCGCAATAGAGCCAGTTGATCGAGCCGTGCGGCTTGATCAGGCGAACCTCCTTGACCGATCGCAAAGTCCGGCGCTTGAGCCTTTCGCCGACAAATTGCGCGGGGCGCGCCTCGCAGCCATAATCGAAGCGCGTGAGCTTCTGGGTCCGCTCGAGCCCGCGCTCGATCACGGTGTCCCAGTTCATGCTCAGTACCGCGCAATCGCTCGCATCGAAGCGCTTGAAGAAGGTCTCCAGCCGTTGCCAATTCGCGTCGGCCGCCTTTTCACCCGCGCTATAGCGCTGCTCCAGCATCCGGATCATCCGCACCAGGATCGCGCGGCGTACGGTGCGCAGTTGTGACGCTGAATAGTCCTTGCCCAGATGATGGCCGCTATTGGCCGACAGATCGATGATCGTCAGCATATCCTCAAGCTCAGGCCACTCCTTTGCACTGCGCCGACTGCCTTCGCCGAAGGTGCGATCGACGAATTGACGCAGGAACGCGACCTGCGCGCGGCTCGGGCCATTCTTGTTCAGCCCGGCGGTCTTGAGCAGCTCGACGGTAAACTGGCTGGCGAGCGGCAAGCCGGCATTGCTCGAAAAGCCTGCCCCGACGATCAGCAAGTTGGTCTTCGCCATTATTTCCCCCGGTCTTGCCGCGTTCGTCCCCACGACCCGGTCCGACATCGGCACGGCCCGCCTGACATCACAGCGGACCGCGTCTTCTCGACAAGACAATCACCATCTCGAAGAAGTCACCGCTTATCGCTCGTTGGCGTGAAGCTGCTCCAGAATATCAAGCGCAACTTCCTGAATTTCTTTGGCAACAGCCGGCGTTTCTCCTCGATCCAGCTTCAACGCTATCGAGAGCGGCTCCACGGTCCGGCCCTCTTCGGAGTCGAGCAACGCGCTCAACTCAGCACTAAGGCCAACACGGGCAAGCTCCAGGCTTGTGTCAACAAAGCTCGGGATGAGCTCACGCCGCGTCTCCAATTCCGGCAGCGCGGCACCGAGATGGGCGATCGCCGCCTCTATGTCGCCACGCTTGGCTTCGAGCGGCGCTAGAAAGAGCCGTGCCTCGGTCAGATCGGGGTCGCGTTTGAGTGCTTCGGAGCCGTCCTCGATCCGCGATTGAAGTTCGCGATCGGTCAACTGCGCGCGCGCCAACAGGCATTTGGGATTGCCGGGGTCAGCCTCCATCGCCCGGCCAATCAATGCCTGGGCTTCGGAAGGCGAAGAGATACGCGCCAGTCCCGTCAGAGCCGATACGCCAATGTCATTTAGGGCCAGGGCAGCTTCGAAATGTTCGCGCGCACCATCCTCGTCGCGCCGGCGCGCCGCGATGTCCCCCTGGAGCACGAGGCTACAATAGCAGTCCTCATTTGCGGCAAGCGCCTCGTTCAGCAATTCGAGCGCGTCGTCATCGTCGCCATGATGGACGAGCAGCTCGGCAACTTCGCGCATCGGACCGCATGCGCCGCTCTCAAGGACTGCCTCGACGGCCTTCCGCAGTGCGGACTCTGCCTCGGCATCCGAAGCCGATTTCTCCATCAGCAGGCGCGCCAGCCTGACCCAAGCCGGCTCGCCATCCTCGAGGGTCGTGGCGTGACGATAGGCCTTCTCGGCGCGATCTCGCTGACGGCTCGCGCTATAAATATCTCCGGCCGCAATCCATGCCCAGGCATCGTCGGAATGCTTTTCCAGCATTGCGTCGGCTACCCTGGCAATCGCTTCGAAAGGTTCGCCCAAATTGCGCATGGCAGTTGCCAGCATCCGGTAGATCACAGGGCTATCGGCGCCGGTCGCGATGCTCCGATCGAGTGCAGCGCGCGCCTCGGCAAATTCTCCCTCAGCTGAGAGGAAGGCACCGAGATCGGCCCAAGCCATCCAATCGTCGCCGTGCTCGGCCACATCCCGGAGCAGCGCTATCGCCTCTGGCGCTCGACCGGTTCCGCTCAGCAGGCTGGCCAAGAGATGCCTGGCATCGGAACGATCAGAATGATCTTCGAGTGCCTGGCGAAGCACTGTCTCTGCTTCATCCTCTTTGTCCTGACGCATCAGAATTCTGGCAAAGTGCGCCGCCGCGTCATCTGTCAGCTCGCCGAGCGCAGCCGCCCTGCGATACAAATAGAGCGCACCATCTTCATCATCATTCCGGTCGCGCAAACGCGCCAGATGAAGGATGGCCGGCGCGCAGGTGGGGTCCATTTCCAACGCGCGATTGAAGGCAGCCTCGGCTGCCGCAGTCTGGTCGGCGAACGACAGCATCAGCCCGAACATCGAATGCGTGCCGGGATTGTCCGGCTCTCGTTCTACGGCACGCTCGGCGGCGCGAATAGACTCCTGATGTTCGTGGAGCTGAAGATGCGTGAACGCCAATTGTATGAATGGCATCGGGTTCGACGGGCTGATAGCGGCGGCCTCAGCGAGCAAAGCCTTTGCCCGTTCGGTATCGTCGCTCTCGAACGCGTCGCGTGCCTCCCGAAGGAGTCTTTCGACGGCGGCATCGCCGTCGCTCTCCTCGAATTCCGCTTCGATCAAACTTGGCGCGACTTCGGCCGGCAAGCCGTCCTGACGCAGGGACTGAAGGAAATCAGCGGGCGTCTGCGCTAGGATACGCGCGCGCACCGTCTCGGGCTGCCCCGTCAAAATGGCATCGAAGGCCCAGTGATAATCGGCCCGCTTCGCAGGCTCGAACCGGCAAGCTTCGTCGACGAGTTTGGCTGTCGTCGCGACCAGTTCGTCCCGATCATAATATTCGGTCATGAAGGCGACGAGCGCGCGGACCCGGCTCGAAGGATGGCTGCGCCGCCGCATCAGATAGTAGATATTGAACAGCCGCTCGGCGGCGTAATAGAGCGCCGATCGTCCGCGACCTTGCTCCTTGATCACAGAACCGCGGTCGCTCAACCGTCCAAGCATGGCGGAGGCCGTGTTGACGTTGACCCGCGCTGCCTCCGCGATCTGCTTTGCGGTGCTCGGATCCCAGGCGTCGAGCAGTGCAGCGAACACCTTCCGCTCTACCGCCGGGAGCGTGTCGAGCTGGCTTTTGAAATATTCGGTGTTCTGATCGATCAGCTGGTTGAGGTTTTCCATGAGATCGCCAAGCGAGGGTGTGCGCATGAAATCCGCGAGAATATGGATTAGTCGCGGGCTGCCGCCGGTCAGGATCTGCAACGGTCGGATGCGGGCGCGCGGCACGTCGTGCGTGGTAAGGGAGGCCCATAGCGCATGGCATTCCTCAAGCGTCAGCGGCCGGAGCGGCAGGATGCGATAGCCGTCGAGGGGGCGGCGCGAACTCTCGTCGGCCGATTGCGCAACGGAAGTCGCGAGTACACCGAAGAGCGAATCGTCGGCCAAGGCGGTCAGAAGGATTGAGCGGTCACTGCCGATCTGATCGTTCAGCAGCATGTGGAAGTTCTCGACAACCACAAGAAGCCGCTTGCCAGCTGCTGCCGCCACTTCGCGCAAGATCTCCAGGCAGCGCTGCAGCAGGATTGTCTCGTCGGCGATCGTTACCGCTTCGCGGTGCCGAGCCTTAAGGGTCACATCGCCGGCATCATCGGCGAGATAGAACAGGCATTCGAGGAAAAATTCCCCCGGCGTGGTGACCGTGTAGCTTTCTTCGCCAAGGAAAATCGGCTGCCACAATGCGTGCAGCGTTTCGTCGGTCCTGATTTCAGCCAGCACGCGCCGGCACAAGGTGGTCTTCCCAGCACCTCGCGGTGCGACCAGAATGACTCGCGGCGCCGCCGTCTCCCCGCGCAGGATCGTCAGGGTCTCTGCAAGCTCGGGCTGTCGAACGATGAAATTCGATACGGCCTCATCATCGGACTGAAAGGCCGGATTGAATTTATACGCCATCGTCAGCGTCGCTCCATAACCTACACCAATGAAAACCCGTAGCTGCCATCAATTTTGTTGGCAAATGGAAAAACATGGTTTATGGAATGCCAACAAATCTGCTGGCACTTGGCTCAAGTGGAGAAAAGAAGAGGGATTTCAGTATCATGGCGAAAAAGGTGTGGAAGAGCGAGACGACCGACAAGCGGGTGGCCACCCGCATGAAGGAGGTCGAGACGGTCGAGATCAAGGACTATGTGCGCGATACCGACCTGCATGGACTCGCGAGGAACAAGGCGTATCGCGTCGACGGCGTCCATGTTTATGCGGACATTCTCAACTTGGGCGAGATGCTGCAGTCGACCGAGGTCGAAGGCGAGACGTGCCACAAGAGGACCCTTCGCTTCCTCAACCTCCATTATCGCGCCGTCTACCGGATCATCGCCGCGGTGGATGCGATTCAGGTCGATTTCCACAATCAGCGGCTGCACCTGGTGGTCGCCAAGCCGTATGGCGACGAGGCCGCGCGCGTGCACAAGGCGGTGGCGATCGGTCAGCTGATGATGGACGTCCTGACCAAAACCGGCGAGGATGGTGACGAGAAGATTCCAGCGGCAAAGGTCAGGGTCGGCATTGATACGGGCCTGGCGCTGGCAGTGCGGAACGGCCGCCGTGGCAGCTCCGAGCCGCTCTTCCTGGGCGTGCCGGCAAACCATGCCGCCAAGCGCGCCGGGGGCGGAACTGCCACCGGCATCTATCTGTCCAACGAAGCGCGCGGCGCCATCGATTTAGATGAGGTGGATGACGAAGATGCCAGCGCGCTGACTGCAGCCGAGGTGGGCGAGAGCCAAGAGGAAGCGGCGCTCGCCGTGACCGCCGATGGCATCGTCCGGGATTGGAAAAAGGATCTGGATGCCAATCCGATCGGCAAGTTTTCGTTTAGCGGGCATACGCCGCCGTTTGCCGATCTCGATCTGGAGGTGCTGACGCCTGGCAATTCGCGCCGCAACGACGCGATCTCGATCTACGCGGACATCGACGGCTTCACCGCTTATGTCGCCGACCATATCGACGACGACGATGACGCAATGGACGTCGTGCGGACACTGCATGTGCTGCGCGCTGAACTCGACGCCGTCCTCACCGAGGATTTTGGGGGGCGGAAAATCCGGTTTATCGGCGACTGCGTCCACGGCGTCATCGGCGAAGGCACCGCGCAGACCACCGATACCGAAGCAAGCGCGAGCGCGGCAATCCTGTGCGCGGGCGGACTGCGCAGCGGCTTCGACCGCGCTTTGGAGTTGCTCGAGGACGAGGGCATTGACGTTGCCGGCCTGGGGATCGCGATCGGGTTTGATGCCGGTCCCGTCGCACTGACGCGCCTAGGCATGAAGGGGTCGATGATCCGCTGCGCAACGGGACGGGCCATCCTGGCTTCGGAGCGTGAACAGCGTCGTTGCGCCGGGGATGAAACCGCGGTCGGGGCGGTTGCTTATGGGTGGTGCTCCGAAGCTGGACAGGAGATTTTCGGATCCAGCCGAAAGCGGTCAGGCCTGACCTATGAGGTGGCGCTCGAGGAACTCGCCGACGAAGGGGATGCGACGGCTGCGGCCGCGAAGGTCGCGAAGGCCGCGATGTCGGTGGCGCTTCTGGAGCCGATCATTGCCGCGCCGGCCGCCGCGGCGCCAAGCGCATTCCGCTTTCCGAACCGGGATGCTACGCCGACCAAGCCGGCGGGCTTCGCCTGATGTGGTACATGCGTGATCTGGGCCGCCTGGCATCCGAACAAGCGGCCCTTGCCGACCTTGAGGGGCGGGAGGCCTGGTTCACCGTCGCCAGCATGTATTTTGACGATCAAGTCCGGCTTTGCTTCGATGCCGAAATCGAGATCAGCACTAAGCGCTATCCGATACGGCTGACATATCCGCAGACATTTCCTTACACCCCGATCTCGGTTCTTCCTCAATCCCCCGACCGCTGGTCGGAGCACCAATGGGGGCGCGGCGAACTTTGCCTCGAATGGGGTCCGGACAATTGGACGCCCGACATCACGGGTGCCCAGATGGTCGAGAGTGCTTACCGACTCTTGCACGGTGAGACGCCGAATGATGCCGATGCGCATCCGGTCCTGCCATCGCGCCATGTCGAGAGCCTGGGCCAGCAACTGCGCGCCTCGGCCGTAGGCTTTGTCCTGACCCGGTCGCTTGCGAGCAAGCTCGACGCAACGCCAGGCGCGCAACTGCTGCCGATGGACTTTCTGATGCGCTCGACAACGCACGTCGTGATCCCGCTGACTGTCGGCGATGAAGACGCTGTTTGGCGTGACCCGACGGTTCCGGAAGCTCTCAAGGCGTCCAGCCTGACCCTGAAAGGGCATGTCGCCATTCTACCAGCGGAGATGCCGATTCCTGCGGTGGGAACTGCGTCCGGGTTGAAAAAGGCCTTGGCAGAAGCTGGCTGCAGCTATCCCGACGGCTATGTCTCTGACGTGCTGGACATGTGCTTGGTGCATGCAGACGGCGTCGCCCGTCTGTTCTGGGTGAAGGACGGGGCCGACACCGTCACAGAATTCAAATGCCTTCCCGAGGGCAGTGACGGCCGCTTGGAGCCATCTCGGGCGGCCCTTGGAACCATGACTGTGGGTCTTGTCGGGTGTGGCTCGGCGGGCGGCAAGATTGCGACCAGCCTCGCCCGTAGCGGCGTCGGCAATTTCCTTTTCATCGATGACGACGTGATGCTTCCCGAAAATCTCGTTCGGCACGATCTCGACTGGGACGCGGTCGGCGATCACAAGGCCGAGGGGCTGAAGCGCCGGATCGAGATGATTGCGCCAGCCGCCAAGTGCACCGTGCGACGCCAGCAGCTCGCCGGACAGGAGAGCAGCGGCAGCATCGACGGCGTACTGGCCCTTTTGCAGACCTGTGACCTGATCGTCGATGCAACCGCAAATCCGCGCGTGTTTAACTTGCTCGGGTCGGTTGTCGCCGCAGCCCAGAAGCCGCTCCTGTGGCTGGAGATTTATGGTGGCGGGTTCGGCGGGATGATCGCCCGGTCGCGGCCTGGTCTCGATCCTGCGCCGCAGATTGCGCGAGCGCGGATCGAAGCAGTGTGCGCGGAGAAGAACGTTATCGCACCGCGCGCGACCGCGGGGTATGGGATCGACGCTTTGAATGGCCCGATGATCGCCGATGATGCGGACGTTGCCGTGATCGCAGCGCACGCTACACGCTTCGCCATCGACACGCTCCTGTCGCGCGGCGAGTCGGCCTTTCCCGTATCTGCTTATCTGATCGGGCTGAAGGCAGAATGGCTTTTCCTGCAGCCGTTCCACACCTTTCCGATCGACCTCGGCCAACCGGAGCTGGAAGCCTCGCCGGCCATGGATCCGAACGGCTTGGCAATCGTGCAGCGCCTGATCAAGGAACGTCATGATCGTAACGCTGCCGCCTGATCTCATCGCGAAGCTCGGAAATGCGCTGTCGCGCGCCGGAACCCGCGAAATCGGCGGTGTGCTTGTGGGCGAGCACGTTGCAGACGAAGAATTCCGCGTGGTCGATCTGTCGGTTCAGCGCTCAGGCGGAACCGAGAGCTGCTTCGTTCGCCATCCCAAGAAGCATCGTCGCTTCATGCGGAGCTTCTTCCACCGCACCAAGGCCGACTATGCGCGCTTCAATTATCTGGGCGAGTGGCATTCCCATCCCCTCTACCTGCCGGTTCCGAGCACGACCGATCTGTCGCAGATGCAGCTGATCGTAGAAGACGGTGCCGACGCGCCGTTATTCGCGGTCCTGCTCATCATCCGCCTCGACGGCGGCGAGCGCATCGAACTTGGCGCAACGGCATTCGCGCCGGGATCGGTGCCGACGCAGGTCGAGATCCGCATTCAGCCGAGGCCGGCCGATGATCCGACCCTTTCCGGCAAGTTAACCTTATGGCCTTGGAAGTGGTCAAGTTGGTGGCGCAGTAACGACATCAACAGGAGGAGCGATTGGGCATGAAGAAACGATTTGAGGATCGCGCGGTGTTGATCGACGCGCTGCTTGGGCAGAAGATTATTCGCGGCAACGAGACGGTCGCTGCGGCCTTTGCCGATGCCGGGGACTTGGTCGAATTCACTGCGGGCAAGAATATCATTGAGCAAGGCGATAGCGACCGGTCGGTGCATTTTCTGCTGTCCGGTCGAGGTCAGATCATCATCAACGGGGTGCGGCTCTATCACCGCGAGCCTCCCTGCACCGTTGGCGAGATGTCGGCCATAAATCCCAGTGTCGGCCGATCGGCGACCATCGAAGCGGTCGAAAACGTGGTCACTTTGAAAATCGGCTACGAGAAGTTTGCTGAGGTCGGTGAAGCGCATCCCGAGATGTGGCGCCTGGTCGCCCAGGATCTTGCTGGACGGCTCGAACAGCGGAATCGCTTCGTCAACCGTGCGAACGTTCGCCCCCGGGTCTTCATGATCTGCTCTGCAGAGGCGCTCCCGATCGCCAAATCCATTCGCGTCGGCCTTTCGCACGATGCGGATATTGAGATCTGGAGCGACGACATGATCTTTCCAGCCGGCGGTTATCCGATCGAAGCCTTGGAGGAGCAGGTCAACGTTGCCGACTTCGGCGTTGCGCTCTGCGAGCCAGATGATCTCGTCACAGCCCGCGGCAAGACCTCGGCGGTCCCTCGGGACAACGTCATCTTCGAGCTCGGCTTTTTCATGTCTCGCCTTGGCCGCCATCGGACTCTCTTGCTGGTGCCGCAACGCACCGACGTGACTCTGCCGTCCGACTTCAAGGGTCTGACGCCGCTTCCTTATGCAACTGCTGACAAAGCCAGCGCTAGGGCTGTGGCGCTCGGCCCAGTGATTGATCGGATCAGTGCCATCATCGAGGAAATGGGTGTTCGCGCTTCGCTAATCGAGAAGAATTAGGAACTGCGAGATCAATCGGCGCTCGTTGAGCGGCGCCGCGGCGACTGCCAAGTGACCATTTCTAGAGCGTCGAGAATTAAATGCGTTTTCCTCGAAGATCGATGTTGCGTTGGAATTGGGGACAAGTCCCGACTGACGGCGACGTTGTTCCTTTCAGTCAACTCAACGCCGGTAGCGGTGGAGCCGGGAGAAGGCTTCGCAAACATCACTATCTGTCGATCACCTATATGGAGGGCTTCACAGGCCCAGACGGCCGAGTCTGGGCTTACTACGACGACAAGCCTGACGATCCGCAGCCTTCACAGCTTTGGTCGATCGGATATCGCAAACTATATTATTCGGTACCGTCCAAGGATGGCGGACGTGATGACACGTCCTGGGAAGACCATTGGAATCGTGTAGAGACGGTGTGGCCTGTCACTGTCGCCGCCGCGCGTGCGAAGCGCCTGTCGCCGGCTATTTCCTTCAATCTACTTGGAATGGTTGCGATCCTAATGGCGCGTGTGCCGGCGGCGCGTGAACGACATGAATATCTGCTGGCACAAAGGATGCGCACGGAGATCCAGACGTTAGAAGCGATCGGGGCGCTGCCCGCGGATCTGGCGGAATATGCTGGGAAGCTCGACCGCGTCCCCGTCGGCGTCAATCCCGAGCAGAGCCTGGCCAATATGCCCGAGGACATTATGGGTAGCGGCGATTTGGCCTTGTCCCCGTCGGCGTCAATCCCGAGCAGAGCCTGGCCAATATGCCCGAGGACATTATGGGTAGCGGCGATTTGGCCTTTCGGATGGGCTTTGAGATCCTCCACAACAAGACCGATTTGCCGTTCCTGACCACCGACAATCCAGTTTGCTTCTACGATCCCGACCAACCAGTTCATGCCCGCATACCCTACCCCGAGGATGGGGAGATCGAGCTCATTTTCCCGATCGATGCAGATATGGTGCTACGAGGATCGACGCGCCTCTGTCCGGCAAACAGCGTTAAGCGGCACCGTGTGCTGAGCGACAAGGCGAAGGTTCGCAAGATCAACAGGACGGTCGCCCAGTTCGGCTATCGTCTCTATATTGCTCGAGACCGCTCTTGCGACGACCTGGTGCAGCGTTACGCCGCGACCGTGCCCACGGTGCATGTCGATGTAGAGTTCGAACCTGGCCATCTGCGAATGATTTGGCGGCATCTCTTTGCGCAACGGCCCATTCTGTCGCCCTATGTTGATACGTCAGAGAAGGCGGCGCGGTTGACAGAGGCGATGGAGCGGGATGGCTTCTTTGATTAGCCACTTACCTTAGTGGTGTTCGTTATCGGTGCTTGCCGTCCGGATACCTCCGCCCGCTTCGGTCTAGAAGTATCCGTTCGAGTTACGTGATCGGCAGGTCAGCTTTTGTTGCTTTCGAATTAAAAGCGGACTGGCCGTTGTCGGCCCAGTTTCGGCCGTAGCGTGTCAGCTGAACGAACGGCCGCTTTCGGGACGCCGCCAAACGGCAGCGAACGACCGGCATTGGGTCCTCGCGGCCGTCAAACTGCCAGTCGGCAACCGACCCAAAGGCGGTCCTAGCAGACGCAAGTACCGGTTCCGGAAGCGGATATTCTCAGCCGGGTTTATGACACCTACAAACCGTTGAAATAGCTAGGGAGCAAGCTGGTGTCACAAGCGGACGGGGCTGTTGAAAAAGGCGGGGTGATCCGATCGCGTACCTAACGGGTTCCCTGCTTCGACACATCGGGAGCAGCGGCCATGATGGGTGAGCAACAGCGAGGCGGCAAGGGCGCAAGTTGGCGGGCGCTGGGAGCGATGATCCCTGCCGATCACATCCTACGCAGGATAGACGGGCTGATCGACCTGGGTGAACTGCGCGATGCGTTCGCCCCGCACTACAGTTGCCGTGGGCGCCCCTCGATCGCGCCCGAACTGCTGATCCGCATGGCGCTGATCGCTCGCCTCTACGGCATCACGTCGGGACGCCGTCTGTGCGAGGAAGTCCGCTTCAATCTCGCTTATCGCTGGTTCTGCCGATTGCCGATCGACGCGCCCGTGCCGCACCACTCGACGTTCAGCAAGAACCGGCATGGCCGCTTTCGCGATGCTGGCGTCTTTCGCATCCTGTTTGAGCAGACGGTGCGGCGCTGCGCCGACGCGGGGCTGATCGCCCACAAGGATGCCGCAATCGACGCATCATTCGTCGCGGCCGATGCAAGCTGGCAGCGCAAGATGCGGGACGCCGACATGGCCGCGCCCAGGCTTCCCCGCCCGGTTTGTGAATGGCTGGCGGATCAGGCCAATGCTCCACCGCAGGAACATGGCGTACCGCGTGGCAAGCCGGCCGAGGTGTCACGCACCGATCCCGCGTCGGCGTGGTCGGCGCGCACGGCGCGGGGCCGGTTCGGCTATGCCTTCAATGTACTGATTGACACGCCGGGAGGGGTGGCGATCGACGTGGAGGCCAGTCCCGCCCGCTTCGCGGCGGAAGTCGATGCGGGGCGGACCATGCTGGCACGGGCCGACGATCGGTTCGGCTACCGACCAAAGCGTGTCGCGGCTGACACCGCCTATGGCAGCGCCGCGTTCCTGGCGTTCGTCTCCGATCGCGGCACCATCCCGCATATCCCGGTGCTGGAACGATCCGAACAGACCAAGGGCAAATTCCCCCGCGAAGCCTTCCGCTATGAACGGGAGCAGGACCGCTATGTCTGCGCCGCAGGGAAGATACTTCCCTTTCGCGGTGCCGATCGTCGGGCTGGCTTTCTCCGATACAGCGCCAGTCCTGCCGATTGCCGCGCCTGTCACCTCAAACGGAAATGCACTTCAGGCAGGAGCAGGTCGGTTACGCACAGCGAACATGAGGACGTGCGCGAGCTGGTACGCGGCGAGATGCAGACGCCGCTATTCAAGCGGTCGATGCGTTTGCGTCGGGGCGTCGAGCGGGTGTTCGCCGATGCCAAAGGCAAGCGAGGGCTGACCCGCCTGCACCTTCGCGGTCTGCGCGGTGCCGAGGAAGAGTTTCTATTGGGTGCAGCCATTGCCAATCTCGTGCTGTTGGCCCGCACCGACGCAAAACCGGCCCGGACCCGTCGCCCGTCCCCGGTGCCGGAACGGATAGACCACATGGCCCGGATCAGTCGGGGCCGGTTCGAGCAATCCTACTACGCGACGATCTTCTGACGCTGGTTAGCCGGGTTCACGCTCGGCCGCAGGAAAGGGGCGATAGAAGGTGGAACGGCCGACCTGTAGCAGCTTCGCGACCTTCGCGGGTTTGTCGCCGGCCTTGAGCAGCTTGCGGGCTGTGTCGAGCATGTCGGGCGTCATGACGGATTTGCGGCCTCCGCCCGTGCCGCCCTTGGCCCGTGCCGCTGCCAAACCGGCAATCGTCCGCTCCTTTATCAGTTCGCGCTCCATCTCTGCGACGGAAGCGAGGATATGGAACAGCAGCCGACCGGATGGAGTGGCCGTGTCGAAACCATCCGTCAGGGACCGGAAATCAATCTTGCGAGCGGACAAGTCTGCCGCCAATTCGATCAGGCCCCCGATCGAACGGCCAAGGCGATCGAGCTTCCATATCACCAGCGTGTCACCGGCCCGCACGAAATTGAGAGCTTCGGTCAGACCGGGACGGTTCAGCTTCGCGCCGCTCACCTTGTCGGTGAACAGCTTTTCACAGCCAGCCTTGGTCAGCGCATCGGTTTGTAGCGTCAGGTCCTGGTCGGAGGTCGAGACGCGCGCATAACCAACCAGCATGAGTCCCGTTATCCCATCTCAAACAGCGAATTTCGGGAACATATTTTGGGAAAGCCCCGGCGGGGATAGGGCGCGTTTTTGTGCCGGTGACGGTCGTCCCGTTGGAGGTTCCTAATCGGGAAGGGGCTAATCCCTCAACGGCTGCACCTCTCTGATGAGATCGATCAGCAAGCGCAGCCCGGTCGGAAGATGCCGGCGTCCGGAATAGTAGACGTGGAAGCCGCTGCCTGCGCTCGCCCAATCCTGCAGGACAGGCTGCAAGGCTCCGCTTTTCAGGTGCGGGGCGAGTGCAGCCTGCGTCGCGTAAACGATGCCGGCACCGCATAGCCCGAACGCCACGGCAGCGTGACTGCCATCGACCGTCAGTGGACCGGGCGTCGCAACAGTGCATTCGTTGCCGTCACGCTCGAACTCCCAATGGTAGACCTGATCGTTCCCCAGGCGGATGCCGACGCATCGATGGTTTTTGAGGTCTTGCGGATCGTTCGGCGCACCGAACCGGCCAAGGTATGTCGGGGAGGCCGCGGCGATCCAGCGTAAGTCAGGGGACAATCGCTGCGCGATCATGTCCTCGGGCACCGTGCCGCCATAGCGGATACCGGCATCAAACCCCCTGCCGACGACATCAATCATGCGATTGGTGACGCTGATGTCGATCGCGACATCCGGGTAGCGATCCACGAAGATCGGCATGACCGGCTTGAGCAGCAGCTCGACCGCATCCTCCAGAACATTGATCCGCACGCGGCCGGCCGGCGTGTCGCGATAGCGTTCGAGGTTGTCGCTTGCCGCTGCGATGGCCTGCATGGGACTTTCGATAAGTGCTCGAAGTTCCTCACCCGCCGCGGTCAGCGTCACGCTGCGCGTGGTTCTGTTCAATAATCGAACGCCGCGCCGTCCCTCTAGCGCCGTGATCGCGTGGCTCAGCGCCGAAGTGGTCACGCCCATCGACGCGGCTGCGCTTCGAAAGCTGCCATGCCTGGCGATTGCCAGAAAGTAGGCGAAGTCGGCGAGGTCTGCCCGGCTCGGTTGCATGGCAACCCTCTAGCCCATTGTTGAGCGGTATTCATCGTCTCGTTGCTGGTCACGGCGCTAATGCGAGCACCTTCGGCACCCTAAATTACGGTTCGGAGCGATCGTCATCGTGGCGGTCGAACGATCGGAAGGGCGGCAACCATGATGAGGATCGGCATGTGCCTCGCCACGCTGCTGCTGCCCGTGGGCGCACAGGCGCAGCAAGGAGCGACAGGCATGAGCATCGAGCGCAAGGCGGACATGAAGACCGTGGACGGTCCTGCCGAGTATTTCACCGGCAAGGCGACCATCACCGGGCAGTTTCAGCGCGAGGAGCCGTCAAGGGTTTCCGGCGCCATCGTCCACTTCGAGCCAGGTGCGCGCACGGCCTGGCATACCCATCCTGCCGGCCAGACGCTGATCGTCACCGACGGTGTAGGCTGGACGCAGATCGCGGGGGGACCGAAGCTGGAGTTCCACGCCGGCGACATCCTGTGGTGCCCCGCCGAACACAAGCACTGGCACGGCGCGACCCAGCATGAGGCCATGACCCACGTCGCCATTCAGGAGTCGGTCAACGGTACGCCCGTGACGTGGATGGAGAGGACATAGACCCGCAGCTTCGCGCGCTCCGCGATGCGGGGTGCGATCCCATCTACCAGGAGGAGGCATCGGGTGGCCGAGCTGACCGTCCCGAGCTGGCGCGCGCGATCGGCGCGTTGAGGCCCGGCGACGTGTTCGTGGTGTGGAAACTCGACCGGCTATCGCGCTCGCTCCGCGATCTACTGTTCACCCTTGAGGCGATCACCGCCGCAGGCGCGGGGTTCCGATCAGTGACGGAGGCGATCGACACCACCACCGCGCCGGGCCGGTTGATGACACAGATGCTTGGAGCCTTCGCCGAGTTCGAGCGTGCCATGATCCGCGAGCGGACCATGAACGGGCTGGCGCACGCTCGCAACGGCTATTTCCGGTTCTCGCTGACCCGCCGGGTGGAAACAGGCCTGGAGCAACTGCTGCCGGTGAAGGACGAACAGGGCGGCGAAATCTATTATACCGCGCAGGTCGGCCAGCACCTGCGCCTCACGGCCACCGGCCAGGTGATCGACCCGGTGGTGCGCGGCGTGGCCACAGCCGTTTATCTAGGGCTGAGGGCCAAGGTCGACTTTTAGCGTGTCATAGCGGTTCGGCGACGATTGCCGGCGGCTGCCATGATCCGTCCTTTACAGCATCCTTGGGCCAGTAAAGCCGCATGACCATGTAGATCGGGCCGTCGGGTGCCGGCAGCCAGTTGGCTTCCTTGCCTTTTCCGGGTGACGTTTTCGACACATACAGCGTGACCCCGCCGTCGGCGTTTCTGATCATCTTCGGCAGCATCGGCGAATTGATCAGATAGCGATCGATCGGATTATCGATCAGCAACTGGGTCTTGCCGTCATACATCGTTACCGACCAAAAGGCATTCACCGGCGGCATCGCGTCGCCTGCAAAGGTGATCGTGTAGCGGGCCTTGGCCCCGTCGAGCATGGCCCCGGCCTGGTCAGCCTTTGCCATCGGATACAGGGCCTCCTGATAATCATTGGCATAAATCCCGGCGCTGGCGATGGCGGCGCGCTGCAGCCAGTTGCCGGCGATTGCCGAGCGGTTGTTTTCGATGAGGGCAACGTTCCAGCCGTTGACGCTGTTGCCGATACCGGCCTTGGCCGCCTCGATTTTCTGCAGCCCGGACTTCATGCCGGCGGCGATGGCGCGTTTTTGCGGTTCCGGCATCGCCGCGATGGCGAAGGGCTTGCCGGGTTCCAGCCCGATCGCGGCGAATTTCGCACGGGTTTCGGCCTCGCCGGCCACGGGCGGCATGAACTGCATCGCAAAGCCGAGATAGTTGAAAAAGCCGGTCTTTGACTTTTCTGCGTCGATCGTCGGCCATTCGATCGCCGGAGACGCGGCCGGGGCTGCCGTCCTGGTGAACGTCGACAGCGGGACAGCAGAATAGCCGGCCTGCACTGCCTTCACATTGTCGATATCGGCGGCGTTGAACAATTGCGTGCGAAAAATCGTCAGGCTGAACTGTGTCTCGCTCTTGAAGGTCTTCTTGATGCCAGCAGGGGCCTGCCCTGCCCAGTCGGGCCCTGCAACCATGAAGCAGCCGGCGTCGTTGCCAGTCGCGCGGCTGCCGATATAGCCATAGTTGAAACTGTACATGTCGACGAGCTGGACGCTGTAGTATCGCTCCTTCGGTATCCTGGGCACGCAAATAACCATCGGCTCGGCACGGAGGTCGAGCTGAAGCATGGAATAGGGCGTATCACTGTTCGGCGTGACAACCGAGGTATCGGCAGGGGTAAACACCCGCGCGATATTGACAAGCTTGTTCATGCCACCGCGGAATTGCGAAGATTTTTCGTCGATATTTGACTCGTACATGACCCCATAGTTCATGACGATGGGATATCCATA
>NZ_JAFCVW010000020.1:0-16817 GCF_049897245.1 Sphingomonas sp. DC5200-1
ACCGATCTTCAATCCTCCTCCCCTCCCCGGCCCTTCGGCCGGGCAGGGCGCGATGAGCGCCCCTCACCGACCGCGTCTTCACGCGGACGGTGGATCGTGCGGCAGGCGGACGATGTCGGCTATTATTGCGTCGCCGGCAAGGGCGTCGTGACCATGCTCGACGATCTCGTCTGGCTGGAGAAGCTGCTGGAGGCGCGCGGTCGCATCGCCGGGCACATCTACCGCAACAAGCTGCCGGTGAAGCCGCTGGTCAACCCGTATGTCGCGGCCGAGCCGGACGGTCCGCTGGGCCGGTTCGACCCGGCGTTCGCGATCGGCGCGTCCTGGTCGCATGACCCGGGACCCGATTACGATTCCGACGATCGTGGCCCCGGTCCGAAGCTCAAGGGCTGACGACAAAAGAAAAGGCGGTTCGGCAAGGGAGCATGCCGGACCGCCTCTTCCAAGGGGGGGATATCAATAACGCGCCTCGCACGCGAGGCGTTCCCCGCGCCGCCAGCGCGCCGGATCGATGAATTCCCCCGCATAGGCACCGCGACCCGCTGACCGGGCCTGTTCTGCCGCGGCGACATAGCGCGCGGCGCGTTGCGGATCGCCGCGCAGATATTGCGTCGCCGGCACCGCCAGACCCTGCAAAATGAGTTGCTCGCCCAGGTCGTAGCCGTCGACCGTCACGATGGCGATCGGGCGGCCATAGCTGCTCGCGCCGGTCATGCGGATCGTGGCGACACCGCTCTTGAGGATACGCGAGGCGGAATCCTGAGCAAACTTGCCGCATGGATAGCAGGCACCGTCCTTCGAGCACATCTGCTTGCGCTCGAAGGCGTCGGCCCCCGACAGGCGGAAATCGACCGAAACCGTGTCGCCGTCGATCGCCCGCCCCTCGCCGGTGATCGTCGCACCGTCGTGGCCCTGGGGTGCCCCTGCCCCGCAGGCGGCGAGCGCGGCGATGCCGAGGAGCAGCGCGCCCCTCATGCGTAGCGCAATTCGACTTCGACGTTCGGCCCGTCGACGATGACCGGGAGGACGCGGAAGGGTTGCAGCGGATCGCCGGTGCGCACGATCGAGACCTGGCGTGCGCCGGCATCGAACATCCGCATGGCGACGCGCTGGGCATGGGCGCGGCTGCAGAGCTGCGACCGCTTCGGGCTGGGTGTGACGGGCGGATACGGGGCGGACATGGCGATGATCCTGACGTGGGGGATGTCGGCGATCAACCGAACACCGTCTTGTGGACGCGAGTTTCGGGCTTGGGCGGCACGAGTGTCCACGCCCATTTGCGAAGGT
This sequence comes from Sphingomonas sp. DC5200-1, assembly GCF_049897245.1. Lineage (NCBI taxonomy): Bacteria > Pseudomonadati > Pseudomonadota > Alphaproteobacteria > Sphingomonadales > Sphingomonadaceae > Sphingomonas > Sphingomonas sp. DC5200-1. The sequence continues at coordinate 1,288 of NZ_JAFCVW010000020.1, forward strand.
TACCGATCCGATATTTCGGGTAGCTGTTGCCGGGGATCGCGAGCGAGATCTTGCGGCCGCGCTTGTGGACGATGAACTCGTCTCCCTCATAGCCGTCAACGAAGGTGACCTTGCTCGGCAAGCGGATGTGCATGCCGTGTTCGAGCGGGCGTACCGGGGTCGCGAGCCGCTCGAGGCAGCGTCGGCGCCAGTCGAGCGCACCGGGATCGTCGGTATCGCCGAGCAGCGAGAGGATGCGCTCGGGGCATTCGGCCTCGCATGGCCCGGCGTGTTCGGTCATATCCTTGTAGGCGAACACGAATCCGTCCTTGGCACGCGGATTCCAGCTGACCAGGCAGACGGCCGCGAAGGCGGGTTCGTCGGTGCCGTCGGTCGACGGCACCACGGCCGCGTACCAGACCTTGTTGCGCAGGCAGGAAGAGGCGATGACGCGCAGCGCCTTGCCCTTCCCGTCGGCATCGCGGTTGTCGTAGGTGAATTGCGCGTCGAGATAGGCTTTGGGGCCTGTGTGCGGGAACATCGACGACAGCGGCATGCTTAGCCAGCCCATGATGGCGGTCCTTTCGCGTGTGTGGACGGGTGATCGATCAGCCGAACAGGCTGACCGGCTCGGCGACCGGCGGTGTGAGCCGCAATTCCTTGCGCAGCCGCACGGCGAACCGCTCGGGCGCGAGCAGGTCGCGGATCGAGGCGTAGCAGTCGCGCTCCCCGAGGTGATCGTGACGACCGCTGACGCGGCGGTAGATGACCTCGCGGTCGGCCATGGTGCCGTGGAGCGATAGCTGCATCCACAGCTCCTCGCCGTGGAGGGTGATCTCGCCGGACCGGGAGGCGTGGCTGCGGTTCGAGCGAAGGTCGTAGTGCGCGGGGTCGAGCCCCAGCGTTTCGGCGAGCCGGCGCAGCGCCTTGCGTCCGTCGCTGTGGAAGCGATCCTTGGCGGCCGCATCGTGCGCGACGCCGCGCACCGCGAGCGTCAGCAGCGCCGGGTGCTGTCGCAGCTCGGCGATACGGTCCATGCAGCGCCGCTTGAGGAGCGCGTCTTCGGACTGCCGCGCGGTGACGCTTGCGAGATGGCGGGCGAGCAGGATGACCGCGGGATCGGTCTCGAAGGCGATGCCGGCGTTGCGGCAGTCGTCGATCGCGCGGGTGATGGCGTGAAGGCTTGCTCCAATCGTGACCAGCGCGCTCGGGTCGAGCGCCTGCTGGTGGCGGAAGGCGACATCGTAGGGCATGAGCGATCTCCCGAGCGCCTCACGCGCTCAGAAATTCGCTCCCCCTCCCCTTCACGATAACCAGTTACGTAATTGCTCCGGTATTTCAGGATCGATGTCCTCGCCCGGTTGCATAGGCCGCAGACCCTGCTCCGCATCGACCGCGGCCTGCAGATGACAGGCGGCAACGGTCGCTCCGTCGTCGGTCGCGTCATAAAGCGCGAGCGCCTGCCGCATTAGCGCGAGCCGTATATTATCGCTCATGCCAGTCTCCCACTACGGTCTGCCGCCATGATTGCGTTCGGGGCAAACGAAAGCAGGCCCATAATGGTTGTAACGGCCGTGCGCTCATCGCAGCCTCCATCGGCCGACAAGGTCGACCATTGCGTCACGATAGCCCCACGCATCGGGATAGATCGCAGGCTCCTGCGCGAGCCAGGCCATGACAATTAGCATGTCCTCGGAAATGATCGCGTCGCAGTTGCTGAGGTGGAGGATGGGGAAGTGGCCGTTGTCGTCACCATTCCACCACGCCAGCAGGAAGTCCGCGACGCGCGCGGCCTGCCCGGTATCGGACGAGGCGACATCCACGAGGCGGCCGATCGCGGCGCCGACCTCGTCGAAGGCGAGTGCGCGGATGAGGGGGCGGCGTTGCGGTTGCATGGTGCGTATCCTGTCCTATCGGGTGGAAGCTGTCATGCGATCAGGATGGGGCGTGCTTCCCGGCCTGGGCGATCATCACGGCGACCGCCTCGTCGAGCGCGGCGTCATCGCCGTTGACCATGCGCGCCGACGGGGTGAGGCGTTGCACGCCGGCGAACACGATGGCGGGTGTCCTGCCCTTGAGCCGATAGCAGAACACCTGGTCGCCCTCGATCGTCACCAGCTTCGTCCGGCATTGCCGGCGCAGCCGCTTCGCCTCCTCGATCCGGGTGATGAGCGCCGCCACCTCGAATTCGAGGCAGTGCGGCATGACGCTGTCGCCGAGCCGCGAGACGGGCCGGTTGGCGGCGAGCCAGGCATCGACCGCCTGTTCGGTGACGCTGCCGACGGCATGGTAATCGTCCGCGGCGCCATGACCGCGGTTCGAGGCGAGGAAGGCGCGCTGCCCATCGATCCAGATCTCGGCCGAGTAGCAGGTCGTTTCCTCGGACAAAGCGTCGACCACCTTCAGCTTGCGCAACTCGATGTGCATGGTGGGATCTCCGGGTCATGCCGCGAGGGCTTCGGGTTGGTCGATCTCGGGCGCGCCACCCGCGGCGGCGTTATGGAGCCAGGTCACCGCCTGCTCGGCTTTCGCCGCGGCCTTGATGATCGCGCTCGAATCGCCCTTCAGGATTTTGAGCCAATGGTCGACGTAGCTGGCGTGATTGTCGTGCAGCTCGCCGGGCAGGTTGAGGTCGGCGCACACCAGACACTGGCCGATGCAGGCGACCAGCTCCTCGAACGCATAGGCGTTGTCGCCGAACTTCTTGCCGAACTCGCGGTTGAGGCGCTGCGGCGCGCCCGAATAATGAACATATTCGTGCGCGAGCGTGCTGGCGTAATGATCGTCCGAGCGGAACGCGCCGCGCTGCGGCAACTGGATATAGTCGCCGATCGGCGAGTAGAATGCCTGATCGCCGCCATGCCGCACGGTCGCCGGCAGGCCTCCGAAGAAGGCATCGATCGCGGCGCGGTGCCGGCTCTCGATGCGGGGCTCGGGCGGTGCGGGCACCGGATAATAATAAGCCGGGAGGCCGTCGATCTGGTCGACGTTGAACACCGTGTACGAGCGCAGGAACCGGATATTCTTCGTTGCCGCCTCGCCGGTGATCCGGTCCGCCTCGGTTTTCGAGAAGGTCGAGTAATAGACGCTGTGTGCGCCATGCTCGCCGCGTCGTACCTGTCCGCCCAACTCGGTCGCCTGTCGGTAGGTCATCCAGTTGCGGCCAGAGAACCCCTGGGCGTCGCCGATCGCCCAGAGATAGAGCGCGTTGATGCCGGTGTAGGGCGTGCCGCAATGCCGCAGCGGTCGCCCCCCTGCCCCGGTCAGTCCCCAGGGGCGCGACCAGGGCAGGACGCCGGCTTCAAGCTTGGCGATTATGAGGTTGGTGATCTCGGCCGCGACATCGCGGCGTGGCGCAGTCGATTTGCGGTGAAAGGTCATGGGAAAGCTCCCTCGATGCGCGGGCCACGCGTGACGGTCCGCGGGTAAAAAGAAGGCGGCCGCCCCGGTGAGGGACAGCCGCCAAGGTGTGCCCGGGAGACGAACGGGCCGGGGGTATCGGGGGGCTATTCGGCCGCGATCAGCGCCTCGTCGCTGTCGATCCCGGCATCGTCGGCACCGAGATCATCGGTGTCGCCGTAGTCGTCGTCGTCGAAGCCCTCATCGCCGGGCTCGTCGTCGATTGCCTCGTCGGCACCGGCGACCGACACGAGATCGAACCGCATCGCGTCGGGCACCCAGGCCAGCGCCGCGTCCTTGGTCTCCGCCTCGGTGATCGCTTCGCCGGCGAACAGCTTCTCGCAGCTGGTCGAGATCTCGCCCTTCTTCGAGGCCATGTAGCGGGCCGCGAGCGGCGCGCCCCCGACGTTGGTGAGCAGCGCCAGCAGCGTACCCTTCGACACGCGGTCGAAGAAGTTCGCCGAGGTAGGGCGCCACCATTTGGCGGGTTCGATCTCGAGGATCGAGGCGAGCCGCGCATGGAGCGGGTTGGTGGTGACCGAGCTGTAATCGGGCTTGGCCTCGAGCGAGGTCGCCACCACGACCGCGAGCCAGGCCGCCTTGGCGTCGTCGCTGAGCGCGCGGAACGCCTCGAACCGCTCGACCGGGTTCGACCCTTCCGTCCACGACGTGTCGAGACCCTCGCGGGCTTCGGCGATCGCGACCTGCGCCTGCGTGGCGGGCTGATCCTTGGGCATCTGCGGGTCCTGCGGACGCCCTGCCCGAACCGTCGTCCCGTAGCGGCCGTAGCCGTGGCTGGGGTCGGCGAGGCAGAACAGCATATAGTCGAGCGCGAGCCCCGGATCGCCGAGGATCGACGCGGCGAGGATGTCGCGGCGCTGGACCGCCAGTTCGTCATGGAGCCGCGCGCTGAGCGGCTTGCCGCCAGGAGCGACCGCCTCGGGCGGCAGGTCGGCGGTGCGACGCGACGACGGCGACGACGGCAGCGGCCGATCGTCCCCGGGCAGGCGGATCGGCGTTTCGCTGTAATAGGTCGTGTCGAGCGTCATCTTGCCGTCGCGGCCGAGCGTCAGGAAGACGCCGACCTGGCCCTTGACCTCGTCGGTCAGCTCGGGCGCCTTGTCGTGGATCGCCTGATATTCCTCGCGCAGCCGATCCGATTCCGCATCGAGCGCGGCATAGGTGTCGTCATCGATACCCTCGTCCTCCATATCGCTCTCGATGACCTGCACGCGCTCCTCGATCTTGTCGCAGCGCGTCTGTTCCTCGTCCGTCAGCGGCGCTGCCGGCAGCGTCACGCGGTGGAGGTCGGACGTGATGCCGTAGAGGCTGGTCGTGGCGACGGGGCGCACCCATGCGACGCCCAGTTCCTCGCCGAGCCGCTTGGCCTCGGCCTCCATCAGCGAGGCAGCGAGCGTCTGCGCGAGTTCCGGGTCGGTCCAGCGGTCACCGTCCTCGCTGAACAGTTCGCGCTCGATGCGGCCGCCCGCGGCGACATAGGCATCGGCACCGACCAGGATCGCGATCGGATCCGTCGCCTTCATCGTGTCGTTGGCGATCGCGCGACGGATCTGGTCGGCGTTGACGTAGGACGAGTGACCATACTGCTCGAACACGCGCTCCTGCTTGGCCTTGTCGGCCGTCGAGCCGTAGGCCTTGGCCATCTCGTAGGAGATCTTGCCCGCGGCCAGGGCTTCGAAGATCGGTTCGGCAAGATCGGCGAGGCGCAGCCGTCCCTCGATGAAGCGGCGGGTCTGGCCAAACCGTTTGGCGACCGCGTCGACGTCACCGTCGGTCTTGAGGAAGTGCTGGAACGCGACGCATTCCTCAGCGACGGTCATCTGCTCGCGCTGGAAATTCTCGGTCAGCGACACCTCGCGCAGGTCCGCCTCGTCGCCGGTGATGATCTTGACCGGCACGTCATAGTCGGCGGCAACGATCTCGCCGGCTTCGGCCAGCATCATCGCACCGAGATAGCGGCGATCGCCGGCGATGATCTCGAACATGCCCTTCGGGCGGGCGGCGGTCACCAGCAGGTTCTGCATGATGCCGCGAGCGCGGATGCTGGCGGCCATCGCCTCGATGTTCTTGGGCGGCGTGGTGCGCACGTTCTTCTCGGAACGCTTCAGCTTCGCGAGTTTGACGGTCTGGGTCATCTGTCGTCTCCATGAGCGGGAAAGTGTCCGGCGCACGGGCGTTTCCCCCCGATCCGGACACCCTCCCCGCTCCTTCTCCCCTCTCGTTTCCCGCCTCGGCGGGAGGGGGACCAGGTCGTGCCAACAAGCTGCTAGCTGGCAGCTAGTTGTCGGTTATCGTGCCGGTCAGGCCATCAGGCGCGCGAGGACGGCATCGGCCGTCTCGACGGGGATGAAGACGCGCGTCTTGTAGGCGATGATCTCGGTGAAGCAGCCGATCGACTTGAGCCACGCGAGCTGGTCAGCCGGTGCGCCGCTGATCTCGATGCGCGGCTTGGCGTTGACGCGTACGCGCTTCACCTCGCACACGAACGGTCGCCGGATCGTGACCGTCCCGCCCTCCATCGCGGCGCGCGCGACCTCGGCCGGGCTGAGCACGTCGTTGCTGTCGAGGCCCATCTTCGAGAACAGCGCCGGCACGTCGCCCGGGAACACCATGCGCCCGAGCCAGGAGCGACCCTCGGCATCGACCACGCGGTTGACCACGAGATGGTCGCTCGGCAGCGCCGACCAGATCGGCAGCAGAAGGCCGGTCGCGAGCCGGATCGTCTCGACGTCGAGCTTGCCGCGGATCTCGTCGACCTCGGCCGACCATTCCGCCTCGAACCGTGCGCGGCTGCATTCCTCCCAGGCCGTCTCGTAGAGATCGTCGAGCGCGAGATATTCGTGCCGGGTCGGACGCATCAGTTCGATGCGCGACACCGCCACCCCGTCCTCGGTCAGCCAGGAGCGCGCGTTGGTGCGCAGCGCGACCTTGCCCGACTTGCCGTTGCGCACGAACACGGCGGTCTGGTCGGTATCGGCGATGCGCAGCACGCGCTCGAGCGACATGGGGTTGCGGCGCCGGGTCACCTCGATCGTCAGCAGGTGCGAGGTCGCCTTGCTGACCGGGTCGGTGCGCAGGATCGTATCGTCGAGCACGGTCGCGGTCTCGACCGTCATCGTCTCGACGCCGACATCGAGTGTCCCCGCCTCGCGCGCGGCCGCGACTCGTGCCTCGACCAGCGCCAGGAATTCGTCGAAGATGCAGTTCTGAAGGCCGATCGGCAGCGCCAGCAACCGGTTGAGCCAGCGCTGGATCGGCGGCAGATCCTCCTTCAGGACGCCGTCGGTATCGAGCAGTTCGAGCCCCGTGCGATGCTGGAAGTCGGTGAGGTTGGTGCTGGTCAGTTTGCCGCTGACGAGCAGGTGATACCAGCTGATGAGCGCAGCCTTGGCGTAATCGCTTTCGAGATTGTCGGCCGGGTCGAACAGGTTCTGCCCCCCGGTCTGGCGCTGGCCGCGTGTCAGCGCGCCGAGGCTGTCGAGACGCCGCGCGATGGTCGAGGTGAACCTGAGTTCGCCCTTGCAGTCGGTCGTGACGGGCCGGAACAGCGGCGAGCAGGCCTGATGCGTGCGGTGGGTACGTCCCAGGCCCTGGATCGCGCGATCGGCTCTCCAGCCCGGCTCCAGGAGCAGATGCGCCCGTTGCTGCTGGTTCTTCGCATCGAGGCTGGCATGGTAGGAGCGGCCGGTCCCCCCGGCGTCGGAGAACACCAGGATGCGCTTGGTGCCTTCCATGAAGGCGGCGGAATCGGCCTGCGTGGCACGCGCCGAGCGCGATTCGAGCTTCTGTCCTCCCCCGCTCACCGTGATGAGCCGCTTGGTGCGTCCCGTCACCTCGGCGACCATCTCAGTGCCGAACCGGGTGATGATGGCATCGAGCACGGCCGCGATCGGCGGCAGCGCGCAAAGCTGTTCGACCAGATTGTCGCGCTCGGCTTCAGCTTCCGGGTTGGTGACCGGATGGCCGCTCTCGTCGAACAGCGGTCGCGAGCGCACTTCGCCGGTATCGTCGCGGAAGAACGTCATCTGCTGGACCGGGAATGCCCGGGTCAGATAGTCGATCACCGCCTCGCGCGGGGAGAGATCGATGTCGAGGTCCGCGCGCTCGTCGGGCGAGAGTTCGCCAAGCCGGCGATCGAGGATCGCCTCGGCGGTGCTGACCAGCTGCAGTACGACCGACTGATCGGCCGCCAGATGCTGCTCGATCGCGGCGATGACGGTCGGGAGCTTCGCCGATAGGAGGAGCGCCCCGAAAAACCGCTGCTTGCAGCTTTCGAACCGCGAGCGCGCCGCGGCCTTCGCGCCCGAGTTGAGCGTCTTGCCCTCGTTGCTGTCGACGACGCCGGTGAGTTCGAGCGCCTTTTCGAGACCGCGATGGATGATCGCCCAGGCATCGGCATAGGTGTCGTACACCGCGATCTGTTCAGGCGTCAGCTCGTGGCGCAGGATGTCATATTCGACGCCGGCGAAGCTCAGCGCGCGCGCGGTGTAGAGGCCGGTCGCCTTGAGGTCGCGCGCGACCAGTTCCATCGCCGCGATCCCGCCCTGCCGGATCTGGGTGATGAACGCCTCGCGGTTGGCAAAAGCCGTCTCCGGCCCCCACAGACCGAGACGCACGGCATAGGCGAGGTTGTTCACCTCCGACGCGCCGGTCGCCGAGGCGTAGAGCACGCGCGCGTCTGGCAGGTGGTTCTGGAGGAGTACGCCGGCGATGCCCTGCTGGGAGCCCTTCTTGGTGCCCATCGACCCTTCGCCACCCGCGACGCCGCCCATTTCATGCGCTTCGTCGAACGCGATGACGCCGTCGAAGTCGGCACCCGCCCAGGCGATGATCTGATCGAGCCGGGTGGCGTCGCCGCGGTTGGAGCGCAGCGTCGGATAGGTCACGAACAGGACGCCCTCGTCCATCGTGACGGGCTCGTCGATCTTCCAGCGCGACAGCGGCTGCACGTCGGCCGCGAGACCGCCGAGCGCGGTCCAGTCGCGGATCGCATCGGCATGGAGCGCCTCGTTCTTGCTGATCCAGATGTTCTTGCGGCGACCCGCCAGCCAGTTGTCGAGGATGACGGCCGCGACCTGCCGCCCCTTCCCTGCCCCGGTGCCGTCGCCCAGGAAATAGCCCTTGCGGTACGCGCGTCCGTCCTCGGACAGTACCAGCCCCACCCCCTCCTTGTCGGGCTTGCTGAGGCCAGGAATATACTGGGTCCAGGCATGGCCGGCATAGACGACGGTCTCGAGTTGCGAGGAGGACAACAGCCGTTCCGTGACGGTGCGTTCCGGCAGCGAAGGAACATGGACGGGGATCGGCGCGGGGATCGAGCCCATCGCGATCGATTCAACCAGCGCGGTCGGATGCTCGCCGGCAGCGTCGAACACGATACGGCTCGGCCGATAGGGCAGATAGACACCGGACTGCTCGGCGAGCGGCGCCGGCGTCTCGAGCACCTGGTAGCCGACCGGCAGAACCTCGTTCCTCGCGGGAGCGCGGAAGATGCGCGGGGTGGTAGCGGGCTTCGACCTGACGCTGCGCAGGAGCGACAGCCCCCCGCCCCGCTTGACCGGCGTCGGGGTGGCGGTCTCCGGGATCAGATCCTGACGGGACGGGATGACCAGCGCGTCGACCAGGTCGCTGACATCGCGGCGCTGCACCGTGATCGTCGTCGTATCACCCACCGTCTTGTCGATGACATAGAGGCGCACCGCGACCCCCGTCCCGTGCTTGCCATAGGCATGGGTCAGCCGGATCGATGTTCGGAGCGCGACGCTGGCGAGCGTCGTCGACCAGATTGCGCCCATACGCGCCGAGTTGAAGAACCAGTCGGGCATGATCGCGACGACGCGCCCGCCAGGGCGGACCCGCTTGATCGCCGCCTGCAGATGGCGGACCGCCGCGAGCGCGTCGGCACCGCGGCCGAGCGAGCGCGAGAACGGCGGGTTCATCAGGATGAGGCTGGGACGAGGCGCGGACGCCATGACGCTCGCGATCTGCGCGCCGTCGTGGCCGGTAACGCTGGCTTTCGGGAAAGTGGCGGACAGCCGCGCGCGGCGCGCGGGATCGATCTCGTTGAGCTGAAGCGCCGCGATCGGCGGGAGGCCCGCGACCAGGAGACCGTTACCGGCGCTCGGTTCGAGCACGATGTCATCGGCCCGAACCGCCGCGAGCATCACCGCGATTGTGGCGAGATCGAGCGGCGTCGAGAATTGCTGCCAGTCGATCTGCTCCTCGCTGCGCACGGTCTGGGTAGGAAGGCGCGCCATAAGCCCGATCGCGGCGTCGACCGCCGGCGTGGTGCCTGCTGCGCATACCGCCAGCGCGGTCGCATGCTCCAGCACCTCGAAACTCTCGCGCTGGGTCCAGTGACCATCGGCGTCGGTGCCGCCATAGGCGCGGATCATCGCGTCATTGAGCATCGCGCGCGTGATCTTCGGCTCACTGGCGATCGCCGGGATCAGTAGGCGAGCGGCGGCGGTAGCGTGGTCGGTGCGCGCGGGCGCAGGGTCGAACAGGTCGCTCATGGGGGTCTCCGGGTCTGTGGCTGCTCGTGCAGCTCACGACCCCGACCCCCCTTCCCTCTCAGGCTCCGGGTTTCACGACGTCGGCCCAGTCGCCATAACGTGAGGGTGGCGGCATCCGCTTCAGCGTCAGCCCGCGCGGCCGATAGGCGGCCCACGCCTTGCGTCGTGCGCGTCGGCCCTCGAAGTCATTGTCCTCGGCGAAGATCAGCGTGGTGACGCTATCGGGGATGTGGACACGGTCGAGCCGCGCCGCGCCGAGCGTCGCCCAGCACGGGATGCCGTGGATCTGGGTGAAGGCGGCCGAGGTCTCGAACCCCTCACCCAGCGCCAATGTGTCGGTGACGCGCATGCCCTGCCAGGTCGCACCTCCCGGCGTGCCGAGCGTAGCCTTGTCGAGATAGCCGCCATGCGCGAGGTCGAGGAAGATGCGCTGGATCGAGCGCAGCGTGCGCCCCTCCCGCGCCGCGATCAGCAGCGCCGGGAGGAACCGCGTATGCGGTTTCGGTCCCCACGGACAGCGCGGGTGGTAGCTCAGGTCGTCGAAGGCGCCGGTGATGCCGCGAAAGCGGAGATAGGCTTCCGCGGGCGTTCCGGCGATCGGCAACCCCTCGTTCCACAGCCGTTCGACGTTGGCGGGTCTGCCGGCACGCTGTTCAGCGGGTGGGTCATAGGTGCGTCCGGGTCTGATGCGGGCGATCTCGCGGAGTACGTCCTCGGCAGCGCAACCGGCGAAGCAGTGAACGAGGATGCCGTCATGGCCCTGCCGGATCGAGAGGCTGGGGTCGGTGTCGGCGTGGGCCGGGCAACGGCACATGGCGTTGTAGCCGTGCCAGGTGCCGCCGAGGGCGCCGACGATGTCCACGATGGTCTGGGTGGGTTTTAGCGCAACGAGGGGCATGACCGATCCTTTCTCGCTGCCTCTGACCCCCTTCTCTCCCGTCCTAGGTGACTCAGTAGCTGCTGGCTAGCAGCTAGCGGAAGATCACCGTGTTAGCAGTTAGACCTCCGCTATCTAGCGTTGAGATGGCTGGTATCTAGCGGCTAGCTACCTTTGAGCTAGCAGATTCTCATAAGCGTCGAGTGCCTTCTCGAGCACTTCTGTAAGAAGCAGACCCTCACGTTGAGCTATTTCGCGGATTCGATTGTCCCATTCGGGTGTGACCCTAGTCGCAAACTGTTGAGTGCGGTTAGTCTTGCGCGAACTGCGGGCGTCAATGCGGGTTGCGGTTACCAGCGGTGCAGCCGGAGGGGCGGGGGCTACTTCGGGTGCATCCAAATTCTGGCTCGCCTCACTGATTGGTGGGGGTGAACCCAAACGAGTAGCCTTCTTTAGCTTCGAGATATCGGCCATCATTCACCCCGCTACTTTGTCGATTAGGGATTGGATCAGAGTATCAGCCCGCTGGTTAAGGCCGGAGAATTTGGTTTCGGTAATTGACAGGCCTTGGTTCTGCGCTTGCCGGTATGCTGGTCGTTCCACGATCGAACCGTCGAGGACATTATACCCCGCTTCGGTCAAATACGCCCGCGCGTCATTTTCTTCAGCCGAAGTTCCAATGCGGTTGAGCGCAAAAACGAGCCGTCCAGTCGGGATACCCTCCTTAACAAGGGCATGGTATTCGCGGACGGCAGGCCTGAGATCGTCCAAGGATGCGCCGGTGGGTTGAACCACGAGTGACGATGACCGTGCAATTTCAAGTGTAGCTTTGCTGGTCCGAGCGGGGCCGTCGATGATAAGCAGATCGAAGCCGTCTGCAGCGGCCAGGGCCTGAGACGCGGTTTTGAATGCCTCAACCGACACAATCGGCTCGATGGAGATGCCAAGGCGTGCTCGGTGCCAATCGACCGAAGTGCCCTGTTGAGTATCGAGATCGGCGATTTTAACCCGCAGTTCGCCTGCCGCCGCCTCGCGAGCAAGGGCTCTTGCCAAGGTGCTTTTTCCTACACCGCCTTTTTGTGAGACGAATGCCACGACAGCAGCCATGACCGATCCTGTGATAGTTCGAACGACTGGATAGCTAGCCGCTCTCTAGCAGTTTGGCAACCGCTACCTATGTGGTAGCTAGCTGATACCCATCCAGCAGATATCTGTGATCTAGCTGCTACCCACGGGGGTTTGCCTGACCTAGTCTGGATTAAGCGCTGGGAGATAGTGGAATTTTTTTCCACGTTGTGCGGTTGTTCGAAACATGATGTTCAATGATCGATGAACACGCGATCGAACTCGAGCTTATGCGTAGTGGGTAGTGTTATGGCACTGCTATGGGCGCAAACATCGGCAGCTAAGCAGGCCGAGGTAATGACATTTGATGGGCAGGCAGTTGAAGCCGTCATCGATGTGGGCCCGAGAACGCGGGGTATGCGAACAGACGGAACGCCGCCAGTACCAAGCATGGAAGCCGTTTTAGGCAATGACTTCAGATCATTCGGCAGCCCCGTAATGGAACCCCAAGAGGAGGCAATAAGCACGTCGCATATATCGGTGCCCCTTTGGATGCAGACTGGCCAGGTTTCGGGGGGAGCTCGCCGGGCGGCGATGTCCGATATGGCAAGTTATCTCTACACCCCACAGGCTTGCTCAATCACACCCTACCGTCCACGCGGCGATTTTCCAGGCTGGCTCGAAGCTCGGCGGGCTCAATATTACCCTTTGATCCAGGCCGTGGCGTGCGAAGCTGGTGTGCCAGTCGGGCTTTTCGATGCACTGGTGGCCCAGGAAAGCCGCTATGACCCATTGATCGTATCACCGAAGGGCGCCGTTGGCCTTACCCAATTGATGCCCGGTACAGCGCGTGGACTTGGAGTTTTCAATTCGAGAGATCCGTTGTCGAACCTGAGGGGAGGGGCCAGATACCTCCGCGCGCATCTGGATGAGTTCAAGCGGGTCGATCTAGCCTTGGCCGCATACAATGCAGGTCCAGGACGCGTTCGATCGATGCGCCGTATTCCGCCGTTTCGCGAGACGATGGACTATGTCACAGCGATCACTCGAGGGTGGAGCACCGGATCGTTCAGGACAGCATCGATTCAGACCGCCGGTTTGGCAGTGGGTCGACAGGAATTCCGGGGCAGGGGGGTCCAGTTACTCGCTTACACATCTACAAGAGTATCGAACCCGAGGTAGTGCGCGTAATAGATCGCAATTCCGAGGATCGCCGGCGCGCCGAGCAGATAGTTGATCTGCCAACGTATCCATAACCGGGGTGCAACGAGTACCTTGTCGAGGACGGTCGCGGTGGGGAGCTTACTGGCCCCTGTGCATTATCAGGACACGGATTCACGGTAGCGGTTTGATGAGCAGCGGCATGAGGCCGTTGGCGTCGAGATCGAGGTGATCGGACCAGACATAATCGCCGGTGAGATTGATGCGATCCCAACCCAACGGCGAGAGCCGGGACAGCATAGCTGGATCGATGGGGCTTCCTCGACGACGCATTTCGTCGACGGCGCGCCCCAGATAGCGACAGTTGAACAGGATAATCGCTGCGGTGACGAGGTTGAGCGCGGCCGCTCGGGTCTGCTGGTTCTCCAGGCCACGGTCGCGAAAACGGCCGAGCCGATGGAAGGCGACCGCCCGGGCAAGGCTGTTGCGGGCCTCGCCCTTGTTCAACTCGGCAGTGACGGTACGGCGCAGAGCCGGATCCTCGAACCAGCGGAGCGTGAACAGCGTGCGCTCGATCCGCCCGATCTCCCGCAGCGCCGCAGCGAGGCTGTTCTGCTGGCGGTAGGCGGACAGCTTCTTCAGGATCAACGATGGCGTGACGGTGCGGTGACGGATCGCGCCAATGACACGTTCAATATCGGGCCAGTGGCTGACGATCAGGTCCCGGTTGAGCCTGTGACCGAACAGTGGCGCAAGCCTGCCATAGCGCTTCGAGGGTTCGAAAGCGTAGAGGCGCCGGTCGGACAGGCGAGGAATGCGCGGCTCGAAATCGAGCCCGAGGAGATGCATCGTCGCGAATACGATGTCGGAAACGCCGCCTCCATCGACGTGCAGCGCGGTCAGATCGGCGTTGCTGTCATGGCCGAGGAGCCCATCGAGCGCATGGATGGCTTCTCCTGCCGTGCCGGCGATCACCGTCTGGTGCAGCGGCGCGTAGCGGTCGGTGATGGTGGTGTAGATCTTGACCACTGGGTCGCGACCATAATGGGCGTTGACCGCTCCGCCGGCTTCGCCCGGCCCGCCCAGGTAGAAGGCCTGGCCATCCGCGGAAGCCCGGTGTCCTTGCCCAAACCAGGCGGCGATCGGCTCGGCGTGGATGGCGTCGGTCAGACAGGCGAGCGCCGCCCGAAAGGTTTCCTCGCGCATGTGCCATGTCTGCATGCGCAGCAGCGCGCGGCGTGACCCTGCGCCGCATACCTCGGCCATGCGCGACAGCCCAAGATTGGTCGCTTCGGCAATCAGAGTGGCGAGGAAGGCCTGCTCATCGCCAGGCGGCAACCCGGTCGAGACGTGCCCGAAGTGCCGGGTGAAGCCGGTCCAGCGTTCGACTTGCGACAACACGTCGGTGATACGCGTGGCAGGCAGCATGTCGTAGCAGGCAAGCGTCAGGCGCCGTCCTTCGTCGTGCCTGGCATCATCGTCCTTCAGTTCCTTGGGAAATCGCAATCGCTCGCCAGCGAACAGGGCAGCATCGCGTCCGGCCAGATTGTGGGCGACGTCGCGCAAGGCGCTGTCGAGCTGCGCGGCGCGCTGATCGAGCCATGCGTGTGGATTACCGAGCGAGAACGGCGGTTGCAGCGCTGCGCCGGATAACGGCGCGAGCAGCACGTCCAGCGACCTGTGCAGCCTTGACCTCGGCACCCAGATATCACCCGAGGCCAGTGCATTGGTGAGCGCGCCGTAAGTCGCCATCTCCCAGTGCGTCCGGTCGATCTTGCCGGCGACCACGACATGGCGGTGCCAGCGCCGCTCGACATGACCGAGCGGAACGTCGGCAGGGAGGGGCTTGCGCCAGTCGCCATCAAGATTCGACAGGATCGCCATCGCGTCGCGCAATGCCGCGGTGCCGGCCCGACCGTGGAAATCGAGCGCTTGCAGGAATAGAGGCCCTGTTCGCTTGAAGGTCCGGTATTCGGCTGCGATCTCGCTCAGCACATCGTCCCTGTGAGGTGCCGCGGTACGACGGATGATTGCGGCATCAGCATCGAGCATGTCGAGAGGCACGATATCCCTGAGGGCCGCACCGATATCTCCGCCGGCGCGTGCTGCCTGGCTAACTGTTTCCAGCACAGTGGCGATCCGCATCAGCCGATCGCGGCCTTCGCGTCCCGAAATCGCGACCCTCTGCTCCAGGCGTTTGCGAGCACGAAGGTGAGCGCGTCCCATCAAGGCGCTGAACATGGCGATCGCCGCGTCGGTAAGCGTGGCCTCCATCTCGCGCAGCGTTGCAAGCAGGATGACCCGCCTGCGGGAGACGCGCATCTGTTGGAAAGCCTGGGCTGTATATCGCACGCCTTCGCGGGCGAACTGCGTCAGGCGGGGCTCGTGCAGGGGTGTCAATCGGCGTCCAAAAAGGACCCCCTATCGGCGTGCAAAAGGGACCCCCTTCGTCGAGCAGCGTGACGGGTATGACGGGCGCACCGTTCGCGCTGGTTGCGGCGTAGGGCGGGCGT
>NZ_JAFCVW010000021.1:0-12727 GCF_049897245.1 Sphingomonas sp. DC5200-1
CATCCCGATCTCGCCGCCTGACACACCGCCAAGCGAGCACCCTAGACCACCGGGATGAGGGGTCCTTTTTCGACGCCGATCACCCCGCTACCGGGGTCCCTTTTCCACGCCGATCCACAAGCATGGGAGGGCGAGCCGCCGGAGTTTCCGGTCGAGCCGTGGATCCACGAGGGCGACATCTGGCTGGCCGCCGATAGCCGGATCAGCATGC
Source organism: Sphingomonas sp. DC5200-1 (assembly GCF_049897245.1). Classification (NCBI taxonomy): domain Bacteria; kingdom Pseudomonadati; phylum Pseudomonadota; class Alphaproteobacteria; order Sphingomonadales; family Sphingomonadaceae; genus Sphingomonas; species Sphingomonas sp. DC5200-1. The sequence continues at coordinate 212 of NZ_JAFCVW010000021.1, forward strand.
CGACCGAGCATGGCCGCATCCCGACGACCGACGCCGCGATGAAGATTCTCCCGATCACGCTGCGGTTCTTCCAGGAGCACGAGGATGGCGGTCCCGGCATGACGCCAACCTACCACTCCGAAATCGCCTTCGCCTGGGCTGGTGACACTCAACCAGCGAGCGCGACGTATCAGCTGGCGACCTCGTATCTGAAGGCGATGCACGGCCCTGCGTTCGAGAAATTTCCGACGATCAGCGACATTGCCGACATGATCGGCCGTATCGGCGCGCGCTACGCCGGCGAAACGGAGCGGCGCTTCGAGGCATTCGTGGTTGGTCAAACCCCGCACCGCACGGGCAACCCGCCGGTGCAGGTCTTCAAATTCGGATGTGATGAGGCCGGACGCCTCTATGGTCCGCGCGAGATTGACCTTTCTCAGCCGGGGAGCTTCCATCTTCTGGGAAGTCATAAACCGGAGATCAGTGCGGCCATCGACGGGGGTTTCGGCGGCAGCATCGAGTATGTGCCGGCGCGGGCGATCAAGGCGGTGATCGCGGCGGACGCAGGAAGCGATATCGGCGGCTCGATCGCCTTGGCGCGTGTAAGTGGCGGTAGCGTCGAGCTTTATCCCGGTTGGCGCGATCCGGACGATGGTCTCCCCCGCCCCTACGCCGACGAAGCGATTGCCCGCATCGGCGAATGGCGGGCTGGCGGGATCTTCGGCTGATGACGATAGACGACGATGAGCCGATAGCCGACGATCACTCGCAGCTAGATGATCGCCAGAGCCTGGTGAATGTCGCACAGGCGAACCTGCCGCTCGCCGGGCTTGGCATCGATGACCAGGAGCGGATCGCCCGCTACATGGAGCGTGCGTCGTCGTCGGCGACGCTACGTGCGTACCGGTCAGACTGGGCGATTTTCGAACAATGGTGCGCGGCGCGAGCGCTGGTCACCCTTCCAGCGACGCCAGTCACCGTTGCGGCCTTCCTGACCGATCTCGCCGATCAGGGCCGCGCGCGCTCGACCATCGGCCGACGGCTCGCCGCGATCATCTTCGCCCACCGCGCGGCGGGGCACCCGCCGCCGACCGATCAGGTGAACGCCAACATCTTGGAGCGCGCGATGCGCGGCGTGCGTGCCGATAAGCGCGACCAGCCGGTCGCGAAGAAACGCGCTGCTGACGGCGATATCCTGCGTGACATGCTGCGCGCAATCGATGGCGACAGCGTCCGCAGCTTGCGCGACAGGGCACTGCTCGCAGTTGGCATGGGCGGGGCGTTCCGCCGCTCCGAGCTGGTGGCGATCCGTTTTTCGCAGGTGACCGAGCTGGCCGAGGGTCTGCGCATCCATGTGCCGCATGCCAAGGGCGACCAGCTTGGACGGGGCGCCGACGTGGTCATTCCCGATCGCCGGCGTATCGCACCAGTCGCCTTATATAAAGCCTGGATATCGGCGGCGCCGATCACGGATGGCTTCCTGTTCCGGAAATTGACCCCACAAGGGCGCCTGACCGAAAAGCCGATGAGCGATCGCGGCGTCGCACTGGTGGTCAAAGCGCGCGCGGCCGCCGCGGGCTACGACCCCGAACTGTTCTCAGGCCATTCGCTGCGCGCTGGGTTCCTCACCGAGGCGGGACGCCAAGGCGCGAACCTTTTCAAGATGAAGGACCACAGCCGCCACCGGTCGATCGAGACGGTCAGCGGCTATGTCCGCGATCACGAAGCGTTTCGCGACCACGCCGGCGACAAGTTCCTCTGAAGATCGCGCAACGTGGCGATCCGAGATCCGATCCGGTTTGAGGGCACGCTCTGCGTCCGTCCAGTCAGGGCGGGTCGCTCGGCCGCCGCTGCGCTTTAAGATAATCGACCGGACGTCTTTGTCTGGTACCTGTTTATCTCGCTTAATCGGTTTACGGGTTAATCGGGTTACTTGCGTCCTTATTCAGACCGGACACCTCTGCCTCGTCCGAGGAGATGCATCTGTCTCCTCCCGACCAGGCAGAGGTGTCCGGTCGGTCAGTCTTGTCTTCGGCCTATCAAGCGCTCATCTGCGAGCCTACGGAGACATCGGATGAGTGACAAGATCGAAAGCGAAGATGGCCAGCTGGAAGCGGCATCCGCGGCGAAAGCGCCTCGAAAGTCGGGTGCGGCCGCCAATAAATGGGGCGCAAAGGTGATCGCGCTCGGGTTCTGCATGTTGCCTTCGCTGCTGCTTCGCGCGCAGCGACGTCTCGGGCTCAACCCGACCCAGCTTGCCGTTTTGATCCAGCTCGCCGATTTCTGGTGGGATGCCGGCCGTAAGCCCTTTCCGAAGAAGGCCGATCTTGCACTGCGCCTCAACCTCAGCGAGCGCCAGGTGCAGCGCTACATCGCGGAACTGGAGGAGGCGGGCTTCGTGCGCCGGATCGAACGCCGTGCGTCGCACCGTGGCAAGATCTCGAACGAATATGATCTTCAGGGACTGGTCGACAAGCTGGCCGAGATCGAGCCGGACTTCCGTGAGGCAGCCGAAGAAGCGCGTGCCAAGCGGCAGGCCGTCGCCCGCCCTGGCATGCGGCGCCGCCGACCAGCGGCGGCTCCGGCGGATGCGGAGGCCTGAGTGACGAAGGGCCTGAACAAGAAGGTGCTGTGCTTCATCGACGAGTCCGGGACCGCCGGCAGCGGCCCCTTTCAGCTCGGCGCGCTTTTCGTCCTCGCTCGGGAAGCCGGGCGTCTCGACAAGGCGTTCAGCGACCTGCTGCCGGCGGATGCAAACGAGGTCCATGCCGTGAAAATGGCGAACGGCTATCTTCAAGGACTGCTCGATCGCCTGCGTGCTGGCGCCGACCTCGATCGGGTGGTGATGATCAACCAACATTTTCAGGGGCGGCAGGGGGCCCCGCCGGTCGTCTATGCACAAGCGGTCGTCGAGACGGTGAAGATCGGCATGAAGCGGTTTCGTTCAGTGCTCGGGCGCGACAGCGTCGGCAACGTCGATGTCATCACCGACGTCAATCAGCATAACGATCACCCTGATTTTGATGCCGAGATGGAGCGGGCGCGCAAGGACGACGGTCGCTTCAGAGGCGTCAATCGGGTCGTCCGCCTTGATTCCGGGGCCTCCCGGCTGCTTCAGCTTGCCGATGTCGTGGCCTATGCGCGGCGCTGGATCGTGGATGGTGAGATGAACGCGCAGGGCTTGCGTGAAAAGTACGGGATCGATCTGCTCTGATACGAAAAGAGCCGCCCCGAAGGGCGGCTCAGAAACGTGTCAGGGAGAATGGTGGCCGGCAACCAGGGTTTGAGACCCTGGGTAGCCACAGCGCTCATCCAACACGGGGCCGGAATAAGTCGCTTTGCAGGTCTCCCTGCCCGCTCCATGTACGCGCTCGCCATGCCGGATACAAGTACCAGTGGTCACGCGTGTCCCGTACGGGAGCCGGCGACAACCTGTACCGGGTAGTCGTTAACGCCTTGTACTTGGAAGGCGGCGCCGCTTCTCCTCCCTTGCTGCCAGATCGGCCTGACCGCGGGTACGGCGACGCTAGGCAAAGCCGACGGCCTGTACCGCACTGCGACCGTGACAACCACCCGATCTCAAGGGAGCCAATCTGCCCGCCGCTACGTCCGCCTGTTTGCTGAATGACAGTTTCGCGGGATCGGTTCGCTACCGTTCGTTTCCCGCGGGCCGGCTGTTCTGCTGGAACGACGCGTCCCAACATGGATTACGGAACTTCTGGCGGCGAATCGCTCCATCCTGCAGGGTCGACACATGGAAATATCACCCGCTGGATACGACAAGACAGATGCCAGCGAAACCGCCACGGATAGCCCCGCGCGCTCTGACCGACCATCGCCTGTCGACCAATTGAGCGAACGGCAGCTCTCCTACCTCCGTCTCGTTTACCAGCATCGAAGTTCGAAGGAGATCGCGATGTTAACCGGGGCAAGTCCCCGCGCTGTCGATAAGCAATTGTTGAAGGCTAACAATTTGCTGGGCACCACGAGCCGGATCGACGCCGCCCGGATCGTCGCGGAGCACGATGCAGGGGTAGAGGCTTTGCCCCCTGCAATCGTCCTACCTAGCGATGAGCACGTCTTTCCTCTCCCACCGCCGTTGCCGACCGCAGGGGCGGCAGCGAACATGCTCACCTGGAAGCAGGCGGCGATCTGGAGTGCGATCATTGCGATCCTCACTCCAATCGGCCTGACCGTCGCGGGTATGGTGATGCTGACGCTGACGTTCCTGCTCGGCCTCAAGGTACGGTAGCGGCGCTGCGGCGCCCAAGGAGACGTAATGCAGGCACTCGAGAATACTGGTCGCATCGTGGCGGATGAACTTCGCAAGGCGGAGCGATCGATCAACCTGGCGGCGCGCGACACCGCCCAGTTCCTCTTGACGACGCTCGATGCGACGGAGGTTCATCGGCTCTCGCCGGCGATGGCGCAGCGAACCGTCAAAGCGACGGTAGCTGCGCTCGCTGCTCTGGTCGAAGGTCAGGATCAGATGGCGATGCGGGCTCACCCCTTCACGGAGCGGGTCGGCCGTCATCTCGGCCTGAACGAGACGAGCTGGGGAGAAAATCTCCCAAAGCCGCCGATGAACGCCGAAATCGAATCACCGGTCGAAGTGGCCACTGCCTGAAGCGAACCCGCGTATGAAAGTGGAAGTTCTACTCGCCTTACTGTTCAATGCGATAATGGCAGTGGTTCTTCTGTTCGCTCTCGTACGCGGCGGGAGGCCTGAGCGACTGGGTGTTTTAATAAACTTGGCGGGCTTCGCTCTCACGACCGGTCTGCGCGTTTATTCTACCAAGGTCGCTTGGGATCCCGGGCACTTTCCAACGTTGGTTGTGGACCTGGGAGTCGCCTGCGGCTTCTTTTGGTTAGGTGTGACGACTATCCGTTTCTGGCCGATCTGGGCAGCCGGCTTCGCGCTGGGCGGCCTGTTTATGAGCCTGTGCGGAGCGTTACTGCCCGGCATTCCACTCTTCGCCTATCACACAGGTCTCGGTATCTACGCCTATCTCGCGCTTGGCGCGCTTGCGCTGGGAACGATGCGATTGCCGCGTGATGCTGCGCCCTATCTGAAAAATGGATCGCGACGATCATGGCTTCAGCATCAGCGGGCGACGAACTGATCGACGTCATCGTCCGTCTTCCGCGTAAGGCCGTCGAGGAAAGCCTGCTATCTGCCGCCGCTGCCGGGGGCACGATCGCGGACCTGCGCCTTGGCGAAGCTAAGGCGATTTTGGCCGGGCGCCGTCGACGCACCCGCTGCTTTTCCGGGGCGCGCTTCCTCGATCCCAGCTGGGATATGATCCTTGAGCTCTATGTAGCGCAGGGCGAGCACCGTGACATCGCGGTGTCGCAACTCTGCTCCCTCAGCGGGGCGTCAATGACCACTGCGCTCAGGCATATCGAGCAGCTTGAAGCGGTCGGCTATATAGAGCGCATCCCCGACCCGGCAGATCGGCGCCGAGCGAACGTGTCGATGCTTCCACGGCTGAGGAATGCCGCAGAGGAGTGGCTCGATCTCCAGATCGCATCGTCCCGCGCGACCGGATAGCCGGCGATGAGAGACGCGTTAGTGAGCCACTTAGGAGACCCTATGGCGCTTGCAGCAGTAGCAGGAACGCGCGACCTGCCCGAGCAACGACTGTGAACTGCGGCGCCAACCTGTTACAGCGGCTCGTATGAATCTGCGCGAACTCCATGTCGAAACGACCCTCCGCGTGGCTCCCAGCATCGGGCGCGCGGTCGGTCCGCAAAAACACGAACTTCACTCCGATAGTGCGCTGTTCCGAGCGTTTTCCCTCGGTGGCACTCCCGCCCTTCGTGTTTTCGCGGACCTTCGCGAGCGGGCTTTCGTGCTTTTGCGGACCCGGGATTGGGCGGCATGACGGGCACCTCTCCCACGCAGGGCGACCTCTTCGTCCTCGACAGTCCGCTCCTCACCGAGGTTCGCGGTGAGCACTCACTCATGGCCTATCCCTTCTTTTCGCTGTCGAAGACTGCGCTGAAGCGCTCCTTAGTCTATAAGACTGACAGTGTTTCCATAGAGATCGGCCCTGGTCCCAGCGGTGTTGCCACAATCTATGACAAGGAGATCCTACTGTATATCGCGAGCTTGCTTGTCTCGAAGATGGATGCAGGCGAGCGCGTGGCCCAGGAGTTCTACTTTACGGCCCACGACCTCTTCCGAGTGACGGGGGTCAGCGGTTCTGCACGCTCCTATACACGCCTCTCTGATGCGTTAGGACGGCTTCAGGGTACGCAGATCAAGACGAACATCGAAGCCGGTGGCGAAGGCCAGACGGGCTTCTTCTCGTGGCTGTCCGAGGCGCAACTCCAATATACGAAGACACGGACCGGTGAACCACGTCTCAAGGGCGTGAAAGTCCGCCTTTGTGACTGGCTATACCGTGCGATCCTGCGCGATCGCCGGGTCCTCGAATATTCGCCGGACTATTTCCAGCTTGGTCCAGTCGAACGACGACTTTACGAAGTCGCGCGCTCCACCTGTATCGATGGTCCCGTGCAGATCGGATTGAACGATTTGCGCCTTCAGCTTGGCTATCAGAACACGCTGAAGCATTTTCGCCACGTTCTGCGTGGCATCGCGGACCTGGACTCGATTCCTGACTACCGGGTTTTGCTCAACGAAGCAGATGCTCCTGCAGTGGACGCCCCGAAACGCAGGGTCGCGGCCCCTTCCCTGGTCACGTTGACGCCGAAAAAGGCCCTTCTGTCGGCCGAGCAGACGACCAGCGACGCGATTCGCGACTGATTCGCGGACCGGTCCGCGAGAACACGAACGAGCGTCCCTCAAAGCACGAACTTTCGTCCGTCAAAGCACGAAGTAGCGTCCTCCAAAACACGAATGGACGTCCGTCAAAGCACGAACGGACTCCGCGTCGGTCCGTCAAAGCACGAACTTTTTCTCGCTTCGGTCCGCGAAAGCACGAGTCGTGCCCGCTTCCGAACCCCTGATTGGGCTGGCATCGTCCCTTAATGTTCTCCGCGGCCGCTCGGCGGCCAGCGTGAGACCGAACAGAAAGGGTGGCCGTGAGCACATAAACGAATGCCCGGCACGAAGGCCGGGCACCCAGAAATCGCAACGTGGCAGCGTCGCCAAACGCTGACCGGTCACTCAGAGATCTTCCACGTACCGGTTTCCGAGCCTCGGTTCAAGGGAGCGCGCTTCGCGCCACGCCTCTGTTTTGCCTGCTGACGGCCCCTCGAACGAGGGGACGAACGATGACCTATACCCAGAATGCCTTTACGGGGGGAACGGGAGCCCGACCGATCACGGCCTTCTCCCGCCAGATCGCACGCGCGCTCGAGACTAGGATTGTCGATGCGCCGACGACGGTCGACCGGAAAGCGGTGTTCGCCGTCGTCAAGCGCTCAGCAGCGGCGCTAGGCGTTGGGATCGGTGCGCTACAGACGCTCGAACACCTCATCAGCTACACCCATGCCGATGATTGGAAGGAAGGGCGCACGCCGATCGCCTGGCCAAGCAACCTCACGCTCGCTGAGGACGCCGGCAAGACGGTCAGTGCGATCAAAGCCCGTCTCCGGCAGCTCAGAGCGCTCGGACTGATCCTCGCGCGCGACAGCGCTCATGGACGGCGCACAGGCCGCCGTGATCATACGGGTGCAATCTCAACCGCCTTTGGTGTCGACCTCTCGCCGCTTCGCATCCGCTTCGAGGAGCTTCGCGAGCGCGCCGATGCCTATTCGGCACAATCTCGGCTCTTCAAGGAGGGTCGGCAGGAGATTGCCCGCGTTAGCCGGATTGTTGGTCAGGCACTCGCGCAAGCAGCCGATATGCGGTTGACGGGCCCGCGGTGGTTTGCCCTCCAGGAAGCCATCGATAGCGTGGCTGAAGCTGCAGCGCAGGCGCGTTCCGTGCGTGACAGTGATCTCTATCGGGCTGCACTCAGCCGTTTGCCGCACGTCGAGCAACTCGTTGCCACGACCATCGACGAATGTATGTTTCCTGAAGATAATGATGGGTCAGGGTCAAAAAATGAGCCCTTCATACATATACAAACCAGCCCTCACCCCATCAAAGATGTACGGGCTGAGCGAGCTTGTAGTTCTGATCCAATCGGTTCCGCTCCACCTCCAGCCGACCTCTCGGCGTCACCGTCGAACAGTCGCTTCAACACTCGTCCAGCAGAGTTGATGGAGATGTTCCCGACCACCGCGATGTACGTCGGCAACAGCAGACCCGCGTGGTCCGATATTCATCGGGCCGCCTCTCGGCTGCGCAACGATCTCGGGATCCGCATCGGGGTCTATGTGGACGCCTTGGAAAAGCTTGGGCCGGATGCCGCAGCGGTGGCGATCATGATTACCGCCGAACGCCATTCGCGGTCGGAAATTCGGCTGACGCCAGGCGCATATTTCACGGGAATGATCGGCAAGGCAAAGCGCGACGAACTCGATCTTGCAAAGAGCCTGTGGGGATTCCGGACCGAACGAATGGCAGCACACTGACAAACCTGACTTGGCGTCCAATAACGTCCTGTGGTAAACGTGGACTATGTCTCGACACGGATCCATTCAGATTTTCACCTGCACCTGCGGTCCCAAAGGCGGGCGATGAGGTGGCTGGCGCTGATCGTCGGTGCAGGGGTGCTTGCCGTACTTGCATGGTGGCACGGCGGTTTGAGCCATGCGATTGGCGCGCCGTTTTCGGGAAACGCCCGATGCGATGAGCCGTTTTGCGAGGCTGTCCAGAGTCTCGCGTCGACGATCCTGCGTCCGCCGCTTCCGCTGGGTATCGATGGACGATTGCCGCCGCCCGATGTGAGAGGCTCGATCGACGCTCGCATCACGCAAGGGAACATTGGGAGGACGATCTGTCGACCGGGATATTCCCGATCGATGCGCCCCTCCTACGGTGTCACCGGTCCCCTGAAGCGGCGGATGATGCAGGCGCAATATCCAGACGGACGATTGGCCGACTATGAGCTTGATCACCTCATTCCGATTTCTCTAGGCGGCGCACCATTCGATGCCGGCAATCTCTGGCTTCAACCGCGCCGCGGACAAGCGAATGCGGATGACAAGAATGCACTCGCCTTCGTTCTGTGGCGGCTCGTGTGCGAGCACCGGCTTCCGCTAGCAACCGCGCAACGAGCCATCAGTCGCGACTGGCTGGCGGCGTACGAGACCTACGCAACACCTCAGAACGTCACGAAATACCATTTCCAGCCGCGCGCGCTGACAAAGAGCGACTGATCGCGCGACCCCGCCTGTTCAATTGAGTGAGTCACTGGAGAAGAGCATCATGCCCCAGAATATCGCTGAATTCCGCATCATCGGGCGTGTCGGCAAGATCAACAGGCGAGAAAAGGTCACGTTCGTGAACGTTGCAGCAAATTACAACCGACGTGATGGCGACGAATGGAAGCAGGATACCCTATGGAATAGCGTCGTGTGTTTCTCGAACCTGACCAACCAACTGGAGGTTGCCGGCGTCGGTGATCTTGTCCATATCACAGGACGCGTGCGCGAGGGGCAGCATGGCGACACCAATGATACAGGCTACCGAACAGAGCTCATCGCCGACACCTTTTCGGTTCTGGCCAAAAGTACCGGCGAACAGGTGTGAGGCTCTGGCCAAGCGATCGGCTGGCGGTCGTCACGCCCTTTCAAACTCGGTATGCCGGGATCGGCAGATCATTCGCCGCATTTTCTCCTTTCGTTCTCGGTGCGCATGATTCAGAATCGTCGCATGCCGATCCGTCCGGAACATCGCTGGCTTTATCCGATCGACTGGCCCGAGATCAGCCGGATCGTACGCTTCGAACGTGCAAGTGGTCGTTGCGAACATTGCGGACGGCCGCATGGCCGACACGTTGCTCAGCTCAAGGATGCGAAAGGGGTCTGGTGGGACGCCGACGGGCGTTCCTGGCGGGATGGACGCGGCCGCGTGTTGCGACGGCCTCCCGCTTTTGTTGCTCTAGACGCGATCTGCATCACGCGCAGACCGGTCTACCTGGCCACAGCGCATCTCAATCACGATCCGAGTTTCAGCGGTCCGCGTTGGCGAAACCTCGCCGCCCTCTGTCCGCGCTGCCACATGATCCACGATGCGCCAGAACATCGTCGCCGTCGGTGGTGGAACGCCTTTCGACGCCGCGCGCTCGGCGACCTCTTCACAGGACGTTACGGTTAGCTAGCCGCCCAAGGGCGTTCATGCGGCGACGCCGCGCGCGCACGAGATCAGTTCCTTTCAGTCTTTGGCTCTTCGCTCGCCGTCCAGAGGCGAGGGCGACGATGACCCTGCGGTTCGAAGTTACCGGAGTGTCAGGAAATGATCGCAGTCCAGCACGATGCCGGAGCTCGGCCGATGCCTAGACTGCCGCTCGACGCTGAAGTCCGCGCAAAGACGATCGTCGAGCGCCTTGGCGGGGTATGGCGCGGCACCCGTGGCGAATGCCGATGCCCAGCACATGACGATGTGTCGCCCAGCCTCTCGGTCAGGCTTGGCGATAGCGCCATCCTGTTCCACTGCTTCGCCGGGTGCACCACCGCCGAGGTGCTCAAGGCGCTGCAGCGGCAACGCCTTCATGATCGCGCGCCGCTCGACATGCCTGCCAAGGAACCGCGGCGCGACATGAGTGCGCTTGCGGTTCGATTGTGGCACGCGAGCAAGCCGGTCGTCGGAACGCTGGCCGAGACGTATTTGCGCGCCCGCGGACTGACCGGACCCTATCCGCGAAGCTTACGGTTCAATCCGAAGACCGTGCTTGGCTCTGGCTCCGACAAGCGGGTCATGCCCGCATTGATCGCAGCCGTAGAAAGTGACCTGGGCGTGATCGCGGTGCAGCGGACCTTCCTCGATCCGGTCGACATCCTTCACAAGCCAATCCCGAAGCCCAAAGTTGCGCTCGGACTCCTAGGTACCGGCGCCATCAGGCTTGCACCCGCGACGGACGAACTTGGTCTCGCCGAAGGCATTGAGGACGCACTGTCTGCGATGCACTGGTTCGGTACGCCGACCTGGGCGCTGGGCGGCGTGGAACGGCTCGCATTCGTCGCTATCCCCGAAAAAGTGCGCAGGATCATCGTCTATGCCGATCGCGGGCCGGCGGCAGCGCGGCTCCTTGAGAAGGCACGCGAGCACCTGTCCCGTCACCGCCGTGAACTTGTGGCACATGTGCCCGATGTTCACAACGACTGGAACGATGCCTGGCGCGCCAAGCGCGTTAGAGACTCATTCGCCCGACGATGACGCAGGACGAGGGACCGATTGCCGCAGAGCGGCACTGCGCGGTCGCTCGCAATTAACGGCGGGGTGATGCATCGTCGGAAGATGGCGCGGCTTCGCTCGCCGCCCCATCCCCGTCCCTCTCTCACGGGCAGAGCAGGATTTTGCCGCTTCGTCCGACACGGGCATCGTGCGTGAGCGCAAGACCGATTTCCGCCAGGGGGTAGCGGGCAGCGATCGAGATCGCGGCACGGCCGACCCGTATCTCGTCAAATACAACAGACATCAATTCGTCGAGCTGCGCTCTCGATATGGCATGAACGATATCCCGCAGTCTGAAGTATTGTGCTGTGGTGGCGCCCGTCCCGGCCAGCGGCTTCCCTGACATCAAACCATAATGCAGCATCTGGCCGCCCGGCACGACCGCGGCCGCCAGATCGCATCCCGCGCGGCCGCCAACCGCGTCCATGGCTCCATTGAGCCTGGGCATTGGCGTATCGCTCCAGACCACCTCAGCAGGTTCGCAGCGGAGGCTTTCGGCCGCCGACTGCGAGCGCACGATGGCAACCGCGTGCGCCCTCGTCGATGCGATCATGCGGATCAGGATGCGACCGATTGCCGACGCGGCGGCGGTGATTCCGACCGCGTCTCCTGGCTGCGGGGCCATCCTACGCACCATCAGTAGGGCGGTCAGGGGATTGATATAGGCGGTCGCGGCCTCGTCATCGTCGACATCGTCCGGCACCAGGATGCACCAGTCGGCCGGCAGGACCTTCAACGTCTGCCAGCATCCCGCACTGCCCAAGGGTAACACGCGCCGACCGATTAGCCCGGGATCGACATTGTCGCCGACCTCTTCGATCGTTCCCGTCCCCTCATAGCCTGGCACGAACGGAAGCGACGTTCGCGCAGCATAGGCACCGGCAACGGGGATCAGGTCGGATGGATTGATCGGCGTTGCCGTCATGCGCACGAGAACCTCGCCGTACGCTACCGGCGGTCTGCCGAGCGGTTCGCACGCGAGCACCTCCATCGGAATGCCAAAGCGATGCGCGATCATTCGCAGCGGTGGCTGCGTCACAAGCTTCTTCCTTGTATTGTGTAGGCGCCCACACCGTTGCCTTCGCGGCACCTATCATACTCCTGGCTCGGGCGAGCGACAGCGTGCGCGGTTCGAGGACCGGTGTTAGGATGGTCGAAATCGGACGAGACTGTTGAAAAAGGATCGCGTGGGATCAGCGTGGTGGATGACAGGTGACGCCGGGCACCGGAGGATGCGCCGCGTATCAGGCCGGCGCGGCCTGCCGGGCCAGCAGCTGGAGGTT
>NZ_JAFCVW010000022.1:0-12197 GCF_049897245.1 Sphingomonas sp. DC5200-1
TTCATCGTCATCCCCGCAAAGGGGGCGACATCATCTCGGAATCAGGGGGCGAGTAATTCTCGGAACAGGGGGGCGGCATCATTTCGGAATGAGGGGGCGGCTTCCCTCGGAATCAGCACGCTGGGCTCGCCGCTCGCCCGTCAGCGGCTCGAAACCATGTATCCGGAGAGCCCGGGCGTCGCGAACATGCTCCGTCAGCGCGAACTGGAAGCCCAGCTTGCGCAGACCACCAACGGCATCCTGGGCAACTCCAAGACGGCGCAGCGGGGGATCGCCGACCAAGCGTTCGCCGCCACGAACCCGCTGATTGAAGGCGGCCTTCATGCCGGCGCGGCGCTGGCAACGGGTGGGGCGTCGATCCCCGGCACGGCGGCACGTGTCGCTGGAGCCGGTCTGAAGAACTGGATGGCGCGCGGCCAGAATCGCATGTCGGAAGCTCGAGCTGAGGCACTGGCCCCGGTGCTGCTCAACACTAACCCGGCGGCGGCGCTGGATCAGGTGCTGCAGTATCTCGCGCAACAGCGGCAATGGCAGGCGCTGGTAGAAGCGACGACGCCGCGGCGGTCGTTGGGCATGTTCGGGCGCGGCGTCGGCAGTCAGGCGGCGGTGATGCCGCTCAATCGCTAGCGCGCCATCGGATGAGCGGCGAAGTCATCGTCGCTGGCCTGAAAGTGCTCTTTCGCGAACGCCCGCGCTTCTTGCTCCGTGTCGAACGGATCAAGCCAACGGTTCACGTCGAAAGCATGGGTGTGCTTGTTTGGAGCGCGATCCTTGTGAAGGTAGTATTGGCCGTCGGCAGCATGCTCGACGGCGAACGGGTGAACGCCATGCTTGTCAGTCATGTCGTCCCAAGCGATACTGCCTGCGTCAGGTTCCCGGCACCATAACCGTCCAGCCGATTGCCAGGCCCAACAACACGATTCCGAGATAGCCGAGCCAGAAGATGCGCTCGCCCCGCTTCACGTTCAGGTCGGGAACATAAACGCCGCGCCAGTTCCGACGCGCGACCTGAACTCGCGTCCCGTTGCGCCATCTGAAGTAACGATCGAGCATAGGCGATACGATACCGCGGTACAATGCGATGCCGACCGACGCGGCAAGGATGGGCTTCAGATCCACTGATCTGCTAGGTAGCAGATCTATGAAGCTCGGGAAACTGCCACCACATAGATTACGAGACGGTCGCGTGAAGGGTGGACGTGGCGTGAAGGTTGGCACTGAAGCATCCGCTTTTGGTTCTGTGCTCACTGACCTTTGCATGAAAGGAAACGCCAATGCGTTTCGTACAGATCGAGTCCTACCTGAAGGCAAGGCCCTGGTGGACATCGACAAGCTGACCCACGCGGTGCCTGAGGGGGAGGGGAGCCGCCTGTTCCTCGGGGCGCAGCACATCGACGTGCCGCACACGCTGGATCAGCTGGAGAACGTGCTGGCTGGTCGCGACCGCTTCGACGACGGCGAGAACAGCAGGGCAGGATTCGGTATACGGTAAGCCCCTTATCTAAACTCAGCCAGATCGAGCCGTTTACAGCCGATGAAGACTTGCCTGGTATCCTATGCGGTATGGCAAGACGCCCACACGACCGTCGGCAACGTCCTCCGCCGCCAATTCGATACCCGCGCGAGACGCTATGGGCGCGTCTGCGGCGCTGGTGGCGGATCGTCAGGATCGGGTTCTAGCGCAGCGTCATTCTTTTGGCTGGCCGTCCTTATTCCAGCGTGGCGTGAAGCGGCTGTCTGCGAGCCAGCGGATTGGCTTCAGCAGCGACTCGATCGCGCGAACCATATACGGCGCATCGATCCGATCAGGTGTGTCTTGCGGTGTGTGATAGGTCGCAACTTCGCCGTAGCCCGACACTGTGTGAGCGACGACACCGCGTAGCGCGAGAGCGTAATTGTCGGATCGCTGGAAATAGTGCTGCTCGGGGTAGGGATCGGCGTCGATCAGCGCACCATGAGCGCGAAGTTCCGGTCCTAAGTCGGATCGCTCGTATCCAGTCATCATCAGCCGGTCGGCCGCGAGCTTCGGGACGCTGGCGCCGATCATTTCAAACTCGATATTCGCAGCGATGTCCTTCAGCGGCACGGGCGGATGATCGCCGAACCAGCGCGCCCCAAAGCCGCCCCGCTCCTCCGAGCCGTAGGCCACGAACAGGATGCCGCGGCGGGGGCGCTTGCCCATCGCCATGGATCGAGCGATCTCCATCAACGCGACCGTGCCCGACGCATCGTCGTTGGCACCCGGCCAGATCGTACCGTCAGCACCGATGCCAAGGTGATCAAGATGCGCTGTCAGCAACAGGACGCCGGCTGTCGGATCGCTGCCAGGGAGATAGGCGACAGCGTTTGTCGTGCTGTCGTGAGCGAGCGTGAAAGGGACGGACAGCGTGACGGTCGGGGCGCCAACTACCAATCGGCGCATGGTGTCTGGGCCGACCGCTACCGTCGAGGTGCGTCCCGCAGGTGTTTCATTCGGAAAATACCGCGGCAAGGCCGGTCGCCCGCCGCTAGCCTCGGTGGCCCGTACGGTATCTTTGTCTGCGACAACGATCGTCACTGCCGCGCCGACTTGAGTACGCGCCTTTGCGATGTCCGCGTTCTTGGCTCCGACATCAGGCACAACGAGCACGGCGGCCTTCGTGTCGGGGGCAATGCCACCAAGGATCGCAACCTTGCCACCCCATACTCCACCCACGACCCGCAATGGTGTGGCGTCAGGCGCAGGAACGCCATCAATCAGCAGTTCCACGGGACCGGCTTGCGCCTGACGTAAAACCGGGATGCGTTGCAGGTAGCCGGTCATCCCTGGTGCGGTCTTCAGGCCATAGCCTTGTAACTGCGACGCTACATAGGCGGCGGCAACAGCCTCGTCAGGCGTTGCGCTGCCACGGCCATGCAGATCCGGTCCTGCGAGGAAGTCGAGTTGCGCGCGTACCCTTACCGGGTCAACTTCGCTGCGCGCCTGCGCCACCGTCGTGGTCGATGCCAAGGCAAGCGCCAAGATACTCGCTCGAAACATCATAATCCCCCAAAAACTTTTGCGCGGTATGGGGCGGATCGGAGGCCCTGTCATCATTGGCTAAGAGCGCCTTCTACGCGCCCCATTCAGGCCCCTCCTCGTCAGGATAGAACGCGTGCGGATCGTACGGCTCAGATCGCCGCGACGTTCGTGGCGGCGGGGGTGCCGAGGCGGGACTTCGTGGAGGTGGCGGCAACGTCGGCGCGCCGCCGCCAAATCGCACGCGGATAAATGCTGATCCCCCGTCCATTCCCTGGAAGATCGCCTCTGCATCCTCGCCGCGCGACATCCTGCTGCCGATGTACGGCGCCCGCTCCGCGTTGACATAGCCCAGCTGAATGCCGCGGGGGCTGATCACGGCGATGGCATTGCTGTCGTGCTTGTTTTTCGGCTCCGGGACCAGTTCGACGGATTCGCCGGGCAGGGTCATCATCGCCTCGGATCGACGATTGCTGCCGTCCGTGTTGGGAAAGTCGATGCCGACGACGGCTAGGGTCAGTTCCTGCATATCGTCCGTTTAACATGCTCTGCGGCATCGGGGCCAAGCGTCAGCGCTTGACGCCGCGCTTGCGGGCGAAGACAGCTTTTATCGAGCAGCCGGCAAAGATCTGCTGCCGTACAGGAGAGGATTGATGAAAGCGCAGTACCTAGCCCCGATGTTGGCGGGGGCATTCGCTGCAATGGCGACGCCCGCCTATGCCCAATCGACGACGAGCACGAAGCAAAATTCGTCATACGACCGGATGATCGTCTTCGGTGATAGCCTTGCAGATGGCGGCTACTATCTGACGCTGGACCCGCGTCTGCCGCGCGAGGCGGGAAGCTTCACTACTAATCCCGATCCGGTATCACCCGAGGTGCTGGCAGCTCGACTGGGTTTGCCCTTGGCACCTTTCTACGGGCAGGGTGGTACCAATTACGCGGTCGGTGGGGCACGAGTCAGCGCTGCGAATGCGTTGTCGATCCCCATTACCACGCAGATCAGCAATTATCTCGCCGCGGGCGGCACCTTCGGTCCGCGCGACCTCGTCTACATTCAGGGCGGCGGCAACGACTATTTCGCGTTTCAGGCGGCGGGGAGCAGCAACAATGCGATCCTTACCACCGCCGCGACCCAGCTGGCCGATCAGGTCCGACGCGTTCAAGCGGCGGGCGCGACGAGGATTGTTACCCTCTCCGTGCAGACGGGCGGGGCCGCGGGCCTCCAACTTTTCAACCGGACCTTTGCCAGTGCGCTCGCTGCTGCGAACGTCAACGCGCTGTACTTTGACACGGATCGCCTCTTCAACGAGCTGGTCATGAGTCCCTCGACCTACGGCTACACCAACATCACGGGTGTCGCCTGTACGGTGCCGTCGTCGCTGGCCTGCACGCGCAATACGCTGGTGACGCCGAACGCCAATGAAACCTATATCCTTGCCGATAGCGTCCACCCGGCGGGCATCACTCAGCGCATCCAAGGTCAGGCGATCGCCAGCCTGGTACAGGCGCCCGAACAGATCGCCGGGCTCGGCTATGCCGCGCAGGCGATGTTCCGAGCGCAGCGCGACCTGATCGAAGGGCCGGAGCGGGGCGGGTCGCAGCGGGCCGGCCGCGGCCTCTCGGTGTTCGGCAGCGCGGCCTACCATTACTACAATACTGGCACGTCGGCGCAGCACGTCGGAATCACCGAACGCGGGTTCACCGGTGCGGCGGGCGCGGATCTTGCGATAGGCGAGGCGTCGGGTGTCGGGATCGTCGGGGGATATTCCAGTGGCACGGGTGACTTTGCGGCGGGTTCAGGCAGCTACAAGCCCCGTGCGTGGTCTGTCAGCGGCTATGCCCGGGGTGAGGTGGGGCCCGTCCGCCTGCTTGCGGACGGCACCTATGGCGAGATCGACTATCGTCAGATCCGGCGCTCGGTTCAGCTTGGGCCGGCGCTGCGCAACCACGACGGCAAGACGGATGGCGATTACGTCGCCGGGCGGCTGACGGCCGCGGTCGACCTGGTCTCCCGCGGTGGTATCGCCCTGGGGCCGGACGTCGCCGTGCAATATGATCGGGTCCGCATTGCCGGCTATGCGGAAAGCGGCGGGCTGTCGACAGCGGCGACCTTCGGCAACCAGCGGATCCAGAGCCTAACCGGTCGCTTTGGCGCGGTGGTGCGCTCGCTGCCCGGTCAACCGGTTCGAATGTTCGCGCGGGCGGGATATGAACGCGAGTTCGACGACGATCCTCGGGCGTTCACGATCACGCCGACCGGTGCCCCAATCAGCTTCACCAGCGACGTGACCCGTGCCGACCGCAGCTACATGAGCTATGCCTTCGGTGTCGACGGGCGGATCGCTGGCGCGCTGTCAGTCCGCGGCGGCGTGTCTGGTTACGCCCTCCGCGACAACCGAGATAGCGTCACTGCGTTTGCGGGGCTGTCGGCAGCCTTCTAACCACGGTTGTCTCGGGGGCTGGGGCGGCGGTCTAACCGCCGCCCTTCGCATTAGATTGCTTTGGCGCCGGGGGTGCCGCACTTCGCGAACTTGCCCTTCGCGTCCTTGCAGCGGACAGCCTTAGCTGCAGCCTTCGGCGGGCACTTGATGAACTTCCCGGTCTTCGCGTCTTTGCAAGGCGCGGCGAATGCCGGGGCGCCTGCCAACAGGCTCAGCGTGGCGGCGGCGACGAACAGCTTGCGCATCTGACATTCTCCCGCCCGATCATCGGGCCGCGCGATGCTGCGACGCTTGCGGCTCATCGTCAACGACGCGAGCGTCCGGTTCCCGTCGCTACAGTCCGCCCTCGAACTTGAAGGCGAAGTGAGATGGGGTGGAGCGCGCCGACTCGCCTTTCTTACGGGCGGGTGTGACCGAGACGAGCGTCAGCTTCCCGTCGGCGACGTCGGCCGGCACGCCGAGAATAAGGTCCATTGGCTTCGACCAGGAGCCGCCGCTGACGGTCGCCCGCAGAACGACCCGGCCCGCCCATACGCATGTGACGCCGACCGGGCAGCGGCTGTCCTCGATCACTTGATCGGGTCGTACGTGCGGACCACCAACCACCGCCGTCTGGCCGATGCCGACTGGCCCATCGATCGCGGGTGCGGCTGTGCATGCGGACGTCAGCGATGCCAGAGCGACTAAAATAGCGTGGCTACGGGCGGTCATTTGTAGCGTGTATCGCATGTGGCAAGGAGGCGCATCCAGATGGGCTTCAGCTGACACCCGGCGGCATGTCGGTGCCGATGAGGCAGTGTCGTGCGACCTGCCCCGCCGTGGTGACGCTGCCCGAGATATTTGTTCGCGCAGCGGGATCTGCTTCGATACATCCCTAAACCACGCACAAGCCCCGCCGACGGCGGCCGATCATGAATTAAGCGTCATGTCCGGACACAAAAAGATACAATCGGT
Organism: Sphingomonas sp. DC5200-1; assembly: GCF_049897245.1. Classification (NCBI taxonomy): domain Bacteria; kingdom Pseudomonadati; phylum Pseudomonadota; class Alphaproteobacteria; order Sphingomonadales; family Sphingomonadaceae; genus Sphingomonas; species Sphingomonas sp. DC5200-1. The sequence continues at coordinate 6,397 of NZ_JAFCVW010000022.1, forward strand.
GTTGAGGCGGTCGGGTCGGCATGGGGTCGCCCCTTCACATGGGGAACTCCCACATGGATCAGACCGCCTTCCTGGCTGGCTTCACAATCATGTCGCTCGGCTCATTGGCTATCTATGCGACCGGCAAGAAGACCCATCCGTCAGGCCATCACACGTTGCTGCACGCCAGTGTGCCGTTCATCGCAGCGACGGCGTACCTCGCGATGGCGTTCGGTATCGGTACTCTCATCAAGCCAGACGGATCCGCGATATACCTCGCGCGCTACGTCGATTGGTCGATCACGACTCCGATTTTGCTGGCCAGTGTCGTGCTGGCCGCTTTCCATGAACGCGGACGCACTGGTGAAGTCGGAGGGTATCTCACATCGATCATCGTGCTCGACGTGCTGATGATCGTGACCGGGCTTATCTCGTCGCTCGCAGGCGCTCCGGTAGTAAAGTGGGTGTGGTTCGGCTGGTCCTGTGTCGCCTTCGTGGGTGTACTGTATCTGCTATGGGGGCCGCTCAAAGCGCTCGCGACGAGCCGTGGAAAAGCATTGGGTGACGCCTACACAAAGAACGTGTCGTTCCTGACGGTCGTCTGGTTCCTGTACCCGGTCGTGTTCGCGGTGGGGCCTGAAGGGCTGAAGATCATCACGGACAACGCCTCGGTCTGGGCGATCCTCATCATGGATGTCGTCGCGAAGGTCGTCTACGCCTTCTACGCCGCGTCGAACCTCGACAAGGCCCTTACCCAACACGACGAATCACGCGATTCGTTCCAGTGACCCAGGCTTCGGGCGCCGGTTGGGTTGCTCTGGCGGGGGCGGCAACAGCCGCCTCCTTCGGATCGCTTGCCGTGCAGCTCGGCTTCGCGATTCTTGCCGTTGGTGTGATTGGGATGGCTCACGGCGCCAGCGACCTCGCGATGGTACCTCGACCAAGGCGTCCGTTGTTCTTGACGCTCTATCTAACGGCAGGCGCCGCATGCCTTGCATGGTGGGTTGCGGATCCCGCCATCGCTCTTCCGCTATTTCTGATCGTATCAGCTGTTCACTTCGGACTAGAAGACGCTCCGCATGGCAGCGTTCTTGAGCGTGTCGCAAGAGGGGTGAGCCTGATCGCAACGCCGGCAACGCTACACGTGGCATCGCTGTCGAACATTCTTCTCGCTGCCGGTGCTCCGGAGGGTGTCTCGTCCATTATGGCCGGCTCCTTGGCCATCATTGGCGCAACTGCTGGTGTTGCGCTAGTGATCCTCGGCTTTCAGCGAAGCGACACGCGCTTGTTGTTTGGAACGGCGGCGCTTTTGCTCCTCCCGCCGCTCGTCGGCTTCTCGGTCGGCTTTCTTGTCCTTCATGCTCTACCGCAGACGATCGAGCGCAAAGTGCAGCTCGGCTGTTCCTCCATTGCTTCGTACTTGCGGGCGGTTAGCCCCGTCTTGGGTGCCGCTGTGCTTCTGGTCGTACTGATCGGCATCTCAATGCTGAGCTGGGATCCTACCGGGGTTAGGCCGCTGTTCGCGGCCATCGCCGCGTTGGCCATTCCCCACCTGCTGATCACGCCTTGGTTTGCGGCGCACGTGCATACGTCACCAGTCTCATCATCGACCCCGGCGAGACTACCAAAGACAGCATAACTCCCCTTAATGCTGCCACCCAGAATTATGGCGTGGCCCGGGAAAGTGCTGCTGGCCGCCGCGAGATGGGGATACGGCACCGCAGCGCCCTGATGTCGCCACCACCGTATTTCGCTTCTCGTCGTCGATCACCAGCATTCGCGCCTGTCATGCGACCATGCGACAGGCCGTTACGATTCAATGTTCCGTTTTCGTTCTTGCGGGCGTTACAATACGGGCGACCGAGGGAATCGAGATGAACACGTTGCGCCTGCACGAAATTCCGTACGAACTGGTGCCGCGCGAGACGCCTTTACTCCTGTTGCGCACACCGGCCGGTTTCCCGTCGCCAGCGCAGGACGACATGGAAGAACCCATCGATCTGGGTGCTTGGCTCGTCGAGCATCCTGCCGCGAGCTACACCATGCGGGTGGACGGACATTCGATGTCGGGGATCGGCATCAACGACGGCGATCTGATAGTGGTCAATCGCGCGAAGACCGCTCGGGCTGGCTCGATCGTCGTCGCGCTGGTGCATGGCGAGCGGACGTTGAAGCGCTTGCGATTCAAGGACGGGCGGCACTGGCTCGTGCCCGAGGCGGAAGGCTATCCGCATATCCTCGTCGACGAGTTCGTCGAGATCTGGGGCGTCGTCGTAGCCGTCGCCCGGCGCGTAGCGGCATGACTTCGCCCATCGCGCTGATTGACTGCAACAATTACTACGTCAGCTGCGAACGCGCTTTCGACGCCAGTTTGGTGGGCGTGCCCGTCATCGTCCTGTCCAACAACGACGGCTGCGCCATCGCGAGATCGGCCGAGGCGAAGGCGTTGGGCATCAAGATGGGTGATCCCATCCATCACCTGCGCGATCTGGTCCGCAGGCACCGCATCCGCGTCCTGTCGTCGAACTACACCCTGTACGGCGATATGCAGCGCCGCGTGATCGCGGCATGCGAGGCGTTCGCCCGCGATTTTGAGATTTATTCGATCGACGAGACATTCCTCGACCTCGCCGGCTTCGAAGACCGTGACCTGGTCGCCCACGCTCATCAGATGCGGGACCAGGTGCGGCAGTGGACGACGATCCCGACGTGCGTGGGCATTGCCGAGACGAAGACGCTCGCGAAGCTGGCGAACGCCGCCGCCAAGAAGAACGCCGAATTCAACGGCGTGGCCGACCTTCGCGATGATGGGCTGCGCCACGACGTGATGCAGGCATTTCCGGTTGGGGATGTCTGGGGCGTTGGCGGCGCCACGGCCCGCAAGCTGAATGACCTTGGCATAACGACCGCCGGCATGCTGCGCGACATGCCGATGAAGCAGGCGCGGGCGGTCGGCACTGTCGTACTAGAGCGCTTGGTTGCCGAGCTGCGTGGCGTGCCGTCCGCAGCGGTCGAGATGGTCGAGCCGCAACGCAAGGGCATGGCGGTGACGCGCTCGTTCGGCACGCCGGTGAGGACGTTCGATTCGATGATGGGCGCGTTGAGCCAATATGCCATGCGCGCTGGTGAGAAGCTGCGCCAGCATGGCCTCGTGGCCGCCCGACTGACTGTCTTCTTCCACACGAACCGTCACAGGCCCGACCGGCCCCAATATGCCGGATCTCGCACGGTGACGCTGCACCCAATGACGAACGACAGCCTCGAATTGATCGCCGCCGCCCGGCGTGGTGCCGAAAGGGCTTGGCGGGACGGTTATGCGTTCACGAAGGCCGGCATAATGCTGGATGACCTCATTGCTGCCGATATGCGGCCTAGGACGCTATTCGAGGGCGACACAACGAAGCGCGATCGGCTGATGACCGCTCTCGACGACATCAACGGCAAGTTCGGTCGGTGGACTGCAGTCACGGCATCGCAGGGGTTTCGCCGCGAATGGAAACTGCGGTCAGAAATGCGTTCCCCCGCATGGACGACGAGGCTGGCGGAGGTGCCGACGGTTAAGGCGTAGATCGAATTTCGGCTCAGATGAAACGCGCGGATCCGAATGGGGTCAGTTGGCTATGAGCGCGCTGACCGGGCAATGGTCCGACAGGTGTTTTTGGCCGGTGCCATATGCAGTCTCCGCGAACCCACTGGCCTGCGCGGCGGCGCGTCGATCCAGAACAATGTGATCGATGAAGGCGCGATACCGAGGATCGCAACGAGGCGTCACACCCTCGTCGGCGAGGCTTAGATCAGCGTTGGCGGGGCTGCCATCATCTAGCTCCGCCCAGACCGCATCTCCGCTTTCGGCGAGCCGGCGGTTCCAATCACCCAGCACTGCAAAGCGGTCGGGACCGTCGGCGGCGGCATCGATCCATTTTTCCAGCACCGGCACCTGTTGCAGGAGGGTGCCACACGCCTGCACCCGATCGCCTTGGAAGCAGCCTGACTTCAGGTGGACGGCCAGCAGGCGGATCGGTTGATGTCCCGGAGCGAGGACACGAATGTCCACGCCCGACCGAAGTTGCGGATTGCCGAGCTGGAGCGCCGTCACATCGGGATTCCGATCAACTGTGATGCCCTTCCTGATCGCGAAGCCCACAGCCTGCCTGATGAACGTCTGTTCGGGATGCCGGCCGCCACAGCTGCCCGAGGCGGCCCCAGGTCGCTGTTCCATGACGATGGTATACCGCGCCGGGTTGAACACCCGGGCTGCGGCTGCCTCGTTCTCCGCCTCTTGAAAGGCGATCACGTCGGCATCCATGCCGTCCACTATGCGCCGCATGGCCATATAATCGGCATCGCTACGCGGCTCGCATCCGACGCCATCTTTTTCCGCGAGAAACTCCAGATTCCATGACGCGATCTTGAGCGGACGGTTCGTCTCGGGGGCGGTCGCCGACTGCGCGGCAGGGGTTTGAGGCGAAACGCAGGACGCCAAGGTAGCGAGGAGCGACGCGGCGAGCAGGGGGCGCATGAACATCGAGGCACAGTGCCAATCGTCGAGCGGCGGCACAATCCTCAGCTGGCAATGGTTGACGGAAGCACCGCCAGGAAGGACGTTGCCGATATGACGCCGGAACGAGAGCGATGGGCCGAAGCACTTGCGGTGGACCGGCAATATGGGGAGCAGGCGCCGACCCATGTCGCCGAGCGGATCGCGGCCCTGGCCTTGGAAAACGACGAGGGTGGCGTGAAGCGGTGGATGCAGATCGCCGCGCGCCTCGACCAACTAAAGGGCACAAGCCTGCAATGACCCGCGAAGATAAGTGGATCTATGCGCAGGCATGGGGCTTGGGTATTGCAATGCTCGCCTCGGTCGCCGTCGTCATCGCTGGGTGGTTCTGATGTGCAACCGAGCGCGCCTTTCGAGCGAACCTGAGACGCTTTTCGAACGCTTCGGCGCGACGTGGGCGGAACACGTCGTTCGGCCGAATAAGGATCCGCAGGAGCTATTCCCCAAGTCGAAGGCTTTCGTCGTCCGCCAAGAGCGCGGTCGCCGTGCCGTAGATGTCATGTTGTGGGACGTGCTGGGCGGCGGCGCGAAGTGGCCGATGACGAACGTCCGAAACCTCGGCCTGCCGCAGTGGCGGAAGTTAGCGGCCGAGCCGGAAAACCGTTGCCTAATCCCCCTTACCGAGTTCTGCGAATGGACGCCTGACCTACATCAGGTCGGCGAGGGCAAGCCGATCAAAGGAGAGATGTGGTTTAGCGTCGTCGACCAGCCTGTCTTCGCGGTCGCCGGCTTCTGGCAGCACACGGCGAAGGGTGCCGGCTTCTCGATGGTGACGTGCGACCCCAACGAGCTTGTGAAGCCGATCCACCCCAAGGCGATGATCACCATCCTTCATGAGGCCGACTGGGATCGCTGGTTGCAAGGCAGCTATGATGACGTTGTCGCGCTCCAGCAGCCGTATCCGGCGGACGAGATGACGGTTCACGGCCCTTTTTTTCCGACGCGACAGCCGCATAGCTAAGCCTTCTCCCCACACTGGTGAAATTGGCATCGAATCTACACTGCGACGAAACAACCAAAATGGAGGTTTCGCCGCATGGACGTCCGTCTTCTCGATTCGCTGACGCCCACTGAACGACGTGTCCTGCGTCTGGTACATCATAGCCGCAAAACAGATGCGATTGCTCCGCTTGTCGGGTTGAGCCTGTGGATCGGCGTGGAAAAGGGACCCCGGTAGCGGGGTGATCGGCGTCGAAAAAGGACCCCTCATCCCGGTGGTCTAGGGTGCTCGCTTGGCGGTGTGTCAGGCGGCGAGATCGGGATG
>NZ_JAFCVW010000023.1:0-11331 GCF_049897245.1 Sphingomonas sp. DC5200-1
GCCCGCACCCTCTGGGTGATCCATGAAACGCGCCCCTCGCAGCCTTCAACACCATGTTTTATATAGGAAATATAATGGTCAGGACAGCGAAATCAGCGCCTTACTTGGGAAATGTGGGAATAGAGGCACCGCTGGAAATCGTCGCACGCGGTGCTGAGGATCGTGGTCAGCTTGACCTTGCCCTCGTTCTCGCCCTCATGAATCCATTCGAGCGATTCCCGCAACTCGCGCGCCGAGAGATACGCATCCTCCGGATTGCTGCCGATGCACGCTCCGGCGAGCATGCGCCGGGTGACGCGAATATCCAGATCGACCGACAATTCGGTGAGCACCGCGTCGAGGTCGAACTCTCCGATAAATTCCGAACGCTTCATGGCCAGCTCCTTTGTTCATTGAACGTAACGTGAACAAAGGCGACAAGGCAAGCATTATGGAGTAGCATCACCACCATGTGGCTCGTCCCGCGCGATACCCGGGGTCTAACCTCCCGCTCGCCCGTCCCCGACGTGGTGCGCGAGGCGCTGGTGCGCTGGTATACCGGCGAAGGCGAGGACAGCGATCACCGCGCGTCGGTCATCATGGTGGTCAAGGCACGCGACCATCACCAGTGGATCGCCTGCGACTGCCTGGGGGAGGGGACGGACCCGCCGCTACTCTCGCCGGCCTATCTCTCCGAAGCCGAAACCTATTACCTGCGACGCCTTACCAGTATCCGCCAGCGTCGCCCCGAGCATGACGTCGACTGCCCCTTCTTCCGCGAGCAGGCACCGCCCCGCATCCGCGAGAAAGCGACCGCCACCCCGCGCACGATCAACGAGCCGGACGGGCTGTTCTCGGCGCACCGGCTCGCCCCCGAGAAACTGGCGCAGCTGCCCGACGACAGCGAACCCGACGATCGCACCCGCGGCGTCGCGATCCCGCGCCTCGCGCGGCTGCTGTGGCAGCTGATGGAAATGGCGCAGGTCAACGTCGTCGAGCCGCTTGAGGTCGGCGAGCCGCGCACCACGTCGATGGCGAGCGAATTCGCGGCGATGCGCGCCGCGGCCGAACGGGTCCAGATCGCACCGGGTATCCCGCTCGCGCGCCATCTCTACACCCACATCGACCCCTACGAACGCGGCATCGTATTCGCGAAACTGCGCGAAGCGGCGAAGAAATGGCCGACCGAGCACGCCCCGCAGGCCTTCCTCCTGCTCTATGCGATCGACGTCTCCGGCTCGACCATCACGCTTGCCGAAGGGCGCGAGTTGATCGTCAAGAACCGCATCCGCCACATCGGCGTCCATCAGCGCCACATCGGGCCACCCTATCTGGTCCTGGCCGTCGTCGGCGAGCACAACCCGCGTGAGGGCTATGCCTGCCTGCGCGCCTATGCGCAGCCGATCGCGCGCCCCGCCAACTTTGTCGCGATCCACAATCTCGCCGAGCGCAAGACGATCGTCGGCCTGCTCGATCTCCAGTACCGGCTTCGCCGGCGCGGCATCGGCGTCGGCTTCAAACGGCTCCTGTTCGATATCGCGACGTTGATCGGGGAGATGCGTCCAGACCTTCTTCTCGACCTGCGCGACTTCACCACCGGCGAGGTGATCGAGGCGGCACTCAAAGTCGTCACCGGCGATGACGCCGACACGCTCGGGTTGAAACTGCGTCAGGTCGAAAAGCTGCGCGAGATCGCCCCCGTCGTGACGATCCATGCCGAGGATCTCGAAGGTGACAGGCTCGAGGCCGCCGTGCTCGACCAGCTGCACATCGGATGACGTCGTTCACAGGAATTTAATCGAGGGCCATCATCCTCGCGTCATGGCATCGACCACCCAGGCCAGAAACCAGCGGCGGATCCTGCGCTGGGCGCAGTCGTCGCTATGCGCCGGATGCGGAATGCCCCTGCCGAGTCCCCGGCACCTCGTCCGCTATCATCCCGATTACCCGACATTCGACCATGTCACGCTGCGCAGCGCGGGTGGACGACGATTACTGTCGAACGGCCTGCTGAAGCATCTGCGCTGCAATCAGGCACGGGGCGCGAGGCCGTCGACGGGGTGCGATGCGATCTGGATGACCGTGGTCGCGGCGCGGCTCGCCGATCGCCCGCGCAGTCTCAAGCCGATCTTCAAAGGTGGCGCTCGAAATCCCGCATTCCCGCCGCGCAAGGAAAAGGCCGCCCCGGTTTCCCGAAGCGGCCCGATCGTGTCATCGAAGGTCGAGCGTCAGATGTCGCCGCCGAGCGTGCCCTTGACCGAACCCTTCACGTCCTGAGCGGACCCCTTCAGCTTCTGGGCCTTGCCCTCGGCTTCGAGGCTCGCATTGTCGGTCGCCTTGCCGATGCCTTCCTTGACGTTGCCGGCCAGCTTGTTACCCGCCGCCTTCAGCTTGTCAGTCGCTTCGCCCATGATTGATCTCCTGTCGTGAATTGTCGGGATAGATAACAATTTGCGCGTGGCCGCGTTCCGCGCTGCCCCCCACGGCTGCACCATGATCGGTCCTGCCCGCCGCCGGCAATCCGGGCGACCGGATGAAGGAGAGAGGGAGGGGATCTGTCGATTCCATTGAGGGAGACGACAGATGACCCCGTTCCAGCCCAGCCGCCAGCCCGACACGACCCCCTGGGACGCGCCCGATCGCGCCGACCAGGTGCTCCCCGGTATCTGGCGCGTGTGGACGCCCAGTCATGGCGGTTATGTCCTGTCGGACGAACGCCAGGCCGCGATGCCCGACGGGCTGCGCCGCGACGATCCCTTCTATGAGGAAGACGTCGATTATGCGCTGGTGCTGTACGGCTTTGGCAGCGAGTTTCGCCGCCTGCCCATTCCCGGCATCGCCCTGCAGGTCGAGAATGCGCGCCGCTCGGTCCGCTGCTGGCATCCCGATCGCTGGACCGCGCTGACCGGCGAGGAGGTGTCGATCCACGACAGCCATGTCGTTCGCCGCCGCGCCGCCTATCAGGCGGTCATCGGCCAGTATGAAAGCGTCTCGGCCTCAGGCTCCTGGGCGGACTGGGTGCCCGAGGGCAAGGTCGGCTGCGTCTTCCGCCGTGTCGTCAGCGTCGATGCGCTCGGCTTCGCGCGCCACGAAGGCGAGCCGATCCACGGTCTCGTCGACAAGGATCGCTACGAACGCCGCCAGATGCCGGAGACGTTCCAGAGTCTCGGCGCGGTCCGCGTCGAGAGCACCGCTCCGATCTCCAAGCAGGTCGACGCGAGCGCGCTCGCGCATCTCCTCCCAACCAGCTGAAAGGACACGCCATGAGTGTCTATCTCTATCTGTTCCACGGCCGCGCCACGCCCGACGAGGACGTCGAAAGCTGGGGCTGCGAAGGCCCCGCGATCGGCCCGCTCGACTATGTCCATACCACCTACGGCAGCGAGGTGAAGATCCGCGGCGCGGAGGCGGTCCTGGAAAAGTTCTTCCCGGATACGGAAATTCATTTCCACGACGGCTACGGCGAACACGCCATTCAGCTCGCCGGCGACTGCTTGCCCTACGACGGCAAATTCTACGGTGACTGGTCGATCTGCACCGGGGATCGCTTGTGCTCGCCTGCCGCCTCCCGGGTCAAGCCGGTGTGCGACGACTGCGGCAGCGACAACGTCACCAAGGACGCCGTCGCGGCCTGGGATGAGCCCGAACAGGCCTGGGTGCTGCTCAGCACCTACGATTCCACCACCTGCCAGGACTGCGAGCGCGAAAGCGACGACATGCTCGAATGGCGGACGCTCGATGGTGCGCCCGCTCCCGATCCCGACGCTCCCGCCATCCCAGCCAACGATCCGGCGCCCCCTGATGCCGACGCCGCCTGACCCGGAGGACCACGCCATGACCTGTGTCACCCCGATTCGCGCGCCCGAGGCCGCGGACAATCGCGTACCGCTCGGCCATCATTCGACCGGCACGCTCAGCCTCGACCTCGATCGCCTGCTTGCCGGACGCCTGCTCATCCAGGGCAGCTCCGGGGCGGGCAAGAGCAGGACCTTGCGCCGGATCATCGAGGAGGCGTTCGACTATACGACGCTTGCGATCGTCGACCCCGAGGGGGAATTCGAGAACCTCGCCCGCCATATCGGCGCGACCACGATCCGCGCGGTCGAACTCACCGCCGACGGGCTGACGGCCGCGGCGACGCGCAGCCGGCGACATCGGCTGTCGATGCACATCGACCTCACCGACCTCGATCCCGACCAGCGGATCATCAAGGCAGCCGCGTTCTTTGCCGGCCTGGTCGGCGCACCGCGCGAGGACTGGGCGCATACCATGCTGGTGTGCATCGACGAGGGCCATCTGCTCGCACCGCATGTCGCCGGTTCCGCGCTCGATGCCGATGCCCGCCGGCTCGGCGTCGCCACCCTGACCGACCTGTGCGCGCGCGGCCGCAAGCGCGGTCTCGCCCCCGTCATCGCCACCCAGCGCCTCGCGAAGCTCTCCACCTCGGTCGTGTCCGAGCTGCAGAACGTGCTGGTCGGGCTCAACGTCTTCGACCGCGACATCGCGCGCGCGGCCGACCTGCTCGGCTTTCCCGCGCGTGACGCCGACCTGCTGCGCAACCTCGCCCCCGGCGATTTCTTCGCGATGGGTCCGGCGCTGTCGGCAACCCCGGTGCTGGCGCATATCGATCCCACCATCACCGAACATCTCGGCAAGACCCCGGAACTGCGTGCCGCCGCGTCCGTCGATGCCGACGAGGCGGCGAAGCTGCTCGATCTCGCGGGCCTGGCCGAGGTCGCGGACCACGGCCCCGCCATCGCCCTCAAGGGCACGCGCGCGCTCGACGCGTTCCTGCTCGATCCCGCTGCGACCGACGCGGCCGCGATCATGGACGCGCTGAAGCGCATCTCCCCCAACGCCAGCACCGCGCGCGACCTCGCACGGCACCTGTCGCTCGACGCCGAGCGCACCGACCGCGCGCTCAACCTCCTGTCGGCGATCGCCGCGGTCGACACCATGCCCAAGGGCGACGACCGCATCGCCCGCCTGCATGCACGGCTGCGCGCGCGGCTGAGCGACGTCGCCGTGGTGTCGCTGTGACCGACCTCGCGCCCGATATCGTCGAGCTGGTCGCGTGTCCGAAGCTGCCCGAGCCGTGCGGGCGCCTGCGCGAGATGCCGTTCCGGCACGATGCCTGGACCCCCGACGAGATCGCCACGGTCGAACGCATGTTCTGCGACGACGCTGCGATCGACGACATCGTCGCCGCGCTCGGTCGCGGCCGCGCCGGCGTGCGCGACAAGATCGCCAAACTGGGCCTGCGCCGCAATTCGTCGCGTCCGTGGTCGACCGACGAAGACGCATGGCTCACCCGCGAATATGGCCTTCGCCCCACGGCCGATCTCGCTGGAGATCTCGGCCGCGCCTGCACCAGCGTCTATGCCCGCGCGGGCGTGCTCGGGCTGACCGAAGGAAATCCTCCAAAATGGAGCGACTGGGAGGATGCCCAGCTGCGCGCCGGCTACGCGCAGGCGATCCCGATCGCACAGATCGCCACGCTGATCGGACGCCCGCTGTCCGGCACCGCGACCCGTGCCAACGCGCTCGGTTTGCGCCATCCCAACAAGCCCGCTGACTGGACCGAGGCCGAGGCGACGCGGGCGCTGACGCTGGCCGGGGAGGGGCTTCGTTATATCGCGATCATCGACATTCTCGCCACAGAGGGCTTTCCGCGCAGGACCAAGGCTGGCTTCGGGCCGCACCTGCGCAAGCTCGGCTATGGCCGGGGATGGGGCCGCAACTGGACCCCTGACGAAGACACACTGCTCATCCGCGCCTATGCCGACGGGGCAAGCCTGACCCCGCTCACGACCAGGCTCGGCCGCACGAAATGCTCTATCCGCTGGCGCGCCGACTATCTCGGGTTGCGCGGCACACATGCCAACCGCGACGGGTTCCGGGGCGGGCCGGTGTGGAGCGACAATGATCTGGAAAGGCTGCGCGACCTTTACGGCACGATGCCGATGGACGCCCTGGCGACGAAGATGGGTCGCACCAAGGCTTCGCTGTTCACGCGCGCGAACATCCTCGGCCTTGTCCACGGCTATCACCGGAAATGGACCGAAGAGGAGATCCGGGCGCTGCGCATCGCGCACGACTTCGGCGTCGCGCTGCCTGATGTTGCGGCAGCGATCGGCCGCAAATATCCAGCGGTCCACAAATATGCCGAAAAGCACGAGCTTCGCTTCTCGCGTCGCCCGCGCCGCGCAGCCCCCTGGACGCTCGCCGAAATTATCGCGTTCGATCCTTCGGGAACGGGCGTCACCGACCATGTTGCCATCCCCGGCACAATCGATGAGGAAAAGCCATGACGCCGCTTCGCCTCGCCCGCGATATCGCAACCGGCGCGCCGATCGACCGCGACACCCGGCGTGCCCGCCTCCTCGCGGCGCGGCGCTATGCGATCAACTCGGTCCCGCGTCGCGGTATCCTCAGCGGTCACTGGGACGCGGGCACCGTGGTCGGCGCGTTCCGCGACGGCAAGGCAGGCTGACCAGGGCTCGGCCCGATGCGCCGATGAAGGAGAGAGGGAGCGGGGAGGGAAGGCGTGACGGACGCCTGAGCCCTTTTCCAGGAGCGCACTCCCATGATTCCCGCCACCATCGCGACCGCGGTCGCCCCCGAGACGATCGCCAAGGTCACGCGCCTGTTCAACAATACCGCGTTCGACGTCATCTGCGAACTCCTCCAGAACGCGCGCCGCGCCGGTGCGACCGGCGTCGCGCTCGCGCTGAACGGCGCCGGCGCCGAGCACTTCCTGCACATCACCGATGACGGCCACGGCATCGCCGATCCGGTGAGCATCGTCACGCTCGGCCGCTCGGGCTGGTCCGACGAGACGCGCCGCGCCGAAGATCCCGCCGGCATGGGCGTGTTCAGCCTCGCAGGCCGCGACGTCATCATCCGCTCCTTCTCGAAACCCGACCGCCAGGGCTGGATGGCGCATATCCCGGCCTCGGCGTGGGAGACGAGCCGCCCGATCGCGATCGAACCCGATCCGATCATGCGCGGCACCGCGATCACCGTGCGCGTGCCCGACGAGTGGCTGAAGACGCTCGAGCGCGACGTGGCCCGCGCCGCCAAACATTATCCGGTTCCCGTGACCTGGAACGGCGCGGTCCTTCCGCAGGAGGACTGGCTGAAGGACGCGGTCCATGTCGAGGAATGGTACGGCGTGCGCATCGGCGTGTTCCAGAAACACCCCTCGCATTATTCCTCGCGCGACGGACGCCTCAACTTCCACGGGCTGACCATCCCGTGCGACCTGCCGTATGTTCAGGAAGTCGACCGGGGCGGCCACTGGATCGCGCGGGTCGACATCTTCGACGCGCCGCAAATCCAGCTCGTCCTCCCGGCGCGCAAGGAAGTGGTCGAGAACACCGGCATCGCCGCCCTGCGCGATGCGGTCCGGCTCGCGATCTACCGCGCGATCGAGGCCGCGGGGACGCACCGGCTGTCGGCGCATGACTGGCGCGAGGCGCGCTCGCTCGGTATCGCACCACCCGAAGCCGAGCCCTATCTGTTCGCATGGACCGCCTATGCGGCCGACAGCTCGCGCAACTACGAGAGCGGCGCACGCGTGACCGACACCGGCATGGTGCTGATGCCCGACTTCGATGCGCTGATCGGCCAACCCGCGCAGGCGGCGATCGCGAAGCATAATCCGTTCGGTGGTCCGCTGGTCGAGGCCCAGGACGCGTTCAAGGGCTATGGCTGGTACGATATCCTCGCCCGTGTCGAGGATATGCGGTTCCGCGTCACCCAGGGCGACCGCACCTTCATCGTCTCCGACAGCCGCGAAGCCCCCGCCGAGGCGGAAAACGGTTGGGTCGAGGCTATCACGCTCGAGGCGACGATGAGCCACGCCGGCGCATTCATCGAGGTATCGACCGACGCGGATGTCGCCTTCGCACCCGACCAATGGTCGTGCAACTCGGTCGACGAGACGTCCGTCTTCGTCCGCCGGGGCAGCGAAATCACCGCGCTCGGCGTCGCCGACATCCTCGAAAGCGCGATCTTCTATGCCAGCGACGACAGCGATGCCGACAGCTACGATACGCAGCTCGAGCGCTTCCAGGCCGATGCCGCCGAACGAATCATCGGCCTGCTCGAAGGCGACGATGCCGCGCTTGAGAACCGCATTCGCGACAAGCTGGCGGGGCATTATTTCCTCGTCCCCGAGGACCGGACGGTCACCGTCGTCATCAATCGCGACCGGCTCGACGTGACGATCACGCCCCGCGCGGTTCCCGCCGCGCCCAAGGCCGCGGCGGAGGACGCGTGACATGGCGCGCTACAACCACGCCTACACGCTCGCCTTCAGCCTCGTCTCGAACGACGACAAGGGCCACGACGTCGATGCGCGCCAGCTGAAGGCGGCGCTGCTCGCACGGATCGAGAATCTCGACGAGGAGGGTAGCTGGATCGAGTCTGCCGGTGCGCCCTATGACACCTATCTAGAACCGGAGGAGGCGCCATGACCGGCGCGCCAGTTCCGGTCGTGCCGCTGGCGCCGCCGCCACCAGTGGTGCTGGCCTACGGCATCGGCGTCGACAGCACCGCGCTGCTGATCGAGAAGCACGCGCGCGGCGAAGCGCCTGACCTCGTGCTGACCGCCGATACCTCGGTCGAGAAACCGGCGACCTACGAATATCTCGACGTGATCCGGCCCTGGATGCGCGACCGCGGTATCCGTTTCGAGCTGGTCAGCTATGTCCCGAAGCGATTCAAGCACTGGCCGCCCTATTACGGCATCCTCGAGATGTGCCTGACCAATGCCACGCTGCCGAGCAAGTCGCTCGGCGGGTCGAGTTGCAGCCTCAAATACAAGAAGGCGCCGCAGGACAAATTCCTGTCGACCTGGCAACCAGCGGTCGACGCTTGGGCGCGCGGGCAGCGCGTCGTTCGCCTGATCGGCTATGACGCCGGACCGCGCGACACCGCGCGCGCCAACCATGCGCTGTCGATCGACGATCCGCTGTACGACTGCGAGTACCCCTTGCGCGAATGGCGATGGGACCGGCCCGACTGCGTCGCCCGCATCCAGGCCGAGGGTCTGCCGGTGCCACCCAAATCGGCGTGCTTCTTCTTATGTTTGCAGATGGTGTCTCGTCTCACCGCAACCCTTTATTTATGGGCTACAAAATTATCCGCCGTTTGAGACGATCCGAGGCCATTGAAGCGCTCGGGACAGTTGCAAAGCGCTACTGCACTTTGCAACTGTCCCGAGCGCAACCGCCGAAGGCGGTGCGACTCGTCGCGGCGGCATCCGGAATGACTTTGCTGAGCGGAAGAAACTGACTTGCCATTGCCCGTCGGGACTTGCTGATGCGGCCTTGATCGTTGCGCCGACAGATTGGGAAATGTCTGTTACGCGCCCTAGTCGGTCGTTTGAAGGGCGGATCTACGCGCCAGGAAGCAGACCTTGCTACCGCAACGCCTTCGGCTAACATTCCAGAATATGGACGCGCATATTTCTCTTGCCGATGTGAGCCAGCTGGTGGTGACGGAAATCGAAACCTTCGTTGTACCGGCCCCGAATCCTGACCAGCTAGGAGAGGCTCTCCCCGCCGCATGGTTTGCCCAGCAATTAGATGAGATGAGAGCGGCTTTGATCGAGCCTTATATCGTCGAAATTGATGGTGACGGACGCTTCCCCGGAAGCATCCCTAAGCCGGTGCCAAGGCGGGTTGCCATTGTCGCTGAGGATGACGATATCTTCCTCGCTTATGATCCTGACCCTGACGGTGATTTCGCGTTGATATTCAAGTCGGCTTCCGGCTTTGGAGTATCGCCCAATCGTGGCCATGCCGTGGATTGCTTTATGTCACGCTAGGCAAAGCGATTGCCCAAATCGGTGGCATGGAAGGAGCGCAAAGGGGCGTGCGCTGAAATTCAGCCGCGCACCTTGCTTGGTCGTTCAGTGGCCGATTTGACGCTCTAGAAACCTGCCGGTCCGGTCTCCCGCGCCGACCTGAGCCGTCGGCGATGATGATGGGGTGGAAAGCGGACATTTTCGCTGCCATGTTCGCGGCATGAAGGCTGGGCTCGTAATTTCGTTGGTCGCACTCGCCCATTTATCCGGTTGCGCGAAGAATGAGCCGCGCGCCTGCACGCCGCCTGATGCGGCTTGGCGTCGGCCAAATTTCAATCAGGACGCCGAGACGATCAGAAACAGGGTCACGCTCGACAGGGCCGGCCAGCTCTATTGGAACGGTTACGCTGTTTCGAATGGGGATTTTGCCAAGATGTTGAACGCGGCACGGCTCGCTCCTCAGGCCGACCTCTATCTAGAAGCGGAGATGGGGGCACCTTGTCGAGATCTCGACCGAGTGCGGCAAGAAGTCAGCAATGCATTGGGCTGTCACGATGCCAAAGGTCGCTGCGTAGAAGGCTTGCCTGACTTCCAACCTCATCCATTCAGGTGACCGATTTGGAGCGCGTGCGGCTAGCCCGCCTTGCGCCCATTGTCGCCGTCCAGGACCTCAATTCCATTGCTCGAATGCGGTCACCTGTTCCGCTTGGGCTAAGCCTCGAGCGCGAAAAAGCGGCCGGTCTGCTAAAGACCGATAGCGGACATTATAGGGCCGGGAGTGACTGCGTGCTACGTGCCTGTTAGGTGAGACCGCCAATGGCGATCGGAAGTCGATCAGCCTTCAGGAGAGTATGCATGCTTTTTCACACCATGGTCGGATCGAACGACATTGAGCGATCCAAGCGCTTCTACGACACGGTGCTCGGTACCCTGGGTGCAGGGGAAGGGACCCGGAACATCGCCGACAGCGGCCATATCCGTCTGATCTACAATAACGGCAACGGAACGAACTTCATCGTCAGCCAGCCGATCAACGACGAACCGGCAAGCGTCGCCAACGGCAGCACGGTCGCCTTTTCCTGCGACTCGCCCGAGCAGGTGAAGCAGCTTCACGATGCCGCCGTTGCCGCTGGCGGAACCTCGATCGAAGCTCCGCCCGGACCACGCGAAACTGCCTCCATGGGCACCATCGAACTGGCCTATTTTCGTGACCCCGACGGCAACAAACTGTGCGGAATTCATTTTCCTGCCTGATCCGTCCAGCATGGGTCTGCTTCTAAAACTAGCGGACTTCGATCATGCGATCCCGCGAATGTTCGCTTTCCACCCCATTACGGTCATGGGAGCACGCTATAGCTTTGCCTGAAAGCGGACAGGCAGCTGACAGCACTTTCTGTCGAAATGCGGAAATTCCGCAACCGGCCAATCGCGGTCATTTACATGCGAGATACCCATTCAAGCTGCTGGTCGCAGGCGGGCCGTTGATTGAGGGAATTCTTCGTCGAGTGATGGGCCCAACCAAAATCCATCAAGCGTTG
>NZ_JAFCVW010000024.1:0-8342 GCF_049897245.1 Sphingomonas sp. DC5200-1
ACCGATCTTCAATCCTCCTCCCCTCCCCGGCCCTTCGGCCGGGCAGGGCGCGATGAGCGCCCCTCACCGACCGCGTCTTCACGCGGACGGTGGATCGTGCGGCAGGCGGACGATGTCGGTGCTCAGTGGGCGAGCTGGTCGGTGAGCGCGGTGCCGATATCGGCGTGCGCCGCGGCGAGCGCGCCGATCGCGCGGCTGACGACGTCGGTCGCCTCGTCGCTCGGATCGATGCACCAGCATTTGCCGGCGTGGCGGATGTCGATCAGCCGGTCGGACTTGTTGTCGATCCCGAACGTGTAGCCTTGACGCTGGTCGAAGCCGGCGACGGTGACGTCGGTCGTTTTGGCCTTGATCGTGACGACGGGCGCGACCGCGGGGGTCAGCAGCACGGTATCGCGCGGCGTTTGCGCCTGTGGGACCAGCGCGGGTGCGGGCGGCTTGCCGAGCGTCGGCATCTTCGGGATCGGCACGAGGCCGTTCACCGCGTCCTGCGCCATGTCGGCCGCCATTGCGGTCGCCATGAAGATGGCGGTGCGCGCGAGATCCTGGGCGATGGCTTCGCGGTGCGGCTCGGTCAGCGTGGGCAGGAGGTGGCAGAGTTTGGTGTCGAGCGCGAAGGCGACGGGCTCGGCGTTGGGATCGATGCACATGATCGTGACCTTTCGGCAAAATGCCCGGACCCCATGTCCAGGATGCCGATCCGGTCCCTCTCTCCTTCCGGCGCAGCCGGTGCCGGCATCGTCGCGAGGCGATGCCGTGCCGTTCAGCGAGGCGGTCGCGGATGTCGCATGAGGCGCTTCCGGGCGGCCGACAGATGATCGATCGAGCGTTGCAGGAAGAAGGCGTGCGCGCTGTCGGATTCGAGTGTCCCCAACCGGCGTTCGAGCGCCGTGATACGGTGGTGGATCGCATCGATCGTCAGCATGATATCGTCGAACGAGAGCGCGACGACGGTCTGCGGATAGGGATAGGGCAGCGCCGGCGCGACGAAGGCGAGGAAATGGGGCTGCACGGGCAAATGGTGCAGGAGGGCGGTCGCGACCGCGCGGCGGATCTGGGAGGCGCCGTGGACGAGTTCTGCTAGCAGCACGTCCATCGCCATCGGGCGGACGATGCGCAGTGCGCCGGGGTCGAGGGTGACGGCGATCGGATCGGTCGAGGCGAGACCGATGACGCCCTCCGACAGGATGGCGAGAACGTCGCCTTCCTCGATGCAGGGACCGTCATCGAGACAGGCGTCATGCGCGGCTTCGCTGGTGTCGAAATAATGGACGCGATACATGGGCTGGTCCCTTTCTGCTGGGTCAGGAATATTCCGGGCGACGTGCGGGAAACCGCGTGGGCGGGAGGCCGGAGAAGCTGAAGGCGCGGAAGCGTCCGCCGGTGTAGGCAGCCGAATCCACCGGCGGGCGATGCCGCTGCAGGCGCTCGAGCAGCCGGTTGGCGCGGCGCATCGCCGCGACCGCGGCCTCGTCGTGGTAATGGAGGGCGATCACGCGGACGAAGGTGCCGGTGTCGTACCACCATCCCCCTTCCTCGGGGCCGCCCCAGGCACGGTCGATTTCGTAGAAGGCGAGGATGCTGCGCATGGGGTCAGCTCCGGTTGTCACCGGGTCGGATGATCCTCCCGGTTCATAACAGCCGGTCCCCCTTCCCCTTCCTCAGACGTCCGGTGCTTCGTCGGGACGCTGGTGGCGCAGCGCACGCGCGAGCGCCCGCTTGCGGGCGGTCGCCGCGGCGCGCGACGGATAGGCGCCCGAGAGGCGAGAGGGGTGTGACAAGCTGTTGTCGAACACGACCCAGCCCGTTGCGGTATGGGCGACGTGCATCCCGTCGCTGCGCGAGGGGGTGGTCATGACGGGCGCGCCCGCCTGATCGCGGCCTCGGCGATGAGCTGGCCGGCAAGCGTGTTGCGATGCGACGCGATCCGGCTGTCGGGCGCAGCCACGACTTCGGCCGCGCGTGTCAGCAGCGCAGCGAGGTCAATGTCCGACATCGGCGCCGGGTTGGTCGCGGATCGCGCGGGTTCTTCCCCGGCCTTGTCGAGCATCAGCACGAGGATCGAGGGCTTGATCTCTTCGTCGAGCGGTCGACTGTCGGCGACGAACTTGCCGCCACGCGTGATCGCGAACGCGTTGAAGGTGGGTGATACCCCGTTATCGGCGTTGGGGATCGTGGTGCCGCGGTCGTGGAACTGGATGTCGATGAAGCGGGGCGGGCCACCATAAGTGGATTCGAGAAAGCAGAAGGTGACGCGGCGACCCTCGCTGGTCTTCGCCGTGATCGTGAACGCGCCGTCGGGCACGTCGATTGGTTTGTGCGGCACGTCGTTGTAGCCGGCGAAGCCCGCGGCGATCGCGTCGGCGCGCGTCATGACGGGGAGATCGGTGATATCGGGCATGATGAAAGCTCCTTGCTCTGGATCAGGCGGCACGCTTCAGCGCGATCAGGTCGGAAAAGCGGTCTCGCACCGCGCCGGCATTGGGATAGAGATCGGCGAGACCGTGCCGCGAGAGGATCGGTGCGCGGGACGCGGCGATGATGCCGGCCTCCTCGATGGTGGGAATGCGCGGCGGCCAGCCTTTGACGTAGCGCAGGTCGGGCGGCATCGCGGCTTCGAGCCGTCGCCGCTCGGCGGCATCGGCCTTGGCGAGGGAAATCCGGTTCCTCAAATTACCCGGTATGTGACGCGGTGCGACGTCGGCGAGCCAGCGTGCGGGCTGGAACGAGAAGGTTGAGGTCGCCTCGAGGCCGACCAGGTGGAGCAGCGCGGGACGGTTCGCCGGTGCCGAAGCCGATGCCTGGGCGTCGCCGAGCGATTGAAGGACGCAAAAGCGGCACGACAGTCGTGACGACTGGTAACAGGTGTAGGCGACGTGCAGCGGGATGCCGAGCGTATCGTGCGCGGCGAAGACCTGTGGTGTCGTCCAGTGCGCGATCGGGTTCCACAGCATCATCGCGGTGCCGTGCGGATTGCCGGCAGCGGCGTAGCGCGCGTCTGCTTTCCATTCGGGTGTGCGTGACCGAGCGATGCTCTCGTCGCGGCGCAGTCCCAGCACGTTGATGATAGTCTGGCCGCGCAGCAGTCTGGCGAGGTGCGGCCCGATGACATGGGCCTTCATCTCTGAGGTGCAGAAGCGCAGCGCCGAGGATGACCAGGGACCGATCAGATTATAGGTTTCGAGTGCCTCGTAGCGCGCCTTGCCGTTGGCAAAGCGCGTGGCCCAGCGGTCGAACAGGTCGCCGGCGTTGCGCCGGACGATCGTCAGCGGGACGCCGGCGTGGGCCGCGAGATCCTCGACCGTCGCGGGCGTTTCGTCCCATTCGGCACGGCCGAGGTCGGCGTGAATGGCGATACGCCGCTCGCGCGGATGGCCGAGCGCATCGAGGATCAGGTTGACCGCGAACATCGCGGCCGAGCTGTCCTTGCCGCCCGAGAGGTTGAAGACGATCCATGCGCCGCGTTCGACCGCGTCGAGGATGGCGGGCGGCAGGGCGAGGGCCGGAAGGCCGGCGACCAGGCCGCGTCCGATGTCGATGAACATGGCCGTTCAGGCCGCGAGCGGCGCTGGCAGCGCCAGCCACTCGGGTTCGTCGTTGGCGATGACCGGATCGTGTGCGCGGGCCTCGGCTTTCGAGAACACGGTCGCGCTGGCGAGTGCCCCGAAGCCGTCGTCGTTGTTCCAGAAGACGGCGTGGCCGTCCTGGTCGCGCGAGGCGAGCACGAAACCGAAGCGACCCTCGTGACCATGGGTGTCGGGATCGGCTGCGGCGCTGCGCGCGGCGCGATCGAGGATGTCCTGGGTGCTGTGGAACGTCAGCCCCGCGTCGGTAATGATGACGCAGCCGCTTCCGAACTCGCCGGGGCGCAGCCGGTCGCAGTCGGAGATCCATGCGAACCCGCAGGGGAGCGCGGACTTGCAAGCGCGGAAGATGAGCTGGGCGACCTGTTCGACGCCGAATTGATCGCCGCTGAAGAATACGCGCGCGTTCCCGTCTTCGCCTTTCCAGTCGATGTCGATCGCGCAGTCGAGATAAGGGAAATGCCAATCGTCGAATATCTCGAGGAAGCTTTCGAACTTCATCGGCCCCTTCGCCGGGAACACGGCGTGAAACGCGGGATCGAGCGCGTCATATTCGTGGGCGAGGTCGGCATCGTCGCCGTTGGTGTCGAGGATATCGACTGCCTGTTCGGCAATGGTTAGCAACGCCGCGTCGGCGTGGCTCATGGTCAGCGTGAACGCGGCCTTGGTGTAGGTGTTCGCCATGGGAATGCTCCGAAATGATGGGAAATCGCTCTGTGCGGTCGCGCTCAGGCGTCCGCGGCCTCGGCGAGACGCGCGTTGGCGGCCGCGGCCTCGGCGGGGTAAGCCTGCGTGAGATTGCCGTGCAGGACCGCGAAATCCGGGATCGGGAAAAGACCGTTCGGCCCGGGCCGGGTAATCAGCAGCGCGCTGATGACGGCATCGGCCGGATCGGCATGGACGATGGTGGGCGTCTCGCCGTTATACTCGACCGGCGCGGTGAAGCCCGCCTCGCGCCAGGTGGCGAGTCCCTCCTCGACGCGTGTCGCATAGTCGGCGACGGCCTCGTCGAGCTCGTTCTCGATATGGAGGACGAGTTCGACATAGCGACCGAAATCGTGTCGGTTGGACAGGCCGGCGAGGCGGCATCCCGGGGGCGGCGGGCCGTAGCGTGCGATCAGCGCGGACTTGTAGACCGCGATTTCGAGGCGGTTGAGGCTGTCGAAGTTGGGCGACTGGCCGAGTTGCGCGCAATCCTCCTCGGCGGGACCGGCACCGAGATCGATAAAATATGGCATGGGGCTCTCCGTCGATCGTCATTGATCGACGCGCCCCATCCCCCTCCCCTTTCTTGTCGGGTACTCAGTCGCCGAAGAAGCGGCGCTTGATGGCGATCTGCGCCTCGCCATCGGACTGGCCGAGGGTCATCAGCCGGTCGGTCTCGAGCGTGATCGCGAGATCGGCGGGAAGATCGGCCCAGCGTGAGGCGATGGTGACCGCGGCGGCCGCTGTGGTCAGCTCGCCGGGGTGCGCGCCATGCCATGCGACGGTTTCGTCCTCACCCGTGAGATGCGGGTGCGGGCGCAGCACCTGGACGAAGAAGGTGCCAAGCGGGCGGTCCCACCCGATGCTGACGCTGGTGCCGGGTTCGATACCGGGAAACTGGTGGCGGCTCATGGCGATCCTTTCAGGGTCAGTGCAGCGAGATCCACTCGCCGTGCCAGGGGCGCGGGTGCGGGTAGAAGCGAAGAACGCCTGGAACATCGGTTTCGCCGCTGGCGAGGCGTTCTTCCAGCCAGAGGATGTAGAGCGCGGCGTCGGCGAGATCGCCGGCGAGCAGATCGTCGAGCATCGCGGCCTCGCGCGCGGTCTGTTCGTCGAGCGCGGACCAGTCCAGCGCATCGAGGAAACGGTCGCGTCGATCGGTGTAGCGCGCGATGCGGGCAGCGTCGGCCTGGACGCTGGCGATGGCGAGATGGATATCCACGGGCGGTGCTCCTTCCGGCATGTCGGTGACATGCCGCCCGCTCCCGCTCCCCTTCCCTCGCGCCGCTGGCGCGGGGATCATGCCGCGAGGATTTCGCGGATCGCGTCGCTCCGGCGCGGATAGGCAAGCCGGGGCAGATCGCGCGCGGTGCGCCGGGCGTCGCGCGTCAGCTCGAAGCAATAGGTGAATAGCGGGCTTTGCCGGTGCGGGCGGAGCAGATTGTCGGCACGGAGCCGCGCGAGCCAGTCGGCGGGGTGTTCGTGCGCCTCCGGCCTCGGCGCACCGAGCCGCACCAGCTGGTCGATCGCCCCGGCATGGCCGGATTCGAGGTTGCGGATCTTCGACAGCGTTCTCTCCGAGATCGTCTCGCCGGCGATGCGCAGCACCGTCCGCGGCCTCGTGCGGCCGCGATAGGCGCCCGACAGCGCGGCATAGACGACGCCGCAATGGCCGAAGGCGGGATCGGAGAAGCTGACGACAGCGTCGATCCGGGGCTTGGCGAGGCGCAGGAGGCGGAAGGCGCGCGACGTGAAGAAGCTTTCGCCGTTCGCGGCGACCGAGGGCAGGCAGATGAGCCGTTGCAGTACGCAGCCCCGAGCGGGATCGGCATAGCCGGTGTGCCGGGTGATGACCGCGCCGGTCGCCGGCACGCCGAACACGATGAGACCGACCAACGTGGATCTGCCCGGGTCGCCCGGACCGAACAGCCCGCAGGCGAGCTGGGCGGCGGGATAGCGCGGGAGGTAATGATGGTCGGCGAGGAATGCGCGGGCAGTATCATGGGCGACGACATCGACGGCGTAGCGGCGCGGGTCGATCACGCTGTCGCCGGCAACGAACAAGCTGCGCCGGTCGCGCCAGCGCTGGGAGCGGTCGGTGAGCATGGTTACCTCCGTCAGGCCGCGTCGGCGTAGATCTCGGCCGCCCAGGTCTCGATCCATCCGGTGGTGATCTCATCGTGATCGAGATCGCCGCTCTCGATCAGGGCGCGGATCTCGGCGCGAGCCTGCGCGATCGCGCGTTCCCAGGGGTCGGCGGTTGGTGGCGGTGGAGCAGACGCCGCGGCCTCGGGCAGGTGTCGCGGTGTTTCGAGCGTTCGCGCGCATTGCGTGCGATACCAGCGTTCCATGAAGTCGGCGCCGAGCGCGTCGGTCTTGGCGATGCGATGCCTGAGCGCGTGCTGTCGCACGCCTACGCCCCATCCCTGGCTGTCTATCGAGGCGATCCAGCGTGCGAACGGCGTGAGGTACGGCAGGGCATCGCCTTTCACCCCGAAGAGGTGCGCCTTGACGCCGATCGGCAGGATGCGGGTCAGCCGCTCGACGACGGCGATCAGCCCTTCGGGACCGTGGATCGGTCGCCGGCACATGCTGCCGATGCCGACGACGGTGCCGGGCAGGATCAGACCGCCGATCGCGTCGAGTGAACGGACGTAGTCGTCGGGCACGCGGCCCTGCAGCACGGGCATCAGCCGGTCGCGGATGGCCAAGTCGTCGGCGCGGGCAAAGCATTCTCGGTTGGTGGCGGTGGTGCGCGCGATGCGGTCGAGCACTTCCTCGCGGTCGTGGGCAACGCCCTCTTCGCAGCAGTAATCGACCGACGAGATGCGTCGGAACGGCCATGACGCGGCGAGCGCCATGTAATCGGCGATGCTCCAGGGAAGCCCGCCATAGCGGACCATCATGGTGTAACCGGCGGAATCGAGGTCGACGCTGGCGAGCGGTCGCGCGTTGGCGAGCGTTCCGGTGCGCCATCCCGACCACTCGCGCCAGCCATCGGCCTTGCGCCAGCGCGACAGACAATTGGCCGAGATCAGCACCGGTGCTTGCAGCGCGACCGCGCGCTGAAGGATAGGCCCGTTTGCGAGATGCGGCAGGCCGAGGATGATCTCGATCGTCATCGTCTAGCGGCCAGCTAGCTGATAGCTGTCGGCCATTCCGACAATACGCATCACAGATCCTCGCGCAGCATGAGCGTGAGAACACGGCGCGTGATGCTGGCGTCGGCGGGGTCTTCCGATCCCCATTCCAGCGCCACGTCATAATAATCGATACGGAAGTGTATCGTCTCGCCTGACAGCTCGAACTGGCCGCGATCGCGCTCGGGACAGTCGGCGGGGAAAGTGTAGCGGCGCAGCGCCTGCAGGACATGCGCCTGGGCGACGGCTTCCGAGGCGAGCGTGCCGTTCGACAGCGCGCCGAGGCACGCGCGCGTCATGACGATCTTCGCGGTGCGGTCGAACCCCTGGCGGCAACGGTCGTTGAGCCTGGCCACGGCTTCGAGGCGCGTTTCGGTGGCGGTCGAAATCATGTGATGATCCTCCGTTTGGTCGATAGCGATGGTGGCGGGGACTTCAGGCGGCGAGCGCGTCGCTTCGTCCCCGGCCTCGTTCGGGAAAGGCCGCATGGAAGCGGTCGAGCCAGTCGCCCATCGTCGGGCGCTCGCCGAGCGGGATGACGGCCGCGACATCCTGGAACCGGATGAGGTCGAGCGGCGCATCGCGGATGATCCGGTCGATCTCGTCAGCCGGCAGGAGGTGCTCGTCGCGGATGAAGGCGGTCATCGATCCCGGGCGCGCGCGGGTCGATCTGCGCCACAGGCCCTCGACCGTGTTCAGTCGCGGGGCGGCGCGTGCCTCGACCAGCACGATGAGTCGCAGGCACCATTGCGGGAGGCCGCGGATTTCGCTCGGATGGTTGGCGATGCACAGCCATTATGTCGCCATTGAGACGATCCATTCCCTTTGACGGGATAAGGATATTGTCCCATTATCGATCGGGTCGGGGCAATAAAATGGAAACGCCCAGTGTCATGTCGAGGGTTCAGTGCAT
>NZ_JAFCVW010000025.1:0-7022 GCF_049897245.1 Sphingomonas sp. DC5200-1
CAACGCGCCGATCGCGCGCGCCAGCTCGGGACGGTCAGCTCGGCCACCCGATGCCTCCTCCTGGTAGATGGGATCGCACCCCGCATCGCGGAGCGCGCGAAGCTGCGGGTCTATGTCCTGGGAGTCGCCTCGCGACACGCGGGCATAGCCAATTTCCATGCCTTCATTCTGGCACGGGGTTGTGACACCTGCAAACCCTTGGAAAAGCTGGGGCAGGGTGGCGGTGTCACAACCGACCGAGACTGTTGAAAAACGCGTGCTTGCGACGACGAGGAAGGCGTGATTCACTCCTGCCAGGCGGCGGGAGTATGGACATGATGGGTCGGCAGGTGGCGCAAGGCGCGCTGTTCTACGGTTTCCGGCTCGACGATCATGTGCCTGCCGACCACCTTCTCCGGCGCATCGACGGCGTGCTGGACCTCGGCTTCGTGCGTGAGGCGCTGGCAGCGAGCTACAGCGCGAGCGGTCGACCCTCGATCGATCCGGATACATGGCCTTCAAGAAGATCACACCGTCCTTCTCGGCTGCTCCCCAGCTCACCCGGGATGATGTCGCTGCCGCCGCACAGGCGGGGTTTCGCTCGATCGTTTCGAGCCGGCCAAATGGCGAGGAGCAGGGACAGCCGAGCGCACACGAGATGGCCCGGATCGCCGAAGAACACGGCCTTGCGTTCGCCCATGTCCCGATCGTGCCGGGCAAGGCGACCGATGCCGATGCGGACCGGATGAAGGAAGCGCTGACTGCGCTGCCGGGACCGACGCTCGGCTTCTGCCGAAGCGGCACGCGGGCGGCTACCCTATGGGCGCTGGCGGAGGCGAGTCATGCCGATCCCGAAACGATCGTCGGTCAGGCCAAGGCAGCCGGGTACGACCTGGCCGATCTGAAGCCGGCGCTCGCTCGCCGGTCCGAAAGAACCGGCAAATGACCTACGACATCGTCATCATCGGAGGCGGAGCTGCGGGCATCGCAACCGCCGCCAGCATCCTGAAACGTAACGCCAAGGTGTCGATCGCGGTCGTCGATGCGGCCCGGGACCATTATTACCAGCCCGGTTGGACGTTAGTCGGGGCAGGCGTTTTCACCCCCGAACAGACCCGCAAGGCCGAAGCCGATGTCATGCCCAAGGGCGTCGAATGGATCCGGCTGCCGGCGATCACCATCGACCCCGAGCGTCAGGCGATCACCCTGGGCGACGGGGATACGATCGCCTATCGTGTCCTGATCGTCGCCCCCGGCCTGCGTTTGGCGTGGGAGAAGATCGCGGGGCTTACCGAAGCGTTGGGCCGCAACGGGGTCACGTCCAACTACCGCTACGATCTGGCGCCCTACACCTACCAGCTTGTCCAGGAATTGCAGCGGGGACGCGCGCTGTTCTCGCAACCGCCGATGCCGATCAAGTGCGCCGGCGCGCCTCAAAAGGCGATGTACCTGTCCTGCGACATCTGGCGCGAACGCGGTGTTCTCCCCGCGATCGACGTCGAATTTCACAACGCCGGTGCGGCGCTGTTCGGCGTCGCGACCTATGTCCCTGCGCTGATGGAATATGTCGAGAAGTATAGGATCAACCTCAAGCTCGAATCCAACCTCGTCGCGGTCGACGCCGATCGGCGTATTGCCACCTTCGAGCGCAAGCAGAACGGTGTCAGCGAGCGGATCGAGCGCGGGTTCGACATGCTCCACGTCGTGCCGCCGCAGGTGTCGCATGACGTCGTTGCCAAAAGTTCGCTCGCGGCGGCAAACGGCTTCGTCGAGGTCGATGAGGCGACGCTGCGCCACAAGCGATACGACAACGTCTTTGCCTTGGGCGATGCTGCGGGGACGAGCAATGCGAAGACGGCTGCGGCAGCCCGCAAGCAGGCACCCGTGGTGGCGGTCAACGCGCTCGCCGCACTCGAAGGCAAGCCTCCTGTTGTCGACTATGACGGCTATGGGTCGTGCCCGCTCACCGTCGAGCGCGGCAAGATCGTCCTCGCCGAGTTCGGCTATGGTGGAAAACTGCTCCCCAGCTTTCCGTCGTGGCTGCTGAACGGCACGCGCCCGACGCGCGCTGCCTGGTTCCTGAAGGAGCGGATGCTGCCCCCGATTTACTGGCAAGGCATGCTGAAAGGCCATGAATGGATGGCGGCTCCGCATAAGATCGGCAAAGCGGCATGACCCTCGAACCGATCCAGTATCTGCTGGGTGCGTTATCCGGCAGCCTGGTGGGCTTTACCCTCGGGCTTGTCGGCGGGGGCGGCTCGATCCTCGCCGTCCCACTCATGGTCTATCTGGTGCGCGTGCCCGACGCCCATCTCGCCATCGGCACGAGCGCGTTCGCCGTCGCGGCTAACGCCGCCACGGGGCTGATCGGCCATGCAAGGGCGCATAACGTCAAATGGCGCTGTGGCGGCATGTATGCGACCGCCGGCGTCATCGGCGCCCTGTTCGGCTCTACCGCGGGCAAGGCCGTCGACGGCGGCAAGCTCCTGTTCCTGTTCGCACTGGTCATGGTCGTCGTCGGCGTCCTGATGCTGCGCGGGCGCGGTGACACGGGCAACCCGGGGGCGGAGTGCAACCGGGAAAAGGCGCCGAAGGTGCTGGGCTACGGCCTCGGCACCGGTCTGTTCTCGGGCTTCTTCGGCATCGGCGGGGGCTTTCTGATCGTCCCCGGCCTGATCGGATCGACGGGCATGCCGATCCTGAACGCCGTCGGCACGTCATTGATCGCCGTCACCGCGTTCGGGCTGACGACGGCCGCCAATTACGCATTTTCGGGTCTGGTGGACTGGCCGCTGGCTTTCGTGTTCATCGCCGGTGGAGTTGTCGGCGGCTTGATCGGCACGCGCATCGCGAAGCGCCTCGGTACGGGCGGCACGCTCACCACGGTCTTCGCCGTCCTGATCTTCGTGGTGGCGGCCTACATGCTCTGGAAAAGCGCGGCCGCGTTTCTCTGATGGCGGGTGCGATTGCCATCGGGCCGCTGATGCTGGCCGTCGATCGCGGGCTTGCCGTGCTGTGCATCGTCGTGTTCCTTGGCCTCACGACACTGGCCGGTCGGTTCCGCTTCCCTCGCGTATCGACGGTCTCCACCAGCGCCATCGTCGCTGGACTTGTCACGGCACGGATCGGTTACGTCGCAGCGCATTGGTCGAGCTACACCGGCGCTCCGCTGTCCATCCTTGCCGTGTGGCAGGGTGGCTTTTCCCCCGTTGCAGGGCTTCTGGGCGCTGCGGCGATGCTGGCGATCCGGCTTGGCCGCTCAAGCGCGCTGGCGGCAGGCTGGGGAGCGTTGGCTGTTGCGGGTGGCCTCTGGTTCTCGCTTCAGGCGCTGATCCCTCCCGTGACCTACGGCCCGTTCCCCTATCATCTCAACCTGACAACCCCGTCCGGCGCGCCGCTTCCACTCGATCGCTTCCGTGGCAGGCCCTTCGTGGTCAACCTGTGGGCGACATGGTGCGGTCCGTGTCGGCGTGAGCTGCCGATGCTCGATGCGGTTGCGTCGCGCCCTGGCGAGGTCCCGATCCTTCTTGCCGATCAGGGCGAGGCGCAAGCGATCGTCAGCGGTTTTCTCGGCCGTGAAAATATCGGAGCGCGCCATGTCGCGCTCGACCCCGATCGTGGCCTTTCTCAAGCCCTGAAGGTGGCGGGGTATCCCGCAACGGCCTTCGTTGCGGGCGACGGCACGATCGTACAGCTCCAGCTCGGTGAATTGTCACGCGCTGCGCTCGCCGATGGAATCGAATTAGCAAGGAAACACCGATGAATCGTCGCAACCTGTTGTCTCGGGGCCTCCTGGCCGCGCTTGCCTTCGCCGCGCCGATCACGCCTCTCATCGCCCAGCAGCCCGATCTGTCGCGCAAGGCGGTCGTTGACGATCCCGTGGCTCCCAAGCGCGCCGGCAGGACCTACGACGTCACGGTTGTCGAGTTTTTCGACTATAACTGCCCCTATTGCCGTCGCATGGAGCCGGTGCTGAACGCCCTGCTTCGCTCCGACCCGAAGGTACGGGTCGTGTACCGGGACTGGCCGATCTTCGGACCTGCCTCGCGTGAGGCGTCACGCGCGGCTGTCGCGAGCCAATGGCAGGGCAGGCATGCCGCCTTTCACGAGGCCCTGATGACCTCGCCGGCGCGGCTCGACAGCGCGGGCGTCAAGGCAGCGGCTGCCAAAGCCAAGGTCGACTGGCCCCGTCTGCAACGCGATTTGAAGAACCGTGGCGCCGAAATCGACGCGCTGCTTACGCGCACCGATAGCATCGCCCAGGCGATCGGTTTCAACGGAACACCAGCGCTGATCGTCGGCTCGCAGGTCGTCGCCGGTGCTGTCGATCTCCCGACGTTGCGTCGTCTCGTCGCGGAAGCGCGCAAAAAACCAGCGGCGCGCTGACCATGCCCGGGCCGCTCAATCGGAGACAGCTTGCCGGCTTGGGCGCGGTGGTCGTGGGTGGTTGGGCAGTCGGGCAGGTTCTACGGCGTACCGCCCCGATCGGGCGCGACGTCGGGCCGACCGCCGACCTGATCCTTGCCGGTAACGGCTCGCCCGAGGACGGACCTGCCGATGCTACGCTCCGGCTTGCCGTGTTCACCGACTATCGTTGCCCGGCCTGCCGTCATGGATTTTCCGCCCTGGAAGAGGCTGTGCAACGCGACGGCAAGGTGCGGGTCATCTACAAGGATTGGCCCATCTTCGGTCCGCCATCCGAACGTGCCGCAAGCGTGGCGCTCGCGTGCGCCGAACAGGGAGTTTACCCGACCGTCCATCGTGCGTTGATGACGGACAGCCGCACGATCGACGACGACGTGTTGCGGGACGTCGTGATGCGCGCTGGCGGCGATTGGCTGCGCGCGATGACCTGGCTTGCCGCCCACGCGGACGCTGTCGCAGCCCGCCTGCGGGCGAACGGACAGGAAGCCTATTCGATCGGACTGGCGGGCACCCCGGGTTATCTTGCCGGTCCCATGCTGGTGATGGGCGCGATCGACGCCAGCGATTTCCAACGGCTGTTCGCGCGTGCGCGGGAAGAAAGCTGACGATGCGAGAGGATACGAAACATGATCGAGTATAATCACAAGGGCATGACGGTTGCGTCGCTCCATGACGAGCGCACCGGCAGCTTCCAGTATGTCGTGGTCGACGAAGCCACGAAGACCGCCGCGATTATCGATCCGGTCCTCGACTTCGATCCCCGTGCCGGTGCGACCGCAACCGACAATGCCGATATGATCCTCGAATATGTCCGCGCCAAGGGACTTACTGTGGAATGGGTGCTCGATACCCATCCCCATGCCGATCACTTCTCGGCCGCGCCGTATCTCGCGGAAAAGACAGGGGGCAAAACCGCGATCGGCACCAAGGTCGTGGAGGTGCAGAAGCTCTGGCAGGACATCTACTGCCTGCCTGACCTGCCCGTCGATGGTAGCCAGTGGGATCGCCTGTTCGCCGATGGCGAGCAGTTCAGGATCGGCTCGCTCGACGCGCACGTCATGCTGTCGCCCGGCCACACGCTCGCCTCGATCACCTACGTCGTCGGCGACGCGGCGTTCGTCCACGACACGCTGATGGTGCCCGACAGCGGCACCAGTCGGGCTGACTTTCCAGGCGGCAACGCGCGCGCGCTGTGGCGCTCGATCCGGGCGATCCTCGAACTGCCGCCCAGCACCGCGACCTATGTCGGCCACGACTACGGCAAGGACGGGCGCGAAGTCTTTGGACGATCGACCGTGGCGGACCAGCGTCGTGACAACATCCATGTGCACAACGGCATCGGTGAGGCCGAGTTCGTCGCCACCCGCGAGAAGCGCGACGCAACCCTGCCGCTGCCGGACCTGATGCTTGCCGCGCTCCAGGTGAACATCCGCGGCGGTCGCCTGCCGGAGCCGGAGGCGTGCGGCACAGCGTTCCTCAAGGTGCCGCTCAACCACTTCGGCGCGGGCAAATGACCGAACCAACGCCGCCAACGCCCGGTGATGATGGCGATGCCCAGCGTATCATCTTCGCCATTACCGCCGCGCTGCTCGTCCTCGTCGTCACCTACAAGGTAGGGCAGTCTGACGCGCCCGTGCAGGCACCCGTCGAGGTAGCAGCGGACGCCGCCTTTTCGCCACCGGCGGAAAGCACCATCCCCGCCGGGCCGGACGGCGACGCGATCCGGCGCGGTCGACTGATCTTCACCGCGAGCGCGGCTCATGCCGGCCAGTACGTCGGCAACGGCCTGACGTGCAGCAACTGTCACCTCGATGCCGGGCGGAAGGCCGATGCGTCCCCGATGTGGGCGGCCTGGGTCAGCTACCCAGCTTATCGCGCGAAGAACGGCCGGGTGAACACGATGGAGGATCGCATCCGCGACTGCTTCCTCTACTCGATGAACGCGCCCGCCTCGAAAGCCGGCGCCCCGCCGCCCTATGGCGACGATATCTACCGCGATCTCCAGAGCTATTTCGCCTGGCTCGCGACCGGCGCGCCATCCGGCAAGCCGCTGCCCGGTCGCGGGTTCATAAAGCTCGCCACAACCCCGATCGGGCACGATCCGGTTCGCGGCGCGATTGTGTTCGCCGGCCAGTGCGCATCATGCCACGGTGCGAACGGCCAAGGGCAGGCGAACCCGGACGGCAGCTATACTATCCCGCCGCTGTGGGGAGCGCGCTCCTACAATTGGGGTGCGGGCATGACCGGGCTGGCGTCGGCTGCCGGGTTCATCAAGGCCAACATGCCTTATGGTGAGGGCAACACGCTGACGGATCAGCAGGCGTGGGATGTCGCCGCCTATGTCGATAGTCGCGAGCGACCCCGCGATCCGCGGCAGACCGGGACTGTCGAGAGCGCACGTAAGCAGTTTCACCCCAAAGGGGACTATTATGGTCAGGAGATTGACGGAAAAATGCTTGGCAGCTGATCGCTCGGCTTCCTAACCAGTGTCACAACCGAACGAGACTGTTGAAAAAGGATCGCGTGGGATCAGCGTGGTGGATGACAGGTGACGCCGGGCACCGGAGGATGCGCCGCGTATCAGGCCGGCGCGGCCTGCCGGGCCAGCAGCTGGAGGT
>NZ_JAFCVW010000026.1:0-6055 GCF_049897245.1 Sphingomonas sp. DC5200-1
CGGCCAATCGCGGTCATTTACATGCGAGATACCCATTCAAGCTGCTGGTCGCAGGCGGGCCGTTGATTGAGGGAATTCTTCGTCGAGTGATGGGCCCAACCAAAATCCATCAAGCGTTGTGCAGGGGAGGATCAGTGCTGCGCAAGCGGGGAGGGTTTTACACTGAACCTGCCTTCAATGCGTAGCCCGCCCGTGGCGGTCTCGCGTCGCCATGTAGCGTAGAGCGAATTGAGCGTGCAACGTGGCGTCGATTGTAATGTCCTCAGGACTTGCTCGCATCATGAGTCGGCCGGCCGTGGTTTTGGCAGCATTGAGCGCAATTGCCGGAGTTCCGCGTCTTTGGCTTCCAACGCAGCCTCCAGCATGATGATACGATTGAGCAACTGGTTGATCACGTTTCGCAGCTCGGCCTTGCCGCTCGTGCTTTGTGGTTTAGCCTTCGGCGGCTTCGGAGCTTCATCGAACAAAGCGAGAAGTTTGGAGCATCGATAGGCCGTCGCTCGACTGACCCCCGCCTCGCGCGCAACATTGGTTATGCTCAGCTTGCCATTCGTCGCGGTGCCTTTGCCGTCGCGCAAGCGGTTATAGGCGTCAAGCAGCGCGACGGTGGCTTGCGATTTCCGGGGAGGGTTCGCTTTCGTCGTCATCGTTCGACCTGTTCCAGCAACTGCCTGTAAATATCGATCTGTGCCTCAATGGCGTGTTTCTGGATCGGGCTGATGTTCTTGCCATTTTTCATGGTCTCGGCATCTGCGATGCATGATTGCAGAGCCAGCACATGCCGCCTCGCCACCACGCTGTTCGGACAACGAGCAGGCTGGCACCTCGTAAATGCCGGCTGCGCCTCAGCTCCTTTCACCTTCAAGCAGAGGGCGTGGTCGGCATAGAAGAAGCAGTCGTTGATATAACCCGGATGAAGCGTGACGGCGGTGTTCGAGAGCATTTTTGCGCGGCGCCGATCATCAACGACCGTGCCGGGCAGATCTCCGATCTTGTTTCTGATGCTTGTAAATTCGGCGACGAGTTTCGATCGCATGGGGCCGCCTGGATTGATCCCTGCCTTCCAGTCCTCGTACATCTCGACGATATCGCTGAGCTGAGCGAGGCGACGTTCCTCTTCGATCTCCGAACGGAAGCCGGATTGGGAAGTGCCCGCATAGCCTTCGAACATCATGGCGCTCGCGTGCCCATATTGTATCATGCCCGCGATCACGCCGAAGGGCTGACTGGCGATGTACCATGCAAGGGTGCGGCGGAGCTGACGCGTGCGCCACCGCCAGGGTTCATCACCCTCGTCCGGGATATGATAAAGTGCCAGTATGCGGTCGGCTTCGGCGGGCGCCGCCGCTGCCATTTCTTCGGCGAGCCGGCGACACTCTTTGGCAAAGTAATTCAGGTATACGGTCGATTGATGCGCCGTAAGCTGGACATTGCCCACCCCCCGAATCAAGGCCGGTTTGAACAGGGGCTCATCATCTCGCGGCGCTTCCGTTCGATCGGCGCTGTTGTGTAGATAGTCCTGCAACCGTATTGCTGCCAATACGGCCCTGGCAACAGGCTCTATCACGGTCCAGCGATGTTCAGCGCCGTCGACGTTTTTACGGGTTTTGAAGATTCTTCCGACGAGTTCGTAGCCCTTAACCTTCCCATGTTCGTCGCGCATGAGTCTGAGGCAACCACGCTTGAGCGCGGCCGCTTCCTCGCCGCGCATTCCTGATAATAGGCCGATTACGAGATAGCACGCGGCTATCGCCGGTATGAAGGTATAACGGCTGCTGAAGCTGGGAAGATGCGACCGCCACGCAATGTTTGTTCCTGGCATGCTGGCCCAACCACTGCTTGCGCCTGGGCGCTCGGTTCCGAGTTGCGAGATTGCCTTCTCGAGCATAGCTGAGCGTGCCTTCAGCACTGCCACGCCGAGGCCGCTGGCCTTGCAGATTTCTGGCCACGCGGGTCGACCATCTTGGGTCGCCGGTACTCCAGAGCCCGATGCTTCAAGCGCATCCAAATAAGCGCGCAGGCGCTGGTCGCTTAGTTTCGGTGACACTCTCTGCCGACGCGCGGCGATGTTGATGCCAGCTATACGATGTCGGGCGATAAGATCGTCGATCCCATGATGGACGTAGAACATGGCCCACCGCAACGCCGGCGCGCTAATGGCTTCCGGTATTCGCGGTGTGACATTTTCTCGGCCACCCCGGTATCCCGCGATCCTAGTCGCTGAACGGTTACCCCAAGGAGCTATCTCGATTCCCCGGAACGACAGGGAGGGCGTATAGAGCGCAAGTCGCCGTACGCAGAGGATCTTGTAGACAAGAGTTGCCGGTGCGAGGTGCCGCTTCGCGGACAGCCACTGATCCAGCCAAGGCTGATCGATCTCGTGGAGTCGAAGTCCGGCTTCCCGCACTTCTTGTAGAAAATGCCGGATTATATTGCCGACCTGCATCAGCGAACCAGGTTTCAGGACGCCGAGGCGGCCGCGCACATTGTCTCGGGAGTCGTAGTTTAAAGACAGGAACAGGTATTCTCGTATGAGCTCCCGCTCATCAGCATCGGCGATCCGACCGAAGCAGATACAGGCTTCATGGGCCTTTGTCGGCCGCGCGATGGCACATTCGAGCAGCCACTTATCGTCCCCGACCAGAGAGATATTCTGCTGCTCACGGCCACTCACGACCATCTGGGGCGGAATCACCAATGCCGAACGGTCAATCCGCCAAGATGCTTCGGCACGTTCCAGAACCCGACGCATGTTCAGCCCCGCTGAAGATGTGGCGGCAGCGCTGGCGCCACAGCGGCATTTTCCGCCGTGGACCGAGCCTGTTCGATATCGCCAGCGTCGAACACGGGGAGTATCTGTACCATAATTCGATTATGGTCGGCGCTGTAGCGCTCGTGCCACTCCGCTTCCGTCATGACGGCGCGCCGTTCAGCTAGCCATGTCAGATAGGTCAGCAATGCAGGCAGTTTTCGTGCGGTGAACACTGCATTCGAGCAATGGAGGCAGCCGGTGAACGCGGTGGCGCAGGAGCCGTTGTCGTTCCGCCCAAGAGGGCTCGACCAAAAGCCGGAACACATGCCAAGGAACGTATCGGCATCGCCTGAGACCAACGACGCGACCGCGCCTGCGTCGAGCTTTTGGTTTCCGATCGAGAGGCCGGATGCGAGCGCGCTGACTTCCTCCTTCGGTGGCAGGACCAACGGCATCATCGCCATGTCGAACAGTTGACCTTCAGCGACCGCTACCGAGCGTGCATGCTCTTCTCGAAGCCCGTCCACCGCGGCATAATGCCGAGCGGCAACTGGCTTCGAGTGATCGCTCGCGAAGCGCCGAAGGTGGCCTGTGTGGCGCAAGTAATTGTCCCGCTTCACCGTCTTCCTTAGCCGGGCGGGAACGATCTTGGTTATCGGCTTGCCCGCTTCGTCGACGAGCCCAAGGCTCCTGATCGCGGCATAGAAGTTGTGGGTAGAAAGGCTGAACCGCCGCCAGCTCGGCAGTCCGGCTGCAACGAAGCCCACCCACAGGTAATCCGCATTCGGGTCCCCTCGATCGGCCATTCGCTCGGCGGCGGGTCGGGATAGTTCGAGGGCAAGGCGAACGAGTCCGCCGGGCGTATTAATTCCACCATCACGCACGCGTTCGCGCTTGATCTTCGCGCGGGGGCCGCCTCGTCCCTTTGTGTATTCAATGGAGACGTACCCTCTCGCGGGGTTCTTCAGGCAGTCGCGCCGCAGGGTCCGCAGGCATTCTATCGGCATTTCGACCCGGAGCGCGATGGCGATGATGAAGCAGATCGCATCAGGCAGGGTCAGAACGAGAAGATCGCTGGCCGCGGCGATGGCAACCTTGCGATATTTGAACATGTCGAACTCGCTTCGAGCGGGGCGCGTGCCGTCGGCGACCCTCAGGAACACATTCTCAAAGCGGCTCCTCTCCGGCTTGTTTCGCAAAGCTTCGATCTGCTCGCGGCCCGACAAGATCCTTTCGCGTGTAGCTACCACGCTGCGATCAGCGGCGTCTTTCAGGACGCGAGCGACGAACGGTGTCAACGGTTCGCGGGGCCGTAATGCCGTTCCGTTGTGCCGGCTCGTGAAGTTGATCCGCGCCTTCAGATCCGGACGAAGCAGATCAGGGTTTCGTTCGTCTATCGCGCGAAGGCCGTGAACAAGGCAACGGAACCGGGAGTATTGACCCCGAACGTCGCAGGCATCGATGTCAGCGGCCGTGATCACGCGAAGCCCCCCGTTGAGGCGCCCGCTGGAGGACAGATGTTTCCCGAGCGGGATCCAGCTCTGTCGATACTGTTCGACACTCGGGACGGCCAGGCCGGCGAACAGCTCGTTCATCATCGGCCCAAGGTACAAGGCAAGATCGCGACCCAGGCCTTCGTTCCCCACCTCGTGCAGCAACCAGGTCATTTCGCGCCCGACACCGTCACGATGATGATAGGCTACGATCGCGTCGGCTCGCGGCTCCTCATCCTGCTGCGGAGGTAAATCGCGGAACGAGAGGCGAGGGCGACCCACTGCTAGAAGAAGCCCATCAGACGAGAGTCCAGCGCCTCGGCCGCCTGATCTACGATTTCGAAGGCTTCATCGAGGTAGGTGAGATATTTTTCAGTGGTCAGGACGCTGGCGTGACCCAGCCATCGCTGGACCCGGCGCAAGGGGTCGCTGACAACCTTCATGTAGATTTCCTCGGTTCGATCCGGGACAGATCGATCGTCGAGCCTCATCACTTCCGCTTTGACGAGGTGTGTAAGCCAGTAGACGGCAAAGGTATGCCGGAGGGTATGGGGCGATACGTGTAGGTCCCAGCCCATGTCCTCCGACAACTTCTTGCTGGTACGCCGGAATATCGACTGCCATGCCGCGGGGGTGAGGGCTTGGCCGTCCTGCGCCAGCCACAATGCTGCCGGCTGCGCACTTTCCAATGGTGCGCCCGATCCGGGCAGCAATAGGAGGTTGCGTCGTTCGTCGATGCGCAGAGTCGCCAGTGATCGAGGGCGCCGCTCGCCCTTGATCAAAACGCGTTGCCCGCCTGCAAGCGTGCCGATGAGCGGCTGCCGCATGGTCCGGACCCCACCCGCGCGTCGCCAGCGATCGACCAACTGGCTCCGCTCCTCGCGAATATAAGCGTCGATGAAGTTACTGGCTACCCGCCTCGGGAACGGCACTGATCGAGGTTTGCGCCCTTTGGTGATTCTGGCGGGCAGGTCGATCATGGTGCTGCGACAGCCGTGAAAGACGCGGGCGTTCGTCGTCGGAAGCTCACCGATCAGAAGGCTTGCGCCTTCTTCGAGCCTAACCCCTGTCGTCACAAGCAGCTCGGCGAACGCGGCATCGCGCATCGGATTCCGCCGGTGAGTGATGCCGTTCGCGTAACCCCCACCGAGCAGGCCTTGGTCTCGGAACAGAACGTAATCCTCGAGCGGGATCATGCGGATCGTATCTTCGGCAACCGCGCCATCACGGCGGAATCTGGTTTTCGGCGCAACTGATATCAGTCCTGCGTCCTCGCTGGCGGCCCATTGATAGAACCGCGTTAGCGCCGCAGAGGTGCGCTTCCAAGACGATCCCGATAGTCGGAGCTCGCCCGGCCCTTCGAGCCGAAGGCTGCGATATTTCCCTACGTCGGCACTCGATGCGTCGAGTAACGACTTTGAACGCGCATCCCGCAGGTAACGGGCAAAGACCTGAAGATCTCGAGCATAGTGGCCTGCGCTGGCAAGGGACACGCCATCGGATCGCAGGAACGTGATGAACGAATTGACTTCTACAACGGGGCTTCCGTCGGAATGAAGGAGAGAAGGGAGATTTGTTTCGGGTAAGTATTTGATTGCGTCCTGCTTTATGGAGTCATCAAGCGCAGGCCGGATCATCGTCCCATCAAGAAGTATAGGCTCGACGCCGAGCCAAGGATCGAACGGGAAAAGATGCACTGAACCCTCGACATGACACTGGGCGTTTCCATTTTATTGCCCCGACCCGATCGATAATGGGACAATATCCTTATCCCGTCAAAGGGAATGGATCGTCTCAATGGCGACATAAT
>NZ_JAFCVW010000027.1:0-2500 GCF_049897245.1 Sphingomonas sp. DC5200-1
TGGCGAGGGTTGCGTGTCCCGTTGGGACGAAATCATGAATGGGTTCTTCTTCCCACACAGGCTTCAATGCCTGGCGACGACCTACTCTTCCACTGCTTAGGCAGTAGTACCATTGGCGCAGTCGGGTTTCACGGCCGAGTTCGGGATGGGATCGGGTGGGACACCGACGCTATAGCCACCAGGCAATGAAGCGTGTGCGGGAGCTGAGCCGCTCGGTCGGCACGCTTCATGCGTGCTGACCTTGCGGCTGAGCTATGGTTCAAATCGATGCGTGCACTGTTACTGGAATATGTATCTGGCGTTCGACGCTGACATCCACGCCTATCGTCGACAACCCAGGGTTGTCATTGATGGTGTGTCCTCTCAAGCGCGAATAGGACAATTAGTATCGGTTAGCTCCATGCGTTACCGCACTTCCACATCCGATCTATCAAGGTCGTGGTCTCCGACCGTCCTATGAAATCTTATCTCGAGGGAGGCTTCCCGCTTAGATGCTTTCAGCGGTTATCCCGTCCGTACATAGCTACCCTGCTGCGCCGTTGGCACGACGACAGGTACACCAGAGGTACGTTCAACCCGGTCCTCTCGTACTAGGGTCAACTCCTCTCAAATTTCGACGCCCACGGCAGATAGGGACCAAACTGTCTCGCGACGTTCTGAACCCAGCTCACGTACCACTTTAATTGGCGAACAGCCAAACCCTTGGGACCTGCTCCAGCCCCAGGATGTGATGAGCCGACATCGAGGTGCCAAACAACCCCGTCGATATGAGCTCTTGGGGGTTATCAGCCTGTTATCCCCGGCGTACCTTTTATCCGTTGAGCGATGGCCCTTCCACGAGGGACCACCGGATCACTATGACCGACTTTCGTCTCTGCTCGACTTGTCAGTCTCGCAGTCAGGCGGGCTTATGCCATTGCACTCTAACAGCCGGTTTCCAACCGGCCTGAGCCCACCATCGCGCGCCTCCGTTACTCTTTAGGAGGCGACCGCCCCAGTCAAACTACCCGCCACAGAGGGTCCCTGCACCGGCTAACGGTGCGAGGTTAGACATCAGAAAACAACAGGGTGGTATTTCACCTATGGCTCCACACCGGCTGGCGCCAATGCTTCAAAGCCTCCCACCTATGCTACACAGTTCTTTCCTAATGCCACTCTGAAGCTGCAGTAAAGGTGCACGGGGTCTTTCCGTCTAACCGCGGGTACTCCGCATCTTCACGGAGAATTCAATTTCGCTGAGCATGTCCTGGAGACAGTGGGGAAGTCGTTACGCCATTCGTGCAGGTCGGAACTTACCCGACAAGGAATTTCGCTACCTTAGGACCGTTATAGTTACGGCCGCCGTTTACCTGGGCTTCATTTCAGAGCTTGCACCCCTCCACTTAACCTTCAGGCACCGGGCAGGCGTCAGGCCCTATACGTCGTCTTGAAGCCGACTTAGCAGAGCCCTGTGTTTTTGCTAAACAGTCGCTACCCCCTGGCCTGTGCCCCCCACGAGAGCTTGCGCTTACGTGGGGCCTCCTTCTTCCGAAGGTACGGAGGCAATTTGCCGAGTTCCTTCAGGACACTTCTCTCAAGCGCCTTGGTATACTCTACCAGACCACCTGTGTCGGTTTCGGGTACGGTCTATACGGTGGGGCTATTTCCTGGGACAGTTTCGAAGCCTGACCAATCCGATAAGGTCAGACAACACACACCATCCGTCACACACCACCAGGCCCACGAATATTAACGTGGTTCCCATCGACTACCCCCTTCGGGCTCGTCTTAGGGGCCGGCTCACCCTGCGCGGATTAGCCTTGCGCAGGAACCCTTGGTCTTTCGGCGAGAGGGCATCTCACCCTCTTTATCGCTACTCATGTCTGCATTCGCACTTCCGATACCTCCACGACCCATTACCAGATCGCTTCACAGGCGTACGGAACGCTCCGCTACCGCGTGATCGTAAGATCACACCCTAAGCTTCGGTGCGTGTCTTGAGCCCCGTTACATCTTCGCCGCAGAAACCCTTGTTTAGACCAGTGAGCTGTTACGCTTTCTTTAAAGGATGGCTGCTTCTAAGCCAACCTCCTGGTTGTTTTGGGATTTCCACATGCTTTCCCACTTAGACACGACTTGGGGACCTTAGCTGTAGGTCAGGGCTGTTTCCCTTTTGACGACGGACCTTAGCACCCGCCGTCTGTCTCCCGAGTATCACTCCTAGGTATTCGGAGTTTGGTTAGAGTTGGTAGATCTCGCGACCCCCGCATCCATCCAGTGCTCTACCCCCTAGGGTGTCCGCTCGAGGCACTACCTCAATAGTTTTCGCGGAGAACCAGCTATTTCCCGGCTTGATTGGCCTTTCACCCCTAAACACAACTCATCCGGTAACTTTTCAACGTTAATCGGTTCGGACCTCCAGTGCGTGTTACCGCACCTTCATCCTGGTCATGCCTAGATCGCCGGGTTTCGGGTCTAATACATCAAACTATGGCGCCCTATTCAGACTCGCTTTCGCTGC
>NZ_JAFCVW010000028.1:0-4504 GCF_049897245.1 Sphingomonas sp. DC5200-1
ACCGTAGAACAGCGCGCCTTGCGCCACCTGCCGACCCATCATGTCCATACTCCCGCCGCCTGGCAGGAGTGAATCACGCCTTCCTCGTCGTCGCAAGCACGCGTTTTTCAACAGTCTCGTCTGGTTGTGACACCTGCGTAGCACCCCAGCTTTTCCGCGGGTCTACAGGTGTCGGAACCCCGTGTCAGAATGGCAGGTTGGAAGCGACTATGCGCGATTATCCTGCGGTGATACCCAGGATGCCGCTCTGCTGCTCCACGCGGAGACCAATCCGCGGTGGGGTTCGGTCTGCCACGACCCGCAGGTAAAACATGTACGGTACTCAACTAGTCTTCTGCGGCTGAGCGGCCCTTGAGCGGTGGAGCGCGGTCACGCGCTTGACGTGGGCGATGCTGCACCCGGCGAGCTCCGCGGTCTTCGCGATGCTCATGCCCGCCTCGCGCAGACCTACGATGCGCCGGTGGTGGGCGAGGTCCGGCTTGCGGCCGGTGTACCGCCCCGCCCGCTTGGCAATCTCGATGCCCTCGCGTTGCCGCTCGCGCCGGGTCTCGTAGTCATCCCGCGCCGTCTGCAGCGCGACCCGCAGCAGCATGTCCTGCACCGCCTCCAGCACGATGCGCGCCACGCCTGCGCTATCAGCTACCAAGTCCGACAGGTCCACAATGCCCGGCACCGCCAGCCGAGCCCCCCTGCCCCGGATAGCATCCACCAGCAGTTCCGCTTCCTGCAGAGGCAGGCGGCTGATGCGGTCGATCTTCTCGGCCACCACCACCTCGCCCGGCTGCAGGTCCGCCACCATGCGCAGCAGCTCCGGCCGGTCCGGTCGCGCGCCCGACGCCTTCTCCCGGTATACGGCCGCGACATAAAAGCCGGCCGCCCGCGCACCAGCCACAATGCTCTCCTGCCGCGTCAGGTCCTGCTCGTCCGTGCTTACCCGCAAATACACCCGCGCCGCCCTAACCTCGCTGCCTGCCACCTGCTCATCACTCCTACTTGGCGTTGTTGGGTATACCCTTGTGAGCCAGTCATGCAGCAGTCGGCTCAGATCGGCAACTACCGGTCCTACGTAGCCTAGCTAAGCGAGCCGGGTCTAAGTAGCTGCTCCATCATCGATGAACGCTATATTGGTGATCGGCCGTGCATCGATCCCTGCCTCCACGCTGGTGTCCGACTTTGCTCTCCGGTATAAGGCCGTTGGGCGGGTAAGAGCAGCGGGTTTGGTGCAGATGGAAGCACAGAGGGTCAAGATCGTGGACGGTGGTAAGCTCGTGATCCCGGCGGCAATGCGCCGTGAGCTCGGGATCACCACGGGTGACACCGTTCTCGTCGATGTGGACGATGGCGAGCTGCGGGTACGTTCCGTGCCTAAGGCACTTGAGCGTGCTCGCGCGATCCTGCGTAGGTATGTGCCCGAAGGCGTCGGTTTGGCTGGCGAGCTGATCGCGGAGCGTCGGCGTGAGGCGGAGCGTGAGTAGCAAAGTCGTACTCGACGCCTCCGCCCTGCTCTGCCTTCTGAATGATGAACCCGGGGCGGATCGGGTAGTCGATGTCCTGACTCGCAGCATCATTGGAACAACCAACCTCGCGGAGGTCATTTCCAAGCTACGGGTCCGAGGACTGCCACTTGACGACGTGCGTGAGGCGCTTGGCGGGCTGCACCTCGATGTCCGGCCGCTTACTCCTGCCCAGGCGCTCATAGTAGGCGACCTTCGGCCAGCGACGATGGCGCTCGGCCTGTCCCTCGGCGAGCGGGCATGTCTTGCCTTGGCGATCGACTTGCAAGCTGAGATGTTTACGACAGACGGACCTCTGGCGAGCGCGGACGTTGGCATTACCATCACCAACGTGCGACCGCGGACGGTGTAGTCGCAAGTTCGTGCTTTTGGGTACGGTATGCTCAACCTACTGGGTCAGCAGACGCGTTCGCTATGGCGCAAGGACAGGCTCGCCGCGATCGCTGCCTGAGATATAAGCGGCCGATCCGTTGGGGAGACAGGACCATTGCCGGCGCTCACGCCTAACATCGAGAACCGCGTCCGAAAGCTACCCAAGCCCTCGAACGCTACGCAGAGCCTGCAGCCGCTATTTGAGGCCGTGAGCAATGCCATGTTCGCGATCGAGGATGAGTTTGACGATCGCGTGTCCGAAGGACGCATCGACATATCCGTTTCGCATCTAAGCGACCCGGCGAAGATCACCATTGAGGTCGCTGATGACGGGATCGGGCTCGATCAGGAGCGGTACGGAGCATTCTGTACCATCGATACAGATTTTAAGCGGAGCAAAGGCGGCAAGGGCGTGGGGCGCCTGTTCTGGTTAGACGCCTTCGACGGGATCACTATCGAAAGTGGGTATCGCGACGCCACAGAGTTCAAGCGGCGGTCGTTCGAGTTCGTCCTCAATAATGCCGAGCAAGTTGTGCCGACGTACGAAGATAAGCCGGACTCGGCCGGGCACCACGGCACAAGGGTGCAGTTCCGCGGTCTCCGTACGAGAGAGTATGCTGACCCCTTCCCCAAACGAGCCGACACCTTCATGCGCTACTTCAGCGCGCACTTCATTGCGGACTTTTTGCTAGGTGGTGGTCCGACGATCCTCGTCGATGTGGACGGTGAGGTGACAGAATACCCGAAAGCGGTTTCTGACCTCGTCGTTGGCGAGCCGATGCAGGCAACGATCTTGAGCGACGAGTTCGGCGAGCTCCAAATCACCGGCTTCTTTTGCAAGCCTGAGGCGAGCACGGGTTTGGAGGGCCTTCATCAGCTGCACCTTCTGGCCAATGGACGTACCGTCGAGAGCCGAAAGGTTGACAACTTGCTTGGCGTCGAGCGTCTGGAGCGTGATGGCGAACAGGACCTCGCCTTCCATGGCTGCGTTTCGGGCGAGTACCTCGATCTACGGGTCAATGAGGGGCGAACAGCCTTCAACCTTACGGAGCGAACGCTCAAGCAGATCAGCCGGCAATGTATGGATGCCGTTCGATCGCAGATGATCCCAGACCAGGTGCGGCGCTACTTCGAAACGCGGAGGGAGCGGTACGAGTCCTTCGTCGAACGCTACCCCACTTACGGTTTTGACGATGACGATACACAGCTCGGCCGAGTGCCGCTTCATGCGGCGACGCCAGAGGAGTTCGCTTCTTTTCTCGTTAAGTTTCAGATCCGGCGGGACGAGG
This sequence comes from Sphingomonas sp. DC5200-1, assembly GCF_049897245.1. Taxonomy (NCBI): domain Bacteria; kingdom Pseudomonadati; phylum Pseudomonadota; class Alphaproteobacteria; order Sphingomonadales; family Sphingomonadaceae; genus Sphingomonas; species Sphingomonas sp. DC5200-1. Next base: position 3,176 of record NZ_JAFCVW010000028.1, read on the forward strand.
AGCGACAGGATGCGCTGCAAAGGCTCATTGATGCGCTTGACGCCGGAACCGTCCCCTTCAGTTTCGGCCAGACCGTCTCGGATGCAGCTCGCGAAATTCAGGCTTCGGAGCAGCTAGCCCTCGCGCAGCACGTCGTGCGCCGCAAGCTTGCTCTGGAGCTACTCGAAAAGCTCATCACTAGGATCAGAAGTCGCGATGGCAGTGCCGACGACTATCACCTGGAACGGACCCTTCACTCCTTCATTTGCCCGATGAACGTTCGTGGCGATGACGTGACTGAGCTGAAGAGCCGGGCGCACGAGCTCTGGATCGTCGATGAGCGGCTCGCCTTCACGCGCGCGTTCTCCTCTGACAAGCGCCTTGATGAAGTACTGGTTGAAGGCGGTACGGCCGATCGGCCAGATCTATTCCTATGGGACTTGGCTTACGGTCTGAGCTCCACTGATCCTGACCAGCCCGATGCGGTTGACCTATCGGAGCCGCTTCGCCGGGTTATGGTGGTCGAATTCAAGAAACCCGGTCGGCGAAACTATAGCGGTGCCAAGGACCAGATAGAGCAACAGATCACAAGGTATTTAGCCCAAATGCAGGGCGGAGAAATTGAGTCGTTCGGACGCTCACGCGTCAGGATAGCCAAGGATTGCATCTTCTATTGTTATGTTGTTGCTGACATTGTGGGGGACTTGACCCAGCAGCTATCGAGTTGGGACACGACTGCGAACGGCCAAGGTCGCATTAGGCCTCTGCGCGGCGCTTATAGTGGGCAGATAGAGGTCATTCAGTGGCAGGACTTAGTCAATGACGCTTGGATGCGGAACCGGTCGACACTGCACGCTGCTGGGCTGAGCCGAAAGAGACTGATGCCTATGAGCTCAGTATCTGCAAAGCCAGGGTCGGTTGATGACGATGATTTCGGTGATTGAGCGGAGGTCGAGGGCTGGCCTGCCGTCGTGTGCTCGATTGCGCCGAGCATCAGCAGATACGACCTAGGTAACCTGCTAGCGCAACCTGCATAGATCCAGCTGCGCGTTAGCCGCGGAACATCCACTCTTTCAGGTTCAAGTCTGCCCTTAAAGGTGCACGCTCCAGAGCGCGACGTCGTCCACTGATTCGGGAAAACCTACAGCTTCGGGTACGGTCGCGGCCATGACGAGTGTGGTAGTTTGGCGGCGGCGCGAGCTGATGGATCGAGGAAGCTTGATTGAAGCATGGGTGTCAATCGGCGTCCAAAAAGGACCCCCTATCGGCGTGCAAAAGGGACCCCCTTCGTCGAGCAGCGTGACGGGTATGACGGGCGCACCGTTCGCGCTGGTTGCGGCGTAGGGCGGG
>NZ_JAFCVW010000029.1:0-3896 GCF_049897245.1 Sphingomonas sp. DC5200-1
TGTAGCTTTCAGCGGTAAATGTCACGAAGTGACATCACTGATTGTCGCCTCCTGCGGCCTGCTCCTTTGGGGAAGCACTGATAAAGCCAGCTTTCCCGCTCGGTCCGGCACGTTGCGCTCTGAGGAAGGGCCTCATCATAGGCTTGGTGAGATCCGTCCAGCCTGAAGGATCGTGGTTTGTGCCAGCGCCAGTCCATCCATCGATTTATCGGCATCAGCACGTTCGTTCCTGCTTCACCTCGCTTTGCCGAACATGACGTAACCGAAAGGCGCGACAGCCAGGAAGCCGCGAACAGACCACGTCGCAATCTGCCGAACAGGCATTGGCCGGCAACAGGAAGGCCAATGATTTCGGTCGATGATATCCGCATAATATTTGAGGGTGAGGAAGGTAGCATAGTATAAATGCTGAACTGATCACCTGCCTGCTCGACGCGGGCGATCGGCAGTTCGACATCTCCGAGAGGGGTGCCACCACGGTCATTCAGCAGACCCAGTGCTGCCCAACCGGCGAAAGCACCCATCATGGCCGAGGTAAGCCAATAACCGATGCGGCCAATGGTAGACTGACGCCGCATCAGAGGAACATAAAAAGCCGCAGACCCCAAGCCAGCTATCACGCCTAAGAGGCTACCCCAACCGAGAATACTGGTGAGGCCGGGTGTAACCGGCGCAAACGGACGTGAAAAGTAAACAACGGGCAGCGTGATGGATGCTAGAAGTGAAACCAGCCACAGCCCTTGGCGAAGGATGAAGTCGAAGCGGCGAGCACTACTCGCATCTTGTTGTTCGGTGAGATTCATGCCGCTGCCGCCGCTGTGGCAGCATGCCTGCCGAGCGTTCGATAAACGGTCGGCCGGGAAATCGAGAACAGCTCGGCGAGGTCGCTGATCGAGTAGTCGTCGGTATCGTACATGCGACGAAGCTCCTTCTGCTGCCGATCGGACAGCTTGGGCTTCTTCCCACGCAGCTTCCCCTTAGCGCGGGCGACCGCCATGCCCTCGCGGGTGCGGAGCTTGATGAGGTCCGCCTCGAACTCGGCAAAGGTGGCAAGGATGTTGAAGAACAGCTTACCCATCGGGTCAGCCGGATCGTGGACGCTGGCACCAAGCTGTAGCTTCACCCCACGGGCAGCAAGGCCGTCCCCGATCGCGCGCGCGTCCGGAACTGATCGCGCGAGCCGGTCAAGCTTGGGCACTACCAGCGTGTCGCCGCTTCGTACTGCGGCTAGTGCTTGGTCGAGGCCGGGGCGATCCCGGTTCGTGCCGGTGAGCCCCTTGTCGGTGTAGATGCGATCGGCCGCCACCCCGAGCTTGAGCAGCGCGTCATGCTGGGCGGCAAGGTCCTGTTTGTCGGTCGAGCAGCGGGCATAGCCGATCAGCGTGTGCGTCATAGCCGGAGTGTAACGTATAAGGCCCCATCACCGCAAAACATATGGTACCATCTATGTGAGACTCGGCTTTCGGCCGCTTTCCGTGCTGTTGGAGATCGACCGGCCGAGTCCGCTGAACGATCCTCTATCGGACAGGGGGCGATCACCATGGCGGATGGTCGAAGATCGGAGACAGGAGGCGCGGAGGTGGCGCGGCGAATGGCGGCACTTCGCGCCCATCTGCATGGTGGCGCGTCGCTGGCCAAAGTCGCGGCCGATGCCGGTGTTTCGCTGCGCACCGTCCAGCGATGGCTCGCTCGCTATACCGCCAACGGTCCAATGGGCCTCGCGCGGCCGCTTCGTCCGGAAGCTGGCACACGGACGTTCCCGGACGGTCTGGTCCAACTGATCCAGGGCATGGCGCTGACGAAGCCGCCGGCCTCGATCGCAACCATCCATCGTCGCGTTGTGCATGTCGCTAGCGAATATGGATGGCACACGCCGTCCTACGGCAGCGTTCGCGATATCGTGCGCCGGATCGATCCTGCGATGCTGACGCTCGCGCATGAGGGCGCTGCCGCTTTCCGCGACAAATACGAGATGGTCCATCGTCATCGCGCCGATCGCCCGAACGCGATCTGGCAGGCCGACCACACCGAACTCGACATCCTCATCCTCGATGCTCGTGGCAGGCCGACACGGCCGTGGCTGACGACGGTGGTGGACGATCATTCCCGCGTGATCGCAGGCTACATGGTGTTTCTCGGCGCGCCATCCGCGCTCAATACGTCGCTCGCGCTGCGCCAGGCCATCTGGCGCAAGGCCGATCCGGCATGGCCGGTGTGCGGCATTCCCGATGTGCTGCACGTCGATCACGGATCGGACTTCACCAGCCTCCACCTCGAACAGGCCGCGGCCGATCTGCGTATCAGGCTGATCTACTCAGCCGTCGCCCGTCCGCAGGGGCGTGGCAAGATCGAGCGGCTGTTCCGGACCATCAACACCGAACTGCTGGCCGAACTCCCCGGCAACCTGCGCGCCGGCAAGACGGTATCCCCACCGGCCCTTTCACTGGCCGAACTGGACGCGGCGATCGGCGCCTGGATCATCTCGACCTATAATGCGCGTCCCCACCGTTCGATCGGGGCGGCACCGATAGCCGCATGGCGGGGCGATGGCTGGTTGCCCCGGATGCCGGAGACGCTTGCCGAACTGGACATGCTGCTGGTCATGGTCGCCAAGCCCCGCACCGTTCACCGCGACGGCATCCGCTTCGAGGGATTGCGCTACTTCGATCCGACGCTGGCAGCCTACGTCGGCGAGCCGGTGACGATCCGCTACGACCCCCGCGACATGGGCGAAGTCCGCGTGTTCCATCGCAACGTGTTCCTGTGCCGGGCGATCGATGCGGATCATGCCGCGAACAGTGTCACCCTAAAGGACATCCAGGCGGCGCGGATCGCGCATCGGCGTCGCCTGCGGCAGGAGATCAGGGAGAAGCAATCGAGCGTTATAGACTATCTTCCAGCGATCCTGCGCACTCCGGCTCCGATCGCGAAACCGGCGCGATTGCCTGAATTGGCGCCGGTCTCCGCAGCGACTCCGGCGCCGCCACCAAGCCGGCCGAAGCTACGCACCTATTATGAGGGCGACTGATGACCGCCGGCAGTACGCGCGCGACCAGCTTCATCTCGACCCAAGAGCACCGCCGCTTCATCGAGTTCGCCGACGCCGTTCGGAAGCATCGCTACATCGGCCTGTGTCATGGCCCAGCGGGCGTCGGCAAAACGCTCTCGGCCTGCCGGTATGCCCGATGGCACAAGGCTGCGCCCCTGCTCACCGTTTGGGGACCACGCGATCCATCCGACCTGGAAATCTATGCCCACCTCGCTCAGGCACGTGCGGTTTTCTACACACCTTCGGTCGGCAGCACGTTGCGCGAACTGCGGCAGGATCTGCCCCGGCTGCTCGACCGAGTGGACCATTGCATCGACGAACACGTCCGGCCTCAGAAAGTCGGACAGGTCCGTTATGTCAGTCGTCATACCCGCTACGTCGAAATGGTGATCGTCGATGAAGCCGAGCGCCTGTCGACGACGGCGCTGGAATACATGCGTGACGTGTTCGATCGGCAGGGGATCGGGCTCATCCTGATCGGGATGCCCGGTATCGAAAAGCGCATGGCGCGCTATCCCCAGCTCTTCAGCCGGGTCGGCTTCGCCCACCAATATCGGCCGTTGCAGGATGCGGAGCTGACCTTCGTGCTGACCCGCCGCTGGCGCGACCTCGGCCTTGCCCTCGACGACGCCGATTTCACCGACGCGCAAGCGGTCGCGGCCATCGTTCGGATCACAGGTGGCAATTTCCGGCTACTGCACCGCCTGTTCGTGCAGATCGAGCGCGTGCTGAAGATCAACGGCCTCGCAACCATCAGCGAGGATGTCGTGGAAGCCGCCCGCAGCACCCTCGTCATCGGCGTCACCTAGTGCTGACATTCGTGACATTTACCGCTGAAAGCCACACC
>NZ_JAFCVW010000030.1:0-3786 GCF_049897245.1 Sphingomonas sp. DC5200-1
CCCGCACCCTCTGGGTGATCCATGAAACGCGCCCCTCGCAGCCTTCAACACCATGTTTTATATAGGAAATATAATGGTCAGGACAGCGAAATCAGCGCCTTACTTGGGAAATGTGGGATGTAATGTCTCCTGTCCGGTCACGCCGAACGGCGTGGGATGAGTGCGAAGCGGTGGATGGCTGCGCCGAGCGCCATTGCAGCGGTGAAGAGCAGCGCGGGGGCAGGCTGGATCGCGAGCGCGGCGATGGCGGGGCCGGGGCACAGGCCGACAAGGCCCCAGCCTATGCCGAACAGGGCGGCACCGCCGAGGAGGCGCGCGTCGATCGGCGACGTGGCCGGCGTATGGAATTGCTCCGCGACGATCGGCGTAGAGCGTCCACGCACGATGAGCCAGGCTATCGCCATCGGCAGGATCGCTCCCGCCATGACGAATGCCAGGGTCGGGTCCCAGGCACCGGCGACGTCGAGAAACGCCCGTACCCGCGCAGGATCGATCATGCCGGACACGGCGAGGCCGGCGCCGAACAGCGTGCCGCTGACGAGCGAAAGAAGGCTCTGGCGCATCACGATACCACTCCCGCGAGACGCATGAGGGTCACGGTGGCGATGCCGGTCGCCATGAACGTGCCGGTCGCGACGATGGACCGCGGCGACAGGCGCGACAGGCCGCAGACGCCGTGACCGCTGGTGCACCCCGCGCCGAGCCGCGTCCCGATCCCGACGATCAGCCCGGCGACGGCGATCAGCCCGAGCGACGTCGGGAAGCGAGCTTCCACATTCACATTGGCTGCGGTCAGCGCCGCGCCCAGGGGCAGCCCCGCCGTGAAAAGCAAGGCCATCATCCAAGGCGCTCCCCCTTCAGAGAGAGCGAGGACACGCGCGAACATGCCGCTGACCCCGGCGATGCGGCCGTTGCCCAGCAACATGATCGCCGCAGCGAACCCGATCATCAGGCCGCCGATGAAGCCGGCAAGCGGCATGGCATGGGGAAATCCGGGCATCACAGCGTATCCAGTGGAATCTTGAGGTAGCGGGTGCCGTTGACTTCCGGCTCCGGCAGATGGCCGCCGCGCATATTGACCTGCACCGATGGCAGGATGAGCTTGGGCATCGACAAGGTGGCGTCCCGACTGGTGCGCATCGCGACGAAGTTGTCTTCGTCCACCCCCTCATGAACGTGGACGTTGCCGACGCGCTGCGCGCCCACGGTCGTCTCCCAGACATACCGGTCGCGCCCCGCAGCCTTGTAGTCGTGGCACAGGAACAGCCGCGTCTCGTCGGGCAACTGCATCAGTCGACGGATCGAGCGGAATAGCTGGCGCGCATCACCACCGGGGAAGTCTGCGCGTGCGGTGCCGTAGTCCGGCATGAACAGGGTATCGCCGGTGAAGACTGCGTCGCCGATGACATAGGCCATATCGGCGGGGGTGTGCCCCGGCACATGCAGCGCGATGGCCTCGATGTCGCCGATCGTAAAACGGTCGCCATCGTCGAACAGGTGGTCGAACTCGGAGCCGTCCCGTTCGAAGTCGGTGCCGGCGTTGAAAATCTTGCCGAAGACGTTCTGCACGCGAATGATGTCGCGGCCGATCGCGAGCTGACCGCCCAGCGCCTTTTGCAGATAGGGCGCCGCAGACAGGTGGTCGGCATGAGCATGGGTTTCGAGCAGCCAGTCGACCGAAAGGCCGTGCTCCCGCACATAAGCGATTACCGCATCCGCCGACGCCGTATTGGTGCGACCGGCCGCAGCGTCGAAGTTCAGGACACTGTCAACGATCGCCGCCTTTCGCGTGGCGGGGTCCCAGACGACGTAGGTCGCGGTGTTGGTCGGCTCGTCGAAGAACGAGTGAACGACCGGCGCTACCGCCGCCTTCGCACGTTCAATCTGCGCAACTGCCTCATTCAACGCCGATTCCACGATCGCCTCCAATTATTGATTTCATGGTTTATGTAGTTGTGTAATCCGCTTGCGTCAACGGGCTGCCCGTGCCATCTGAAAAGCATGGAAACGATGGATGCAGACGTACCGCGCTCGTTGCGCATCGGGGACGCGGCCCCGAATTTCACCGCCCGCACGACGCAGGGCGCGATGTCGCTCGATCAGTATCGTGGTCGTTGGGTCGTGTTCTTTTCGCACCCGGCTGATTTCACGCCGGTCTGCACCAGCGAGTTCGTGGCCCTGGCGAAGGCCGCACCGCAATTCGAGGAGCTCGACTGCGCCTTGCTCGGGCTGTCGGTTGACAGCCTGTATTCGCATGTCGCCTGGTTGCGCGCGATCAAGGATGTCTTCGGTGTAGAGGTGCCGTTCCCGGTCGTGGAAGACCCGTCGATGGCGGTGGGTTACGCCTATGGCATGCTTGACGAACAGGCCGGCGACGCCTCGGCCGTGCGCGCGACCTATTTCATCGATCCTGAGGGCATCATCCGTGCGCTCAACTGGTATCCGATGAACGTCGGGCGATCGGTCGACGAGATGCTCCGCACGGTGAGGGCATTGCAGCGATCGGCCGATGGGCAGGCCTATACGCCGGCCGACTGGCAGCCGGGTGACGACGTCCTGCTCCCGCCCGCCTTGCCGTGCAGCGCCGGTGCCGACTGGTTTCATCAGTTGAAGGCCGATCGATGACGGCGATCCATCAATCCCGCGCGATCGCCGATGCGGCGGTCGAAAAGCTGCGCGTGTTCGCTCAACCCCAGCGCCTCATGATCCTGTCCTATCTGCTGGGCGGTGAGCGGCAGGTTGCGGACATAGAGGCTGCGACCGGCGTGACCCAGCCGGCCCTCAGCCAGCAGCTTGCCGAGCTGCGCCGCGCCGAGCTGGTGAAGACGAGACGCGAGGCAAAGCAGGTCCATTACCGGCTCGCCGATGACGCAGCCGCAATGTGCGTGCGCACGCTCGAGGCGATATTCGGCGCCGATGATCTAGCCGTGCATGAGGCAGCGCCCGCTTCCCGACCGTCGCGAGCGCGCGGGGCGTCGGCTGCCACGCGGCCGCAAAATATAGGCGCAGCCGTATTTGCGAGGGTCGGATAATCATTCCGGTTTCGAAAGGACAAACCAGATGCGGCTTCCCGCTATCGCAGTTGCAGGATGCTTGGCCGTCATGAGCAGTGCCGGGTCAGCAGGCGTCACCGCGCAACAACCCGTGATTGCCGGCTATGGCAGGATCACGCCGGTAGAAGGCGCGGTTGAGCGGCCGGACCACTCGCTGCGATATCGTGTGCTGTTCAGTGTGACGAAGGCGGCGTCATCTCCCGACAAGGTCAATCCCTCGCTGGAGAAGGTCGCACGCTTCCTGAACCTGCTCGGGGCGGACGGCGTGCGGCCGGCACAGGGAGATGTGATCGTGATCGTCCACGGGCCGGCGACACCGATTATTGCCGATGATGAGGCATATGCGACGAAAACCGGTGCCACGACGAACCCCAATCTTGCCTTGATAGCGGCGCTAAGGCGGGCAGGCGTGTCCGTTCGAGTGTGCAGCCAGGCTTTAGTCGGGAATGGGATCGCTCCGGTCACGGTCGATAAGGCTATCGAAGTCGATGTCTCGGCTCTCACCACAATGGCGACATTGCAGATACGTGGTTGGGCGCTGATCCCTGACTGATCGTACCGAACTTCCTGTTTTATCATTCCAGTCCGTAACGCGGCCGGTGTCACAACCGTCTGAGACTGTTGAAAAAGGATCGCGTGGGATCAGCGTGGTGGATGACAGGTGACGCCGGGCACCGGAGGATGCGCCGCGTATCAGGCCGGCGCGGCCTGCCGGGCCAGCAGCTGGAGGTTG
>NZ_JAFCVW010000031.1:0-3728 GCF_049897245.1 Sphingomonas sp. DC5200-1
CAACGCTTGATGGATTTTGGTTGGGCCCATCACTCGACGAAGAATTCCCTCAATCAACGGCCCGCCTGCGACCAGCAGCTTGAATGGGTATCTCGCATGTAAATGACCGCGATTGGCCGTAAGGAGAACGGCAGGTATGGACCGCGGAAGGCAAACAACTGCCATTCTTAGGCTGGCGATGCAGGCCCCAATGCTTCGATAATACGGCAATCCGCAACGATGCCGCCATCGCAGGAATCAATTACCGCCTTCAGCTCTTTGCGAAGCGCCGCAAGGTCCGAGAGCTTGCGGTCAACTTCAAGTAGGTGCTCTTTGGCGATCCGGTCGATACCGGCGCAATCGCAGCTGCGGTCGCCCGAGATGCTTAACAGCGCACGGACCTGATCGAGCGAAAACCCGAGGTCGCGGGCCCGGCGGATGAAGGACAGTCGGCCAAGTTCCGCCTGCCCATAGTCCCGGTAGTTGCTCGTTGTCCGCGCCGGCTTAGGCAGCAGGCCGATTTTCTCATAATAGCGGATCGTCTCGATCTTCGTGGCCGTAGCCTTGCCCATATCGCCGATCGTGAATGCCATACCCTTGACCCTGTAGTTGCTACAGGCCCTATATAGCCTGTCATCACCGAAACAGGAGATGCATATGGCCGGCGGATGCTGCGGCGGATCACAGGACAATACCGAAAAGCTGAACGATGCGGCATGGCGGCGCGTGTTATGGATCGCGCTTGTGATCAACGCGGTCATGTTTGGCGTGGAGATTGTCGCCGGTGTCACTGCCGGGTCTGCATCGCTCAAGGCCGATGCGCTCGACTTCCTGGGCGACGCTGCCAACTACGCGATCAGCCTCGGCGTCGCGGGCATGGCGCTGGCGTGGCGAGCGCGGGCGGCTATGGCCAAGGGCGTATCGATTCTGTTGTTCGGGATTTGGGTGCTGGGCAACACGATCTGGATGGCGACGCAGGGCATAGTTCCAGCTGCTGAGACCATGGGGATCGTGGGCGTGATCGCAATGGTCGCGAACCTTGCCTGCGCCGCGATGCTCTGGCGTCACCGCGCGGGTGACGCCAACCGGCGCTCGGTCTGGATCTGCTCGCGCAACGATGCGATCGGCAATATCGCCGTGGTCGCCGCAGCGCTGGGCGTGTTCGGCACCGGCACGGGCTGGCCGGACATCGCTGTCGCAGCAATCATGGCCGCGCTCGCGCTGTCCGGCGGATGGCAGATCATCCACCAGGCGCGCGGTGAACTGAGGAGCAGGCCTATTCTCCGCCGAAGCGAATCCGCACCCCTCCGTTGAGGACAAACCCGTCGGTCGGTGCCCAGGCATCGACCGTCCATGCCCCCGCCGGTGCGCGACGCGGCAGGAGCAGCCGGTCATATTTCGTCTGCCGCACATTGAGCAGGTTTTCGGCATTGAGGAACAGGCTGACCTTGCCCAATATCACTTCGCCCATAGCGCCGAGCTGGACATAGGACCTGCTTTGCGTCCGGTAGGGATTGTCGTCCGGTATAGTATGCCTCGATCCCGAAACGGCCACGCCCTTCCTTCTCCCACATTCCGACAAGGCCCGCGCTGTCTCGGGGCGTCAGTGGTACGATCCGCCGACCAGAGCCATCGAGATCGGGTTCATTCGCGGCGACATGCACGTAGCTGCCGGTCAGAGACAGAGCCTGCCAGCGATAACGTAGCAGCACTTCGGCGCCGCGCGTCCGCGTGACGCCATCGGCATTGATGAGCGTGACATGATCCGCGTCCACCGTCTGCAACTGTTGGGCATGGTCAATGCTCGAGGCAAACAGGTTGAAGTTCGCTTCGAACGGTCCGCTGGCGTAGCCGAAGTCGATCGACCCGCTGTTGGCAAACTCCGCTTTGAGCTTTCCATAAGGCAGAAGGCGCGCAAGGCCATTGGCCTCTGTCTCCTCGACAAACGGTGTCGGCGCGTAGAAGCCGCGTCCCAGCGACGCACGGATCGTCCAGGGCCCAGGGCGATAGAGCGCGGAAAGGCGCGGGCTGACATGTGAGCCATAGTCGCTATGCGCATCCCAGCGCAGGCTCCCCGCCAGGGTCAGCCGGTCGGCCAGTTCCTGCTCACCCTGCACGAAAAGCGCGGGCACGGTATAACTGTAATCGAAGGCTGAGAACGCTTTGGACCGATAGTCGTCCAACTGGATCGCAGCGCCTGCCAGCCATGTCGTCTCGCCTGCCTTGCCGCCGAGCGAGGCCTCAGCGAATGCCGTGCGGTGGCGGTCATTCTCCACTGTCTTGCCGAAGACATGGCGATGCGATTGGGTAACGCCGGACGCGCGCAAACGCAGCGTGCCGATGCCTTCCAGCGGTGTTTCGGCCGTGAGGCCGAGGTCGTAGCGCCGGCTGTGCAGCGTCTGCGCGAACGGCGATCCGTCCGGCGCATTGGCTTCCGGCATCGTTCCGCCGTCGCGCTGCTCCGCCATCGCGCCGAAAGTGACCAAGGCTTTGGTCCCATCGGCAGTGTTGACAAACAGACGGGGCCGGACTGTGAAGCGCTCATAGCCGGGCATGTCGGCCCAGCCGTCATCGTTCAGATCCTGTCGGCTTTGACGGTCATAGCCAGCGGTGACCGAGGCACTGAACACGCTGCTGAGCGGCGCGGCGACATACCCCGTCACATCCTGTCCGTCACGACTGGTAGCATTGAGCAGGAGTTCGCCTTGCGACTCGCTGGCCGGACGACGCGACACCAAATTGATGACGCCGCCCAGTGCTGAGGGACCGTAGAGCGCCGATGCCGCGCCCTTGATGATCTCCACCTGGCCAAGATCGGTGGGCGGGATTTGCAGCAGACCAATGGAGGGTGTCTGCCCACCATAGAGGGGCAATCCGTCGGCCAGGATCTGCGTGTAGCGGCCCTTGAGGCCTTGGATGCGGACATTGGCCGCGCCTAGCGCGGGCGATGTGGTCTGAACCCGCACGCCCGGCGTCTCGCTGACGAGCATGGCGATGTTGCCGGGGCGCATGAGGAGCTTTTCTTCAATCTCCTCGCGATTGATGACATCGACACGGATCGGTTCGTCCTGAACCCTGCGCCCCGTCCGTGTCGCCTGGACCACAATCTCGGTCTCAGCCTCCTCTGTGTGGTCGGCCTGGACCTGTGCTTGCGCATAGGCTGTACCGGCCATCATGGTTGCAATAACCAGCGCGCTGCTCCCGACACAGACCCTGCCGGCACGAACCATCAAACTCACATTGCCCCCGTTCCTGCCCGACATCTGACGCCGGGTACGGAAGGCTCCATAAGACCTGTAGCGACTACAGGGTCAAGAACGGTTTTCAGGATCTGCTATTGGCCGTTGAAACGTCCGGGACGGTGCGCATTGCGTCGGGAGCGCGCGTAGGCCCGGACATTCTCCTGACGGTAACACCGGCAGCCTTGTGTAAGCCGCGCAGCCGATGATGACCTTCAGAAGGCAGCGTGACAGGTCAAGCAGGAACAGTTATCAGGGGGCGCCGAGAATAGAGTAGCAGGGTGGTGTCTCCTGCGCCCGCATATCGTGGGTTCTTCCCTGCCGCGGCGTCAACCTGACCATGTCGGGAAGACGCCTTGTTATGACAGGGCCGTGCTTTCCGATGGAAAAATGCTGATTCCGAGGGAAGCCGCCCCCTCATTCCGAAATGATGCCGCCCCCCTGTTCCGAGAATTACTCGCCCCCTGATTCCGAGATGATGTCGCCCCCTTTGCGGGGATGACGATGAAG
>NZ_JAFCVW010000032.1:0-2603 GCF_049897245.1 Sphingomonas sp. DC5200-1
TGCCGATTCCGATGAAGCCGCCCCTCGTTTCCGAGATGATTGCGCCCCTTCGTTCCGAGATGATGTCGCCCCCCCGGAGACAGGGCCGTGCTGGCTACGTCTGTTGTTATTTCGTTCGTGCCGGTCGTCAAGCCTCTGAAGGGGATTTGACCCGGCGCATGCTGTCACCGTCGAGGTCCAGGCGGTGGGCGTTGTGGACGAGCCGGTCGAGGATGGCGTCGGCATAGGTCGGATCGCCGATCACCTCGTGCCACGCCGCGATCGGCAGCTGGCTGGTGACGATCGTCGAGCGACGGCCATAACGCTCTTCTAGGATTTCGAGGAGGTCGTAGCGGGCATGAGCATCGAGTGGCTCAAGCCCCCAGTCATCAAGAATCAGGAGCTGAACGCTGCCGAGCTTGGCCAGGATGCGGGCGTAGCGTCCGTCGCCGCGTGCCAACGCCAGGCTGGCGAACAGCTTGGGCACCCGCTGATACAGCACCGAACGGTCGTCGCGGCAGGCCTTATGGCCTAGCGCGCAGGCCAGCCATGATTTCCCGACGCCAGTCGGGCCGCAGATGACGAGATTGTCGCGAGCGGCGATCCAGTCACCAGCGACGAGCTTGAGGAACAGCCCCCGGTCGAGACCTCGATGGCTGCGATAATCGACATCCTCGGGGGTTGCCTGATGGCGCAGCTTGGCGAACCGCAGCCGGGCGGCCAGCTTGCGGTCGTGGCGGAAGCTCCATTCGCGGTCGAGCAGCAGCGCCAGCCATTCGGGATGGGTGAGCCGCTCGGCTTCGGCATTGGCGGCCAGTTCGTCGAACGCCCTGGCCATGCCAGCCAGCCCCATTGCGTTCAGCCGGTCGAGAGTGGGATGTTGAAGCATCATGATCTCCTTCAGTGATAGTAGCGGGAACCCCGGATATTCGGGTGGGTGATCGTCCGATCGTCGCGCGCCTGCCGGGGCGCGGGCGCCTGATCGAGCCGGTTGTCGAGGATCGATCGGACCGATCCATAGGTGCGTGCGCCGATATCGAGCGCCCGGCTGCACGCCGCTTCGACCCGTTCGCGGCCGAAGCCCTTCACCAGGCGCACGATGCCCAGGCAGGCCCGGAAGCCCTGCTCGGGATGCGGGCGATCGGTCAGGATTTTCTCGCACAGCAGGGCGGCACAGGGGCCGATCGCGGCCGCCTCGGTGGCGATGCGTTCGATCGTCCAGTCGGCGAAGCGCCGGTGGGATGACGGCATATGCTCGGATATCGTCGTGTGCCGGCCATTGCCGGAGCCGCGCATATGGGCGGCGATCCGTTCACCCTTGTGGAACAGTTCGATCGTACGCGCGGTGATCCGCGCCTCGACCGGCTCGCGCGCGAAGCGATACGGGACCGAGTAATAATGGCGCTCGATCTCGACATGATAATCGAGACCAGCGCGCCGCCGCCGCCATTCGGCGAAGACATAGGGTTCCAGCGGCAGAGCTTTCAGCGCAGGCCTGTCGATGGCCTCGAACAGCTGGCGCCGGGTCTGGCCCACGCGGCGCATGATACGGCGGTCATTGAGGTCGGCGAGCAGGTCGCCGATCGCGGCGTTGAGTTCGGCCAGGCTATAGAAGATCCGATGCCGAAGGCGCCCGAACAGCCAGCGCTCGACGATCAGCACGCAGGCCTCCACCTTGGCCTTGTCGCGTGGGCGGCGCGGACGGGTCGGCAGCACCGCGCTGTCGTAATGTGCCGCCATCTCGGCATAGCTGCGGTTGACCTGTGGATCGTAAAGGCAGGCCTTGATCACCGCGACCTTGGCATTGTCCGGCACGAACAGGGCAGGCGCGCCGCCGAAGGCTTCCAGCGCCCGCACGTGCGCCGCGATCCAGTCGGGCAGCGTCTCGGTCCAGCTCGCCTCGGCATAGGACAGGCTCGATGCACCCAACACCGCCACGAAGATGTGCGCGTCGCGGATTTCGCCGGTCAGCCGGTCGACCACGACAGCCACCTTGTCGCCCGCATAGTCGACGAACAGCTTCTCGCCGGCGGCGTGGGTCTGCCGCATCGTGACCGGCAGCTTCGCCGCCCAGCCACGATAGAGATCGCAGAACCGGCTGTAGCGATAACCTTCCGGATGCTGAGCGATATATTCGTCCCACACGATCTGCAGCGTCACATGCTTGCGCTTCAACTCGCGATGGATCGCTGCCCAGTCCGGTTCAGGGCAGCGGCGATGGCCGGTCTTGGTGCCAGCCGCGCGGTAAAGCGCCGCCTCCAGAACGGCATCGCTGACATCCGCGCCCAGCGGCCAAGCCAGACCCGCGACCGCTGCCCGCCTCAGCGTCTCGCGCACCGTCGAGGGCGCGGCGCCCACCCGATACGAAATCGCCTTGTGACCCAGCCCCTGCTCAAACCGGTACCGTAAAATCTCGCGAACCCGTCGCATACTCAATCGCTCCGCCGACATCGGCTCCCTCCCTCGGACAACCCAAAGGAAGCAAACCTAATCCCAGCAGCGGACCTTCATCGTCATCCCCGCAAAGGGGGCGACATCATCTCGGAATCAGGGGGCGAGTAATTCTCGGAACAGGGGGGCGGCATCATTTCGGAATGAGGGGGCGGCTTCCCTCGGAATCAGCA
>NZ_JAFCVW010000033.1:0-2517 GCF_049897245.1 Sphingomonas sp. DC5200-1
TGTCAATCGGCGTCCAAAAAGGACCCCCTATCGGCGTGCAAAAGGGACCCCCTTCGTCGAGCAGCGTGACGGGTATGACGGGCGCACCGTTCGCGCTGGTTGCGGCGTAGGGCGGGCGTAGCCCGACCGGAGGCGCAACCAGCGCGAAGCGTTCTCTGCCGGGTGTTCCGGGCGTTAGCTGCGGTGCTTGAAGCGCCAGCTGTCGTTGCCGGTCTCGACGATGTCGCAGTGGTGGGTAATGCGGTCGAGCAGCGCGGTGGTCATCTTGGGGTCGCCGAAGACGGTCGGCCACTCGCCAAAGGCGAGGTTCGTCGTGACGATGACCGAGGTCTGCTCGTAAAGCTTGCTGACCAGGTGGAAGAGCAGCTGACCGCCCGAGCGGGCAAAGGGCAGGTAGCCGAGTTCGTCGAGCACCACGAGGTCGAGCCGGGAGAGCTGGTTGGCGAGCGCACCGGCTTTGCCGAGGCGCGTTTCCTCCTCGAGCCGGTTCACCAGGTCGACCGTGTTGAAGTAGCGCCCGCGGGCGCCGGCCCGCACCACGTTGGCGGTAATCGCGGTGGCCAGATGCGTCTTGCCGGTGCCCGTTCCACCGACCAGCACGACGTTGCGCCGGCCGGGGAGGAACGAGCCACTGTGCAAGGAGCGCACCAGGCCCTCGTTGATGGGGGTGTCGTCGAAGACGAAGGCGTCGAGGTCCTTCACCGCCGGCAGCCTGGCGGCCGACATCCGGTAGCGGACGGACGCCGCATGGCGGTACGTTGCCTCGGCACGCAGCAGGTCGGTCAGGATCTCCATGGTCGTGCGCTTGCGCTGCAGCCCGGTGGTGACGGCCTCGTCGAAGGCGCCAGCCATGCCCTTGAGGCCAAGGTCCGCCATGGCCGTCATCATCTCATGCCGCTGCATGGAGGCCTCGCAGGCTGTCATAGCGGGTGCAGTCGGCACGCGGCGGGTGGCGCAGCGCCAGGTCCTCGGGCGTGACGATGGTCAGCGGCCGGGGCGGCTCGCGTCGGCGGGCCAGGATGTTGACGATGACGTCGTCGCTGGCGGTGCCCGCCAGCAATGCTTCGCGCACGGCCGCTTCCACCGCCTCCAGCCCGTCGTCGAGCACGGCTGCCAGCACGCGCACGAACCGCCGGTCGGCATCGTCACCGGCGCCGAGCTTGCGGCGCAGTCGTGACAGCGCAGGCGGCAGCTCCCAGCCCTGGAACGGCGCGCCATTGCGCAGGGCGCCCGGCTTGGTCACCAGCACCGGCAGGTAATGCCAGGGGTCGTAGATGGTCCGGTCACGCCCGAAGAACCGGGGATGGTCGGCGACGACCTGGCCGTCGCAGCGCACGACGATGCGGTCGGCATAGGCGCGGACCTGGACAGCCCGCCGAACCGCCCGGGCGGAGACGGAGTAGCGGTTGCGGTCGAAGCTGATGAGGCATGTGCCGCTCACCGCGTGCTCGCTCTCATGGAAGCCGTCGAAGGGCGCGACGACCGGCTGGAGCACGCCACGCTCGGCAGCCCATGCCTGCGCGACGGTCAGCTCCTTCTGCTCCGGATGCCGGTGCATGTCGGCCCAGCGACGACACTCCGCCTCCAGCCAGCCGTTCAGCTCCTCGATGCTGGCAAAGCGCAAGCGCGGCTGGAAAAGCCTGCCACGCGCGGTCTGCACCTGGTTTTCGACCTGGCCCTTCTCCCAGCCTGACGCCGGCGAGCAGGCCGTCGGCTCGACCATATAGTGGTTGGCCATGACCAGGAAACGCCGGTTGAAGACCCGCTCCTTGCCGGTGAACACGCTCGTCACCGCCGTCTTCATGTTGTCGTAGATGCCGCGCGTCGGCACGCCTCCGAAGAAGGCGAACGCCCGCGCATGGGCGTCGAACACCATCTCCTGTGTCTCGCGCGGATAGGCTCGCACATACATGGCCCGCGAAGCGCACAGCCGCACATGGGCGACCTTCACGCGCATCGGCTTGCCCGCGATCTCGACGTCCTCGTGGCTCCAGTCGAACTGATACGCCTCGCCTGGTCGGAACAGCAGCGGGATGAACGCCGGCGCATTCATCACGTCGCGACGCCGCGCCTGCCGCCAGCGGGCCGCATAGCGGCGCACCGCGTCGTATGAGCCGTCGAACCCCTCGCGCAGCAGCAGATCGTGGATACGCGTGAGGCGCAGCTTCTCGCGCCGCGGCCGTGCCTCGTCTTCCTCCAGCAACGCATCCAGTCGCGTCTGAAACGGCCCCAGCTTCGGCAGCGGCTGCACCTCCCGCCGGTAGCCCATGTCCGCCTCCGGCGCCCGGATCGCCTTGCGCACCACCTTGCGCGACAGGTGCAGGTCCCGCGCTATCGCCTTGATGGCCTTCCCCGACGCGTGCTCGCGCCGGATCCTCAACACCGTCTCCAATACCAGCATCCCGATCTCGCCGCCTGACACACCGCCAAGCGAGCACCCTAGACCACCGGGATGAGGGGTCCTTTTTCGACGCCGATCACCCCGCTACCGGGGTCCCTTTTCCACGCCGATCCACA
>NZ_JAFCVW010000034.1:0-2481 GCF_049897245.1 Sphingomonas sp. DC5200-1
GTAAGCGTGGCGTGAGGACCGCAGTTTATGCGGCTTGGGCTGTTGGCTGATCTGTCTGGGGCACCCAGTTCCACGGCATCAGCTCGTCCCAGCGGGTGGCGGGCCAGTCGCCGGCGACCCTGGCGATGACATCGGCGATATAGGCCTGCGGGTCGACGCCGTTGGCCTTGCAGGTCTGGATGACGGTGTAGATGGCGGCGGCTCGCTCGCCGCCTGCGCGCGAACCCGCGAACAGCCAGTTGCGCCTTCCCACGGCGACGCCGCGCAGGGCCCGCTCCGCGATGTTGTTGTCGATCTCCAGACGCCCGTCACCCAGGAAGCGGCACAGCGCTGGCCAGCGTTTGGTGCCATAGGCGATGGCTTTGGCCATGTCGGACTTGGGCGACAGGCGGCGAAGGGCAGCGTCGAGCACCTCGCGCAAGGCGTCGACCAGCGACTGGCTTCGTTCCTGTCGCGCTCGACGGCGTACATCCGGCGGCTGACCACGCACCTCCGCCTCGACGGCATAGAGCGCGCCGATGCGCTCCAGGATATCGGTGGTCAGCGGCGTGGAGAGGCGCTCGTGCAGGTCGAACACCTTGCGCCGGAAGTGTGCCCAGCATGCCACCTCTGTGACGCCACCGCGGTACAGGGCGTCATAGCCCGCATAGGCATCGGCCTGGAGAAAGCCGCGAAAGCCGGCGAGATGCGCCTGCGGGTGCGCCGCGGTGCGGTCGGGCGTGAAGCGATACCATGTTGCGGGCGGTGTCGTGCTGCCGGACGCCTGGTCGTCGGCGGCGTACACCCACAGCCGCCCGGTCGCGGTCTTGCCACGGCCGGGGTCGAGCACCGACACCGGCGTGTCGTCGGCGTGGATCTTGTCGGTCTTGAGCACCTCGTCACGGATACGGCTGACCACCGGGTCGAGCAGTGCTGCAGCTTGCCCGGCCCAGCCCGCGAGCGTCGAGCGGTCGATCTCGAGCCCCTGCGCGGCCATCATCTCGGCCTGGCGGTACAACGGCAGATGGTGGTCGAACTTGGAGACGACGACGTGCGCCAGCGTCGCGAAGGTCGCCTTGCCCCGCGCCACAGCGCTGACCGGCGCGGGTGCCTGGACGATCTTCTCGCAAGACCGGCAGCTGTATTTGGGGCGGACGTCGCGCACGACCCGCCAGCGCACCGGCACGATGTCGAGCATCTCGTGCGCGTCCACGCCCAGCCGGCGCAGCGCACCACCGCAGTCCGGGCAGGTGCAGATACCGGACGCCGGCTCGTGGACGACCTCCTCGCGCGGCAGATGCTCCGGCAGACTGCGGACCGGTGCCAGGCGCGGCGCTACTCCAGGCGCCGCAGTCTCGACTTCGGAAACATCCCGCTCCGTTTCCAGCTCTTCCAGCGCCAGCTCGAGCTGTTCGATCTCGCGGCCCAACTTCTCGGAGGAGGCACCGAACTGCATCCGCCGCAGTCGGGCGATCTGCCCGCGCAACGTGTCGATGAGCAGATCGCGGGCGGCGAGCGCGGCATTCGCCCGGGCGAGCGATGCCTCCAGCGCGGCGATCCGCGCGGTGGCATCAGCAGGGGAAACAGGCGCTTCCAGCACCCGCATTTCATAACAGATCACGCATCGACGGGCGAGAAAAAGCGTCGCAAAACCGCCGTTTTCACCCCGCCAGCGTCGGCGTGAACGTCCGCTCTGGGCGACGCCAGTCGATGCCCTCCAGCAGCATCGACAATTGTGCCGGCGTCAGCGTCACCGTGCCCGTCGCGGTCACCGGCCAGACGAACCGACCCCGGTCGAGCCGCTTGGAGAACAGGCACAGGCCTTGCCCATCGAACCACAGCAGCTTGACCAGATGACCCCGCTTGCCCCGGAACGCGAACAACGCGCCCGAGTGCGGGTTCTGGGCCAGCACCTGCTGCACCAGTACCGCCAGGCCATCGAACCCTTTGCGCATGTCGGTGACGCCACACGCCAGGAACACCCGCGTCGGCAACGGCGTGGGGCTCAACGCAGCACCGACAACACTCGCGCCAGCGCGCCGGCGTCCACCGACCCGTCCACGCTCACTCGGACGCCACCCGGAAATTCGATGCAGATGAGGCCAGACGTGGATGTCGCCGGCTGCGGCGCAGGTGCGGCGACATCGGCCACGCGCACCTCGGCGAATGCCGGCAGCGCAGGCGCGACCCCGCCCAGCTTGCCCAGCCGCGCCTGCTTGCGCCACGTATAGATCAGGCTGCTCGACACCTCGCGCCGGGCGATGACATCACGGACCCGCACGCCCGGCCGGAACGCCTCGGCCAGGATCTCCAGCTTCTCCGCGTCCGACCAGCTCCGTCGGCCCGATACCCGGCCGACCACCTCCACACGACCAGTCGTACGAGCGCTCGTACGACCAGTCTCAGAACCGAAAACTTCCCGCACCGCCCGCGCCCTCGTCAAAGACGATAAGCATCCCGGCTACGGCCAAACGAGCAAGGCGGCCCTCAGGCCACGCTTAC
>NZ_JAFCVW010000035.1:0-2119 GCF_049897245.1 Sphingomonas sp. DC5200-1
AACCTCCAGCTGCTGGCCCGGCAGGCCGCGCCGGCCTGATACGCGGCGCATCCTCCGGTGCCCGGCGTCACCTGTCATCCACCACGCTGATCCCACGCGATCCTTTTTCAACAGTCTCGACCGGTTGCGACACCAAATATCGTTATTGTGGTGAGTTCGACCGACAGGGCCAAGTCTCGCTCATTGCGCGCTCTGCGCCCGCCATCATGTGCTTGTCGTGGAAGTAGGTGTTGACATCCGCCTCCAGAAGGGCGAAGGAAGTCTTCGCCTGCGGGAAATCGAAGCCGGATGGCCGCCCTGGCTGAATCCGGCAATCGCCGGCCGAGGCGCATTCCCGTCTCGTCAGCCGGTATTTTCGGCTTCATATAGCCTGGGCGGGCGGCGATTATTTTCGCCGGGGACATGGACGGGAGGGATGATGCGCAAGCGGACCTGGGCTTTGGGCGCGGTCGGCGCGCTGCTGCTTGCGGGCGGGGGCTGGTTCGCCAGTCTGGACAAGGAAACGCGCGGATTGCTGCTCGCGCTTCCCACCAACGCCGATGTGCTGGGCTGGTCGCTGCACCAGCGGGATGCCGCGTTCCGCGCGATGGATCGGTTGCCCATTCTCGCGCATGCGGCGCATATCGCCCCCTCGCCACATCCGCTGGCGCTGCCGCAGGGCAAGCCGCTGGTCATTCCCGGCATCGACCGATATCTGGCGGAGCAGCGCGAGGCGGGCATCGTCATCCTGCAGGACGGCAAGGTGCGGTTCGAGCGTTACGGGCTGGGTTTCGACGCACGGGGGCGCTGGACCAGCTTCTCCGTCGCCAAGTCCTTCACCTCCACCCTCGTCGGGGCCGCGATCCGGGATGGCGCGATCAGGAGCCTGGAGGACAAGGTCAGCCGGTATATCCCCGACCTGCGGGGATCGGCCTATGACGACGTGACCGTGCGCCAGTTGCTCACCATGAGTTCGGGCGTGCGCTGGAACGAGGATTATGAGAATCCCGATTCCGACGTCTCCAGATTCAACGATGCGAAGCCCGATCCCGGCGTCGACGCGACCGTCAGCTATATGCGCAAGCTGCCCCGCGCCCATCCGCCGGGCGCCGTGTGGCATTACAATACGGGCGAGACCAACCTGATCGGCGTGCTGGTGT
Organism: Sphingomonas sp. DC5200-1; assembly: GCF_049897245.1. NCBI lineage: Bacteria > Pseudomonadati > Pseudomonadota > Alphaproteobacteria > Sphingomonadales > Sphingomonadaceae > Sphingomonas > Sphingomonas sp. DC5200-1. The sequence goes on from NZ_JAFCVW010000035.1 coordinate 1,140, forward strand.
CCTCGGCGACCGGCAAGACATTGTCCCGATATCTGCAGGAGAAGATCTGGCAGCCGGGCGGAATGGCTTCGGAAGCGACCTGGCTGAAGGGCAGCACCGGCCACGAGATCGCCGGCTGCTGCATTCAGGCAACTACCCGCGACTTTGCCCGGTTCGGCCTGTTCGTGCTCGCTGACGGCAAGGCCGGCGGACGGCAGGTCGTGCCCGCCGACTGGTTCGCGCAGGCGACCGTAAAGCAGAAGGACATCGGCGTTCCCGGCGCCGGCTACGGCTATCAATGGTGGACTTACGATGACGGCTCGGTCGCCGCGCAGGGGATTTTCGGCCAGGGCATCTTCATCGATCGGAAGCGCCGGCTGGTGATCGCCACCAACGCATCCTGGACCCGCGCGGACAAAGGCCCCGAAGGGGACGCCCGCGAAACCTTCTACAAGCGGGTGCAGGCGCTGCTCGATCGCGGCGGCTGAAGGGCCGCTGGCGGATCTGCCGCTGCAACAGCGCGATCAGCCCGCCGACGCACGCAACGATCACGATGAACAGGAATCCGTCCATCGACGCGAGGAAGGTCGCCTGCTGCGTGACCATCGCGGAGACCCTGGCCAATGACGCGGCATTGGCCGACGTCGCGCCCGCGCCATGGCCGGACAGCGTGATGAGCGCGGACTGGAAGTTGGGATTATAGGGAGAGCCGATCTCCACCAGCCGCGTCCGGTGGAGCGCCAGCCGATGCTGCTCGAGGATGATGATGGAGGTGGCGAGGGAATAGGCGGTGATATGGCATATATATAGGTGATATATCACGTAACCATTAGGCCTTGAGGCCGCTAACCCCGTTTTCATCCGGGTTGACTGGAATCGCGGTGTATTCCTGAAGCGTCAGCACGACGCTTTCGTTGTCGTCGGCCGAGAATATCGCGCGCGGACCATGACCTGGCCAGACCCGAACCTCGGGCGAGAACGACCCGGGCGAGCCTCCCGAC
>NZ_JAFCVW010000036.1:0-1673 GCF_049897245.1 Sphingomonas sp. DC5200-1
AGCCTGCATTCCCCAAGTGGCGTGGCGTTTGAGGTGAAGATCGCCTGTATCCGAGCGCTAGACAAGGATTTTCTGCCGCAAGCGGCACCTGCGGTCGCGCAGACTGCTGGATCTGGACGGATCAGACCGCGAAGCCGCTGTTTCCTTGCCCAGGGGCGGCGTTTTTCAGCGCAGCGGACAGATCTGTCCAGCCGCTTTCGTTCAGTTTGAGCGTGGATCGCGATCATGCGCATAGCGGTGGCGCTCGCAATCGGCGGATAGCGGCGAGGATGGCGCGTACCATCGTGCCGGTGACAGCGACCTCGGCCAGCTGGAAGGTGATGGTGCGGGCGTGACGGACCACACGTGCCCCGATCTTGATCAGCTTCAGTTGCAGGCTGGTCAACGACCAGTCGGCCATGGCCTCGGGCAGCTCGATGCAGCGCAAGAAGGTGGCCAGGTTGTACGCCAGGGCGTGCAGTTGCAGCCGCACCTCATTGTCGCGGAACTTCCGGCACGACAGCCGCGTCCAGCGAAAGGCGTATTTGCCCTCTTTGATGTGCTGCTCGGCGGTGCCGCGCTGGTTGTAGAACCGCACCACCCAGTCCGGCTCCATCGGCAGGTTGGTGACGATGAAGCCGACACGCGGGAACAGTTCGCCCGGATGCCATTCGATCTTGGCGATCACCCGGCGTTCCTTGTCCCAGGACGCCGCCTGATACTCGAATTCCTCGAAGAACCGCTTGACCTTGGTCAGTGACGGCCGCCCGACAGGGCGCGTTAGCCGATGCGCGATCTTGTCCTTGAGGACCGCGTTTGCGGGCAGCCGGATGGCGTAGAAGAACCGCGCTTCTTCCAATCGCTCATAGATCGCCGGGATCGCGTAGGCAGCATCGGCCCGGAAGAACCTGCCACCAAGGTCGCGCTCCGCGTAGCGCGCAATGACGGGGTCGAGAACATCACGCCAGCCATCGGCGCTGTGGACGTTGCCATGGCGCAGGGCGCAGCGTTCCAGCATCCCGAACTGGTTGAACAGAAAGTTGGGGTGATAGCAGCTACAGTCGAAATGGCCATTCCAGGCGGACCCTTCCTGGTCGCCATGGGTCGGGCTGACCGAGCTGTCCATGTCCAGAACGATGTACTTCAGCCCGTTACGGTCATGGAACCGGTCGATCCATTGCCCGTTCAGGTCGGCCAGCGCGGCACGGTTCCCGGCCAGAGCCAGCGTCTCGGTCTCGAACCGTCCCATCTGCGATGCCGAGGCCGCTTGTGCATCGACCGCTCTGCCGCCGACAACTTGGCGCATGACCGGATCGCAGGCGAGACGGTTGGCGTCGTTGACATCCTCGTATCCGGCCAGCCGCCCAAAGACTGATTGCCGGAACAGGCCGTCGAGCCGATGGACCGTGTTCTTGCCAGAGCGAGTATCGCGCAGCGCCGCTGACGCCAAATCGGACAACCCGAGCGCGTCATCAAGCTCGCGCATCACCAGAAGGCCGCCGTCGGAACTGAGCTGCGTGCCGCGAAATTCCAGCCGCACGCGAGGGTCGAAATCCACCCGATCTGCCCGTTGCAAGCCCGCACCCTCTGGGTGATCCATGAAACGCGCCCCTCGCAGCCTTCAACACCATGTTTTATATAGGAAATATAATGGTCAGGACAGCGAAATCAGCGCCTTACTTGGGAAATGTGGG
>NZ_JAFCVW010000037.1:0-1360 GCF_049897245.1 Sphingomonas sp. DC5200-1
CCGACATCGTCCGCCTGCCGCACGATCCACCGTCCGCGTGAAGACGCGGTCGGTGAGGGGCGCTCATCGCGCCCTGCCCGGCCGAAGGGCCGGGGAGGGGAGGAGGATTGAAGATCGGTGTCGAGGACATGGGGTCCAGCACGACATCACAGGAGACACGTCATGAACATCGGTCAGATCAAGCAGAACGACGCGGGCATTTTCATGGGCCGCATTTCCACCCTCGCCGTCGCGATGACGATCGCGCTCAAGCCGGTCCAGTCGTCCAACCCGCGCGCGCCGCGCTACGAGATCCACGCGCTCACCCCGGGCCGGACGTGGGTGCAGGTCGGGGCGTTCTTCGAACTCACCTCGAACAACACCGGCGAGGCGTTCCTGAACGGCCGCATCGACGATCCGTCGCTCGCCGCGCCGCTGCAGGTCTCGGCCTTCCGCCAGGACGACGGCTCGTACAACGTCGTGTGGCAGCGCGCCCAGAAGCGCCGCGATGTCGGTGCCGCGCTCGGCGTCAAGGCGGATGACGATCTGTCGCCGCCGTTCGGCGCCGATGGCGGCCCGGTCGGCAACGGCCCCGATCACGATGCGGGCACCACCGACAACGGCCTGGGCGAAACCACCGCCCCGGTCGAGGAGCCGGTCGGCAAGGGCCGCGGTCGCCGCCAGCGCGTCGCCGAGGACGCCTGATCCACCCCCGGTGCCGTGCACTCCCTCACGGCACCGCATGGCGCACGGGCGCGCCCCCTTTCGCTCCCGCACGCCGAAACTCGGGGCAACGCCGGCACACGGCGTCGCCCTTTTTTTGCTTCATGGGCTCCAGTCCCGATTCAACACCGTATCGGATCGATAATTTAGCTATTCCTTCGCTTTATCGCCGTATAAGCACAGGATATCGCAGTTCGAACCTGGGCCACGCTCAAGGGAAGGGGGTGATGAATGGATAGCCGGGCGAATGGTGATGACACCGCTCGCGGGACCGGCACGTCCACTTCATCACGAGGTCCCGACATGGCCGACCGCGTCTCCGTCTCCATTACGATCGGGGGGAAACTTCCCGCCGATCGACTGCCCGAACTGTACAAACTCGCCGATTTCTACGGCCTCTCGACCGAATGGGGGGGAGAACCGCTTGAATCCGTTACATCCGGCGAACCCCTGCGCCTCCATGCTCACGAGGTCCAGAACGGCAATATCGAGGATATCGAGGACTTCTGCTGCACCAACGACCTTCCGTTCAGGACGTGGTCGGGAGGCTCGCCCGGGTCGTTCTCGCCCGAGGTTCGGGTCTGGCCAGGTCATGGTCCGCGCGCGATATTCTCGGCCGACGACAACGAAAGCGTCGTGCTGACGCTTCAGGAATACA
>NZ_JAFCVW010000038.1:0-1056 GCF_049897245.1 Sphingomonas sp. DC5200-1
CATCCCGATCTCGCCGCCTGACACACCGCCAAGCGAGCACCCTAGACCACCGGGATGAGGGGTCCTTTTTCGACGCCGATCACCCCGCTACCGGGGTCCCTTTTCCACGCCGATCCACATGCAGGGGATCGACCGGAATGCTGGAAATACCGGTCCTATGGATTATCGCGACCTTCTCGAGGATTTCGGCAAGCGAGGCTGACGCGACGCGGGGCTCTGGTTCGCGCAGCCAGGACAAGCGGCTCTGCCGGTCATGTACCTTCTCATCGATCAGCATATCGAGACGCTGACGCATATCCGCATCGAGTTTAGCATCGACCGCGGCGACCAGATCGGTTTCCGTCCGAAGCATCGCCTCGGCCGCCATCCGCTCAACGACGCTGATGCCAGGGATGACGATGCGTCGCGTGCGCAGCTCGTCCAGCAATCGATCAAGCAAAATGCGCCCGTCCACGATAGCCATGGCTTCGGTTTCCAGCCAAGTCATCATGATGCCGCGCGCTGGCCGGCTCAGATCGGTGAATCCGAAGCGCGCCTTGATGGCGGCAAGCTGATCGTAGCGGGTCGGCGCTCGCCGCGCGAAGTCGGCGACGACGCCTGCATCCACTCCGACCTGTTCGGCGATGTGGTCGAGCATGATTGCAGGCAACAGCTCGCCTGTGCGCAGATGTCGCCCCGGATAGCGCAGGCAGCAGAGTTGCAGGGCATAGCTCAAGCGGGTCGCCGGAGTGCGTGCGAAGCCGATCGCAGCAAGGTCCTCGGCATCGAGGCCATGATGTCGCACCACCGCCGCCTCGCTGTCGGGCAAAGCAAGCAACGCGGCGCGCTGCCGCTGGGTCATCGGAATACGTGCGGGCATGTTTCATCCTCCAAAAACCTCTTGCCTTTTGTTGGCTTAGTGAAAGAGGATTGTGAAAGACCCAAGGCTGCGGAAATTGGTGTGGCTTTCAGCGGTAAATGTCACGAATGTCAGCACTAGGTGACGCCGATGACGAGGGTGCTGCGGGCGGCTTCCACGACATCCTCGCTGATGGTTGCGAGGCCGTTGATCTTCAG